>NZ_QSDR01000013.1 GCF_003464085.1 Clostridium sp. AM58-1XD
ATTATAGTAGATATCTAGAATCTTTACGTTAAAAACCTGATAATTCAGGCTAAATTTTAAAGACCAGTGGAATTTAGTCCCGCACTGGAATTTACTTTTTCAATTCAGCTACGAAAAAATTACCAATTATTTTGTAACTATTAAATATTACGAAAATATAAGTGTAAAAACCGGAGGCAAACACGGTAAGTAGTTTGTGCACCCTGTTTCTATCATAAAAAGTCTCCGCTGCTTCCCGTATGGACTCCGATCGTGCAGAAAAGGATACCATTCCTGATAGCTTACCGATTTCAGACCGTAAAACCTCCCGCAAACATCTGGATTGTCTCATAATCCACCGCAAAATTCAGATTCTGCCCGTCATCGACACCGGCCGTTATGATTCCGATCAGATTACCATATAAATCCAGCAGCGCTCCTCCGGAACTGCCATGAGAAATCGGCGCCGTAAACTGAATCATCGATACATCTTCCATTTTTCTAAAGCCGGAAATAATTCCATCCGAAACAGTGTTAAATAGTCCCAGCGGGCTACCGATTGCCACTACTTTCTGGCCTCTTACCAGCTTCTCCCTGCCTCTGTAAATCGGAATCGGAGGTCTTGCCTTATCTGTTTTCAGTACGGCCAGATCATGATACTGATTATATTTAACAAGTTCTCTTGTATAAAAAATTTCTTCTTCCTCTTCCAGCCTGATCCCATAGTAAGCTCCTTCGCAGGCCACATGAAAATTAGTGAGTATATATCCTTTGCTGCTGATCATTACTCCCGAACCTGTCTTAAAACACTGCCCCTTTTTATTGTAAACACTGATCATTACAATGGAAGTTGCCTTAGCAGCCAGCTCTACAAAATCCAGCGGCCGATCAGAAGGTAATGCCCCCTGTATCTGGCCTTCCTGCCTCTGCCATTCCCTCTTCCGGCTTACAGATGCACCCGCCGGCTGCTGTATCCCGGTGCCTCTATGTGGCTGCTGCTGCGGAGGAGCAAAGGGATTAACTCCGCCTGGAATAGTGGGAGGCTGCGTACTGACCACAGGTGTTCTTTGAGGCGCTCTTTGAGGAGGACTCTGAGGTGCTCTCTGAGGAGGACCCTGAGGCGTTTTTACCTCCGGTCTCTCTTGAATTCTCTCCGGTACTGCATGACTGGCAGCCGCAGGCCGCCTGAGTTCCCTCTGAGCCTGCTGTTTCTGATCACGCTCTATCCTTCGCAGGGAATCCCGGCTGATCGTTACTTTTTCCCGCTTTTTTTCATTGGAAGCCTGATACATCATGGACAGTGCCAGAAGCTTCTTGTCCTCGACTGCAACATCCTTCTCCTGTGCCAGAACCATGACATCGCATCCCATCATGGTCAGAAAATATAAAAACAGATATTCCTGTACCTTTACCTGACCCCCACACACAAATTTCGGAAAGGACCGCATTTTCAAGGTCTCGCAAAACAACTTTGGAAAATACATGTCGATCCAGTATATAACCTTTACCCCAAAGTTTCTCCGAAAGGTTTCTTCCCTTCGTCCCGAAGTATCCACATACATCTGTATCAGCTTCTCATAGTTACAGTAAAATGCCTGTTCCCACATCTCATTTTGATAGTGAAATGGGAGTTTTCCACCATCTCTCTTCCATTTTTCATAAATATCCACATATTTTGCAGTCTGATCCGCAGGAAGTACTCTGGCAATCTCCTCAACTCTCAGATAACCCGATTGTTTCTGCTCCATTCTCCGTTTCAGAGTGCTGTCCATCTGGCTGATTCTCTCATCGTAATCCCTGTTATGACTGGCTCCCACATAGCGAATAAAGCTGACCTCTTTCGTAAAATTAGAGTATCGCCCCTCTGTAGCTGTAAATTCACCGATCACATCCTCTCCCGAGAGAGGTCTCACCGTAACCTGAAAGCTCTGTAAAAGACCCATTTTTCTTTCCTCCGCCCACGTCGAATTGCTGCACAGGTATAATGCCCGCTTTGCGGTCATTATCTATATCCGCTCTCCGGATATCATGCCTCCGGCGGAACTTAGCGCACGGTTTTTGGCGGCTTGCGCCAAAACCGTCTATGCGCAGGTATAATGCCCGCTTTGCGGTCATTATACCATCGTAATCTACAAAAATCAACAAAGCTGGTATGTGCTTATTGTACAGAAAAACCCGCAGAACAAAGTTCTGCGGGTCTCTTACGCTTGGACACAATGCACCCTGTGGTGCGATATATTCTAATGATTATTCAATGATAGATACAACTCTACCTGAACCTACTGTACGTCCGCCTTCACGGATAGCGAAACGAAGTCCCTGCTCCATAGCTACTGGATGGATCAGTTCAACAGTCATTTCTACGTTGTCACCAGGCATACACATTTCAACGCCTTCTGGTAAATCGCAAACGCCTGTTACGTCAGTTGTTCTGAAGTAGAACTGCGGACGGTAGTTGTTGAAGAAAGGTGTATGACGTCCACCTTCATCTTTTGTCAGTACGTAAACCTGAGCTGTAAATTTCTTATGGCACTTTACAGAACCTGGTTTAACAAGACACTGTCCTCTTTCGATTTCGTTTCTCTGAACGCCACGAAGAAGAGCACCGATGTTATCACCAGCCTGAGCCTCGTCAAGTAACTTACGGAACATCTCGATACCGGTTACAACAACCTTACGAGTTTCTTCGTGTACACCAACGATTTCAACTTCGTCAGAAACGTGTAATGTACCACGCTCTACTCTACCTGTAGCAACAGTACCACGGCCTGTGATAGAGAATACGTCCTCTACAGGCATTAAGAATGGCTTGTCTGTTTCACGAACTGGGTCCGGAACATAGCTGTCAACTGCAGCCATTAATTCAAGGATTTTGTCGCCCCACTCGCTTGTAGGATCTTCCAGAGCCTTTAATGCAGATCCCTGGATGATAGGTGTATCATCGCCTGGGAATTCATACTCGTCAAGAAGCTCACGGATTTCCATCTCTACTAATTCAAGAAGTTCTGGATCGTCAACCATATCACACTTGTTCATGAATACTACGATGTAAGGTACGCCTACCTGACGGGAAAGAAGGATATGCTCTCTTGTCTGAGCCATAACACCATCAGTTGCAGCAACAACCAGGATAGCGCCGTCCATCTGAGCAGCACCAGTGATCATGTTCTTTACATAGTCAGCATGGCCTGGGCAGTCAACGTGTGCGTAATGTCTTTTCTCTGTCTCATACTCAACGTGAGCTGTAGAGATTGTGATTCCACGCTCTCTCTCTTCTGGAGCCTTATCAATATTTTCGAAAGCAACAGCTTCACCAGTACCTAATCTCTCGTGAAGAGTCTTTGTGATAGCAGCTGTTAAAGTCGTTTTACCATGGTCAACGTGTCCGATGGTACCAATGTTACAATGCGGTTTGTTTCTTTCAAACTTAGCTTTAGCCATTTTATAACGTCCTCCTTAATTTGCGCCCCCTAAAGAGGGCTATTATAGTTTCTATATCTAGGCTGTCTATAATTATATTATATTTAAATACTATTTTCAAGCCTATTTTCTTTACACTCTGCGGCAGTTTTACTGCCGCAAAAGTGCTGCGGAACTTAATAATTTATTCCGAATTATTTGCCGTTTCTTTCGTTAAGAACTTTCTCCTGAACGCTCTTCGGAACCTGCTCATATTTCTCAAAGAACATAGAGTAGTTACCGCGTCCCTGTGTCTTAGAACGTAAGTCTGTGGAATAACCGAACATTTCAGAAAGCGGCACATATGCCTTGATCAGCTTTCCGCCGCCGATGTCTTCCATACCTTCAATACGGCCGCGGCGGGAATTGATATCGCCGATAACGTCGCCCATATATTCTTCAGGCATAGTTACTTCGACCTTCATGATCGGTTCGATCAGAACAGGATTTGCTTTCTTCATAGCTTCCTTGAATGCCATAGAACCGGCAATGTGGAATGCCATTTCAGAAGAGTCAACCTCATGGTAGGAACCGTCGTATACATTTGCATGTACGCCCAGTACCGGGAATCCGCCTAAGATACCAGCCTTAGTTGCTTCTTCAATACCTTCGCCGACTGCAGGAACATATTCCTTAGGAATAGCACCGCCGACAACGCTGGATTCAAACTTGAATACTTCCTCAGCATTTGCATCCATTGGTTCGAACTTAACTTTACAGTGTCCATACTGTCCACGTCCGCCGGACTGTTTTGCATATTTATATTCCTGATCAACAGCCTTTGTGAATGTTTCCTTGTATGCAACCTGAGGAGCGCCGACATTTGCTTCTACGTTGAACTCACGGAGCAGACGGTCAACGATGATTTCCAGATGAAGCTCGCCCATACCGGAAATGATTGTCTGTCCTGTCTCATGATCTGTTCTTGCACGGAAGGTCGGATCCTCTTCTGAAAGTTTTGCAAGAGCTTCGCCCATCTTCTGCTGTCCCGCTTTTGTCTTAGGCTCGATTGCAATGTCGATAACAGGCTCTGGGAATTCCATGGATTCCAGAATAACCGGGTGCTGTTCATCACAGATGGTATCACCTGTACCGCTGAACTTAAATCCGATTGCAGCAGCGATATCGCCGGAATAAACCTTATCTAATTCCTGTCTCTTATTTGCATGCATCTGAAGGATACGTCCAACACGCTCCTTCTTGCCCTTCGTTGCATTCAGTACGTAAGAACCGGAGTTCAAAGATCCTGAATACACGCGGAAGTATGCCAGTTTACCAACGAATGGGTCTGTCATAATCTTGAATACGAGTGCTGAGAACGGCTCGTCGTCGGAAGAATGTCTTTCCACTTCGTTGCCTTCCAGGTCAGTACCCTTAATATCAGCAATATCTGTAGGAGCAGGCATGAATTCCACAACTGCATCAAGCAGCTTCTGAACGCCCTTATTTCTATAAGCAGTACCGCAGCATACAGGAATTGCTGCACACTCGCAAGTACCCTTTCTAAGAACTTTCTTCAATTCTTCAATGCTCGGTTCTTCGCCTTCCAGATACTGCATCATCAGATCATCATCCAGTTCGCAGATCTTCTCGACTAATTCAGTATGATACAGCTCTGCATCATCCTGCATATCTTCAGGAATATCTACGATGGAGATATCTTCGCCCTTTTCATCATTATAGATGTAGGCTTTCATCTCGAATAAGTCGATGATTCCCTTGAATTCATCTTCCTTACCGATTGGTAACTGCAGACAGATTGCATTCTTTCCCAATCTGGTACGAATCTGATCTACAGCGTTATAGAAATTCGCGCCTAAAATGTCCATCTTGTTGATGAATGCCATTCTAGGTACGTTGTATGTGTCTGCCTGACGCCAAACGTTTTCAGACTGCGGCTCAACACCGCCCTTTGCACAGAAAACGCCTACAGCACCGTCAAGTACACGCAGGGAACGTTCAACTTCTACTGTAAAGTCAACGTGTCCTGGAGTATCGATAATGTTGATACGATGTTCCAATGCACCTGGCTTTGGTTTACAGTTTTCTTCCAAAGTCCAATGACAGGTAGTAGCTGCTGAAGTAATAGTAATACCTCTTTCCTGCTCCTGGGCCATCCAGTCCATGGTAGCATTACCCTCATGAGTATTACCAATCTTATAGTTTACACCAGTATAATAAAGGATACGCTCAGTCAATGTAGTCTTACCAGCATCGATATGAGCCATGATTCCAATATTCCTGGTTCTGTCTAATGGATATTCTCTTCCAGCCAAGGGATTTTCCTCCTTATTATTCCGAAACACGGCCTACGCCGCATCACAGATTCGATTAGAATCTGTAATGAGCAAATGCCTTGTTTGCTTCTGCCATCTTGTGCATGTCTTCTTTTCTCTTAACAGATGCACCTGTGTTGTTGGCAGCATCCATAATTTCATTAGCCAGTCTTTCTTCCTGTGTCTTCTCGCCTCTCTTGCGTGAAAACATAGTGATCCAACGAAGTGCTAATGTCTGCCTTCTCTCCGGCCTAACCTCGATCGGCACCTGATAGGTAGCACCACCGATACGTTTTGCCTTTACTTCCAGAACAGGCATGATATTATTCATTGCTTCTTCAAATACCTCTACAGCTTCTTTACCGGTCTTTTCTGCAACACGGTTAAATGCGCCGTATACAATTTTCTGAGCAACACCCTTTTTACCATCTAACATGATGTTGTTAACCAGTTTGGTAACAACCTTGTTCTTGTATAACGGGTCTGCCAGAACCTCTCTTTTCTGAGTATGTCCTTTACGTGGCACGTTACTTCCCTCCTTAATCATCCTGCGTTCCGCTCTGCGCGTCCGCATTTTATTAAATCCCAGGTACTCACGCTCAAGTGTAACACCTGTTTCATGACACGCCAATCTGTGCGGTCATGCACCGGCGTACATGACTGTGCCTGATTCGGCCAGCCTTCTGCATGTTTCGTGCTCGGTTCTCCAATTTATATAATCCTGCAACCCACAGGTCAATATCAACCGGTCTTCCGGCACCAAAAATGATTCATGAACTGCGTGAATTATTTCTTGTCTTTCGGTCTCTTAGCGCCGTATTTAGAACGGGCCTGCTTTCTGTTAGCAACACCTGCAGTATCCAGTGTACCTCTGATGATGTGGTATCTGGTACCTGGCAAGTCTTTTACCCTTCCTCCACGGATCAGAACAACGCTATGCTCCTGAAGGTTGTGACCCTCACCTGGAATGTAGCTTGTTACTTCGATTCCGTTAGAAAGACGAACTCTGGCGATTTTTCTAAGAGCAGAGTTTGGCTTCTTAGGAGTTGCAGTCTTAACAGCTGTACAAACGCCTCTCTTCTGCGGAGCAGAAAGATCAGTTGCACGTTTCTTTAAAGAGTTGTAACCTTTCTGAAGGGCCGGTGCTGTAGACTTCTTTTCTGAAGTCTGTCTTCCCTTTCTAACTAACTGGTTAAATGTTGGCATTCTTTTCACCTCCTGTGATATTGTCTGTGGTTGCGCTTTTAATCAGCGTGATTTTTGCATACAAAAAACGCTTACGTTTATGCACGCTTACTTATTATATACAGATTCCATTTTTCTGTCAAGCTGAAAAATCTATTTTTTTCCTGCATTTTATACAGATTTCATCAGCATCTTACCATGTCGGCAGACAGGGCCATTTTTCCGGCTGCATTTTAAAATTGCGGCTTATGCCGTGTATCCAAATAAAATATACGGCGCCTTCTTTAATAATTACCATATCTGCTGTAAATATTCCAGGTGCAGTGCATAGTAGCCGCAGCTCCTGTCTTTATCGGCTCAATCTTTGCCGGAGGAATATGTATTATAATATGTAGCAACGCCTTTCATCCGTTTCAACCGAATAGCTTCTAAAAATAAAAGCCGGCACAAAACTTCAGCAAAATAAAACCTTGCGGTAATATTTGCTGCGCCCCGTACCGGCTGCTTTTTACGATTTGATCGACTGCATCCCTTCCTTAATATAAATATATAAATACAGAAGTAATAATCTTAAAAAAGACAAATGTTATCATCCCATTTCTATCGAACTTATGGAATTAAAACAAAACGGCCGCATATATGCCCACCATCGTTCAGCTGACGTAAGACTTCATTCGCATTTTCCAGTGAATTGACTGCCCCTATGATCGGTTTAATCTTTCCCATCTCGACCATTTTGAGGGCATCCTTCAGATTCTTTACCGAATGACCGCGTGTGCCTATCAGGCTCAGTTCGTTCACATGCGCTGCAGCAGAAGAGAAAAGGGATGGACTGTTAACCGAATACCCCACCATGACAAATTTTCCCCGCCTTTTCAGATGAGATAATATTCCGTTATAATTCGTTATTTTTCCTGTAACATCAAATATTGTATGGAACGTTTCATCCGCAGGCAAATCTTCTGCGTATCCGCAAAACACCTGATTAAGCCCAAGCTCCCCGGCAATGGTTACCTTCTCTCTGCATGGTTCACAGACTGTTACATCCACGCCGCAGCTGTTCAAGATCTGAGCCATGTGTACTCCAAGTCCTCCAAAACCGATTACGAGAGCCTTTTCCCCACTTTTGATATTAGCCGCTTCAAATGCTGCCCTCCAGCAGGTTGCCACTGCATCTGTAATGACGGCGGCCTCTGCGGCCGGAATTTCATCTGAAATCGGAACAAGATTTCTGGCCCGCACCTTCATTTTCTGTGCATAACCTCCATTTTCCGTGAATCCGATAATTTGCAGCTCATCACTTTCACAGAGCTGTTCCATTCCAGCCCGGCAGCTGTCACACGTCGTGCAGCCCATATAGATGGAAACCAGGGCCCGCTCTCCAATTTTCCAGCCGTTCACCCCGCTCCCGGCCGCGCTTACTCTTCCGACCACCTCATGGCCTGGAATAAACGGCAGCCGGATTTGTGCGCAGTTCGGATGCATGCCGGAAATTATCTTTAAATCTGAATGACAGACGCCGCATGCTTCCACGTCCAGAACCACCTCTCCATATCCCGGAACCGGGTCCGGGACTTCTCCGTAGCGCAGAGGCTGCCCGAATTGTTCCAGCAGCATTGCTTTCATCGTAAATCCCCCTTCCATATATACATGTTCCATCTTTCATGTTCCATGATCCGTATATCTCCCTACGGATTCCCTGTACTCAATATGGGTGGGCAGATACTGTACCAGAGGAGCCGCTTCGTTTTTCAGCAAACTCTCCAGAGTTTCCATAGCCTTTTCACCCAGCTCAGCTACAGGCACTGCAACTGTGGTAAGCGCAGGGGTTACAAACGTTGCCGCCTGTATATTGTCGAATCCCATCACCGATACCTCTTCCGGAACCCGGATACCATTTGCCTTCAAACCATTCAGGACACCGATAGCCATAAGATCGTTTTGGCAGAATACCGCTGTAATTCCGTCCCGTCCTCCAAATCCCTGCTTATTCAGTTCGTCTGCCGCACGCCTTCCTCCTTCTGCAGTAAAATCTCCATGTACAAAATATTGGTCAGGCACAGGAAATCCCGCTTCCTCCATCGCCTTCCTGTAGCCACGTTCCCGTTCTAATGCAGATATAGATGTTTCTGTTCCGGCTATCATGGCAATTCTCTTATGTCCCAGTGAGATCAGAGCTTTACAGGCCTGCCTGGCAGCCTCCACATTGTCAATCTGTACCGAATGGATGCTCTCATCTTCAGGCGTTCCGACCGCAACTACTTTCATTCCTGATTCGTGAAAATAGGCGGAATTCTCCACATTTCGAATGATGCTTCTTCCCACCATAATCAGTCCGTCCACCCTTTTTTCCCACATAATTCTCAAGGACTGTGTGATCTTTTCCTGGCTTCTTTGTGTATTGGCGAGTATAATGCTGTATTTCGACTTCTGTGCGCGGCTCTCCGCACCTTTTACAATTCTGGGATAGTAGGGGTTTGTAATATCCTGTATGATTAATCCAACTGTCATGGTAGAAAAAGAGTGCAGTCCCCGGGCCAGCACATTCGGACGATATTTTAATTCTTCTATTACTCCCAGTACATGCTGCTTTGTCTGCTCACTGACAAAATAATCGTTGTTGTTCAGAACTCTCGACACTGTGGTTATTGATACATTCGCTTTTTTAGCAACATCTTTTATCGTCATCGGCCGTAATGCCTGTTCATTTTTCACTCATATCCCTCATTTCTGCCAGTTCCGCCTTCGTAATGATTTCATGGGGAAATTCCCCAATTGCGTAAAAATCAGGCAGATTATTCTGTTCTTTCTTCCTTTTTAGAGCCGCAGCTGTTCCTATGAGTACATCCTTGACAGCCGCCCTGGCAGCAGGATCTGCCCGACTTTTTATCCCGATAAATTTTACGTGCTGCCAGCCCGGCGGCAAAAGCCACACAAAGCAGCAGCAAAAGGTCTATGATCTGCATTCTCTTTTCTCCATCTGTTTATTCTTTCTCCAGCACAATATATGCCTGACCAAAATTCATGCTATTGGCGGCACAGGCTGATATTAATTTTACTTTCCATCCCTGTTTAAGCTCTTCATTCACCTCTTCTAACCCATCATTCACACTTTTGGCATTTGCACTGCTTCTTATCCAAATTATTTTTTGCATTTTACACGCTCCTTTCAAAATCCGGTTTCTGAGTACACCGCTTTCGCCTGCGGCGGACAGACACAGCTTAATTTCTTTTCATTCTAATAGCAGCCGGTGGAAATGTCAAACAGCTCATTTCATATCAAACCTCCTGCGATACAAGTATATCAGGTTCCTGAAGATATGGGTGATTCTTCTCACAGGAACCTGGTACATATGAAAGTATGTTCCGGATTTTGAATATGCGGAATGCTATTTTAATTTACGGTCTCATCTACATTGTCCTTATCGATAATCAGCATCTTAGTGACGACTCGCTCTTCTACCTCTTCCCCATTGACGATTTTAGCTGCTGCCGCAACCGCCTGATATCCCTGATCGTATGGGACTAAATCACAGGAAAATGCCAGCTTGTCGTCCCGGATTGCGGTACGCGCATCTGCGTTTCCATCACACCCACCTACAATAATCTGATCTGACCTTCCTGCAGCCGCGATCGCCTCCACACATCCAAGAGCCATCTCATCATTGATAGCATAAACTCCCTGTACATCCGGATGGGCCTGAAGCAGGTTCTGCATCACTTCCATGGCCTTTGCCCTGTTCATATCTCCCGACTGGGAAGCGACAATCTCCATGTCCGGATAGCTTTCGATAACTTCCCTGGCTCCTCCGATCCGGTCAATTGAGTTCTGCGCACCTGTGACGCCTTCTATCAGAATTACCTTTCCTTTATAGCCCATTTTCTTTGCCAGTGCTTCACCGCAGGCACGTCCGACTTCCCAGTTCTCACATGCCACATAACTTTCCCATATGGTATCCTGCTGTTGATCGCCGTATTGAGTATGACAATGGGAATATTTGCGTCATAAGCTTTCTGCACTGCCGGTACGATGCCGATGGAGTCAGACGGAAAAACAATTAGGGCGTCACATTCACCGCTGGCTACCGCCTGTTCTGTCAGCTGCATTAGTTCCTCATTATTATCCCCCTGGACAGGAGTAAGAATCGTCAGATTCAGGTCGTTATCCTTCCCAGCCTGTTCCGCCCCCTCTTTCACCGTGACACAGAATGGATTAATCAGATTTTTAAGTACGAGCGTTACATTACGGCCTCCTTCTGACGGTTTTGCCTCCTTTTCCGTATCCTGCGCAGATGTGCCGGCAGGCTGAGAATCAGCAGCGGATGACGATTTCCCGGAATTGGAACAGGCCGAGAGCGTCACAACCATGGTTATGCATAAAGCAGCGGTCATCACGTTTCTTTTCATTGTAAAACCTCCTTATTTATAAACATAAGCCATCAGTTATCAATCTGTTCTGAAAATGTCGCATACCAGATTATTGAATCACCTCGTCTGCATGGTTCATATCCAGAATGCGCATATCGGTTACGATTCTCTCCTCCACTTCTTCACCGTCTATGATCTTTGCAGCCGCTAAAATTGCCTGATATCCCTGATTAAACGGAGAAATATCACAGTCAAAGGCCAGTTTTCCCTCTTTCAGAGCATTGCGCCCTTCCGTATCCCCATTACAGCCGCCGATAATAATCTGATCACTCTTTCCCGCTGCTGCAATCGCTTCTACACATCCTAATGCCATCTCATCATTAATTGCCCATACCCCGTTCACATCCGGATGAGCCTGCAGAAGATTCTGCATCACTTCCATTGCTTTTGCCCGGTTCATATCTGCCGGCTGGGAAGCCACGACTTTCATATCCGGATAACTCTCAATTACTTCTCTGGCTCCGCCGATCCGGTCAATGGAAATCTGCGCACCTGTTACGCCTTCTATCAAAATGACGTTTCCTTTGTAATCCATTCGCTCCACCAGAGCTTCGCCGCAGGCTCGCCCGATTTCCCAGTCTTTGCATGCAACGAACGTTTCCCATATTTTTTCCTCGCTTTTAATCGCGGTATTGAGAATTACTACAGGTATCTCAGCGTCATAAGCCTTCTGCACCGCCGGAATAATGCCGATAGAGTCAGACGGAAATACCACCAGAACATCGCAATCCCCACTGGCTACCGCCTGTTCTGTCAGCTGCATCAGTTCCTCGTTGTTGTCTCCCTGAACCGGTGTAAGAACCGTCAGATTGATGTTGTTGTCCCGGGCGGCCTGTTCTGCTCCTTCCTTCACCGTAACGCAAAAAGGATTGACCAGATTTTTGAGAACAAAAGTAACGCTGCGGCTCTCTTCTTTGCTCTCTGCCGCATTTTCCAGGGCCTTATCCTCTGTTTTCTGCTCAGATTGTTCCGTTTTCTCCGCTTGGGCCGTCTCAGGCCCGTTCACGTCGTCTGACCCTGATCCTGTGGAACCGGTACAGCCGGTGAGAGACAAAACAGCTGCCAAATATAATGTTGCAACTACTGTGACCTTCTTCATAGAAATCCTCCCATCCAAAACTACATCAGTTTTTATTATTTGTTAAAATCCTCGTGCATGCCTCCAGCCCAATAGACGCCAGAATTACGAAGCCAATTGCCGCCTGCTGCCACGTCGTGGCAACGCCAAGAATATTCATTCCGTTGCGTATAAATACGATGATCATGGCCCCTATTGCCGCATTTCCAATAGATCCTTCTCCGCCGATGAAAGAATTGCCACCGATCAGAGTCGCTGCGATAGAGTCCAGCGTAAAGTTTCCGCTGATTCCAGGATCTGCTGCGTTCAGACGCGCCATGTAAAGAATACCCGTTACAGCGGCCAGAATGCCATTTATCATATATACAATAATGATGGTTTTTTCTGCATCAATACCGGTCAGTACGGTGGCGCCGAAATTCGTTCCCGTAGAGTAAATTCCCCGGCCGAATGTAGTGCGTTTCATCATAAACTGAAGTCCCCATAGAATCACGAGGTTATGACTGCCAGACTGGTAACCCCTGCAATGGAAAATGTGCTGATTTTTCTAAAACCGTCACTGAACCCGTAGATCGATACGCCGCCCGTATAAACATATGCCAGGCCGAGTGTAATAAAATCGACGCCGTATGTAGCTACAAAGGCGGAATTCCCGCTTTCGTAATCAGCAGCCCGTTGCAGACCCCGCAGATAATGCCGATCAGCAATGCAGTCGTGATCCCGAGAAAAATCTGATTATTTTTCACAATTGTCGCTGCAATCACATTGCTGAGCACAAGAATGGAACCCATCGATTTATCAATTCCTTTTGTGATAATAGCCAGGGTCATCCCAAAGCTCATAAGCATGGTAAATGGTGCCTGTTGGAAAATGACGGTTGTAATATTGCCCCAATTCCAAAATGCTTCCGGCTTCAGCATGGCCAGTACCGCAACGATTAATAAAAGCAGTAAAATTCTTGAATACTGAGAGAGCATTTTCTTAACAGCTTTCATCTTGCATACACCCTCCTGGAATCTCTGATTTTGCGATGTTTTGTACTGATGGCATCGGCTACCAGCACTGCAACAATGACAAAGCCTATAATTGCCTCTGCCAGGTGGCGGGAACGCTCATGCACCCAAGTCCGTTGGACAAAATGCGAAGCATAAGCGCACCAAATACCGTTCCAGCCAGGGAACCTCGTCCTCCTTCAAATGTAGTTCCTCCTATGATAACGGCGGCCATCGCATCGAATGAATAATTTGCGCCGCCTATGGGATTGGCAGAACTGCTCATAGCGGAGAGAATGATTCCCGCCGCCGCGGCAAAAAATCCGCTGCATATAAATACAAGGATTCTGTTTTTAACCACATTCAGGCCGTTCAGCCTGGCTGATATCTCCGAACCTCCGATAGAGTAGATATTGTAACCGAATTTCGTCCTGCGGAGCACGAAAATGACAGCGGCAACAACGGCGGCAGTTATGTAAATCATCACATAAATACCACCCACTTTCCCATTTCCCAGCCAGTTAAACGTCTTGTTTGAAATCGGTACCGTCCCGCCATCCGCAACGACAAGGGCAAGTCCGGAGCAAATTCCCATTGTAGCAAACGTAGTGATCCAGTAGTCAAAACGAAAAACCGCAATCAGGATCCCGTTGAGAAGTCCTACTGCCATTCCGACCACAAGTCCGGACAGTATGGAAGGCGCCAGCCCCAAACCGGCGTTCAGCACAACCGCAACGACCGCCCCTGCCAAAGACATAACCGGACCGATGGAAATATCCACCTGCGAAACCAGAATGACCATGTTCATACCGATCGATGCCAGTATCAGAACTGCTGAGTTGCGTAGAATCAGAAGCACATTGGCCGGTGCGGCGATTCTCCAGCCTGTCAGGAAGCCGAAAAACAGAAAAAACAACGCCGTGCTGTAAGCCATCCCTGGAATGTTAAACCTTTTAAAAAATGCGGCGGCTCTATTGTTTATGAATCTATTCATGCTGAATCCCTCCTTCCATCTTATCCTTTCTTAGCTGCCTTTACGCCTCCCACACTTTTCGCAACAATTGCTTCCTGAGATACTTCTTCATGGCTGAATTCGCCCATAATTTCTCCTTCATACATCACATACACCCTGTCGCTTAAACCAATTACTTCATTCATTTCGGAAGAAATCATCAGAATAGCTGCCCCCTCGGCTGCCAGGTGATCCAGAAGCTGGTAAATTTCTGCCTTAGCCCCTACGTCAATCCCTCTGGTCGGTTCATCGAAAATAAAAAACTGATTACCGGTAGCCAGCCATTTTCCGATAACCACCTTCTGCTGATTACCTCCTGACAATTCACCTGCCAGTTTCTCTACACCGGTAGTCGCGATCTTCAGCTCATTTCTGTACCTCTCCGCAATCTCCGCCTCTCTTCGGTCATTCAGAAGTCCCTTGGGAAAGAATTTGAACAGGCCGGCGCTGACTACGTTCTCCTTAATGGATTTTCTCAGGAGAAGCCCTTCGTTCTTTCTGTCCTCCGGCAGGAAAGCCATTCCCATTCGCACGCTCTTTTTAGGAGTTGGTCTTGTAATTTCTTTTCCATTGAAAAAATATTTTCCTCCGGTGACAGGGTCGTAACCGAATATGGCTTTTGCAACTTCCGTCCGTCCTGCTCCTACAAGCCCGGACAGAGAAACGATCTCTCCCTTTCTGACCTCAATGTTCACATTGCGTAAGCGGATTCCACATAGACTCTCCGTCCTTAGAACGACAGCTCCCGGCTCATTCCACCGGCGATTGTAAAGTTTTTCAATTTTACGGCCGACCATTTTGGAGACCACCTCATCCATATCAATATGATCCGTATCGACACAGTCAATGTACTCACCGTCCCGCATAATTGTGATCTGATCCCCTACCCGGAGCAATTCATCCATCCTGTGTGATATGTAAATAATACCGATTCCCTGGGATTTCAGCCTGTCTACAATTTCAAAGAGCTTGTCAATCTCATTTTTAGTTAAAGAGGAGGTTGGTTCGTCCATAATCAGCAGCTTTAAATTGAAAGACAACGCTTTCGTAACTTCAACCATCTGCTGCTGAGCGATGCTTAGATTTTTAACGAGGGAATTCGGGTTTAAATCCAGGCCCAGGTTATTCAGAAGCTTTCTGCTTTCCATGACCATTTTCTTATAGTCCACAATCCCTCCTGTTTTCATCGGTTCACGTCCGAGAAAAATATTCTGGGCAATGGTGCGTTCAGGAAGCATATTAAGCTCCTGGTGTATAATACTGATTCCAGCTTTCTGTGCTTCCTTTACATTTGCAAATTCAACTTTTTCTCCGTTGAGCCAGAGATCGCCCTCATCACGGATGTAAACCCCTGAAATTATTTTTACAAGTGTGGATTTTCCAGCACCATTTTCTCCCAGGAGTACGTTTACCTTGCCGGGATACACCGTAAGCTGAACCTTATTGAGAGCTGTCATTCCGGCAAAGCGTTTCGTAATTCCTTCAGCCTTCAGCAAAATCGTTTGCTGTTCCACGTCAAGACCTCCTATCTCCTCATATTCTCTATAAACCGTTCCTGTCTCTCTATTTTTATTCCTCTCATGCAGCATTGGCCCAGTTATAGAAAAGGTTTTCCGAAAACGTTTTCTATTTCGATATTAACACACAGAAATCTGAAAGTAAATACATTTTTATTATTTTTGCTATTTTTCATCCAGTTATCATCAAATTATCAGTTTATATTATCCGTGTTTGGATAATATTAGCCTATTTTTTTGTGTCTGGCTTACGTTTGAAAACCTCCTGTAAAAAAGCAAAAAGAAGGGATCGCAAGTCTGCTATTACTCTTGCGATCCCCTCTTTTTATTATTCTATCACTACCATTTCATGAACACTCAAATTTTCTATCTGAAATACAATCCAGCCATCCTTCTGTTCAAATTCAACTGCACCATCCTCTACCATCTTATAAACCCGTTTGACCTTCTGCTCTCCGACATATATCTTAAACTGATTTGGACCAACTGAATAGTGTTCTTCTGCATATCCAGGCCACATATTCAAACCAGACAAATTAATCAGCTGGAGAATCCACCGTTCTTCCTGTCGATACATCTTACAGTCGATATATCCTTCTCCTTCCGACTCAAAAACACCTGTGCCGCCTGCTGCCCACTTTACACAGCTGCCCAGCAGCTTGCCATGATCCGGAATTTTAGCATAGCCATATCGTCTGTCAATATCGGCGGAAATATAAACACCTCTTCCGCCATAAGGGCTCATTCCCGCCATTATAACAGGAAAATCGGTGGATCTTTTATCGTCTTCCATATAGCTTATTTCAGGCGGATAAGTCGGAAACTCCGGTATATAAGTCGTCACCGTCTCAAGGCCGCCGACAGATCTCACCTTATAAACCTGTCCGGATATCGTAATAATGTCAGTATCTTCAAATCCTTTTAAAATTTCATGCGATTTGTTATCAAGCCTCATGTAATTGTGCAGGTCATAATTATCAATCGTATTAAATGTATATCCTCCCTGAAGTTTGACATCATGAACCGTATTCTCTTTCTCAATTCCCAGCAGTTCCATGACCGGATTTCTCTCTCTTTGATATCCCAACTCATCTAATTCCCCTGTTGCTCCTGTAACGACGAGGCTCTTGCCTGATTTATAAAACTCTATAACCTGATCAATCTGGTCGTCAGTAAGCACTGCCACATCCGGCATAACAAGGACATCTATTTTATCCATATTTTTTACGATCTGGCTACAGTGTATTGGTGAAAATAGAATTCTGCCCTTTATCATGGCTCCGGAAAATCCTCTCCAGGGCAGTTCACATACATCAGAAATTCTGTCTTTTCCGTAAAACCTTATATTATCGTGGCTCCATGCGAGACCCACTCGAAATACAGGCTGACGGCCATATAGAAAGTTTTCTGCTTTTTTATGCCATTTCATCACAGGCGTACATGTACCATAAATCCGCCTGTCCTCCTGTACTCCCCCGATAAAATGTGTCCAAGGTGATAGACCTCCGGCAATGCCTTCCAGCATCCAGGTTCTTGTTTCCTCCGGTGGGTTGGCCGCTCTCCGTATGAAATAACGTCCGCGGTTATAGTTGGCCATGCTTTCCGGTATCAGTGATTCATCTCCTGCAAGGGAGTGCAGCAGCATACCATTCATACTGTTCTGTTCAAATCCGCCGATTTCTTCTCTGCATTGATGATCCGTCATAATGCATCGACCATACCGTTCTGCAATCTTTTGCAGATCACTGAACATGCCGTGATCCGACATGGGATTTGCATTTACCATACCTAGCCACAGGCAGTCCTCTCCCCCTTCTTTCTGTGTTACTTCATTAAATAGCTCCCAGTTTTTCATACGGCATTCGACACTCCACTGAATCCACTGCCTGTACCTTCTGTCAGTCCAGTCTGCTTTCTGAGGCAGGTCAAACCCACAGTAATCCCGGAAGCTTTTTTTACATGCATCGCAGTAACAGATCTGCTTCGGACTGGCCCCCCACCAGGAATTATCCGTGATCCCATTGGGATGATACTCTCTTATAATTTCCCTCATCAATTCAGGTATATATTCTTTATAATATCCACTGTTTAAACAGGCAATGTATCGTTCCCCCGCCCTATAGGGTTTTCCGTTTCTGTCAGTAGCAAACCATTCCGGGTGCTCCTCGTAAACCTCTTTCGTCGCTCTGTTAATATCCATACGTGCTAAAACAACAATTTCCGCCTCTTTTGCTGCATCGCAGAATTCCTTCAGCAAATCCCGATCTCCCAGGAACTTCGAACGGTATTGATTTGGATTTTTGCTGGGATAATACGCTACAATTCCTCCTGCGTTTACTACGATTCCCTGTATTTCATTTGTTTTCCAGAACTCTTTCCATGTATTAAGGTCGCAGTCTCTGGCATCAATTTCTGTTAAATTTGTCTGAGCCCATCTATATGTATTTCTATACCACGGCTGCTTTTTTTCTTTATACGTATTCACTGATTTTTACATTCCTTTCTTTCACTTGTACAAAAATCAAAATGCACAAAAAGACAATTCCTATTATATCTGTTATGGACTCTGGCACCACCATCAAAGCCGCAACAATTCCTGCAAGCACTCTCTGCGGCAGCTTCATCCTAGTCATCAGCCATCCTTCCACCGCGCTGCTGAGCAGTACGACTCCTGCGATAGATGTTAAAATCGTAACAGCTGTTTTGTATGTAGGATGAATGAATAACAGGTCAGGCGAGACGATGAAGATAAACGGCACCAGATATCCGCCCAATGCCAGCCGAAACGCCTGCCATCCTGTTTTTGAAGGATTTGAATCCGCCAGTCCAGCCGCCGCATACGCCGGTATTGCCACCGGAGGCGTCACATTTGCCAAAAGGCCGAAATAGAAGACAAAAAAGTGCGCTGCCAATACAGGCACATCAAAGCCCATAATTAATGCAGGTGCCGCTACTGTTGACAGAAGCATATATACAGATACCGTCGGAAGCCCCATTCCCATCACAATGCAGATCACTGCGATTAAAATAAGAGTTATAAAAAAGTTTCCACCTGCCAGCTTAATAATCATACTACTCAGTGTCTGTGTGATTCCCGTCAGATTGCATACCGCCATAATCATGCTGATTCCGCCGCACACGGCCCCGATCGACAGCAGCCTTTTTCCCGAAATAGCCAGAATTCCAATAATGTCTTTAATATTTAATCTCGTTTCCTTTTTTAATGCAGCAATGATAACACACAAAGGTATTGCCAGAAATCCTACAAATGTAACGGTGTATCTCATCATCAGCATAGTCACTACAAAAATAAATGGAATGGCTAAATATCCCTCTTTTAAAATTACATTCCTGAGTTTTGGCAGTTCTTCTTTTGGCAATCCTTTTAAATCAAGCTTTTTTGCCCGCAAATGTACCATCGTAAAACAGCCTGCATAGTACAGCAGTACCGGGACAATCGCTGCAATACAGATCTTTGAATACGCGATTCCCGTGATGTCAGCCATAATAAACGCACTGGCTCCCATAATAGGCGGCATGAGCTGACCGGCTGTTGAGGACACCGCTTCAACCGCACCTGCAAATTCACTCTGATATCCTGTCTTTTTCATAAGCGGTATGGTAAATGCTCCCGTAGTCACGACGTTGCTGACCGCATTGCCGCTGATTGTCCCAAACAGCGCGCTGGTTACTACCGATACTTTAGCCGGACCGCCTGCGCTTGATCCTGTCAAAGAAAATGCAAAATTATTTATGAAGCGCCCGACTCCTGTTTTTTCCATAAACGAAGCAAATATAATAAACAGCCCCACCATACCGGCTGCCGTACCTACGGTACTTCCAAATATACCCTCAGCCGTCAGCAAGAGGTAGGAGGCCATTCTTCCAAATGTAATTCCAGGATGAGCGAAAACACCGGGAAGGTATTTGCCAACATAGGCATATGCGAGGAAAACGCCGATTATGCAGACCATCCCTAAACTCGCAACTCTTCTCACTGCTTCCAGAATCACCAGAACAGCGATTGCAAACAGGTACTTTTCAAACGAGGTAGCCATTGCATTTCTCTGAATAATCGCATTATGTTGAATCATCATATAGAGGCATATGGCAATACTAACGCCTGCCGCTGCATAGTCATACCATTTTGGAGGGAAACCTTTGTTTGATTTTTTCGCGGGATAAATCAGAAAAACAAGAGGCAGACACATGAGCATAAACGTTGCGCGATGCAGCATCGCTTCCGGGGCTCCGAATCCGCACGTATATATAATATACAGCGACATAAATGCTGCGACTGCATCCGTTATATAACCCAGTTTTCCGCCGTCTGTTTTTTCAACAACGGAATCCCTGTCAAATTTATCTAATAGTTCCTGTTGTGTTTCTTCATCAATTATCTTTTTTTCTCCATTCGTATCTCTTAAATCGTCCAAATATTTATCCCCCAGATTATTCTGCTATCCGTTTATTTCAGATATCCCTTTTCCTGATAGTACTTTTTAGCACCTGGATGAAGAGGTGCCCATTCTTCATTAGCCAGTCCGATCTCTTCCGGTGATGTCTGTTTAAATATATCGTGATATTCTTCCAGTTCGCTCCAGTTCTCACAAACAGTCTTAACGAATTCATAAACCAGTTCTTCCGGAAGATCTTCACGGCAGATCAGGCCTCCTGTAGAAGCAACAGTCAGAAGTTCTTCTCCGACTTTGCCATCATAAGAGCCTGCCGGAATTGTTCCTGCCATATATCCGCAGTTTGCATCCACAAGTGTTTTCACTTCATCTTCCGTAAAGCCGATCAGCTCTATTTTCTCATTAATAAACATTTCAGTAAAATTAGTAAATGGGATGGAGCCGCCGATTAAAATTGCATCTGCCAGACCATTTGAGATCAGATCGCAGCCTTCTGAGACACCGCTGTATTCCGCTTCAAAGTCGTATTTTCCATCTTTATACAGACCGAGATTTCCAAAAATTCGTTTGCTCATCGCTTCCGTACCGCTTCCGGCAGCGCCTACAACCACCTTTTTCCCTTTCAAGTCCTGTATACTCTTTATACCCGAACCTTTCCTGACCGCCAGCTGTACAATTGTCTTACTGTAGTTCATCACCTGACACATTCCCAATTCGACCGGGTCATTTTCGTAAGATTCCAGCCCGTTATGCGCTGTATAAATCAGATAACCGTCTCCCCATGCGAACTGCCCTTCTCCCTGTTCCATTAATAAGACATTCTGATTGGAACCTGCTGTTACCTGTGCCGTCACGGTTGATGGAACATGTTCGGAAACTACCTGTGCAATCGCGCTGACCGACAGAATCGCGTTTCCGCCTGAACTCGCTCCCAGAATTGTAATAAATTTCGGCCATACATCCGTTTTACTTTGTGTTTCACTGTCTTTTGCCACACTGCCGTTTCCCCCGCTGCTCTGAACCTCCTGGCTCTGTTCGGAACTCTTTTCTGCCGTCTGGCCGCACCCTGTCATTGCTGTGAATAGAAACGATATCGTTAATAGAATACTTATTATTTTTTTCATTTACTTCACCCTTTTCCTTTATACTAAGGCTTGACAATAGATTCCAATCTCTCTAAAATAGAATTAGTCTGAATACTTGACGGTATTTTGATCACTGAGGTTATTACCGGGTCGCATCCTGTAATGGCCTCTTTTTCTTTATTACTTATTATTTAAGCTTTCATTGAATTCTCTGATCTTCTTCCTGTTGGATATTAATGAAGCTGCAAAGTGGACTTTGTTGCAGTTAGCCGCCTGATCTGGTTCATGCATCGCAATTGCACTCAAAATCTCTTTATGTTCCCTGATGGAAATCACATATCTTTCTCTTCTGAATCCAATTGCATACAGGATTCTCTTCTCTCGTCCGTAAATGTCCTTTACGTAGGATAAAATCGTACTGTTATGTGATGCTTTCGCCACAAGAATATGAAATTTCTGATCCAGTTCGTTCGCCATATCCTGGTCAAATTCCATCGTTTCCATCGTTTCCTGAACCTCTAAAAGCTGCTGCAGTTCATCGTCTGCCGCATTGATTGCCGCCAGTCTGCTGGCCTCCTGGAGCAGGACACCCAGCACATACATCATATCGATGATTTCCTCTTCATTTAATCCATCTGCTACTACCACCCCTTTCTGCGGAATATGCTTCAACAGCCCTTCCGACTGCAGAACACGGTAAGCCTCTCGCAACGGTGTTCTGCTTACTTTCAATTCCTCTATCATCTCCCTTTCACATAGTTTTTGGCCTGGCTTGAGGGTTCCATCTAAAATCTTCTTTCTCAGCTCCTTGGCCGCATAGTCTACCAATACTTCTTTGTTTTCCATTTTACCTCCTAAAATATATACATTTTAGATATTTTAGCGTGTTTAACATTAAAATTATATACATTATATTTCATATATACCATTTTTAAGTCAGTAAATCAATACATTTTTTATGTTTTGACGTATTTCAGCATATTCTACAGTTATTTTTGTGATAAATAAACAATAAAATGTATACATTTTAAAACACTGAGATCATTGCAAAAGAGCCCGCAGCCCCGGTATTTGATATGTACCCAGGATTGAGAGCTCTTTTTCATTTTATTTCTATTATTTCAGGATTTTACAGTGTTTTTACCATCTCTGCTGTTTCTGCAAATCCTTTCGTTATAATATCTGTGTCAGTGCCACACATCACAAGCGTCAGATCATCTGCAAACTTACGCAGCATGCCTTCGCCTGCATGAAGTCCGAAATTTTTCCCGTATTTCCTACACGCTTCAGCCACCTTTGAAATCGCTTCCAGCTCAATGGGGTTCATCAGATCGCCTGGAATTCCCAATGAAACTGAAAGGTCGTTCGGACCGATCAAAAGTGCATCGATCCCTTCCACAGAGGCAATTTCTTCGATATGTTCCACTGCTTTCTTTGTTTCAATCTGTGCGATTGCTATCACTCTGTCGTTTGCGGCCTGCATGACATCCGCATGTCTGCCGCCTTTATAACCGCAGTGAGCAATTCCCCCAGAAAATCCTCTTCCCCCTACAGCTGATACTTTGAATAGAACACAAGGTTTTCTGCCTGCTCTCTTGTTTCAATCATTGGCACCATAACGCCGGAAGCCCCCTGATCCAGTACGCGAGAAATCCACTCCTTTGTTCCGTTTGGGACTCTTACCAGCCTTCCAGTCCTAACGCATTGCCCATAAGAAACAGATCGTGAAGGGATTCCATATTATAATCGCTGTGCTCACAATCATACATAACGAAATCAAGGCCGCCGTTATTTGCCAGATACGCCAGCGCCGGATTCCGTACAATCCGAATCATGACGCCGGAAATTTTCTGGCCTTTCTTTAATTTTTCTTTTATTGACATTTTCATCCTCCTATCGGTTCATCCAGTAATTTAATGTGTGGTACGATATTTTTGCAGCCGTATAACTGTCCGGCCTCTGAAGCACTTCCACAGAAATATAGCCATTATAACCAGTCACTTTTAACATCTCTATCATATCGCTGACAGAAAGCCTTCCTGTGCCGACCGGCAGCCTCTTATTTTCGGAAGCATGAATAAAACATGTTCGTTTTCCTGATTGAACGACAGCCGCGCACATGGATATTTCTGCGATATCCATATGAAACATATCCAGAAGAAGGCCAATATTTTCTGCACCGATCTCCACTGTTTTCGCAAGGACTTCTCCCACCGTATGCAGGTTGTTGATCCCAGGTGCGCTCTGAGGTTCCAGCAAAACAGTCACCTCCTTTTCCGCCGCATATTCCGCGATCGCCTTTAACGTCTCTGTCAGGTCCGCCATGGTGCTGCCTGCCGCGGCCTCATCCACATTACCTCTGAACTTCCCAATACAGTAAGGAACTTTAAAAGAAGATGCGAAATCGATTCCCGCCTTAGCCCGTTCCAGAGCCAGCTTCCTGTTTTCCGGATCTTTATTGGCCAAAGTCAGCTTTTCCTGTGTAAAAATAGGGCTGCTTCCAACCGCAGCCGCTTCCAGACCATACCTGGCGAGTATGGATTTGATGTATTCCTCATCGACCTGGCTGCCGTCCCGTACGAGAAGTTCTACTCCCTGATAACCGATTTCTGCAATTGCTTTTACATTATTCTCAAATTGTTTCTCACCCCAAAAAGCCATTAGTGAAACATTGGAATCTGGAGTGGCTACCGGGTAACACAGCTTCATGATCTTCCTCCTTCTTTCAGTCCTGTTCCTGACATTTTTTCGCTGCAGCCACTTTGCACATCTGAACCACAATATTGTATGCCGTCACGTATGCACGGTGTCCTGCGACTCCCTTTCCGGCAATATCATAGGCCGTGCCATGGGCTCCGGTTCCTACGGGATATGGAATCCCCCCGTAAATCGTAACCACCCTGTCAAAATTGATTAATTTAAATGCAATCTGTCCCTGGTCATGACTCATCGTCAGCGCCAGATCATATTTTCCTGCAAACAGCTGGCCGAATAACGTATCCGCTGCCAGCGGCCCTGTAATATCAATCCCTTCTTTTCTGGCCGTTTCCACTGCCGGGGCAATAATATCTATTTCTTCTGTACCGCACGTTCCATTCTCGCCTCCATGAGGATTCAGTGCCGCCACCGCAACCCTGGGCTTTTCAATTCCAAACCGTTTCACCGTATCATAGCTCATATGGAGCGTATCCAGTATTTTTTCAACAGAAAGCGCCGCAGAAACATTTTTTGCCGGGATATGACCGGTTACTCTGGCGTTAAAGGCCGCTCCGTTGATGTTGATTTCTCCTTTTATTCCCCTATACTCAAACATTTCTGCAAGGAAATCCACCATTCCGCTTAAATGATAACCAGCCATTTTCAGCGCACTTTTATTGTTGGGAGCGAAACAGAAGCCTTCGATCAGTCCCAGCCGGCAGAATTTGACGGCAAGCGCCATGTTTTCTGCCTCATCCTTTCCGCATTCAGCGCTCAGCTCTCCCAGTTTCACTGCATACGCATCCAGAAATTTCGTATCATATATGACAATTCCCTTGTCCTCCGATGCATATTTTACCGCTTCTTCTATGGTATCTTTTACTTCTACCGGAAAGTCCGCGCCTGCAATTTCCATTCCTCTTTCCAGCTGCCTGTAATCTCCTATAATTACCGGCCTTGCCTCTTTTGTCAAAGATCCTTCTTCTGCCGCTTTTGCAATAATCTCTGAACCTATACCAGCTGCATCTCCCATGATTACACCGATCACCGGCCTGTATGTCGTAAGCTCCATTCTTCCATCACTCCTCATTTTCATCTGCCATCGTAAGATCAGATTTTAAATTATTTGTATCTGCCAGAATCCTTCCCACATATTCTGTATAGACCTCTACATAATGGCCCTTTGCTACTTTTTCCCAGTCCTCTGCCAGATAGACCTCTTCTTCCATGCACTGCTGTTGTAAGTATTCCTTCCACTCTGGTGTCTCTGCAACTTTCCCAAGCAGATCCGCATAGTACTGAACCGCTTCCTGACTTGCTTTATTAGACATTACAAATCCTCTTGGCTGCTCGTGTTCAATGTCTACTCCAGCTTCTTTAAAGGTAGGCACTTCTTCCATTCCATCCATAGCCACTCTTTTTTCTGCGCTGACAACAATGGGCTTTACATTTCCAGCCGTGATATTATCACCAACCTCCGCAGGATTTAAGATCCCAAGCTGTACATGGCCGCCCATAACGGCTGCCAGCACATCTGCTCCGCTCTCATATGTCACGTAATTAAGTTCAACTCCACACGTGCTCTGGATCATATTGCACAGAATTGCATCGTCGGAATAGGCGCTGGAGCCTGCTGCAGAAACGGCTCCCGGATTTGATTTCGCATATTCAATCATGCCGTCAAAATCAGAAAACGGGGCGTTGTTTGCGGCAAAAAGCAGGTTCGGATCCTTACAGAGCATCGCTACATAGGAAAAATCTTCAAATTTAAACGGCGAGTTTCCAGATACCGGCTGCGTAAAAAAGCTGGCCGACGTAACATCCAGATGGTAATCGTCACCGTGATCCAGCAGATATGTATAGCCGGCTACGTGAGAAGACCCCGGCTTATTTACTACCGTAATGTTGGTAGGACACATTTTATACTGATCTATGATGGAAACCACTTCTCTTGTAAAAAGATCCGCACCGCCTCCGGCGCTGTTCCCTACAATAAATTCAATATCATCCTTCGGAACCCAGCCTCCGCTATCTTCTCCGCTGTCTGATTCTGCCGCCTGCGTATCTGTTTTTTTTGCTTCTGTGCCTGCTGAAGGAGTGCTGCTGTTCCCTGAACATGCTGTCAATCCCAATACTGCCATAGAAAGCATAACGAATAACATTTTCCTCATTTTAAAATCCTCCTGTATTTGATTTATTTTTTATGTGTTCAGGCCGCCGCCTGATTTCTGACCATTAATTTCTTAATTAAATTTCCGATTGGTTTTCCGAAAGCCAGCCCTAATGCTATCAATAAAATGGCTGCCGTAAGAGGCCTGCTGATAAACGCAAGTACGCTGCCGTGTACAAGCGTCATTCCCTGCCGAAATGTGATTTCCAGATTGTTGCCCAGCACAAGTGCCAGTATCATAGGCGCCGCCGGTATCTCCAGTTTTTTAAACAGGTATCCGATGCCGCCGAAAACGATCACAATACCTACGTCAAACAGTGAATTGTTCATCGCATAAGCGCCGACCAGAATGAATCCCATGACAACTGCATTCAGAATTCCTCCTTTTACCTTTATAATCTGAATGAACAGCGGCAGGGCAAAGATGACCAGAATCAGCATAATCACATTCGCTACATACAGACTCGCACACAGGTTCCATGCAAACTCTGCATTTTTCTGGAAAAGAAAGGGGCCCGGCGTCATCTCAAACATAAGCAGTGCACCCATCATAACAGCCGTTGCTCCGGAGCCGGGAACCCCCAGAGTAAGCATGGGTATCATTGCGCCGATGCAGGCTGCGTTGTTGGAACTCTCCGGCGCTGCAATTCCTTCCGGAATACCCGTGCCGAACTTCTCTTTTCTTTTTCCCGTTCTTCTCGCCAGGTCATAGCTTAGGAACGTAGCGATCGTAGCTCCCGCTCCTGGAAGAATGCCTACAAAGAAGCCAAGAATCGATCCCCTGAAAATATGTGGCAGGCTGAAGTGCCAGTCTTCCCTGCTGGGGAGCAGTTTTCTGAAACGGATATCTCCCCTTTTTAACTGAATTTTATTATCTTCATCACGTACCGCTATCATTTCTGCGATACCGAACAGCCCCATTGCTACAGGTATAAAGTCGATTCCACTGTACAGAGGGGTAATGCCGAATACAAATCTCTGGGTTCCATTCACCGCATCCAGGCCGATCGTTCCTACAAACAGGCCAAGCATGCAGGACATAAATGCTTTTGTAACACTTTTTCCCGTCATGCCTGCAATCGCCGTAAGGCCCATAACATACAGCGCTGCGTATTCCGTAGAACTAAATACAAGAGCATATGTAGAAATAACGGGAGCCAGAAATACGAATCCGATCAGGGCAATCGTACCTCCGATTACGGAGCAAAAGCCGCCATGCCGAGAGCCTGCGCCGGCCTGCCGTTTTTTGCCATCGGATGGCCGTCAAAGGTCGTCACAACAGCAGCCGAGTCCCCTGGAGTATTAATCAGAATGGAAGTGATCGAACCGCCATACATAGCTCCGTAATAAATACCTGCCAGCATGACAATTCCTGCCGTGTGATTCATCCCATAAGTAAGCGGAAGTAAAATTGCAATACCGGTAGACGGCCCCAATCCAGGAAGCGCCCCAATTATAATTCCGCTCAGCACGCCAATAAAGCAATAAAGCAGTACAAGCGGTTCTAACGCTCCGGCAAATCCGCCTGCCAAGTTAATCAATGACTGCATAGTTTCCTCCTCCCCTTAAATACCAAGTAATCCTTTTGGAAAATGAACCTTTAAGAACAGTACAAAAATACAGTAAATTACGATACCCATTCCAATTCCGATCACTAGACTTTTCAGCCAGTTTTCACCGCTCAGTAATTTTGTATACAACACCATGGCTACGGCAACACACGGAATAAATCCCAATACCTCGCTTAGCAAAACCACGATCACGGCGATTCCCAGAACGACGCAGAAATTATATAATTCCCTGCTTTTGATCTCGATGATCTTCGTCTCCTGTCCGTCTGGGGCCTTCCTTTTTCCGAGGATGGCTTCTATAAGAACGCCGATCCCACAGAGAATGATTCCCCCTCCTGCAATCATGGGAAACAGCCCCTGTCCCGGACCCCCGCGGCCCCATATGGTATAATTCTGTGTTTTTACTATCCCAATAATCAGTGCGCCAAACGCAGCAATTCCTGCCCCCAGAATTATATTTGCCATGCAGTCATTCCATTTAAACGCTTTCATATACCCTCCTTTTTTATGGCAATCGTTTCGTCTATCCGTTTTCATACTAAAACTGCAGTTTTTTGTGATATGTTCATTTTAACAACAAACATCAGGGGCGTAAAATGACTTTTAGCACTTTTGTCCATTCCAGAACGGAATGATAAAAGCATCTGCAGCAGCGTAAGAGTGCTGTTGCAGATGGCTTTTTCATTTTTCCTGATTCAGTTCCTTGGCTGTTCTTCCTCATTCGGGTACAGGGAACTTACAAAATCGATGAACTTTCTAATCGTCTGGTCCTTTTTATTATTTGGATGGTAAATCATCCATGTGCTGCGCTTAACCGGGTTCCCATTCAGATCTTCCATGGGAATTTTATAGAACTGCTCGTCCTCTCCCAGCGCCGTACTGTACATAATTCCATAGCCCATTCCTGCTGCGATCCACTTTAGACTCGTAGCAATATCGGAAACCGTATATGTCACATGAAAGGGAGTCTTAAAATGATCTCTCCACCAGTTGCTCAGAATTTTCAACGAGTATGCATCCCTGTGATGGCAGATCATCGGCAGATGTGGCAGATCCTCCATTTTCAAGGGATTTTTGGAAATAATATATCCGTACCCGACAGAGCAAAGCACTTTGGAATCCCAGTCCCTGTCCCCGTTTACAAATCCGATTTTTAATTCCTGCCTCTGGACCATACTTATAATTTCACTGCTGGTCATCACCTGAACATTATAATGAATCTCATTCTCTTTGTTCAAATCATTGTATCTGCTCATCAGTTTCGGAAGGGCATACCTCGCAAAACTTGAAGCCGAACCAATGGACAGTACCTTGCTTCCAAGCCTCATTTCTTTATACGTCTGCATTGTTTCTGAGATTAATTTTGTAATTTCTACTGCCTGCATAGCAAGATATTCTCCGCTTTCAGTAAATACTACGCCTTTATTTGAACGTTCTATGATCTTATCTCCCAGCTCCGCTTCAATGCGGTTTAAGTTTTTGGAAAGCGTAGGCTGGCTCATATACAGCATATTAGCGGCCTTTGTCACATTCTTGCAGTCATACAGTGTCACAATAATTTTCCAGTCAATATCACGCATGTAGTTTCCCCCTGTTATCTTAATGGTTCCCGTTCCGCTTGAATCCGGCACGCAGCTGTTTTCATCATTCCATTTTGGCATTGTCATTTTACCATAAATAATTGTACAAAACAATCTGCTTTTTATATACTTTAACCGAAAGCCAAATATAGTACACCGTTAAGAAAGGAGTTTCAAAATGATTTACCACCATCTGTACAACAAATTCCGTAAGAAAGACTGCGTGAATGTTGGAATTATCGGAACAGGCGCTTATGGCACTGCGATCGTAACTCAGGGAATACGGACGCCGTTTTTAAATGTATGTGTCATTGCCGATATCAGGCTTGAAAATGCAAAAAAGGCTTATGAAAGAGCGGGAATTCCCGCTTCCCGACAGATTTACTGTAACAGCGCCGAAGAGGCCGAAAAAGCCCTTTCCGACGGTATGTATGTCTATACGGATCAGAGCAGCCTCCCTGCCTGCATTGCCTCTCTGGATATCATCTGCGAAAGTACAGGAAATCCGGAACAATCCGCCGGAAATATTTTAGATGCCATTGAACGCGGAAAGCATGTTGCCGTTATTACCAAGGACTGCGATGCCTGCATCGGACCGATTCTTAAGAAAAAAGCGGATGAAAAGGGAGTTGTCTATACGCCTGTTGACGGCGATCAGCATGGACTGCTGATTCAGATGTATGAATGGGCCAAATCAATTGGGCTGCACGTCCTGTGCGGAGGCAAGGCAACCGACGGTGAGTTTATTTATGATAAAGAAGCCGGGACAGTATCAATCAAGACTGATAAAACAGTAGCGCCGCCTTTTTCAGCATCCGTAAAACTTTCTGAAGATGATAGAAAATACTTTGAAAAAATACCGGCCGGCCATGTCAAGGAATATATTGAAGCCAGAAAAGCCGCGCTAGACAGGCTGCCCCATCCTGGAGCATATGATCTATGCGAAATGACGATCGCAGGCAACTATACGGGATTGACGCCCCAGGTTGAGACTCTGATTCATGCCCCAATGAGAATTTCGGAGATTCCAGATGTTTATATCGGTACTGACCATGGCGGCCTTCTCGAGCATGAGGATACCCTTGATTTAGTTACCTGCATGCACGAGCCTGCCGACGCCGGCCTTGGGGGCGGAGTATTTCTTGTCGTAAGAAGCGACAGCGAATATTCCAATGAAATTCTCGCAACAAAAGGCCAAATCGCCAGTTATGACAAACATGCAACCGTCATTTACCGCCCTTATCATCTATGCGGTGTAGAGACACCTTGCACTCTGCTTCTGGCCGGACTTCTCGGTATCAATACAGCTTCCGACCATTACCTCCCCCGCTTTCAGCTGGCTAAGGTCGCCGATGAAAACATAGAAGCCGGCGCTACATTCGGCGGAGATCACAGCACCTCCATGAGAGCAGTGATCAGGCCTTATATGCCTGTGGCGCCGGGCAATTATGCAGAAGGCCATCTCCTGTTCGGTAATCGTGCCAGAGTCCGTATTCCAAAAGGAACACTCATCACTTATGATATGGTGGAAGAGCCTGAAAACTCCCTTTTATGGCGGCTCAGGCGGGAACAGGATGCATATTTCGCATAAAAGTTCCGCACCTTTCTCAAAACCACAAGTGGCAGAGCGGACTTTTCGGACGTAAAACCGAGGGGCCTGTATCATTCCACCTAAACTCCAGAAAACGGCCTGCTATCGTTCCGCACGACCGCTCCGGCGTGAAACGTACCCCCTCTCATGCTGGGGCTGGCTTCATGCGCGGCGGGAATTGGGATCCCACCGAAAGCAATTGTGGCAAGCAGGGCAGGAGTCTATACACGCCTGTAAAATCGTTTCGTGTGTACCCTGAAACACTGCTTGCCACTATTATCCCGAATTCGGTTTAACCACTATTGAAAACGTATAAAAGGGAAGTATGTATAAAACCAAAAAGGCGTACTTAAAGGCCCGATAAACGGGAATTGCCAAAATCACTTTATGTATTTTTTCTTAATCACCAAAGAATAAACTGCCATCAAACTATGGTTTCAACTACAGCTCCCGCAACCGAGAGAAATATCCATTTGGGATGTCCTGCAAGCAAAGGCAGTCCGAGCAGAATAAATACAATTCCATGCGCAACATAGAGTTTGGACATGGCATGATTATACTTTTTTATATCCGTCACCTCAAACATTTTCTTATTTCCCCATAAACCGATTGCTTTTTTTGAAAACCATATGTATACGGCCAAACATAAATAAATAACGGCCCAAATGCATAATATGATAAAAAAGAATATATTTCCTTCCATTCAGATACCTCATCAAATTGGAATTTTTGCTTATAAATGTATCTTGTTCTTAATACGTAAACAGGCTTCTGTGTGTATAATCCAATGTCTTGAAAGCGGCATTTGAATTAGTCCACGAATATCTTTATTACACCAATAATCAATCAGCCAAATTGCTTTTTCATTGTCGTTTACTACATTCAACGACTCTAAGTATCCTTTTCTTTCTTCCGGTATTTTTCTTTTCAATTCATCATAAGATAGCCGTTCAAGCATCTTCTCAGTGCTTTCCCGTACTTCAAAAATATATGAATATAATTCTTCCAGATTAAGCTGTTTTGAAAAGTCTGCAATCTGCTGTTTAATGAGTTCATTTCCTGTTGTAATGATGGGTGAATTGATACGCTCCTGATAATTGCCTGCAAAAAATACTTGTTCATCTTCATTTATCACTGTATGCGCAACTATATCTTCAATGCGAAAAATATGCCAAATAGAATAAGCAATCGTCTTACTATGATAACCATCAGCGTTTATGAAGGGAATTGCGTTAAAAGATTCTCTGCATAACTCCTCTTTGAAAGATACTAAGGTTTGCATTAGCTGACTTCGTAAACTAAGTAAAGTATCAAGCCCCATCTTATAAGTATCTTTCTTTTTTATTTGCGCCTGCATTGATTTATTTAGTTCAGACCATTCCTTATTCATATTCAATTCCCTCTCAAATTCCAATTTGCCGTGCTACGCCTTATCCGCCTAAGTCTTACAACACATAACTCGCTTTTTTCATTCTAATCTTTGCATTTTGAAATGTCAAACGGCTCATTGCTCGCTCTATAAAAATAACGGGAAGAGGGTGTTGCAAAAGTCGAATCCGCATTGCCGCCGATACCAGATTCCGTTCCAGGCAGTAGCCAAGTCACTCCATCTGGTATCGGCGGCAATGCCCTATTCCTTTTTGTAACATCCTCAGCAAAAAAGTTCCGCGCTTTTTAAGCGCGGAACTTTTTTTATTCTTCTACATTATCATCAATATCCAGAACCTCTTCTGCTTCAAGCTCTTCATCGTCAGACAGAATGATATCATCATCCATTTCCACATCCGTGTCCAGCTTAACGCTTCTGTATCTCTTCATACCTGTTCCGGCCGGAATCAGTTTACCGATAATAACATTCTCTTTCAGTCCGATCAGATGGTCGACCTTTCCGTTGATGGCTGCCTCAGTAAGAACCTTGGTAGTCTCCTGGAAGGATGCTGCAGACAGGAAAGAATCTGTTGCCAGGGATGCCTTTGTAATACCCAGCATGACCTGCTTGCCCTCTGCTGGCTTTTTACCTTCTGCGATCAGCGCTTCATTCATGTCGTTATAATCCAGAACATCCATGGATACTCCTGGAAGTACATCAGAATCTCCGCTCTCTTCAAGCTTAATCTTCTTAAGCATCTGACGCACGATGACTTCGATATGCTTGTCATTGATTTCTACACCCTGCAGACGGTAAACACGCTGAACCTCCTGAATCATGTAGTCCTGAACCGCACGAACACCCTTGATTTTCAAGATATCGTGAGGATTTACGCTACCTTCCGTCAGCTCATCACCAGCTTCAAGCACCTGTCCGTCCATGACCTTAATCCTGGAACCGTAAGGAATCAGGTATGTCTTGGAATTGCCTGTTTCATTGTCGGTTACGACAATTTCACGTTTTTTCTTTGTATCCTTAATTGCGACAACACCGCCGAACTCAGCAATAATTGCAAGACCCTTTGGTTTTCGTGCCTCAAAAAGCTCCTCGACACGAGGAAGACCCTGAGTAATATCGCCGCCGGCAACGCCGCCGGTATGGAATGTACGCATGGTCAGCTGTGTACCAGGCTCACCGATTGACTGAGCTGCGATGATACCGACAGCCTCGCCTACCTGAACCGGCTGTCCTGTAGCCATGTTCGCACCATAACATTTTGCGCATACACCAATATGGGATTTACAGGAAAGAACGGTACGGATCTTTACGGAATCCCTTCCCATCTTCTGTAAAACTTTCATAACAGCAGCAGCACGCTTCGGCGTACACATATGGTTGGCCTTAACGACAACTTCTCCCGTATCAGGGTCGGTAATCGTCTCCGCGATATATCTGCCTGTCAGTCTTTCTTCCAGACTTTCGATCGTCTCCTGACCGTCTGCAAAAGCTTTAATTTCCATAAATGGGATTGCTTTTCCTTCACAGCAGTCTGTTTCACGGACAATCAGATCCTGGGAAACGTCAACGAGACGTCTTGTCAGGTAACCAGAGTCCGCTGTACGGAGGGCCGTATCGGACAGACCTTTACGTGCACCATGCGCTGAGATGAAGTATTCCAGTACGTCCAGACCTTCACGGAAGTTGGACTTAATCGGGAGTTCGATCGTATGACCTGTCGTATCGGCCATAAGTCCACGCATACCAGCCAGCTGTTTGATCTGTTTATCAGAACCACGGGCGCCGGAGTCGGCCATCATATAGATGTTGTTATACTTATCCAGCCCTGTCAGCAGATCATGAGTCAGCTGATCATCCGTATTCTTCCATGTTTCAATAACTTCTTTATAACGCTCTTCTTCTGTAATCAGACCGCGGCGGAAGTTCTTGGCAATCCGGTCAACCGTGGCCTGTGCATCTGCGATCAGCTGCGGTTTGCTCTCCGGTACGGTCATATCCGAAATTGATACGGTCATTGCAGCTCTTGTAGAGTACTTGTAACCGATTGCCTTGATATCATCGAGCGTAACGGCCGTCTGAGTAGCGCCGTGTACATTGATAACTTTTTCAAGAATCTGTTTCAGCTGCTTCTTACCTACATGGAAATCCACTTCCATATTCAGTTCGTTCTCAGGTATGCTTCTGTCTACAAAGCCCAGATCCTGAGGAATAATTTCATTAAAGATAAAACGGCCGACTGTAGATTCTACGATTGCAGACTTTACGGTACCATCCGCCATTTTCTTTGTAATTTTAACTTTCACCCTTGTGTGAAGGGTAACTGCTCCATTTTCGTAAGCCAGAATCGCTTCATTTACGCTCTTAAAGCATTTGCCCTCGCCTTTGGCTCCTGGTCTTTCCTGTGTCAGATAGTAGATACCAAGGACCATATCCTGTGAAGGAACGGCAACAGGTCCGCCGTCTGAAGGCTTTAACAGGTTGTTTGGTGAAAGGAGCAGGAAACGGCACTCTGCCTGTGCTTCCACAGAAAGAGGAAGATGAACGGCCATCTGGTCGCCGTCAAAGTCCGCGTTGAATGCGGTACAAACAAGGGGATGGAGCTTAATCGCCTTTCCTTCTACAAGGATCGGCTCAAAGGCCTGGATACCAAGTCTGTGCAGCGTAGGAGCACGGTTTAACATAACAGGATGCTCTTTGATAACGTCTTCCAGTACGTCCCATACCTCCGGCTGAAGTCTTTCTACCATCTTCTTAGCGTTCTTAATATTATGAGCCGTACCGTTGGAAACAAGCTCCTTCATAACGAACGGTTTGAACAGCTCGATTGCCATTTCTTTCGGCAGACCACACTGGTAAATCTTCAGTTCCGGTCCAACGACGATAACTGAACGGCCGGAATAGTCAACTCGCTTGCCCAACAGGTTCTGGCGGAAACGTCCCTGCTTACCTTTCAACATGTCGGAAAGAGATTTTAAAGCTCTGTTTCCAGGACCTGTGACAGGTCTTCCGCGTCGGCCGTTATCGATTAACGCATCAACGGCCTCCTGAAGCATACGTTTTTCATTACGTACGATGATATCCGGTGCGCCAAGTTCCAGCAGCCTTGCAAGACGGTTGTTACGGTTGATAATTCTTCTATATAAATCGTTTAAGTCCGATGTGGCAAAACGGCCGCCGTCCAGCTGTACCATAGGACGGATATCCGGAGGAATGACCGGAATAACATCCATAATCATCCATTCCGGACGGTTTCCGGAATTGCGGAAAGCCTCTACGACTTCCAGTCTCTTGATGATCCTTGCACGCTTCTGGCCTGTTGCATCTTTAAGACCCTTTCTAAGCTCTGCTGAATCTTTCTCCAGGTCAATGGCTCTCAAAAGCTCCTGAATCGCCTCAGCACCCATTCCTACACGGAATGCACCGCTTCCGTACTTCTCCATCTCATCGCGATATTCCTTCTCGGACAATACCTGCTTATACTGGAGGGCCGTCTGGCCGGCATCCAGTACGATGTAAGAAGCAAAATAGAGCACCTTCTCAAGCGTTCTCGGTGAAATGTCGAGGATCAGGCCCATACGGCTCGGGATTCCCTTAAAATACCAGATATGGGAAACGGGAGCTGCAAGCTGAATATGGCCTACGCGCTCTCTACGCACACTGGCCTTTGTAACTTCCACGCCACATCTGTCACAAATAACGCCTTTATATCTTATTTTCTTATATTTACCGCAGTGGCACTCCCAGTCCTTGGTCGGTCCGAAGATCTTTTCACAGAACAGTCCGTCTTTTTCCGGCTTCAATGTCCTGTAGTTGATGGTCTCCGGTTTTTTGACCTCGCCATGGGACCACTCCAGAATCTTTTCCGGAGAAGCCAGACCAATCTTGATTGCATCAAAAGTCAATGGCTGATAAGTTTCATTTGTCTCAGGCATGAATGATACTCCCTTCTACTTATTCTTCATCATCAAAAGTTTCATCTTCTTCAAGGTCAAATTCATCTTCAGACTCATCAACCTCTTCTTCTACATCTACCAGTTCTGCACCTTTGAATTCCTGTTCCTGATATCCAAAGGAACTATAGGATTCATCGTCACGGTAATGTTTGTCACCTTCAATGATAGAGCGCAAATCGGTATCGCCGTAATCGATCGTTTCGGTCAACTCAACTTCTGTATTGTCATCTCTCAGGACTCTGACATCCAGGCCAAGTGACTGGAGCTCTTTAAGAAGAACCTTAAAGGATTCCGGAATGCCCGGCTCAGGGATATTCTCACCCTTGATGATTGCCTCATAAGTTTTGACACGGCCTACAACGTCATCGGACTTCACTGTAAGAATTTCCTGCAGTGTATAGGAAGCGCCATATGCCTCCAGAGCCCAAACCTCCATCTCTCCGAAACGCTGTCCGCCGAACTGAGCTTTACCGCCCAGAGGCTGCTGGGTAACGAGTGAGTAAGGGCCTGTTGAACGTGCGTGAATCTTATCATCTACCAGATGATGGAGCTTCAGGTAGTGCATGTGTCCGATTGTAACGGCGCTGTCGAAGTATTCTCCGGTACGTCCGTCACGAAGCCTTACCTTACCGTCACGGCTTAACGGAACACCCTTCCACAGCTCTCTGTGATCCAGATGATCGCCAAGATAGTCCATTACGTCAGGCTTCAGCACATCCTTATATTTCTCCTGGAAATCTTCCCAGGAATTATTTACATAATCATTTGCCACATCCAGAGTGTCCATGATATCGATCTCGTTCGCGCCGTCGAAGACCGGTGTTGCGATATTGAAACCGAGGGCTCTTGCAGCAAGGCTCAGATGAATTTCCAGAACCTGACCGATGTTCATACGTGAAGGCACGCCAAGAGGATTCAGAACGATATCCAGCGGGCGTCCGTTCGGCAGGAACGGCATATCCTCAACAGGAAGCACACGGGAAACAACACCCTTGTTTCCATGACGGCCAGCCATCTTATCACCAACAGAAATCTTTCTCTTCTGAGCGATATAAATACGCACGGTTTCATTAACACCTGGGGACAGTTCATCACCGTTTTCACGTGTAAATACCTTTGCATCAACAACGATACCGTAAGCGCCGTGAGGCACCTTCAGAGACGTGTCACGCACTTCTCTTGCTTTTTCGCCGAAAATTGCCCGAAGAAGTCTTTCTTCTGCTGTCAGCTCGGTTTCTCCCTTTGGTGTAACCTTTCCTACAAGGATATCCCCGGCACGCACTTCTGCACCGATACGGATAATGCCTCTTTCGTCCAGATCCTTTAAGGCATCCTCGCCTACGCCCGGAACATCACGTGTGATCTCTTCCGGTCCCAGCTTTGTATCACGGGCCTCTGCCTCATATTCTTCAATATGGACGGACGTATAGACGTCTTCCTGCACCAGTCTTTCGCTGAGCAGTACGGCATCCTCGTAGTTATAGCCTTCCCATGTCATGAATCCGATCAGCGGATTCTTTCCGAGAGCGATTTCTCCGTTCTGTGTGGACGGACCATCTGCAATGACCTCGCCCGCTTCTACATGATCACCCTTATAAACGACCGGTTTCTGGTTGTAACAGTTGCTCTGGTTGCTTCTCGTAAATTTAATCAGATGATAAACGTCTCTGTTTCCGTCGGAATCTCTCTTGATAATGATTTCATTGGAAGCGGAACGTTCAACGACACCTGCATTTTTAGCTACCACGCAGACGCCAGAGTCAACGGCTGCCTTAGATTCAATACCTGTGCCGACTACCGGCGCTTCCGTCGTTAGAAGCGGAACGGCCTGACGCTGCATGTTGGATCCCATAAGGGCACGGTTGGCATCGTCGTTCTCCAGGAAAGGAATCATGGAAGTAGCAACCGAGAATACCATCTTAGGAGAAACGTCCATCAGGTCAATATTCTTTTTCTGGAATTCAGAAGTTTCTTCACGGAAACGTCCGGAAACGTTGTTGTGAATGAAATGTCCCTCTTCATCCAGCGGTTCGTTCGCCTGTGCTACGATGAAATTGTCTTCCTCATCAGCAGTCAGGTAAACTACCTGATCCGTAACGATCGGGTTAACAGGATCTGTTTTATCTACTACACGGTACGGAGCCTCAATAAATCCGTATTCATTAACTCTTGCATAAGTAGCAAGAGAGTTGATCAGACCGATGTTCGGGCCTTCAGGCGTCTCGATCGGGCACATACGTCCGTAATGGGTGTAGTGTACATCTCGAACCTCGAATCCGGCTCTGTCTCGTGACAGACCGCCTGGACCAAGTGCTGAAAGACGTCTCTTGTGAGTCAGCTCAGACAGCGGGTTGTTCTGATCCATAAACTGTGACAGCTGGGAACTTCCAAAGAATTCCTTTACCGCCGCAGTAACAGGCTTGATATTAATTAAGGACTGCGGAGTGATTCCCTCCATATCCTGTGTTGTCATTCTTTCACGCACCACACGTTCCATTCTGGAAAGTCCGATACGATACTGGTTCTGAAGAAGCTCTCCCACGGCACGAATACGACGGTTTCCGAGGTGATCAATATCGTCAGCCGTGCCTACTTCTTCCTCCAGGTGCATATTATAGTTAATAGAAGCCAGGATATCCTGTTTTGTAATATGCTTAGGAATCAGATCATGCACATGTTTCCGGATTATCTCCTTCAGTTCTTCCTGGTCTGCACTTCCAGCTTCTGACAGGATAGACTGAAGCGCCGGGTAGAATACTAACTCCGTAATCCCTGCTTCCTTCGGATCGAAGTCCACGTACTCTGCTAAATCTACCATCATATTGGAAAGGACTTTCTGATTTCTCGTCGGTCCCTGAATCACCACATAGGAAACGGCAGCATTCTGAAGCTTAACCGCCAGGTCTTTGTCGATGGAAGTGCCTGCTTCTGCAAGGATTTCCCCTGTTGTCATGTCGACTGTATCTTCTGCCAGCACATGACCGGTAATCCTGTTTTTAAAATGAAGCTTCTTATTAAATTTATATCTTCCGACCTTTGCAAGGTCGTATCTTCTAGGGTCGAAGAACATACTGTTCAGTAAGCTCTCTGCACTATCAACGGATAAAGGCTCGCCCGGACGGATCTTTTTGTATAACTCTAAAAGACCATCCTGGTAATTGTCAGATGTATCCTTACCAAAGCTGGCCAGTAATTTCGGTTCTTCCCCGAATAAGTCGATAATTTCGGCATTTGTACCATAACCGAGGGCACGGATCAGTACAGTTACCGGAACCTTTCTCGTTCTGTCTACTCGTACATAAAAAATATCGTTGGAATCTGTTTCGTACTCCAGCCATGCACCACGGTTCGGGATAACCGTACATGTATAGAGTTCCTTACCAACTTTATCATGGCCTACGCCATAATAAATTCCAGGAGAACGCACCAGCTGGCTGACAATGACACGTTCCGCACCGTTAATAACGAAAGAACCGGTATCCGTCATGAGAGGCAGATCACCCATGAAAATCTCATGTTCGTTAATCTCATCTTTATCTTTATTGCAAAGTCTTACCTTTACTTTTAAAGGAGCTGCGTAAGTTGCATCTCGTTCCTTGCATTCTTCGATGGTATATTTGATATCGTCCTTACACAAGGTAAAGTCCACAAATTCCAAACTCAGATGGCCTGCAAAATCAGCGATTGGAGAGATGTCTTCAAATACCTCTTTCAATCCCTCATCAAGGAACCACTGATAAGAGTTCTTTTGAATCTCAATCAGGTTGGGCATTTCAAGGACTTCTTTTTGTTTCGAGAAGCTCATTCTTACGCTTTTCCCGGCCTGAACCGGACGCATCTTGCTTTTTTCCATTGACGTTTCACCCCTGTTTTCTAAAATTCTAAATTTGGGCATGGCTGTGCCAAGCACATGCCGCCACAATAGTGCACTTTCCATATTATCATAGGAAAGTCAAGGTGTCAAGGATTTTTTGCTTGCACTTTTCTCCAAAAAATGATATACTATTGCAGATAGGTTTGTCCTATTGAATAGAACTGCTGGAGGTACTCCCCATGTTGAACACAATTTTAAATGTATTGTTAATTGTTCTTGCAGTGGCGGCAATCGTGTTGGTAGTCTTATATTTCCTGGGAAGAAAGCTGGAAAAGCGTCAGATTGAACAGCAGCAAGCTCTGGAAGCAGCAGCACAGACCGTTTCCATGCTGATTATTGACAAGAAAAAGCTTCGCCTGAAGGAAGCCGGACTTCCAAAGATCGTTTATGAGCAGACGCCGAAATATCTGCGCCGTTCCAAAGTTCCGGTAGTAAAGGCAAAAGTAGGTCCGAAGATCATGACTCTTATGGCTGATGCAAAAGTATTTGAGGCACTTCCAGTCAAGGCAGAAGTCAAAGTCGTAATAAGCGGTATCTACATAACTGAGATTAAAAGTGTCCGCGGCGGCGTTGTTGCACCACCGCAAAAGAAAAAGGGACTGTTTGCAAGATTTAAAAAAGACAAGTAGGAACGTATTAACGGAGCAGCCGGGCTGGTAAAGCGGCAGGCACTCCTGTAATATAGAAAAGGGATTCTGTTTCGAGGCATTGGCCGCGTCGCAGAATCCTTTTCTATATTATTACAATATCGTCTCTTTCATCACATGTGATCTATGGAGTAATCGTGTTGCAGGGAGAATTTTCTTCACTTATATATGCCCTCGCCTTGTGGGCGTTTGTTTCCCGTGTATCTATGATATAGCATATTCACACGAATCTTCAAGAAGTTAATTCAGCAACATTCAAATTCTGCTTCGTACCCTCCGCCATACATAATCCATTCCTTTTTCCCCCATCTCCAAAAAACGCGGCCACCAAAGCAAAAACTCACATATTCTGCGCCTTGCCACTACATCGGAACAGAATATGTGAGTTTTTTGATATTATTATGAGAATCCAATTAAAACTGCCGTCACCATCGCTATACTGGCGCATACAAACAGGACTGCCTGGAATTTGATCTGGAATTTCGCCCATCTTCCCCAGTCCAGCCGCGCAGCCGCCAGTGCTCCAAGAAGACAACCGGAAGTCGGAACGATAAAGTTGCTGAACGCATCTCCAAGCTGGAACGCCAGTACCGCCGTCTGTCTGCTCACACCTACAATATCGGAAAGAGGAGACATGATCGGCATAGTCAGTGCCGCCTGGCCGGAACCGGATACGACGAAGAAATTAAATACCGTCTGGAACACATACATAAGCCATGCGGATACCATAGGCGGGAAATTCTTCATACCCTCACCGATAGAGTGGAGGATCGTATTCAATACAGTGCCTTCTGTTGCACTCGTTCCTCCCAATATAATGAGGATACCCTGAGCCATTCCAACACAGATAGCCGCTCCAAGAAGGTCTGCCGCTCCACGATCAAACGATCTTGCAATGTCATTTAAATGCATGTCGTTCAGCTTGAATGCAACGCCGATAATTCCGGATACAAGGCCCATTACGAAGAACTGGGAAGCAATTTCAGGTATATAATATCCTTTTGCAATCACACCCCAAATGGTCCAGGCTACTGTAAGAACAATTGTCAGAAGCACTAGCTTATGTCCTAATGTAAATGGAAGATTTTTCTTATCTTCAGAACTGAAATCATCCCTATAGTACTTGTCCGATTCATACGCTACGGACTTCATCGGATGTTTTCTGATCGAAATTGCATAGCGCATTGTAAATACACACGCAATCCCCGTGAATGCCACCCACAGTACAATACGGAATCCCGCTCCTGACATAACAGGGATTCCGGCCACGCCCTGAGCGATTGCCAGGCTGAACGGATTCATCCAGGATGTTCCGAAACCGATCTGCGTTGCCACATAGGAACACATGACCCCGACTACCGCATCATAACCAAGCGCGATAAACATGGGTACCAGAATCATTACAAACGGCAGCGCTTCTTCTCCCATGCCAAATACGGCGCCTCCCAGAGAAAACAGAATAATCAACAGGGGAATCAACAGGATCTCACGTCCCTGGGCCCGTTCAATTACCCTCATAATTCCGCTTTCTACCGCGCCTGTCCGAAGCACGATTCCAAATGCGCCTCCGACTACGAGAATAAATGCAATAATTCCAACAGCCGTACCATTTTTATCTCCGACTGTTAAACCTTCAAATACATAGTTTAAGATTCCCTGCCTTCCAAAATCTTCTGTTCCAAAAAGCGGAGCCGCTTTAATTACCTTATTTCCGTCTTCATCCAGAACATATCGGAAGCTGTCCGGGTCCAGGACCGTCCTTGTTTTCTCCTGACCGTCCTGCATATAAGTGATTTCCTTCGTATCATACTGGCCTAAGGGAATAAACATGGTGAATGCTGCTGCAAGTAGGATAACAAAGAAAATAATGATGTACGTATGAGGCATCTGAAATTTCTTCTTCGTATCTGCCATCTACAATTCCTGCCTTTCTCTTATACTTTTTCAATAATATGGCCGCAAGGGGCCATGAGCCTCCGGCGTATTTATGCGCATATCTTCGATATGATATCATACTCCTGTGCAAAAATCACGTAGTTTTTGATTTTTTATGCATTATTACTGAAAAAAATTATAATTATACACCAAATTTTTTTAGGCCTGATACTATTTCAGGCTGAATGCCGCACCAATTCTGGATTTAATATCCACAACTATGTTGCAGTCTGAAATTCTCTCATAATTGATATCGAGTGAATAATCCACGTGTACTCTCAGATTATTCTCCTCTTCTTCCACTTCTATGCTGCTCGTATGAATTCCCACCATCATCTCACCAAAAGGTGTCACATAACGGGTCTGGGTCTTCTTCCCCTTTTCAAAAGCCATATGGACATTTGAAAGGCCTCTTTTTATGATATCCAGGCTGACCGGACTGATCTTGATAGTATTTTTAATAACCCCATCCATTCCTTCCAGGGCTTCATCATAAAGAATATAGTGCTTCCCATCCTTCAGATAATAGTTCCCTGCGGTTATCATTTCCACATCACTGTTTTCTCCGTCAGCCGCCTGCATGCCGCTTATACTGATCAATACATCTTTTGTCATTGTATTAATACTCCTCTATCGCGATTTTTTTTGTTTCCTTTACCTGTTCCGGAAGAATCGCGGTGGCAAAATTTTTAAACTTTTCTGCAAGGTCACTGACGAAAAACTGGTACTTTTCGCCTTCCATACGATCTTTGCTGCAGGAAAGGCCTTCCCTTTCCAGCAGGCCGCGCAGTTCGATCGCCGTCTCATACGCCGGATTTACCAGCTGTACATTATCTCCCATAATGCGCCTCAGCGTCGAGCGGATCAGCGGATAATGCGTACAGCCCAGAACAAGCGTGTCAATATATTTCCCCTTCAGATCCGCCATATATCTGGACGCGATCTCATCGGTCACAGAATCATGCAGAAGCCCTTCCTCAACCAGCGGAACAAAAAGCGGGCATGCCTTTCCAAACACTTCTGCACCTGAATTCCACTGCCGTATGGTTTCTGCATAGATCCCGCTGTTAATCGTTCCTTCTGTTCCGATAACACCAATTTTCCCGTTTTTTGTCGTTTTTGCCGCCATATACGCTCCGGCATTGATAACTCCAATCATGGGGATATCGCATTCTTTTTTCACAGTTTCAAGTGCATACGCACTGGCTGTGTTACATGCAATAACAATGGCCTTCACATCCTGTGTCCGCAGGAAACGGATAATCTGCCTGGAATACCGTATAATTGTATCCCTCGACTTGGTACCATACGGCACCCTGGCCGTATCTCCAAAATAAATTACTCTTTCATCCGGAATCTGACGAATGATTTCCCTGACAACCGTCAGACCGCCTACACCTGAATCAAAAACGCCGATTGGCGCATTCCTGTCCATGACAATCCCTTAACCTCTTACCTTTCGTACCGTTGCAGCGCATGTTCAATCAAGGCCTGAACAAGGGCATCCTTATCCATTCCCGCCGCTTCCCAAAGCATGGGATACATGCTGATCGCCGTAAATCCCGGCATGGTATTAATTTCATTAAATACAATCTCCCCGTCATTCTTCACAAAGAAATCGACTCTGGCGAGGCCATAGCCATCTACAGCTCTGAATATATCTGCGGCCGCCTTTCGTATCTCTTCCGCCGCATTGCCGGGCAGCTCCGGATTCATGACCGTTCTGGATTCCGGATTGTAATATTTTGCTTCAAAATCATAGAAATCTGCTGCCGCAAGAATTTCTCCGACCCCGGAAGCCTGAATTTCCTTCGTTCCTCCTCCGAATACGGCGCATTCCACTTCGTGGCCCACGATCATCTCTTCTACAAGGATCTTTCTGTCATGGCGGGCTGCCTCATTCAAAGCTTCTTTCAGTTCTTCCCTGTTCTCTGCTTTTCCTACGCCCTTAGATGAACCGGCGTTAGACGGCTTCACAAATACAGGATATGAAAACTTTGCCTCTACCCTGGCGATGATATCCTCCATCTGCCCTTCCATCTCTTCCCGTCTGACAGGAACGTAATCGGCCTGGCGAACGCCTAAATCATCTACAATAATTTTTGTATAGATCTTATCCATAGAAACAGCGGAGGCCAAAACACCACAGCCAACATATGGAATCTTAGCCAGCTCCAGCAGTCCCTGGATGGTCCCGTCTTCCCCATATAACCCGTGAAGCACCGGAAATACTACATCGAGCTTTATGGTTTCCCACTGTATTCCTTCTGTGAATACGGCGCACTTTTCCGTCGCATCCGGCAGGATTGCTGCCTTAACCTTGCTTTCTCTCCAGGAACCATCTTCGATGCTATCCAGAGAATCTGCTCTCAGCCATTTCCCCTCTTCAGTGATTCCAATTAAAACTACATTATATTTTTCTTTATTAATGTGCTTCACCACATTGATAACTGACATACATGATACAACATGTTCAGAGGACTGTCCCCCGAATACGACTGCGATCGTTTTCTGATCCATATTTTGTTCTCCTTCCGCTTTTTTACCTAGAAGCGTTTATATTATAGCATACCTGGTTACAATTACAATTAGATATTGAAAAAAGGAGTGATTTCCATGAAACGAACTGTATTTCTTGCCCTTTCCCTTTGTTGTTTTCTGATCTCCGGGCTCTGCCTGTTTTCCATAAAACGCGCCGATGACGAAGCGCTGGCTTCACGTATTGCCCCGGAAATCCTGCGCCTTCATGTATTGGCCAACAGCGACAATCATGCAGACCAGCAGCTGAAAATAGAAGTGAAATCTGTGCTCGTTGACCGGATCAGCCGCGATATGACAAGCTGTTCCTCCAAAGAAGAAATGTGCGCTTATTTAACTGACAACCGCGACGAGCTGGAGTCCCTTGCAGAATCATACATACAGACAAAAGGCTATTCTTATCCCGTAAGCCTTAAACTGACAAAAGACTATTTTCCAGCTAAAACCTATGGTGACATGTCATTTCCATGCGGTACTTATGATGCAGCCCGTTTTGTAATCGGCAAAGGAAAAGGACACAACTGGTGGTGTGTCCTCTATCCATCCTTATGCTTTATTGATCCCACTTATGCCACCGTACCTGATTCTTCCAAAGAAAAACTGAAGTCTGCGGTGGACGATAAGGATTTTCATGCTCTGGAAAGCAGCAAACGGCCTGCCCCTCATATAAAATTTAAAATCCTTGAACTCTTTGGCCGCTCATAAAAACAGCTATTTTCTCTGACTGTCCAAAAGAGCTTTTAAGGCTTCTTCACTCTCATCAATCCAGGCGTCTTCCTCTTCAGTATTCAGTCCGAGGAAGACGGCCAGTCTCCTGTCGTCGTCACTGTTATTCCACTCTTCCACAAAATCATCAATCGCCTCGAATGGGATTTCTCCCGCAAGATATTTCTCTTTAAATGTCATTATGCTTCCTTCCCCTTGATATTCCTTGAAACCGTTATTTCCTGATTGTCAATATGCTCTCTCATCAGTTCCTTTGCTTCGGCCACCTTCCGGTCCCTTACAGCCTTCAAAATGCGCTCGTGTTCACTTAAAAGTATCTGCCTCTTATCCGCGTCCTTCACATACTCCAGACGGTAACGGTACATCTGCTCACGCAGATTATTGAGAAGCTGAATCAGGCGCACATTTCCCGTCCCCTGGTAAATAATATCGTGATAGTGTTCATCTGCCTCTGCAATTTCCATCGGCTCTCCGCCTTCTACTGCACGGCCGAACTGAGTATTGGCATCCGAAAGTTCACGGATTTCATCCGCAGACATACGCTCACACGCCAGTTCGATCGCCAGTTCTTCCATGGCCCGGCGTACTTCCAGTACGTCCCTCAAACTCTTTTCGGAAATTTTAGCGACTTCGGCTCCCTTTCTTGGAATCATAAGTACGAGTCCTTCCAGCTCAAGTTTTCTGATCGCTTCTCGAATCGGCGTACGGCTCACACCAAGACGGTCTGCCAGCTGAATCTCCATAAGCCTTTCTCCCGGTGCCAGTTCCCCTTTTAATATTGCCTGGCGCAGCGTATTAAAAACCACATCTCTCAGCGGAAGATATTCATTCATCGTCACTTTTAAGTTATATTCCATTGCCGGAAACCTCCTTGTTATTGTAAAAATTCGTAAGATAAACCTGCTTGGCCATCTCCGCAGACTGTCCGTAACGCAGTTCCTCATAAGCATTCTCCGCCGCGGCAGGACTTGTAAACAGGCCGAAAACTGTCGGGCCGCTTCCGCTCATCATGGCGTTAACAGCTCCCATTCCTTTCATCTTATCTTTTATTTCCTTTATTACCGGATACTCCTTTTCCGTGACCGTCTCAAGAACATTTCCAAATCGCTCTGCAACTCCATAAAGATCCTGGTTTCGTATCGCCTGAATCATTCCGTCAATATCCGGATGCTGCTCTTTTTTCAGCTCATTTGCATGAAGGTTTTCATAAACAAATTTAGTCGAGACACTGATTGCCGGCTTCGCAATCAGAATCTGACACTGCGGCATCGGCGGCAGCGGAGTGAGTATTTCTCCAATCCCTTCCGAAAGAGCCGTTCCGCGCATCAGACAATATGGAACATCGGCGCCGATCTTCACGCCTCGTTCCATCAGGTCTCTCATGGACAGTCCCAGGCTGAACATCTTGTTGACGCCGAACAGGACTGCTGCCGCATCACTGCTGCCCCCGGCCATTCCTGCCGCAACCGGAATAAACTTTCTGAGTTTTATCATTACGCCCTTTTTAATTCCGAATTCTTCCATTAAAAGCTGCGCCGCTTTATAAACAAGATTGTTTTCATTGCATGGCAGATAATAGAGATTCGTTTCAACTTCAATTCCAGGCTCGTCCTCAGAATCAGATCAATCCTGTCATATATTCCGACTGTCTGCATGATCATTTTCACTTCGTGATAGCCGTCTTCTCTTCTCCTGAGGACATCGAGACCCAGATTGATCTTTCCATATGCCTTCAGATTCAGGTGGTGTATCATATTCAGAAACTCCTCTGTTTTCGTAAATTGTATTTTTATATTTTTTTGTATACAATATTTATTATACTATGTACACCAAAAAATACAAGCTATTTCTTTTGGAAGTGTTTTAAGTTTTGCCGTAGGCCCTTTCACTGTGCACCGGCTATGGACAAATTCTGGCGTATTTGATATATTCATTATAGCAATACGCTTAAAATACACATAAAGGAGATTTTTACTATGAAAAATCCAGTTGTTACCATTGAAATGGAAAACGGCGATATCATCAAAGCAGAGCTTTATCCGGAAATTGCACCGAATACAGTGAATAATTTTATCAGTCTTGTAAACAAGGGATTCTATAACGGCCTGATCTTCCACCGCGTCATCAGCGGCTTTATGATTCAGGGTGGATGTCCAGACGGCAACGGCTGCGGCGGACCTGGTTATGGCATTAAAGGTGAATTCAGCCAGAATGGCGTAGATAACCAGCTGAAGCATACGGCCGGCGTTCTTTCCATGGCTCGGGCTATGCACCCTGATTCCGCAGGATCGCAGTTCTTCATCATGCATAAGGACTCCCCACATCTCGACGGCTCCTACGCCGCATTTGGAATGGTTATTGATGGAATGAATGTAGTAAACAATATCGCTGCTGTTCGTACAGACTACAACGACCGTCCCATGAAGGAACAGAAGATGAAGTCTGTGACTGTTGATACGTTTGGAGAATCTTATCCGGAACCGGAGAAATGTTAATCTTATGGTCATTGAACGATGTGTAAACATAGGTTTAGATGAATATACCGTCGTCCTATCCGACGAACCAGACAGCCTTCTGGCCGCAGCTGCGGCCGGCAAGGCTGTTGTTGGTCTGTGGGACCCCGGCAGGCCGGACGTATCCCTGTTTCCTGCCAGATATGTAATAGAGCGGCCGGAAGATGCCGACGCCGCTTATCTGGAACGGGCAGTAAGGCGCCATTTGGGGCTTCCGCTTACCATCTGCCGGTCCGAACGTCTGATCATCCGGGAATTCACGCCGGAAGACTGCCGGTTCATTCCTTTTGAAGAAGAGGCCGGTACGGACGATGCCGTTTTCCGGACTCCCGAGCTTCTGTATGCCTATATAAAAAATCAATATGAATTTTATGAATATGGAATCTGGGCTGTCGTACGGGCGTATGACAATGTTCTGGTTGGTAAAGCAGGCATATCTCCTATGCATGTTTCAGAAGAACTGCTGTCAGAAGGCGGGAAATCCGATGATCCCGCCGCAGAGCTGAGTTATCACATATTCCGCCCCTTCCGCCGTCACGGCCTGGCCCTGGAGGCGTGCCGCCATATCCTTTCATATGCCCGGTCCCAGGTCACGTCCAATCTCTTCATTCGGATCATGCCGGATAATCTTCCATCTGCTTTATTGGCGAAAAAACTTGGATTCTCTCCTGTTCAAACATCCTTTTCCCCCTCAGAGGAAATATCTGCAGCTTCTCCTGTCTTTTATCGCTAATCGCAGCAGCATAAAATCTTCTGACTTTCATATCTGATCTGCAAATATACGTTTTCCTTCTCCCCTTGTGCCGGCGAAATCATGCCTTTCGTTCCGGCACTTTCTGCATCTTTTTAAAGATTCTGAACAACATCCAGACGGCAGCCGATGCAAGTACGGATTCCGCGATGCACTGTGCATAGGAAAGTCCATAAAGCGGAAACAGATGATTCAGCACGTAAAGGGCCGGAATCTCCAGCACAATTTTTCTCAAAACAGCGAATGCCAGAGCCGCTCTTCCCATTCCCACCGCCTGGAACACGCCGACTGCAAGAAAATCCAGGCAGATGAACGGCAGCCCAAGGCAGAATCCCCTCAAAAATCTCGTTCCATACGCAATGATATTCTCATTGTCCATAAAAGCTTCTGTCAGCACTCCAGCTCCAAAATAGTAAAATACAGCGACAGCCAGCATAAACGGCAGCAGCGTTTTTATGGTAAAGAAAATTGTCTCTTTCATTCGTTTCTGATTCCCACAGGCAAAATTATAGCTGATCAATGGCATAATACCCTGTGAAAATCCCATGGCTACCTGCAGCGGCACCATATTGACCTTCTGTGCAATTCCCATTGCCGCTACTGCATCCGCACCGTAAGAAGACGTGAAATTATTTAATATTGTCATACCTGTCACATTGAGAAGGTTCTGAATTGAGGCGGGAATTCCCACGCCGCATACGCCCAATACAATTGCTTTCTGCAGACTGAATTTCTTAGGAAGGATACAGACAGATGTGCTCTTTCTTCTGACGTACAAAAGCACAAAGAAGTAGAGGCAGGCAACACAGTTTGACAGGAATGTGGCCAGGCCGGCACCAGCAGCGCCCATATTCAGTCCCCATGGAAGGATAAAGATCGGGTCCAGAACCATGTTCAGCAGGCAGCCGCTCATCGTTCCGATACTGGCATGGAGCGAAGCCCCTTCCGACCGAACCATGTAAGCCATTACGACATTCAGAATTGCCGGCGCTGCACCGAAGAAAACGGTCCATTTCAGATATCCTTCCGTAGCAGCTGCCGTATTCACATCAGCCCCCAGAAGAACCAGAAGCTGTTTCCGGAATACGATACACAGCAATGAAAAGATGATTCCGCAGAACAGGGCGCAGTAAAAACCGAATGCAGAGCTTCTATGTACCGCTTCGTAGTCCTTCCTCCCCAAGGCCCGGCTCATCATGCTGGAACTGCCGACGCCGAACAGGTTATTTACCGCATTAAACGCCAGAAGCACCGGCGCCGCCAGGGTAACCGCCGCATTCTGAATCGGATTGTTCATCATCCCTACAAAATATGTATCTGCCAGATTATAGATTACCATTACGAGTGAACTGAGAACGGTGGGAACCGCCAGCTGCATAACAGCTTTTGGCACCGGCATCTGTTCAAATAACATCGTTTTTTTATCGTCCATTCCATTATCCCCTTTGCCCTATCCCTATGCAGCCTTCCCGCCGCAAGTACTTCTTTTTAGTTTATCACGGGACGGGCCATAAGACAAGTTGACCATAATGCAGCAAAAAGAGGATGTTACAAAAAGGAATAAGGCTGTGCCACCGATACCAGATGTAGTGACTTGCCACTGCCTGTGACGGAATCTGGTATCGGTGGCACAGATGATTCAACTTTTGCAACCCCTCTTTATATTCTCAGTACATGTTAAAATGCCAAAATAAAAAGTGCTATAACCAGTCCGACCACCATGCCAATGACTGAGACCAAATAACTTTTTTTCAACAGTTCTACAGCTTCTGTCGTATCAGAAGCCTTTTTTACTTTACTGATACAAATCATACTGTAAACACTGGCCGGCCATAGAAAGAATAAGCAGATAACAGCCAAAAACCAGGCTCCTCCCGTACGAATCACTGGTTCGGCCGGTACCGGAACCGTTGGCTTTATCTTCTGCTTCGGAGATGGATTTTCCTTTTTCTCCAGCTTGATCTCCGGTTCTTTACCCGGCTGCTTTACCGGATCTATCTTTTGCACCTGCGGCATCCGGTGCCCGCAGTTCGGACAGAAAATCTGCTCTCCGTCTACCCTGGTACCACAGTAAGCACATGTATTCTCTTCCACACTCCTCACGGGAGCGCCGCATTCCGGGCAGAAGCCTTCCGAGTTACTCAGACCTGCGCCGCAGTTTGGACAATAGATCATACCCTAACCTCCTATATTAATAATTTCTCCTTACATCTCCATTTGGGCCAGTATGGATCGGATCTTGCCAATTGCCTCTCTCGTCTCTTCCTTTTTTGCTTCATCCTGACGCGCAACCATTGCAGACTGCTCCACCTGCTGCTGTGCTGCAAGAATTTTATCCCCGTAATATTCCGCCAGTTGTTTTATTACGTTTTCGGCCATCGTTCGGTAAGTATTTTCGATTGCCTGCTGCACGGATATATGCAAGTTCGTGTATTGAACCTGAATTGACTTGATAATATCAGGTGTTTTATCAGACATCTCCTTCTGCCGCATGGCTCCTGCAATTCCATCAGCAACCAGGCTGAAAAGTCCCAGGCTGTCAATTTTTGAAACTACAAAACTGACATTGTCCCCCATTGTCCATGTCTTATTGTCTAAAGCAAAGCGAAAGCCATATGCTGTATTTTGTGCATTTTTCGAAAGGCTGTACGTAAGTTCACTGGATATTTCATCCAAAGCGTCATACAGAATGACCGTATGATAATCTGTACAGCGGGTAATTGCCTCCTGCATCATATCGATGCAATAAAACGAATAGTATTTTGTCAGATCCTTGGCTTCCACATCTGAGAGTGTACTGACATCTTCCTGCATTCGATTAAGAAGCTCCTCTATCCACTCATATGTTTCGGACTGCATAACCTGAATCATACCGTCAATTCTGCTCTCCGTCTCCGACTGCTGTTTCATCTGCTGTATTTTCTGCTCACTGACCCTTTCTATGGCGGCCTGCACATCCTGACTGCTCATAATCAGACCATTTTCCAGTGCGGCCAGATCGTCAGCCAGGTCAACCAGCATTCCGCGAAGCATACGCTGCATGCGGTCAGGCAGAATCACGTCTTTCTTGTCCTGTACCAGCCTGGTTATCTGTGATCGGAAGCCATCAAAGTTCCTCCCCAGCAGTTCTTCCATTCTGACATTCGGCCGTTCCTCTCCCGTCTGGCGGCAGCGCTCATCCAAAGCGCTTACCATCCACGGTTCCTGGGCAGGAAGCAGCCCGTGAATTCGCTCTTCCAGCATTTGTTTCATGCGCTCATATTCCTTTTCATTGGAAAGGACATCCGCATAGTTGCCAATCAGAAATAAGTCTGTATATTTCTGCGGAAGGATGACCGTTTTAAGAAACATCTGCTCTGCCTGTGACAGCGGATAATTTACAGAAAACAGATAGACAACTGCATCTGCCTGACATAATGCCTGCTCCACCATATCAGTAAAATCCTTCATGGAATCGCCTAAACCTGGCGTATCAATAATCGTAACATACCGGAGCAGCTCAATCGGACGTTTGATTTCCAGCTGCCGTACAGGCTCCCCTGCCTGGCTGATCAGCTCTTCCAGACGGTCACGTTCCATCTCCTCATCGGACAGGCGCATCCGCCGGCCGCCGGAAAGAATTGCTTCATTGGAATGTGCCCCATAACTGATTTTATTCAGCGTGACTGTTTCTGTCGTTACATTGGTGGTAACTACTTCCTCTCCCAGCAATGCATTAATAAGGCTGGATTTTCCCCGTTTGAACTCGCCGCATACAACCACTGTAAACGGGTCCTCTTTACGATTACGGATATTCTGTTCCCATCTGGACAGCTTGCTGATAAACGGGTCTCCCAGAAGAGCGCGGTACTTGCTGTCAAACTGAAACATCTTTAATTTGTCCAGTTCGCTTTCTATCCTCCGTATCATTTCTTCCGGATCATATATAATGCGGTCCTGCATCTCCATTCCTCAGCCCTCCTATCCCTCTTTTGCTACGTCGACGAATCTCCGGCAGCGCTCATCCGTTTCTTCCTTGGAACGCATGATCTGCCCAGGCTGCATTAGTTCCGGACGCCACCGGTAGAACACCTCGCATTCGATAAACTCCATCTCTGCAACAATCCTTCGCACCGAAGTGGGATGATCATAAAGTAGTTCATTAAATTTAGTGAGATTACCCATCTGCATATCCAGCTGCTTTCTAAGCGCTTCATAATTCACTGTATGTTCTCCGAGTGCTGCACCATACATCAGTTTGGCATTTACCTGATAGGCATCCTCCGGCTTGTCACAGCAGATCAGGCCAGCACGGTCGCATGTGACTTCAGCCGCACGGCTCCATGCGTTCAGAGCAATTCTGCTTCCCATCGTCAGAAGGGCCATCAGTTGTGTAGATATAATTCCAGTCGCAGCAATCCCTACGTTCAGCAAGATATTACTCAGCATGGAATACACGGAGTGCTGATTATGTATATGACCGCACTCGTGTCCGATCACGCACCGCAGCTCTCCCGGTGTAAAACGTTCATAAAGGCCGCTGTGAATAACGATCAGCGGCTCAATATCGTCCGTTGCAATCGTATACGCGTTTATGGAAAGATCATTTATAATATAGATATTCGGAATACCGATTCCCAGAGTCCTGGCGCAGTCGCAGCCAATCTGATAGACCTCCGGGAACTGATCCGGACCGACAATAAGCCCATCCATGTTGATCACCTGAAGCGTCCGGCTCGCATAGGTCGCACATATCTTCTTGGCAATGCTGTAAAAGTGCGGAATTGCGTCCAGCTTTCTGCGGCATTCATAGTCAAAAGCAAAGGCATAATCCGGCAGTCCGTTGCCTGACAGACGCCTGCTTTCCATTGCCTTTCGACGCGCCATGTAATCTCTGAAACTGTAGTCCATCCCCTGCAGAGGAGATGATGTACTCGAATCCATGAAATCATTCATTTTCAGTTCCTCCAGTCTGTCAGGCACTTTCCAAGACCTGGCGCACCTTCATATTCAACGGCTTCAGGTTTTCCAGAATCTGCTTCACGGTAGCAACGATCTCGTCGCATTCTGCTGCCATTTGTTTCCGCTGCAGTTCATTTCTGGTCAAATCCTTTTTAATATTGTCCATCGTGCTTTCCGTATCATTGAGCATTTTCTCACACTCTTCCTCCATACTTGCGGTCAGCTCATTAAACCGGATCTCCACACGCTGGTGTACCCAGTTTTCCAGTTCTCGCTTTGCCTGCATTTCCACAATCATCTGTTTCATATTGTCTCTTATTTCTCTGCGCAGTTCTTCCAGTTTTCTCTTTCCAGAATCTCTGGCAAACAGTTTGCTTGTGAAATGCTTACTGACAGCCGTGCCGGTAGCACAGCTGATAATCAGCATTGGCAGTCCTACAATCGACATTGAACCCAGAATCGCGGCTACCGTAAGGTTGCTACAAGCCCTACGCCGCCCCCTGCAAGCGCGCCCTTTACCCCCGCCTCCCTGTATCCTGCAACAATTCCGCCAATTCCATATATCCCCATGAAATCTGTCAGCACATCGACTCCTGTTCCTATTAAATTAGTCTTGTCTAGACCTTTTCTATTTTCAGTTATGCTGTTTCGGAATGCGTCCATCTGTGTAGAAATTTCCTGAGTAAACTCGCCCAGGCGAACGGCCTCTTTTCCTACGATATCCTGAAGCTGCAATTCGATCTTTTCGGAAAGAAGAGACATCGACGATCTCATTTCATCGGAAACTGCTTTCTGCAGCTTTTCCGCCGCTGCTTTCTTTCCCCCATCGCTGGACAGCGTCGTCACATCAATCGGAGTGTTCTCCAGCTTTGCAGCCAGTTTTGCCTCCAATTCCGAGTAGAACTGACTGACTTGGGGAATCAGCTTATTCTTTGCATTCGTCGCACTGGATGAAAGGCGCCGCTTTTCTTCCTGTTTTTTCTTTCTCATTTCCCCTATCTTTGCCAGCGCCTCTTTCTGATGTTTTTCAAATTCCTCAGCATCTAATTCGAGAGCTTTCTTCCGTGTTTCCGCAGCCTTTATCACTTCCAGGGACGTGCGCTGAATCAGATTCAGCGGAGTTCCAAGCTCCAGAGCGCCTCTCTCTTCGGTCAGCATCTTAGTCAGCGCCTCTTCGAAAGGCAGCGTACCGCTCTCTTCAATCAGCTTCTGGTCGCCGGTCATCTTCCCGTCCAAAGCATCCAGCGCTGAAAATGGATAAATCCGAATGTTTCCCATCTTAAATTCAGAATCCTTATATTTTTCAGAATCTTTTCCATACAGCTCTGCCATTTTATCCAGCACGCTTCTCTGTATTTTTTCCCGTATCCCCTGTACCACACGTTCCCGGTCTGCAGCCCTTCGTATTGTATCAATCTTATTAACAAGAAAAATCAGACGCCCCAGGTCACTGGCCATAAGCTTGCTGCGCACAAATTCAGCTTCGGACATACTGAATGGATTGTCAGGAGTAATAACCATGATCACAGCATCCAGCTTGGGAATCACCTCTTCCGTAACACGGTTCATTCTTTCGTCATCATTCAGTCCCGGCGTGTCGACGATGTCGACGCCGTTCTGGCAGAATCTGCAGGGATAATATACCACTGCCTCTTCCACTTGTGAAGCGCGCGCTTCATTTTCACCCGTCAGCTTCGTTACATAACCGGCCAGATCATCTATGGATATATTCTTGATGGAGTTATCTTTCATCAGAAGCTCTACATGTGGCTGCATATCATAAGTCACTCTGTTCATCGTAGCAGAACATGGCAGTATATCGGCAGGCATAATTTCCTTTTCCAGCATAGAATTGATTACCGTGCTCTTTCCCCTCTTGAATTCTCCCATAATTCCTACGGCAAATTTATGCTCCGCCAGTTTCTCCCTGCTCTTCTCCAGGGATTTCTTGTTCTCATCCAGCTCCATTCTGCCGCAGATTTTCTCCATCTGCACCATGCTCGTATTAACCTGGGCTACCATGTTCTGATAATTCGTATAGCTTGCGTTACCATGCTCCATTTGTATCTCTCCTTTCACCCCTGATCTCCTCGTCGAACCTCACTTTCAGGCGGTCGTTATCCTGCAAAAGCTGATCTAGTTGTAATCGCAGCTCCTTTCCTGCCAGATGATCTGCACATGCCTGTAATTCCCTGATACGTCCGTTTGCCCGATTGTAAAGAATGACTACTATTTCCTCCAGTTTATCGCCTGCCTTTCCGCACGTGTATTCCAGTCTGCCTGCTATTTTCCCTTTTTTTCTGATGTTGAAGTCCTCCATCGACTGATCAGCCGCCCGTTCAATCCACATAATAATGTCACTGTTCAGAAGCTGGTTTCTCGGCGGCAATGGAGAATAGGTCCATTCAAACATTACGCCGTTATCATCTTTTAGATATATGGTTTTTTCATCAGGCAAACGTTCCAGCCGATCATTTACTTCTCTGAACATTTCCCCCTCAGGCCTAAGCAAAGTCTGCAGCGCTCTGGATATATCAGTCAACAGATATCTTGTCTGCTCTGCATAATACTGGTCCAGCCATGGATCCAATTCTCTTTTAATCCTGTCATTCACGTACTTTTGTGTTTCATCCATCTGCTGCACCAGCGCATTTTCCAGTGTTAGGACGTCAAGAGTCCTTATTTTAGACAGCTGTAAAATAAAATCTTTTTTTATTTTCTCTCTGACCGTACAAAAGTCATTCACTTTTCCATACATCTTTACTCTCGCTTCATCCATCATGGTTTCAGCCATGCCATAGCTTAATTTCGCAAAATCCGCTTTTTTATTTTCCATGTATTTTATCTGGTTGGTAATCGAAGTGTGGAGAATTGGAAGCATACTACGATACTTTGAAGCGGTCTGTTCGATTGTCTTCATCGACTTCATTACAGAACTGCTATTCTGGCTGTTCAGTATCAGCTGAGGCAGTCTTCTGTTCAGCCTTTTAAACCCGCTCTCCTCAAAGCGTTCATCATCATTGAACTCCCTTGCCTCCAGCGCGTCCAGCGAGGATACGGCAAAAATCTCAAGTTTCGGAAAAATCGTCTCATATTTATCAAATACAGGATCCCCTTCATCATGAGTCTCTTTCAGCTTATCTAGAACCTTTTCCTTAATCCTCTCTGTCAGATAGGTGATCAGGCGCTCCCTGTCTCTCTTGCGGACCAGATCGATATAAGTGATCACAACTACGATCTGGCAAATCTCCGAATTTTCCACCAGCTGTGCCATAAAACTGCTTTCCGTATCACTAAAAGGCAGATTAGCAGATATTGCTACGATAGCCAAATCAATTTTCTCCAGTTGGGATACTGTCACCTGATTCATAACATCATCATCATTCATTCCAGGAGTATCAATCAAATCCACGTAGTTCTGGCAAAAAATAGACGGATACTCCACCACTGCCTCTTCAATCTGGGCCGCGTTCCCCATCGCTTCTTCTGTCAGCTTCGTCACATAATCAGATAAATTCTCAATTCCTACCTCCTGCTCTCTGCCGTCTTTATAGCGCAGGCAGGCTTTGGGAACTGAACCATATGTAATGCGGTTAATTGTCGCTGTAGTAGGATTTGCATCCGCCGGTAGAATTTCTCTGCCCAGCAGCGCATTGATAAAACTTGTTTTTCCCCTTTTGAATTCTCCAACAACCGCAACACGGAATCTTCTTGTTTTAATTCTGTCCCGTTCCTCTTCTACACGGTTCTGCCATTTTCCGATCTCAGGGAGAAATTTTTCTCCCTTCAGTTCCTGGCGCAGTTTAATCAGATATTCATATATCTGAAAGTCATAATCCTTATAATCAATTGCCATTTCCCGCCGCCTCCGTTACAGGCCTCCACATTTTAGTAATTTTTTACAATTTTATCTTTTTATTTTGCTTTATATTCAACCATTATAACAATCAGCCTTCTTTATTTCAATATATCATAGTATATTTTGCATAAGGTCATTATAACAAATATGCGTCTTTCATACAACGTCATAACGCAATTTTGATTCTTTCACATATTAGATCATCTCTATGGGCCTCGCATGGCCTGCCTCTAACTTTGGTGAACATAACAAAAGAGAGTCCCGGGAATATGTGCCTTATTACTGTCACACTTTACCTGGTACTCTCCTTATTTTTAACATTTTATGGATTCACCAATTCATACAGGAGCTTTGGAAGGCGCTCCTCCATCGTATCGTCGCTGAACTGGCAGGTTCCAACCGCTTTATGACCGCCTCCGCCGTATTTCAGCATCAGGCTGCCCACATCGATATCCGATGTCCTGTTCAGTACGCTGTAACCAACTGCTACGGAACATCCCGCTCCGCCTTTACCGTTTACAATCCAGGCAGAAATGTTCTGTTCCGGATACATGCTGTATATCAAGAACCGGTTTCCGGTATAGATCGGGTCCACACCCCTCAAATCTGAAATAATAACATCCTTTTCCGTCCTGGTATATTTTGCAATCATGTCCTTAAATTTTTCATTCTGCTCAAAATAAATCTCAATCCGCTCTTTTACGTCCGGCAGGTTCAAAATTTCTTCCGTATTCATCGTCCGGCAGGCATCTATCAGCCGTTCCATCAGCTGATAATTCGAAATCGTAAAGTTTCTCCAGCGGCCCAGCCCCGTTCTTGGATCCATCAGAAATCCAATTAATATCCAGCCGCCTGGATTCTGTATCTCATCAATCGTGAGATTCCCGGAGTCCACTTTGTCCACCGCTTCCATCATTTCATTAAAATGAGAAAATCGTTCATTTCCTCCATAATAATCGTAAATAATTCTGGCACAGGATGGGGCAATTCTGCTTTCTCCCTTATACTTTCCTTCCAGCTGCAGCCTCTCAAACTCACTGGAATGATGATCAAACCAAAGCCCGCAGCCTTTTGCGTATGGTACATTTGCAAGGCAGTCATCTTCTGTCACCTCTACCAGGCCATCCTGTATGTCCTTTGGATGGGCAAATTTCCAATGATCAATGATTCCCGCCTCTTTCAGCAAAGCTCCGCATACAAGGCCATCAAAATCCGAACGTGTTACAAGTCTCATGTTTTCAGCTCCTTCATGTTTTTTATCAGCACATCATACATATGAGAATATTATAACACGAATTCGCCCGTCGGGACAGATCGATTCATTTTCTTTTCTATTGAAATATATTCAAATCCGGAACAGCCAGCCGGCCGGCTTCAGGAAGGCCATAATTCACGATATGATCCCGAACCATCTCCAAAATGTGACTGTAGCACAGAGACATCTGGTCACCGAATTCTTCGTTCCTGCCTGAGCGCAAATACTCGAATGCCTCCAGGCTCATATTGTTCAGTTTATTGCCGCCGCGGGCCCCTTCACTGAAAAAGGAAAAATAATATCCCCAGTGAAGAATCTCGCTTACTTCTTTCAAGATAATTTTATATGGCTTTAATGGAATATGGTCGATTATCACACGGATCAGTACGGCCAGCGGTATCGTTTCAGAGCGTTGGACTTTCTCCTGTATCTCCTCAAGCTCTCCCTGCAGAATCCGTTCCGCAGCAATACATGCAGCCGGCCGGACTGCGATTGCCATCAGCTGAAGTCCGCTCAGATAAATAAGGGTATCCTCTTTGCGCTCTTTATCCTTCATGCATTGCTGCGTAGCCGTATGATTAAATAAGGTCACCTGTGTCCCTTTCACATTATATGTCCGGCAAAATCCTGTTTTATTCAGGAGTGAAATGGCTCTGCGTATAGTCGAGACGGAAACACCATAACGGTCTGCAAGCACCTTTTCTGACGGCAGGAAGGTGCCGTCCTTATATTCCCCCAGCCCGATCCTGTCAATCAGGTCTCTGGCGATCTGCATATAATACTGATCCCTGGACCGTTCCGCATTCCAGGAATAGCATTCCTTCTTATAGATTACAGGACTTGAGGCTTTGCCTGATATCTCATTTAAATACATTTTAACATCATCTGCAACAGAACGGTACATCGTACGGAAACGTCTGCGGATCTCTTCCGGATTCTCCGTACGCACTGCCTCATACATCCACATAGGATCTTTATATATTTCATAAGAATCAGTAAAGGATTCGGCTTTCCTGTGCTCAAGAAAAAACGGAACTCTTGCGCCCAGTTCCAGACTGGTAAAAACATCCCTAAATATCCTGTTTCCGGAAGCATCCAGCAATGCATGCAGTGCCGAAGCAGAAGCCTTCCATCGTACCGCAAGCGGTTTTCTGCTGCTTTTTCTCAGCTGGCAAAAGCACCGTTCCAGCGTCTCTATGCTGCATACGCTGGCAGAAAACGCAAACAGGATGGGCATTAACAGATACATGGTTTCATAAACTTCCAGGATCGACTCTTTTCTTTCCAGTACCGCCTTAACCACCCACTCTTTTTTCTCTTCTTCAGGCAAACGGTAAATCACAACAGCTGGCCGCCGTTCTTCCGTCAGGATCAGTCCTTCTGCTTTTAGCGCATGGAGTACTTCTCTGACCGTTCTGATTCCAACATGATAGACCTCACTGATCTGACTCATAGAAGGGAGCTTTTCTCCATATTGCAGATATCCGTTCAGTATCTGTTCTTTTAAATTTTCATATAAATATTCAAACAATGTTCTTTTTATTTCCATATCCGTCCCCTCCCAATTCAGGCAATATCATTCGATGCCATGGCTGGTCCCCACAATGAATCCATGGCGTATTTAATCCCCCATTCTCACCGCTGCATAAGCTAAAAACGGTATATCCGGATATCATGTTTGCTATGCGAATATTATATCATAAATTCCTCAAATACTATATGCTAATGTACACAAATTTACGATTGACTGGTTCATTGCAGTCGATTTAAAATAGAACAGAATCAAGCCGCTTTATGATTTTTATGGGAGGGATTTTTGGAAAATGACACACTTAAATACCGGGCAGGCAGGCTATCAGAAGATTTTTTACAAAAAATGGACTTTGACAGTCCTTCTTTCTGCTGTCCTTATTTCAGCCTTTACCTTTTCAATCTACAATGCTGCCGGCCTTCGTACTGCTCTCGAACAGAGTACCAAATCCTATCTGCATGATGTAACAGCTCAGACTGCAAATGAGATCGGAGATACCATGAAAACTAAAATGAATGAGTTAGCAGTAATTTCCGATACTGTTGCACAGTTTCATCTCCATGAAAATCCTGATGATACAACCGAGTTTTTAAAGAGAAAGGCCGCGCTCCTTGAATTCGATACACTAATCATCATGGATCAAAACGGAAATCTGCTGGCTTCCAATAAGGATTCTCAATTATCAGAGCACGAATTAACCAGCCTGCTGGAACTCCCTGGTGTATCGGAATCATTTCGCGGCGAAATACGGGCTGGCTACAGAGACGGGCAGCATATATTTTATTCTGCTCCAGTCCGACGGAACAGCCAGATTCCCGAACTTATGATAGGTACCAGAAAAAAAGAGAACATTCAGGCAATGATATCATCCAAGCAGTTTCATGGTCATATGCTGAGCTGTATTGTAGACGGCAGCGGCCAGGTAATCATCTCTCCCACAGATTTGAAACCTTTTCTTCAGTTGGACAGTATTTTTAAGAGCCATAAGGATTCTAAAGTAAATAAAGAAATACAAAACATGCTGAACGATCTCGCAGAGAAGCGTAGCGGATCGTTGAAATTCACGTCTATTTACGATGAACAGCTGGTTTTATCCTATAATGCGCTGGGTATCAACGACTGGTTTCTTCTTACCATCATTCCTGCCGATATCGTCACTGGAGGTGCGGATCCATATATTATAAGGACATTTGTCATAATTGGTTTTACTATTTTGCTGTTTTCTTTGTTCCTTTATTCTATTTTCCGTTTTTATAATGACCACAGGAAGCAACTGGAACGGATGGCTTTTACCGATCCAATAACAGAAGGACTGAATAACACTGCTTTTCATGTTAAATACAACGAATTATCCATGCATATGATTCCGGGTACTTATACCATTGTGCTTTTGAACATAATCGGTTTTAAACTAATAAATGAGCATTTCGGGGTTCAGGCGGCGAATCGCTTTCTTTCATATATTTACCACGTAATACAGCGTCATATTTGCCTGCTCGATAACGAATTCGCAGCCCGAAGTGAATCTGATCATTTTTTTCTCTGCCTGAAAGAGCACGATCCCTCCATTGTCCAAATGCGTCTGGATCAGATCATCGAAGATATCAACGCCTTTCATGATACCGACCTTCCTGTCTATCACATAGCCTTTAAACAGGGCGCCTGTCTTGTGGATGATCCAAAGCTGGAGATCACCCTTCTTCAGGATCACGCGAGAATGGCTTATCAGCCTCTGGACTTCAGCGTGGCTCAAGCCTGTGCCTTTTTTAATGACAGCATAACAGAACGGATGAAAATGGAGCATGAATTGAATGATATGTTTGATCTCTCAATCGAAAACCATGATTTCCAAGTGTATTTACAGCCTAAAATGAGTTTAATCAGCGGAACTGCACAAGGGGCAGAAGCTTTAGTCCGCTGGAATCATCCTCATAAGGGAATGATTGCGCCGGTCGATTTCATTCCTCTTTTTGAAAATAACGGCAAAATATGCCGTCTGGACCTATATGTATTTACAGAGATCTGCTCCCTTCTGAAAAAATGGAAGCAGGATGGAAAAACTCTGATTCCCATCTCTGTTAATCTGTCCAGACAGCATTTCCGAACCCCTGGTTTCCTCGAAGCATTTGCCGCAATTGCACAAAAGTACGAAATCCCCCGTAGATATATCGAATTTGAATTGACAGAATCCATCTTTTTCGATCATCAGCAGATTCATATTGTCAAAAAAAGCATACAGCAGATGCATCGCCTGGGCTTTCTGTGCTCATTGGATGATTTTGGTTCGGGTTATTCATCTTTGGGCCTGCTGAAGGAATTTGATGTTGATACCATAAAGCTGGACCGCTCCTTCTTCTTAAACATATCCGGCACCAGGGCGTGGGATATCATCGCATGCTTGGTCGAGTTATCAAAGCGTCTGGATGTACAGACGGTCGCTGAAGGAATTGAAAATCAGGAACATCTGGATCGTCTTCGCAGGATCGACTGTGATATGGTCCAGGGATATATTTTTTCGAAACCCGTCCCAATTTCAATATTTGAACAGCTTTTCCCATAAGGTTCTTCTAATTTTCCATGGGAAAAACATTTTAAATCCGAATCTCCAGCCGGGATCGTTGCCGAATGGCATAGTCTGATATTTTGTTCACAATTTGTTTAAAATTAATTTAAAAACCTTTCATATTATCAACATGATTTCTTCATGTTTTCTGCTTATACTAATCAATGTAAACAGTTAGTGCTGTTTCATACAGGTTACAAGATTTTTTTCATAATACTCGAGCTGATATCCTTATATCAGCTCTCCTCCCTTTTTAATGATATAAAAATGATGGCTGCTACAGGTGTGATTTACTCTCCTCGTAGCAGCCATTTTCTGGTTTCATTCACTTTTAGCTAATTTCTTCATCTAATCGATCGAATCCCATTTTATCTTATTATTCCTTATCTTACAATGATATAAGTCATATATCCCGCATACATTACCACCATCAGCAGACCTTCTGCCCGCGTAACCTTCATGGATGTCCTTGTAATCACCCACGCAATCAGGCTGAAGACGATCAGACAGATGAGATCATATACGGAAGCCACGCTTACCGTAATTGGTTTGATCACAGATGATACAGCAAGCACCATCAATATATTAAAAATATTAGAACCGATGGCATTTCCCAATGCCAGACCGTTTTCTCCTTTGTATGCCGCTACTACGCTTGTTACCAGTTCCGGAAGAGACGTTCCCATCGCCACAATTGTCAGACCGATCAGGTTCTGGCTCAATCCAAATGTTTCTGCAATCTGAGTAGCTCCGTCCACAACAAGATTTCCTCCCATGATAATTGCCGTCATCCCCAGAATAATATACAGCGTGCTTCTGACCGGGCTGAGGGCATCAATCTTTTCTTCTGACGAAATCCTGTTTTTCAAAGCAGACTTTACGGTGAAATACATAAAATATACAAACAGTCCTAAAAGAATCAGGCCGTCCACTCTGCCGGTCTGAAGGTCAAATGCGATCATCACCAGAAGCACCACAGAAATTACAATTGAGTAAATGAAATCGCCGTACATAATCTTCTTATCTGCCGCAATCGGTCTGACCATGCTTCCAATTCCTACTACGACGAGGAGGTTAAAAATATTGGATCCGATTACATTACCCACAGCAATACCGTTATTCCCATTAACCGCTGCGGTTATGCTGACTGCCGCCTCCGGTGCACTTGTTCCGAAAGCCACTACCGTTAAGCCTATAATTACGCTTGGTATTCTAAGTAATTTTGCAACAGAAGAACTGCCTTCCACAAAGTAATCTGCGCCTTTAATAAGCAGCACAAATCCTACGATTAACCAAATATATACCATTTATCTATCTCCTTTACAGTTTGATCCGCTGTTTCCAAGCTTCTCCTGATATTATCTTTATCTAATTACAGGTTCTTATACTGCGGCCACGGCCTGTCCATACCATAAACGGCCAGCCGTCCATTCCTTAATCAGGTCAGCCTTTACGTACGTTTGAAAGCGGATTACTGCCCATTTTTGTATTGGCAGAAATCAACCGTTCCCTTCCTTCTGCCTTGACTGTATTCTCCAGTTCTTTTACTGCATCTTTGGCAATCCAGACCTGCGCCTTATTGCCGTTTTCCATTAAATCGTGCGCCAGTAAAAGCGCCTTCTCATTATATTTAAAATCTTTTTTCCCTATTTCTCTCAAAGCCCATGAAACTGCCTTTTTAATATGTTCATGTTCATCCGATGAATTTTCATAAATAAGTTTTAAATATTCGTCGAGGGTGCCTTCCGATATTTTTTTATTATGGATTACATCAGCAGCAATCAAGGTAAATGCTGCTCTTTTCTTGTAGGTCTGCGATGATGCAGCCCATTCCACAATATAGTTTTCATAATCGTTTCGTTTTATAATTAAATTTTTACATAAGTGGTCACATAAATCCCAGGATTGGACATCCGATATCAAACGCTCAATATCAGAAGCTCCGATTTCTTTTTTATCAAATAGCAAAACAGCCAGAATTCTGGCCTCATGATAACCAGTATTCCACAGATCAAATGCCAGATCGTTTGATTTCTTAAGCTGCTTTGCCAGTTTTCTTACGTCTGCAGTCGGTACGCCTATGCTGAACTCTTCCGGTATACCCATTCTGACCACATTTGCTTTATATTTTTCAGACGCTAATGATTTTAACGTTTTAACAATCTCATCCGTAGTCATTTTAAAATCCTCCGCTGTTTAATAAAATTTATCATGTGTTTTTAGCTGTTCCAATTATAGCATCGATTTCACGTCCAGTCATTTCTTTTCTTTCAGAACCATGACAGTTTTATCCCTATCTTTCAAGTCCCATGACTACCTTTCTCAATGCTACAAGGGCAAACAGGTTGGGAATTGCCAGCAGGCCGTTCCAAATATCTGCAAATTCCCAGACTGCCTCCAGGCTGGACAGGCACCCCAGAAATACTGCATTCAGATATAAAACGGTATACAGAACATCTGCTATCTTCCATCCAATATGCAGATGCTCCGCCAGATATGATACGGCCTGTTTACCAAGATAATACCATGCTATAATTGTAGCAAAAGCAAATACGGTCATAGAGAGGGACACCAGGTATTCTCCCGCCTTTCCCATCCTTTTTGAAAAACACCATGCCGTCAGGGCGGCACCGTCAATTCCTGCTGTTTCCGGTTTTCCGTCAGTCATCAGAAGGATTACCAGAGCTGTCAGCGTACAGATGACAATCGTATCTACAAATACTTCGAACATTGCCCACATTCCCTGTTTTTCCGGAGTCGTATTTTCTGCTGCGCCGTGTAAAACAGCAAGAGTACCCAGTCCTGCTTCGTTGGAAAATACGCCTCTTGAAATGCCGTATTGAATACTTCTGCTAATACAAAAGCCTGCGGTTCCTCCGAATACGGCGGCCGGTTCAAATGCAGACCGGAATATTTCTGCAAAAACATCGGGCAGTTTTGAAACGCAGGAAAGGATAACGGCCATAGAAAAGAAAAAATAAATTCCCGCTGAAACGGGCATAATTTTTTCAGACGCTGCCGCAATCCGCCTGATTCCCCCTTTTATGATTAAAAAGACTGCGATCGTAGCCGCTGCTCCTGCGACAAGCGGCGAGATGCCGAATGAATACCCCGCTGTTTCCGATAGAGAATTGGCCTGCACCATGCTTCCCATTCCCAATGCTGTCATTATACAGCAGAACCCGTAGATCATTGCCAAAACCGGACGGTTCAGCCCCCTGTCCAAATACACCATAGGCCCGCACAGATAACTGCCGTCTTTTTTTCTATAGCGGTAATGTATGCCGAGATACGTCTCTGCATAAGCGGTCATCATCCCAATTACAGCCGACACCCACATCCAGAATATGGCTCCTGCCCCTCCCGCCGTCAGGGCAGTTGCAACACCAACGATATTTCCGGTACCGATCGTAGCAGCAAGGGCGGTGCATGAAGACTGAAACTGGCTGACCCCTTTGTGCTCCTCTTCTGTTTTTCCAATACTTCCGGCAGTCTCTCCCATCCAGTAACGGATTTTTCGTATTTGAAAAAATCCCGTTTTTACCGTGTAGTAAATTCCTACCCCTAAAAACGCCAAAAGCAGCCACGGTCCCCAAATAATTTCATGTATCTGATGCGTCATCTGATCACTTCTTCCAATTCTTTTCCTGTCGCATTCTATGTGAACTTATGATAAAATATACACATAAGCAGCCGGCCAGACAAAGTCAGATCAGTTTGACCTCAACCATTGTTATTATGAAAAGAAAAAATGAAAATTTTTGTTGGAAAAGAGGGGTTTTTATGCCAGGATTTACAACACACTATATTTTAGGAATGAAAGCATACAACGATCTTCCAAATCTTCAGCTGAAGTATATAATTGCCAAGCATCGCTGGCTGTATCAGCTGGGCCTTCAGGGACCGGATATGTTCTTTTATAATATTCCCATCCTGCGGCACCGCGATTACAGGAATGTCGGCTCCTATATGCATGAGCATCACGTAGACGACTTTTTCCAGTGCTGTCTTACCAACCTGTCGCGCCTTCCTTACAAACAGCAGCGCGAACAGGCGATGGCTCTTCTGGCTGGCTGGCTCTGCCATTATATCGGCGACTCCATCTGCCATCCATATGTCTACGGCAGGATCAATTATGATATCAACAATCCGTCTACTTATCATCATGGTCTGCATGCGGCTCTTGAAAATGATATCGATGCCATTTTGCTACAGAAATATAAAAAGAAAAAACCGTCCGAATTCAACCAGGCCGCAACCATCTGTCTGAATGGACTGGAAATGCAGTTCGTCTCCAGATTTCTTTCTACCTGTATCAACGAAACATATTATCCGATCAGCTATAAAAACAATTTTCAGGTCACGCCGCAAATGGTTTACCGGTCAATTCTTGCCCTCCGGTTCGGCTGCCGCACTTTGGCGGATAAATCTGGCCGTAAAAAGAACAGCATCGAGTTTGTGGAATCTATTTTTCTTAAGAATCCGGTGGCATCTACGAAAATTGTTACTGACGGAGTTTCCAATCCCCGTAAATGCCTGAACTTAGACCATGAAATATGGTGTAATCCCTGGAAAAAAAGCCTGGCCTCAACCGCATCATTCCCGGACCTCTTTCACCAGTCCCTCGGAAAATGCCGAACCGTATATTATCATCTGAATACGATTCTCACCAGTGATATTCCGATTGAGGAGCAGGATTTCCATCTGCTTCTGGCGGAACTGGGAAATTACTCTTATCACAGCGGTCTGCCTGTAGACGACCGGTCATAACCGTTATTACCTGAATGCTATTCAAGGAGGCACCTATGGATGCATATCTCAATCAAGCGGCCGACGGGCCGGTGGATTATCATCTGATCGCCGATTCCGCTGTCCTGGCCGGTCAGATTATGCTGGTAGCCGGAGCTGAAACGAACCGGGTAGAGGATACGATTAAGCGGATTCTCCAGACATCATATTTCGAGCATTCCGATGCCTTTGTCGTCACTACCGGAATTATCATCACTCTGGAAGACCGCCGATACGGCACCATCAGCCTGACGCGCCGTGTCGGTGAAAAACAGACAAACCTTGCAATATTGCCAAAGTGAATGCCATATCACGAGATTATTGCCAGGGCAATCTTTCTTTAGAGGAAACCTTCCGCCAGCTGACCGATATGGAGCCGGTCCGCTATCCCGACTGGCTCACCTTTCTTTCCATCTGCTTAACAGCAGTAAGTTTCACGCTGATTCTTGGAGGCAATGCACTGGACTGCTTTATTTCCGGAATCAACAGCATCTATTTCATCATCAGCCGCCTGATCAACCGCAAATTACGGGTCAGCGGCTTCGTATTCAATATGGTAGCTTCTTTTTTTATGGCATTTACCAGCATTGCATTTCAGCAGCTGCTCATCCCTTCTCTGAAGCTGGAACCTCTGATTGCCGGCTCCATTATGGCGATGCTACCCGGTCTGGCCATGACAAACGGCATCCGTGATACGTTGGCAGGCGACTACATGTCTGGAAGCGCCAGGATTGTAGAAGCTTTGTAACAGCTGCTTCTCTGGCTCTCGGAATCGGCGCCGGGCTCGCTTTAGGAAATATTATTTTAGGAGGCCTTTTATGATTCTGCATCTGGTTGGTTCATTTATGGCCGTAATCACTCTCAGTATCATTTTCTGCGTACCTAAAAAGTATCTGACCTGTTCCAGCCTCGTAGGCGCGCTGGGGTGGTTCTTTACCTGAAGATTATGGAAACAGGGTTCAATGAAATGTTCGCCATGTTCACAGCCGCATTTCTCGTTTCTCTCTTATCTCAGATTTTTGCACGTATATTTAAGGCACCTGTCACGATTTTTCTGGTACCAGGCATTCTCCCTCTCGTACCGGGGGTCGGAATGTACAGGATTGTCTATTATCTGCTCCTGGAAGACAGCAGCATGTCCGGCTATTATTTTCTATACACCCTGCAGATGGCCAGCATGATCGCTGTGGCCATCTTCGTTACAGATACGATCTTTCAGATCATAAGACGTGTCGGAGAAATGAACGGCAGCGAAAGGGATTAGAAATTTCGTAGTTCATAGTATCATGCTGCTATATCAAAGTCTCTGCCAGAATAAACGAAAGGAACGTTATTATGAATACTGATAAACAGCAGCTAAGTAAGAATGAGCAGAATGAAAAAAAACGAAGCCATAAAGGTGAGTCCAAGTAAAAAGGAGTGCCGCAGCACTCCTTTTTACTCGATTACCTGATCCCCGTCTTTTGTACAGTAATGCTTTGTAACTCCCAGGTCCATCATCCACTTTTTCGTCTCTTCGGTTTTATATTTTCCTGTTCCAGGCCCATATCCTCCGTCATTGTCCCACAGCCACTGTGGCGTCGGCCAAAGGCAGATTTTCGGGCGAAATACTTGATATACCTGCTCTGTCACACCGTTCTGTCCGTGATGGGCCATCTGCAGGATATCGCATTTCAGCTTAGTCGTATCCCAGCTTTTAATCAGCTGTTCTCCGCCTTCTCGTCCCATATCTCCCAGGAAATCAATATATACGCCGTTTACATTGATCATATAGCAGACAGAACTGTTGTTAATGGAATCCGTCGGCAACTGGTATGCCCTATTTAAAACAGTTATCGTTACATCGTCTACCTGGATTTCTGTTCCCTTGGTTATTTTATTATTGCGCTTCTCCTCCGGGACCTTTGTTTCCAGATTGTAGATGAAGTTTTTGACAACCGCGATATCTGAAGCCGTAGAATCTTTCTCATAATGTGTTACCGGTGCAAAGGAATAATAGATATTATCAATCGTAATTCTTTTCTCTTCCCTGCTCAAAATCGTATTCAGCGCTCCGATGTGGTCAATGTGCGGGTGGGTAATCAGCCACGCCTTTACATGGCCACCTTTTGCAGCCAGAACATCAGTCAGATGATCGGCATCATCAGGAGTTCCTCCGTCTATGACAATCAGGCCGCCTTCTTTTGTCTGTATCACAGCAGAAAGCATCTGGCTGCCCTGTTCGTTTGCCAGAAGTGTGAGATTTGCACCGCCAAGAATCTTTTCACTCTCTTCTGCGGCGCCCTGTTCCCCTTCATTGGTTCCAAGGAGTTCTCCAACACTCTGAATGACCCCTGTGCTGCCCTTCATGACCATGAGTCCGTCAGTTTCCCCCTGAAGTTCAGAAGGCCTTTCATTCTGTTTCTGGAATCCTGCAACTCTGGCAAGCATGGTCAGCCCCATTACACATAATATCCCATTCAGCGCCCATCTGCGCCAATTCTTCATCCCTTCACCTACTGCGCCTTAGTTGGCTCTGCTTCACCGGACTGAGTTGGCTTTTCGATCGTTGCCGTATCCATTTTGCTCAGCCATCCGTCAGGGCTTACCTCGTCCTGGTCGCCTGCTATGATGACATCATCGACAAGCCAGGTGCTCTCATCCTCTTTCGTGCTCTCCGGCATCACCTGAATCCAGATGTTATGTGTTTCGGCATAACCGCCGTAATAGCCCTCTTCCGACATAGCGAACTTATGATCCTGGTCTGTCACCGCGTCATTGCATGCACTGATCAGCTGAGTAGCGAACTCGAGAGCCTGTTCCTGCGTCGTATCGTCCTTTACCGTCACCATGATGTAAGCGCTGTCGTCGTCGGCATTCACGTCGATCTCCACGCTGTACGGATAATCAATATTGTCTACGTAATCTTCATTCAGATCATCCTTTACCTGCTGCCAGTCAATCTTCACATCTTTTTTGATGGACATATCAGGAGCAGCCGTTCCCTCCGGTGTTACAATATTGCTCTTTGTACATGCGCACAGCATTGCTGCACATCCTAAAATCATTATTATCTTTTTTAATTTCATTTATCTTTCCTCCTTGTATTGACCCTTTGTATTATATAGGAAGTCCGAAGATTTTTATAGGGGTTTTAAGAAAATGTCATAAAATCTTCACATTTTGTCATTTTTTCCAGAAAAGTAAAAACCGCCCTGGAATAAATTCTGTGCTCCAAAAGCGGTTTTTACATATACAAATTAATCTTCGTCTTCCTGTTCCAAATCATCAAACATATCTGAATCATAAAATTCGCGGATAGATACGCCAAACCCGTCTGCTATACGTTTAATATTGGTAATTCCAGGATTCTTGCTCTGTCCGTTCATAATACTTTTAAATGTGGATGGCGGTATTCCTGATTTATAAATCAGCATATACTCTGTTATGCGCTTCTGCGTGCATAATTCCCTGATCCGCTTACAAGTTGCTTCTCTTACGTTCAAGTCTATCCTCTCCTTCTACCTATAGTTTAGTAGAAAAAGGAGACAAATCAGGTCGATATATCGTCATATCAATACAAATCACATTACCATAAACTGGATATTATCCATTTTATCTGTTGGATCAGGCAGTCCCTTAAGATTCTTGTATATTCTCTAGCTTTTCTACGATGTAAACCGGTCTGTCTTTCAGCTCGTTAAAAAGGATCGCGATATATTCTCCAATAATGCCCACTAAAAAGAAAAGGACGGAGAACATAAAACAAATCAGGACAACGATGGTCGCATACCCAGGGGGCGCTCCGATTTTCGTCCAGGTATATACCGTATAGAACATAACCACCAGCCCAAGTCCTCCGGAACACAGTCCGGCATAAATGCCAAGCTTCAGCGGCATGTTGGAAAAGCAGAGAATTGTATTCACTGCAAATTGAAATAATTTTTTTAAACTATATTTACTTTTACCTGCTACCCTCTCCCTGGCCTCATATTCCAGATTGACCTTACGAAACCCCAGATTCTGTACGTATCCTCTCAAAAAGCGTACCTTTTCTCTATAGCTCTTTTTGAGTATCTCCGTTACCCTCCTGCTCACAGCAAAAAAATCAGAGGCGTTCGCTTCGAATTTTACATCCGATACGGCATTGATAAACCAGTAAAATCCAGAGGATGTCACGTTTTTCAGAATTCCGGCAGAACGGTTTTTCGTTCTCACCATATTTATAACTTCATACCCTTCATCCATTTTTTTCAGAATCTCCGGTATGCATTCCGGCGGATGCTGCAGGTCGGAATCCATGCATATTACCGCTTCGCCGCTGCTGTAATCAAGTCCTGCAATCATGGCTGCTTCATGACCAAAGTTCCTTGAAAAGGATACTACTTTCACGCGGCTGTCCTGCTTCGCCAGTTCCTCCAGTATATCAAGGCTCTTGTCTCTGCTTCCATCATTGACAAACAAAAGCTCATAATCCCACGCGCTGCCATGATTGTTTAGTTGGGAAAGCACGCGGACCGACTCTCTGTAAAATTCCGGCAGCGCCTGTTCTTCATTATATACGGACACTACCACCGACACTGTCCTACTCATAGATTTGAATCTCCATACTGGAATGAGACGGAACTCTCTTCTCTTCTGGAGGCAGTTTCCAATAGTCCCCATAAATCGCCTTAAGCACTCCATCCGGATTTGCCGGCGCCATGTAGTTCCTTCCCTCAAATTCCAGTTCTGATATTTCTCTGCACCATGACCGGCCTACTGTTACGTACAAATAATCCGGCTGATAATTGCTGTAGTAATAACACAGGTTCTTCTTTCCGTTGAACCGGACTGCCAGCCGTTCCTGAAGAAAAAATACGGCTGGGAGTGGCGTTATTTTGCCGACAGCCGCCAGACTGCCAATCATAATCCGTTCCTTCCATCCATATTTCGAATAATCGACGTGATATCGGTGTCCCATAGCCAGTCCATACAGCACTTTGTGAAGAAAACGGACGGCACAGGCAGTTCCTTTCCTGTCCGGCAGTTCATCCAGGATAAATACGTCCACCCACAGATGGTTCAGGCTCCCGTCATAAAAGTCCATTTCCGCCCCGTCTTCATGTTTTTTACTCGGCAGATAGAGAATCCTGGGGGTGAAGTCGTAAAAGCCCTTTCCCCCGTGAAATGTACGGTAATCGAGAAGCTTCATGGACGGAGGCAGTTCTCTCTCCGCTACCTTCATAAATGCCCTGTAATTATCCCTTGTAAAAGCAATATCGATGTCATCATCCCATGGAATGAATCCCTTATGGCGCACCGCACCTAAAAGTGTACCGGCGTCCATCAGATATTTAATTTTATATTTTCTGCAGATTCTGTCCACTTCATCCATGACTTTCAAATTTGCTTCGTGAACTTTGTCTAACCCGTAGCCTTCCATTTCCGGCCTCCCTTCCAGAAAGCTCCGAATTGTTACAGAACAGCTTCCCTAATTGTTTTTGCCATATGGTCTATCATCTCGTCCGTCATTCCTGGGTATACGCCAACCCAGAACGTGTCCTTCATGATTCTGTCCGTATTCTCCAGCGTCCCGCTGATGCGGTAGCCCTCCCCGCTCCTTCTCATTTCGTCAAAGCACGGATGTTTTGTCAGATTACCAGCAAACAGCATCCTCGTCTGGATGCCTCTTTCTTCCACAAACTGCACAACATGGTTTCTGTCCGTTCCCTCTTTGCACGTAATCAGAAATCCAAACCAGCTGGGATCGGAATCTCTGCACGGCTCCGGAAGAATAAGCCTTTCTTCCGTTCCCTTAAGTCCCTCTTTCAGACGGGCAAAATTATGCTTTCTTCTCTCCACAAAGCCAGGGAATTTCTTCAGCTGTGCACATCCGACAGCTGCCTGCATATCCGTTGCCTTCAGGTTATATCCAAAATGAGAATAAACGTATTTATGATCATATCCCAGCGGAAGCTCTCCATATTGTCTGTCAAAACGATGACCGCACAGATTATCGCGGCCTGACGGACATACACAGTCTCTGCCCCAGTCCCGGAACGAACGGGCGATCTTGTTGAGCAGCGGATTATCCGTATAAACAGCTCCTCCTTCTCCCATCGTCATATGATGCGGCGGATAAAAGCTGGAAGTACCGATATCTCCGACCGTACCTGTAAATTTTGTTGTTCCGTCTATCGTATACCGACTTCCGAGAGCGTCGCAGTTATCCTCCACCAGCCACAGATCATGGCGTCCGCAGAACTCCTTAACCGCCTTCAGATCAAAGGGATTCCCAAGGGTGTGGGCAATCATAACTGCCTTCGTCCTGTCAGAATAAGCTTCCTCCAGCTTCGTCACATCGATGTTATACTGAGGGATCGTCACATCTACAAATACAGGGACGGCCCCGTATTGAATCATTGGCGTTACCGTCGTTGGAAATCCGGCCGCAACTGTAATGACCTCGTCCCCCCTCTTAATTCTGCGCTCTCCGAGCAAAGGAGACGTAAGCGTCATAAAAGCCACAAGATTTGCAGATGAACCTGAGTTCACAAGTGAACAGTATTTCACACCCAGATATTCTGCCAGCTCTTTTTCGAATTCATCCGTATATCTTCCTGATGTAAGCCAGAACTCCAGAGAGCTGTCCACCAGATTTACCATCTCTTCCTGGTCATAGACACGTGAGGCATAAGAAATTCTGTCTCCTGCCTGGAATTTCTTCTTCTGGTTATGGTATTTCTGGCAGTATGACGATACCATATCTAATATCTCCTGCCTTGCTTCCTTTTCTGTCTGATTCTCGAACATACTTCTTTCCTTTCCTGCCCAACGGGTCTGATTTTATTGAGTCAATTTCCCTATATGGGGAAATTTTTACCCAGCGAAAAACTCCATGATCTGCCGGTCCGTAACAGCCAGCATATCTTCCCCATCCAGATAAGATTTTGACCACTCCACAGTTTTCTCAACAGCTTCTTCAACATGGTATTTCGGTTTCCATCCAAATACAGTTTTTACCCTGGAACAATCCAGCTTCAGAAAATTCGCTTCGTGTGGGCCTCCGTCATGCTTGTTGATCCATGTAAGGCCGCTCCCCCATGAATTGCAGAACATGTCTGTCAACTCTCCTGTCGTTACGCAGTCACAATCATCCGGCCCCACATTATAGCAGCCTTCGTACGTTTTATCCTCATACTGCCTCATGGCGATAGTAAGATATACAGCCAGCGGCTCCAGCACATGCTGAAACGGCCTGGTCGAATATGGGTTGCGCACGACTATATCCTTTCCAGCCGCCGCTGCCCTGATACAGTCCGGAATAATTCTGTCGTTGGCGAAGTCGCCTCCGCCGATCACATTTCCCGCCCGCGCAGTGGAAATTCTACAGTGCCCATCCTCAAAAAACGACTTCTGATAGCTGTGTGTCACCAGCTCTGAGCAGGACTTGCTATTGGAATAAGGATCGTATCCATCCAAAGGATCGCATTCCCGATACCCGTATTCCCATTCCCTGTTTTCATACACCTTATCCGTTGTGACATTCAGAAACGATTTCACAGAACTGCTGTTTCTCACACATTCCAGAATATGAACAGTCCCCATCACATTCGTTTCATATGTGTAAACAGGCTCCTTATAAGAATCTCTTACAATCGGCTGTGCTGCCAGATGGAAAACGATTTCCGGCCGGATCTGGTCAAACACCTGCTTTAAATGAGTAAGATCGCGGACGTCTCCTGTTATACTGTTCATCGTATCTTCCAGACCTGCGGCGGCAAAAAGGCTTGGTTCTGTAGGCGGCTTCAGCGCATACCCGGTAACTTCTGCACCCGCCAGAACCAGAACTCTGGAGAGCCAGGATCCCTTAAAACCGGTATGGCCTGTCACAAGCACCTTTTTCCCGTTATAGAATTCGTTCAGCTGCTGCATATTGATATTCATAATCTCTGCTCCTTTTTAATTATCCCATATCTTCCACGGAGCTTTGCCGGACTGCCACAACTCCTCCAGTTTATTCATCTCTCTCTGCGTGTCCATACACTGCCAGAATCCCTTATGATAGAAGGATTTCAGCTGGCCTTCTGCTGCCAGACGCTGCATTGGTCCCTGTTCAAAAATAGTATTATCCCCGTCCAGATAATCGAATATTTCCGGATTTAATACCATAAAGCCTCCATTAATCAGGCTTCCATCGCCCTCTTCTTTTTCCCGGAAAGACGTCACCGTATTATCAGCGCTGATTTCCAGCACACCTTTCAGCTGGCCTACATTAACGGTAGTAATCGTTGCGATTTTTCCCTGGCTTTCATGGAACTCCTTCAATGCCTTTAAATCCACATCCGATACGCCGTCCCCGTATGTCATCATAAACGGTTCGTCGCCGACATACGGCCGTATCCTCTTAATACGTCCTCCCGTCATGGTATTAAGCCCCGTATCAACCAGCGTTACCTTCCATGGCTCTGAATAATTGTTGTGAACCTCCATGCGGTTGTTCGCCAGGTCGAAGGTCACATCTGATGTATGGAGAAAGTAATCAGCAAAAAACTCTTTGACCACATACTGTTTATATCCCAGACAGATCACAAAATCATGGAATCCGAACTCAGAATAGTATTTCATGATATGCCACAGGATCGGCTTTTCACCGATTTCGATCATTGGTTTTGGTTTTAAATGGCTCTCTTCGCTGATTCTCGTTCCAAAACCGCCTGCAAGAATTACAACTTTCATTTTTTGCTCTCCTTCTTATTCCCTGTATATATTCAGATGGTTTTCCTTCAATATGGAAAGAGCCTGTCTGATTTTCTCTGCACTCTTATACTGAAATTTTGTTTTCAGTTCATCGTCGTCAAAATCTTCATAATGCAGCGCCATTTCTGCCACGGTCTGCCCCCATTCCTTCCGGTTCGGAGCTATTTTAATTTCCCGGTATGTGGTATAGGCATTTCCCGCAAGCAGGAGCACGCACCATAAAACAGCCAGAATTTTGACGGCTTTTCCTTTTATACTATTCCAAAGAAGTCCTGCCGTCAATACAATCCCCAGTATCCCTACCTGAAACTGAAGAGCATATCTGGAACTCATCCCATAGCTGTCCCGGAGAAAAATCCATCTGGACAGCAGTATCAATACATGGTTCATCCCGCCGCTTATAATCAGGATCAGCGGCAGCATTGTCTTTTCATAAAGTCTGTACCGGAAATTCAGATACAGCGCCGCCAGATAAGCTCCGATCACAGCCAGTCCGAGAATATAAACAAATGCATATGGAAATACGCCCTTATTTACAAGTTCTTCAAACGCTTCCTGTCCAAATACCATTCCTGCAAACGATTTAATAAAAAACTTTACGAACAGCATCGGCTGTTCCATAAGAACAGGCAGCATCGGGCCTTCATAAGCTCCCGCATGTTCAGACACCGCATAGGAATTACTCCACATATATAGAAACAGGGGAATGATTAGACAAACCGACCATCGCAGATACTTTTTATCCCATCTGCCTTCTGCTGCCTTTTTCCTGCCTGCTGCAAACCCATAAGCCAGAAGCATGACACCGGTATATACGGCACAGTATGGCCCTGCTACACACAGGGTAATTAAAAACGGAAGGATCAGAAGCCTGATTTCATCTCCTTTTTTTCCTTCTCCGCTCTCTGTCCTGTCAAATACCATGTAGTGATAATAAAAACATGCAAATGCAAAGAAATGGACCCATCCTGTACCATTTGTCAGCATTTCCCATTTATTCAGGCTGAAAAACAGGAGCATGAAAATGAAAAACCATACCGTTCCCAATTTTCGTTTCCCCGCATAAATCCCCATTACAAGCGCTGCCAGGCCAAGTCCCAGCCCCCCAAGCATGAGATCAAAGGTTACGGAAAATCCAAGGACGCTTACATTAAAAGCTCTGACCGGAAAATTGATGGGAATTCTGGTGAGAATGTCCGCCACAAAAAATTTTTCCGGATTCCAGACATCCGGCAGATAAGAAAGAATCTGCCTCATATAATCAGAATATGCCATGTCCCAGGATGCAGATTTTATGTACCATAGTACAAAAAGCGTCCCTAAAAGCGGCACGGCATAATAAAACCATTGTTTTTCTATCTGCTTTCTCGTTTCAGTCATAGGCTCCATACGCTTTCTTATAAAAATACTCCAGCAAACGGACTGCTGGCTGTGGCCAGAATCTTCCAAACATAGCCAACTCTTCTTCACTCCGTCTGTTGTCACCAATCCATTTCTTCGTCGTAGCCCCATCATGTACACGATAATAAATCAGGGGCCTTTCCACACAGACAAACCTGCCTTTCCGTTCTGCAAGTTTCCACAGGGTATCCCAATCCAGCACATACCGGAATTCGGATGTAAACAAAGGTGTTCCCAGCTTTCGCTTATTGTAAGTGCAGGAAGAACAGCAGATGGAATTTCCAAATACAAGAGCGGCTTTCTTAAGAGCTGTTCTGTCGTTCCAGTTCTGATATCTGAGGGGAAACCGGAGTATAACCTTCACCCATTCCACAAGACCTTTTCTCCGCTTCAGTATCCGCTCCTTCACCGTTACATAATCTGTCGTAAACAGCGTCATATCGTGGTAACGCTCATACATGTTCAGCAGGATTTTTACGTAATCCCTGTGATACATGTCGTCCTGATGGGCGATCGTAACGAGCTCGCTGTCCGCCTTTTCGTATGCGAAATTCCAGTCCTCCTGGATGTCGCTCTCTCCCTCTCTCACATAAACTGGTATTCCATATTTCCATGCCAGCTCTTCAATATAGAGGCTGGGAGTAGACGTGCATAAAATAATACTGCTTTTAACACTCTGTGCGGCCAGTGATTTCATACAGTTTTCCAGATATGGAGAATCTCCGTAAGCGCAGATTGCAAATGTATGCTTCTTCATTTTAGAAAAACCTTTCTTCCAGCATAAGACAAAGGGCATGGTAAATCGGAAGGTGGAATTCCTGAATCCGATAAGTCTCCGGCTCCGGTACAATTACAGCCACATCTGCTGCTTTTCCCAGCTTTCCGCCGTTATTTCCCGTCAATGCAGCCACTTTCATTCCCTTTGCCTTTGCAACCGCAACGGCGTACATCACGTTTTTTGCATTGCCGGACGTGGAGATTCCCAACAGAACGTCTCCCTCTTTCCCATATCCGTATACCTGCTGTGCCGTAATCAGATTGCCGTCTACATCATTTAAATATGCCGTGCAAAGGGCAGGATGGCTGGATAGAGAAATAGCCGGAAGACCGCCCTGAAGTTTCTGAATCAATTCTTCCGCACGCTCGCCGTCCGCTTTTCTAAGCCTTTCTGCGAAGTCTTCCGTCACCGACCTGGTTTTTTTAAATCCCTTCATCAGCTCGCCTACGATATGTTCCGCGTCTGCACTGCTTCCGCCATTTCCGGCGATCAGCACCTTTCCTCCGCCGGCATAGCACTCTTCCATCAGTTTGTAGACGTTCCAAATATCTTCCTTTACCGGTTCCAGCACCGGGTAACGCTCAATCAGTTCATCCAGAAATTCTCTTGGCTGCATATTTTCCTCCGTATTCACTCTTTTTGCAAACGTTCAGGCACCAATTTTCCTGCCGTCTGAACAGTTGTCTATTGTTCCTGTTCCAGAATCCAATCAACTGCTTCTTTAAAATGCTTACCGTAATAGTCATAGTTCCTTTTCTCATCGCCGGACAGGACCTTATTGTAAAATTCTTCTCCATATCCGGTGCCTATCAGAATGCTGCGGATTCCATAGTTTCTTCCGGCCTCCGTATCGATCAGCTTGTCTCCGATCATATAGGAATGAGCCTTGTCTATATCGTAAAATGCTTCTGCCATCCGAAACATTCCTGTTTTCGGCTTTCTGCATTCACAATCCTGTTTATATGTTCCGATTCCATTCTGCGGGTGATGGGGGCAGTAGAAAAAACGGTCTACATGGCCCCCATGCCTTTTCAGTTCCTCATTCAGATATTCGTGAAGGTTCTTCACATCCTCTTCTTTGTAATATCCTCTGGCAACGCCTGCCTGATTTGTCACAATTACCACACGGAATCCATGCTCATTCAGCCTGCGGATTCCCTCCGGTACATCCGGAAATAACACCAGATCCTCCGGACGATGGAGGTAGTGGACTTCCCGGTTCACCGTGCCGTCCCTGTCCATAAACACAACCTTTTCCATTGCAGTTTCTCTTTCTTCATCTGTCTGTTTTCACCTTATTACCAGATAACAACGCTATTTTTTACATCATCCATAAAGCGGAAATAGTCATCCGGGATTCCAATATCAATAAAGTATCCGTCATTGACGAATCCTCCCAGTCTTTTCTTTTCTTCCATCCATTTCGGAATCATCTCGTTTTCCAGTGACACCTTTCCTTCGGGTATCTCATCGATCAGGGCCTTCTTAATCAGATAAATGCCGCCGTTTATCGTTCCCGGCTCCGCCTTCTGATTTTTTTCGTTAAAGCCTGTGAGCATGGAATTTTCAAGGACCGCCTGTCCATACCTCGAAACATCCAAAACCTCTCTTAGGACAAGAGTCATATCCAGATTGTTCTCATCCATTAACGACAAAAGCCTGTTGTAATCAATTTGATAGAACGTATCTGCATTCAGTACAAATACCCTGTCATCTGTCACAAATCCGGCGGCATTCCGTATTGCGCCTGCCGTACCGAGAAGCGCTTCCTCATATGCATAAGAAGCCCTGATACCAAAACATGATCCGTCGCCAAAATACTCTTCTACCATGGACCCCTTATATCCGACTGCAAAAATAATATCCCTGATACCATGGCGTGAAAGCTCATGGACCACGTATTCCATAAATGGTCTGCCCTCAATCAAGGCCATTGGTTTCGGCCTGTCGTTTACTACACTTTGAAGCCTTGTGCCCAGCCCTCCGGCCAGTAAGATTGCCTGCATAGAACGGACTCCTTTCAACCGCTTTTATCGTTCTGTATATTTCTCTTCCTGCTGCCTGTCCTTCCGCGTGAAGTCACCGGCAATTCTTTCCCATGCTCCGTCAACGCTGAAATACTTCCTGATATATTCCTGGGACGCTCTGCACATTCTGCGGCATCTGTCTGCCTCCTGATATAGTGCGGTTACAGCCTCCGCAAATTCATTGGGATCGTCCTTTACAATCATGACATCGTCAATCTCCTTCATCCCTTCTGCGCCTACCGATGTAGTGACAATGGGCGTTCCATTGTATATCGCTTCTACTACTTTCCCCTTGATTCCTGCCCCGTATCTCAAAGGAACCACCACGATCCGGCACGTTGCATAGAGGCGTTCCAGCTCTTCCTCTGTTACAAATCCCTTCACGACAATGCCGTTCTCAGGCTGTTCCAGCGCTCTGATCTCATCCGTCACCTTGGATCCCACAATATAAAACGGAATCTTTGCCATTTCTCTGATCAGCGGATAAATCTCCCTCGCAAACCAGAGCACTCCATCGGCATTCGGCGGATGGGCGAATCCTCCGACAAACAGGAGTCCTTCCCTTTTTTCAAAGTCCTCCTCAATATTTTCCAGATATTCCTCATAAACATATGCCGTAATGTCCTTCACACGGATTCTGGAATCAATATCGTGGACAGCTTCCTTTTCAATATAGGACGGATAATATGACATGTCCGCTTTCTTCATCAGGGAAAGCTCTACAGATCTCCAATAATCAGAAGCCTTTTTGTTTTCTTCGTTGCCTGTCAGAGCATATTCCCTTCCCTCTCTGAGAAAATGCAGGTCATGGCCGTAGTAAATAACCTTAATATCCGTATATTTCTTAATAAAATCAATATATTTGCTGGCTATGTGAGGCCGGTTGAGGTATGCAAATGATATCTCATTGCCGTTTTCCTTCAGCCAGTCCCATATCTTCGACTGGAATTCCGGTCCGTAGAGAATCTCTATTCCCATCTGTTCCAGCTCTGTAGAATATGGTTCCTCGTGAAGGAAGTTGTCACCCAGGAATTTAACGACAAAGCCTTTTTTCACAAACATCTTTAAGTATTGATATGTCGTTTTGGACCCTGCATCTTTATCAAAGGTAGGCACATAGTGATCCACGACAAGGATGATTTCCTTTCCCATACTACGCTCTCTCGCTCGCAGCGGGTTGGGATTGCCGTCATTTACGCACTGCTTGCTGAACTCATCTGCCCACTTTTCTTTCAGTTTCCGGCTGTTCTCTACCTGATACCGTTTCAGACCTGTTCCATTTACATCTGTCCCGTTGGACACGCCTTCAAAATGGATGACCTTTGACATTGGCTGATAGACAACGCGGTATCCTGCTCTTCTGACCGAAAAAGCCAGATCGGAATCCTCACAGTATGCAGGCGCAAACAGTTCGTCGAAACCGCCGATCTGCTTCCACAGATCATTTGGCAAAAGGATCGCTGCCCCCGAGATATAGTCTACATCTTTCACGTAATTATATTCCGGCTTGCCGGGATCGTCCAAGCGGCCGTAATTCCATCCGGAACCGTCGCTCCATATAATTCCTCCGGCTTCCTGCAGGCGGCCGTCAGGATATACGAGTTTTGATCCAACCATTCCAATCGCAGGATCGGATTCAATCAGCCGCACCAGAGAGGAAAGCCAGCCTTTCGTAACCTGAGTATCGTTGTTGAGGAACATAAGATACTTTCCTCTTGCGGCTTTTGCCGCCTGATTGCAGTTTCTTAGAAATCCCTGGTTGGTCTCATTTCTCATAATAACCAGATTGTCCGCATAGCTGGACAGTTCTTTCGTTGCATCCGTAGAGACATCATCTGCAATAATGACCTCATAGCTCACATCTTTCGTGAATTCTTCAATAGAGCGGAGACAGGCATATGTGTAATGAATCTGATTATAGACCGGAATAATAATCGATACCAGCGGGCTGTCTTCTTTTGGAAGGCGTACCTTGCCGTAAATTCTGTAATCATCCCCGATTTTGAAATCACCATCAATCCTGTTTCGTCCTTCTTCGGTTGTATAAAGCTTTATATATTCTGCCGGATGACACAGCGTATTTTTACAGTAGGACATGATTTTCCGTTTTCTCGTTCCTTTTGGAAAACAGCGGTTATAAATCACTCCCAGTTTTCTCCTGATCCTGTATGGAAGTGATATGTGGCTGTTTAGCACAGAAAGTGTTCCTGCCAGTTCTCCGTTTTCCCTGCGCAGGTCCCCGATTATAATTTCCAGGTTTGTTACATGATTCTGAGTCAGGCGTTGAATCTCTTTCAGCTTGGAAAGTTCCGTATCCCGGTTTTCCAGCTCATATTCCAGTTCTTTCATATGAGAAAGCTGTTCTCTAGCCTCTTTCATTTCTTCTTCTACGCCTATCAGCTCTTCCACCTGCCTGTAATTCTTTCTGTAATCCAGAAGATAGGTATCCTGATTCTCTCCATGTACAAAATGCTGAAAGCGCACTTCCATTTCTGCATAAATTCCGGCCTGCTTTTCCGATATCCCGAATTCCTGCAGGAATTCTTCTGCTCTGGAATAATTCATCAGGCTGTAATACTTTCTGAAAAAATAGAAAAGTATCCTGTATTTCACAAATTGAACAGGCACGGGGAAATCATATACCCATTCGTAGTCTATCGCATACCAGCCGTCGTCCGTAACCAGAATGTTTTCCAGAAGCGCATCGATATTCGTGCACGCCATCGCCTCATCTTCCAGTCGGACAAACTCACCGAAAACTTTACCGAATTCTCTGGTTATATGGAATGGTTTCCGCAATTCTGGCCTGACATCACAGATTTTATCCACAATCTCTGTGATCTTCTGCACAGGGGCTCTGCCCCCTCTGATCTGGTATCCCATAAGCTCCGCCAGGGTCTTCCCCTCCAGATATGGAAAACGGACGCTGAATCCGTCCTCAGAGATTTGCGGCCGCGCCACCTTCAGACAGTTGTGCTGCCGTATGAGCATATCGTATTTCCACTGAAATGCTTTTATATGTGTAATCCCACTCTCCGTCAACGCCGTTTTTTCCACATACGTGGTCCCATTCTCTTCCAGAATCACCGTTTTAATCTGAAATTCTTCTTTTCTTGTCCTGTTGTATTTTACAAATTTAACTTCTGCCATATTGCTTTATGCTCCTTAGTGAGCCCGCTTTTACGCGTCCTCTCCGTCTCTCTTCCAGACTGCCAGAAATGAATTCGCGAATTCTGCAAACTGGCCCTCTTCACAAATCATATCATAAGAAGTTCCTACATCGGCCTTTAGAAATTCAGGGTAGTCGTAGGAAATTACCGTTCCCGACAAATCTCCCTTTTCCGGAAGCCATCTGTCAGAATAGACCTCCGTAGGGAGCTTATAATCCGGAAATGGGTAATAAAAAGATAAACTCCCCTTCTCTCCCTCTTCCAAAAATTCCGCCAGCCTCTTTTTACCAACCGCATTTTCTTCTTTAGGCGCTCCCGCCCAATGCTTTAGACCAGATGGGTTATCTGCAGCGACAAACAAAAATCCTCCCGGAGAGAGAAGCTCCTTTGCCGTTTCCAGCTGCAGCCGAATTTCATGTTGTTCCGTTTTTAGAGAACCGATTATCATCACATAATCATAAGAGTCTATCATTTCCCTATTTAACAGATTCTTTCCCATTGTTTCGTTTATGCAGATAAAATCAAGGTTTTTAGAACGGTTACCGTCATTTTTATATCGTTTTTTCAGGAATGCAAGCTCCGCCTCTAAAGGATCTATCACGGTGACGTTCAGCCCTTTTGCAAGAAAGGCTCCTGTCAATGCGCCGCAGTCAGCTCCCACCTGCAGAACCTTTTTTCCTCTTTGAAATGGAAACCATTCCAACAGATTCTCTCTCGTCTTTGACAACGCATATAAATAATCCAGATTTTTCTCTGATGACAGGAGCGTCTCTGTATCTCCCTTATATCTTTCCCATAATTCATTCAATTTTGCTGCCGTATTCTTCATATTTTTACCTCAAGAATTACATCTTATATCTCTTCCTGGCCGGCCCGTATCAGCTTTGTTTCTACTTCTGATTCCATATCATAGACGCCCACCGTATTTTTATTGGAAATGACCGTAATATTCGCCACATCATAAAGACGGTGATAAACCACATGTTCCCCGTTTTCAAATCCGGTGCAGCTCATGGAAAGAAGATACTCACCGCCCTGAAGCGTCATTTTCTGCTTGAATATTACTTCATAGACATCCCCTCGTTTTACCGGTTTAATATCCGTTCCTTCAAACATCGTATTCGTTCCGGATAAGTCGCTTCCTTTTTTGTCCTTGATTGTATAAGTAAAGATGGGTGCCTGTATCTCTTCCCGGAATCTGATCCGCTCCCTGATGGTAAACATTTCACCTTTCAGAAGGAGGTTCGTCAGGCTGCCCCTTTCATCAGCAAGTCCAAAATCGAAAATTTCTGCCCGGCCGTCCCCATATTCCGTCCGATTGGCATTGACCGTAATTTTATCTCTCATAAGGCCCTTGTGTGACGTCTGCTCTTTTTCAAATTCTTTTTTATCCAGCAGGCTCCCTTCGGCCGAAACTGCTCCCTCGCCTGAAAAGTCGTTCATCTCTTCCAGATCCTCCTTCAGCGAGTCCATCTGTCCTGCAAGGATTTTCTTATACAGATCCACCATGCGGCCGGGTGCCCCTTCTGCTACAAATTCCCCCCGGTTCAGAAGAACAACCTTGTTGCAGTATTTTATAATGCTTCCCATATCATGGGTTACCATCAGGATCGTCGTCCCTTTTTTTCTTATTTCATCCATACGACGATAGCATTTGGACTGAAAAAACACATCTCCAACAGAAAGAGCCTCGTCTACGATCAGAATTTCAGGATCAACATTGATTGCCAGCGCAAAAGCCAGACGTACAAACATACCGCTGGAATATGTCTTTACCGGCTGATATACGAAATCGCCGATATCTGCAAAATCCAGAATATCCTGCAGCTTCCCGTCCATCTCTTTTCTGGAAAATCCCATCATGGTGCCGTTCATATATATATTTTCAATTCCCGTATAATCCATATTGAATCCGGCCCCAAGCTCCAGCAGCGCAGAAATCACTCCGTCTACATCCACCTTCCCTTCCGTGGGGGTCAGAACACCTGTTATTATTTTTAGAATGGTTGATTTCCCGGAGCCATTCGTACCGATGATTCCTACCGTCTCTCCCTTCTTTACATGAAAAGATATCCCATTCAGGGCATAGAAATCCTTGTGATAAATTTTGTGTGAAAGACTCAGGGATTCCTTCAGCGATCGATCGGCTTATCATAAAGTTTATAAATTTTAGTCACATCTTTGACTTGAATTGCATATTCGCTCGCCATGGAGTTCCTCCGTTTGTCTGAATACGTAAAACTACATATTATATATCGTATATCTTGTAAATACCTCGAAAAAATGCTCGGTATATCATGTTCATTCTTCTGCGTGCCGTGGTCCCGCCTCCGGCACTGATCGACTCCGCCATGCTCCTCGATTCCGCTTCGCTACATCTCGGTCACGTGCTTCGCACTATTGGAACAGACAGAAACTCATTGGCTTACATGCTAGCATGACGCCAATGGGTTTCTGTCTGTTCCAGCATGGCTCATTGCTTCGTGGATATTATACCATACCTGTTTGGTTTGTACAGCTTCTTCTTTTTACGAAAGAAGGTATTATTTATGAAATCTATGTTAAATCTTTCTTACTATTCTTGACATCAGCCCCCATTTATGGCATTATCAGGAAAACCAAACGAAAGGGGGTTTTTATTTTGGATTACCTGACACTTACTATTGGAAAGCAGAAAAACATTGCGTTAATTGCACATGACAGCAAGAAACGCGAACTTATTGATTGGTGTGAACAGCATAAAGAAATATTAAAATGTCATTTCTTATGCGGTACCGGCACCACTGCGCGCATGATTACAGATGCAACCGGCCTCCCTGTGAAAGGATACAACAGCGGTCCTCTGGGCGGCGACCAGCAGATCGGAGCAAAAATTGTAGAAGGAAGAATTGATTTTGTAATTTTCTTCTCTGATCCTCTGACTGCTCAGCCTCACGACCCGGATGTAAAAGCATTACTGCGTATCGCACAGGTTTACGATATCCCGATCGCCAATAACAAGGCGACTGCTGACTTTATGATTACTTCCAAATTTATGAACGAAGAATATGAACATAGTGTAATCAATTTTCACCAGAATATCGCAGACCGCGCAAAAACACTGTAGATTTTACCTGGCATACTCTGCAAAATCCATGCATAGATATCCTTAGATTGGTGATGCTATCATTACTGCATCACAGTGGTTCAGGATGAACGATCTTCCTGAACCGTTCGCTTGATCTATATAAAGGAGGTATTATATGCCAGTAAAATTTTTCCGCTGCGAACAGTGCGGCAACATCATTACATTTTTAACAAAATCAGGTGCTCCTGAATCATATTGCACCGAAACCATGAAAGAGCTCGTACCTGGAACTTCTGACGGAGCCGCAGAAAAACATGTTCCTGTCGTTAAGGTGGATAGCAGCCATGTAACCGTATCCGTAGGTTCCGTTGAGCATCCTGCACTTTCCGAACATCACATCGAATGGATCGTTCTCGAAACAGAGGAAGGTACGCAGACCAAATATTTAGAGCCCGGTAAAAAGCCGGAGGCTGAGTTCGCCCTCACAAAAGGCGATAAAGCTGTTGCAGTCTATGAGTACTGTAATCTCCACGGCCTTTGGAAAACTTCCCTGTAAGATCGGGGAATACCAGCGAGTGCTGCAAAAATAAAATCAGATATGCCTTCGATACCAGAGTCTGGTCCTGACAATCACCATGTCGCTCCATCTGATATTGAGGGCATTGATTTTTTCCTTCTGCAGTACTCTCTTTTTTATTCTGCCGTTATTTGTATGGCAGCCCTATGGAAAAAAGTGATAGATGAATCAAATTTCCGACCTGACAGCGTACAGGTTCGCACGAAGCAAGAGCGCCTCTGGTCCTTTCCTTTACACACTGCTTCCGTGCTCTTTCAGCCACTGCCTTCTCCTCTTATAATCCGGCAGAATTTTTCCTACCTCCGCCCAAAACTGCGGTGAATGATTCATCTGCTTCCGATGGGCCAGCTCATGAACCACCACATAGTCTAAAATTTCCGGAGGCATTAAAATTAATTTCCAATGAAAATTCAAATTTCCTGCTCCGCTGCAGCTCCCCCATCTGCTTTTTGCAGCCCGTATTGCAATTCTGCCATACCGGACACCCATAATATCGGCAAAATAAGCAGCTTGTTCCTCTATTCTCTTTCTGGCATGTTTCCTGTATTCTTTTTCCAGTTCAGGATTCTCTACATAATCAGGAACCGGCAGCCGTTCCTTTTTCTCCGCACGCCTCTTCATAAACAGATACTTTTCCACGATCCAGCATTTCTTCATTTCCACAAAATCTCTGATTTGGTTGTCCTTGGCGGCCCGGGGAACGCGGACCTTGACCTGCGCCTCAGAATTCACTTCCAGAGACATTGTTTTCCTCGCAGAATAAATGACTTCCGCACGGATTTTTCTGTCTCTCCATTCCACCCATAGTTCTTTCATTTCCATTGATCCCTCCAAGAGCAAACAGAGATACCACGTCCTACAGACCGTCATTTTAAACGGCTCAGTACATGGTATCTCTGATAAAATTCATTATAATACGTCTGAAAAATGAGGGCGCAGGCGTTTAAATACCTTCAGCCCGATGATAAATACGATTGCTGTAAATATCCAGTAATATGCCGTAAGCGTCGGTCTTTCCCAGAACCAGTTACCTTCCAGGATACTGTCCCTGTATCCCACTACGATGTAATAAAACGGATTCATCTTTAAAACCGGCAGCACCCACGGAGCTTTATCCGTAAAAAGGGATTCATGATACATGATCGGTACCAGCCACATTCCAAATTGAAGACAGATGCTGACAATCTGAGCCATATCCTTAAAAAATACATTAACGGCGCACGTAAAGTATCCGATCCCCAGACTCAGCACGGAAGCGGCTAATGTATAATAAATAATCTGAAGCCAAGTAATCATCGGCATACGGCCGTAACAGAGGGCCATAACGATCATGATTCCCACAAAGAAACCATGGACCATCAGACAGGAAATCAGCTTGATAATCGGCAGAATCTCCACCTGGAAAACCACCTTTTTCACCAGGTAATGATATTCCTGAAGGCAGTTTGTCACCGTATTCAAAACTTCACTGAAGAAAAACCACGGCACGATACCGGGGACAAGCCACAATACATACGGTACTCCCGGAATGGGAGGCACATTTTTAAATCCCACCTGAAATATAAAAAAGTAAATCAGAACCGTAACAATTGGCTGGACAAACATCCAGACGATTCCGAAATAAGAACCTACAAACCGCTTTCTGAAGTCAGCCTTTGACAGGTCCCAGATCAGCTTCCGTTTCTTAATCATTTCTTTTATCAGAGACAATACATATTTCATGTAACGTTTCCTTTCGTGAATTATTTCCCATTGAATTTAAAGGTATCTTTAAATCCGCCCCATTTTTGATCTTTATCGGAAATAATCAGCTCCGTTCCTTCTTCAATCGGCCATTCAATTCCGATATCAGGATCATTCCAGGCCATTCCGCCTTCATCTCCGGGATGATAGAAATCTGTACACTTATATGCAAATTCCGCTTCGTCTGAAAGCACCAGGAAACCATGGGCAAATCCTTCTGATATATAAAACTGCTTTTTATTCTCAGCAGAAAGCTCAACGCCAAACCATTTTCCATACGTTTTGGAGTCTGCTCTCAGATCGACTGCCACGTCAAAGACACTGCCGCGGACAGCGCGGACCAGCTTTCCCTGAGGGTACTGCTTCTGATAATGAAGACCTCTCAATACACCCTTCACCGACATAGACTGGTTATCCTGAACAAAAGCCATATCGAGACCGGCTTCTTTAAAATCATTCTGATTATATGTCTCCATAAAATAGCCTCTTTCGTCTTTGAACACGGTCGGCTCAATCACATATAATCCCTCAATCTCACATGGGGTCACTTTAATCTTTCCCATTATCTATTCCATCCTTTCAACTGCATTCCATAAATTTCCCATTTCTTTTACACACTATACCACTAGATTCTCATACTGACAATACTAAACAGCCTCAGGACCGCATAGGCATCCGCACACAGAATCATATAGAGGATCTCCCTGTCCCTGTTCGCCGTGCATATGATCCACCTGTTTTTCAGCGTCATCAATGCCACAGGCAAAAGCGGAAGAAAGTATCTTCCCTGCACGCCGGCAATGACAAGTGAGGTAACGGGCGTCCAGGCCAGCAGCATGGAAAACATCGTCGCTCCGGCACACCCGATAAACAGTACCCATATCCAGGTCTTCTGTCTTCCTGTAAAATACACAGTCTCTTCTTCCGGCCGCTGAAGCGACAGCAGAACAAGAGCCGCTGTCAGGCCCATAACAACGATATACGGAACATCCAGCACCGGATCAACCTGTCCCAGATACGCGCCGATCATAGTCAGATGGTAGTACTCTGCCTGCCAAATCAGAGAATTATAAAACATCTGAAGCATAAGCCCCGGCCTGTGGAGAAGGCCGTTCATCGTGTAGCCCGTTTCTTCCGCCCATCCAATATAATTTTCTGTTCCCGCTGTATATACGCTGATAGTCTGGCTGTTCACAAGAATCATCGCAACCAGCCATGTCCCCAGCACTGCCGCCGCAGAGATCGTCCACTTCTTCCATCCTCCAAATTTGCGGACCGGAATCAGAAGGCAGAGTCCCATAACAGGAGCATAGACCATTTTACACGGTCCGGCAATTCCGATCACGGCCGCCAGCAGTACAATGTCCCTGACCTTCACCTGTTTCCCACTGTATGCCAGATCCAGACAGACGGCGGAAAATAAGAACATCATGGCGTTAATCATCGTATCATAGGAAAAAGAGGCAGCCAGATGGAGCGTCATAGGCAGCAGAGCCACCGCACACATCACCGGTTTACCAAAAGGCAGGCGGCGCAAAGCCAGCCATACAACGCCCAGATACAGTCCCAGATTAAAAAGACGGCCCAGATACAGAAGTCCCATTCCTCCCATGTTCAAAAGTCTGCCGGTCGTAATACCAATTCCCGGCGCCAGATATGCCAGCGGTGTCGTCTGTACTGCCATCTGCCTGGATGAAATCAGTTCATCTTCCCCCGTTCCTTTTAGGCTCCTCTTGGCCACCTCACGGTATGTGTATTCCGTAAGCTGCTGTCCCAGTACAATCCGCTCTTTTTCTTCCTGGTCATTCCCTTCTTTCGGCTCTTCCCCCTCCTGCTCTTTTAATTCCAGCCCATCCATCTGCTGATTCACAATGAATTCATCCTGTTTTCTTATTAAAACCTGTCCGTATTCGTCCGTATCCGGCAGGCCCATCATCTGATTAGAAAGGCGGTAGGCCGATATATAGTGGCGGATTTCATCAGGCGCCGACAATGGCTGGAGCACAAACAGAAAAGAAAGCCCTAACGCCAGTCCCCCTGCCAGGAAAAATGTTTCCGTCCGAATCATTCTCTTTACGAGATAGAAATATCCGAAAAGCAGCACAGTAACTGCTGCGCAGACAGTCAGAACCTTATACCAGGACAGCAGAAAAAAATCCCGGCTCTCCAGAGCGCCGGCTTTCACGCTCTGGTAATGCCAGATTCCCAGTACAATAACGGCCGCCGCACCTGCGGCGTAAACGCCCCATTTGCTCTTGCTTTGCAATGCCTTATTCGTATTCTGTTTTCCCTTTGCATTCCTGATTCCGTCTTTCATGGTTTGACTCCACCGTCGTCCTTTTTCTGTTCTTTCGCTTTTTCCTGCTCCAGGGCCACCATCTGGACCAGCTCTTTCAGCTTCGTTTCCAGCTGTGAAATTCTCATAGTCATGGAAAATACCCGCACCAGAAGCAGAAAGATCATAAACAGAAAGATAAAATTCGATGTGGAATACGTCCCCACAAGCCTGGATATCATATCGGCGCTTCGTGGAAATACGCTGAAGATAATCAGTATAATTGAAAAGAAGACCCAGAACAGCGAATCTTCAATCTGTACCTTTGACTGTCGGATCTTATGTATCATCAACGCCGTTGTCAGCACAGACGCGCATATCAGCACAATGCGAAGCATAGTTGTCATCGTTCTACCTCCTTATCTGTCCCAGTAATGTTTGTTCATACTCAGCTGTCTCACAATCTTTTTCGGCAGTCTGCAGTATTGTTTTCCCAGCCGATATCCGATATATTTGCATCCGCTGTTCACGATAAGGCCGGGAATCTGAAAAAACTTCCGCTTTCCCGACAGGTATCTCACTGTCTGGCGAACAAGCCGGAATCCCTCTCCTTCTGACGGGACATCAGAAAACACTTCCGGGTGATCCGCCTGAGAAACTCCCAGATCAAAATTCCGATGAAGCTGCTGCAGGGCCGTATAGTTGTGAGAATGTACCACTCTGGCATCTGCCGCATAGCAGACGGCATAACCTGCTTTTAGTGCCTTTGCTGCAAAAATCATATCTTCATTAAAAATTGTCTTTTCCGTAAATCCGCCCAGCTTCTCAAACAGCTCCCGCCTGTATGCACAGCAGACGTTGGAAGCAAAATAGGTCTTAATACCCAGATCATCCAGATCTTTTATCGTCTTAATCCTGCCTTGTTCCGGATAGTTAAACTGCCTTGTATACTGCTCTGCCGTACTGCAGTCTTTTCCTGGAAGCTGCCTTCCATACACTTCAATCACCACTTCGCCCTCCGGACCTTGTTTGGAAAAACCTTCCAGAAGGGAGGTGATCAGCATTTGGTCTGCAGGCATCGCGTCATCTGTCATGCAGACGACGATATCCGCTTCTGAATATGATATTCCCATATTTCTGGCCGCACCGTGGTCAAACTGGCTTTTCGCTATATGGTGAACTTCCAGGTTGGAAAACCGCTCATACTGGTCTGGTTTCCAGTACTCTTCCTCTGTATTGACAACGATAATCCGATTGACCGGCGTTTCCTGTTTTTCCAGCCTGGACAGCAGCTTCAAAAATTTCTCTCCCGGATGGTAAGACGGAATAACGACATCTACAGTCATACTCTTAACCTCCTACTTTTGGTTCTCTTCTTTCTTTAAGCAGAACAGCTGTCCTGCCGTAAAACCTGCCGTCAACACGGCCATCAGTATCAGATAACAAACGGCGGCTCCAGAAATCCCGTACCGTTCCACCATAACCGGTGAGGCTATCCATCCGGCAACCGCAAGAACCAGATACACGGCAAATATCAATTTCTGCTTTCTCATAATAACCAGCAGATAGTATGAGAGATTCGCAAGAGCATAAAGGCCGCCCCCGATAATAATCAGTACAAACGGCACATGATATCTTGTCAGACTGCCTGTATAATCACTACCCAATATCATTTCCATAATTCCCAGTGCCCAAGGCCCGAGAAGTACGGATAGAGCCGCCGCAAGAATGGTCAGACCGCCGATGATCATTCCAATCTTATTTCCTATGGCTCGAAATTCGTCAAACTTCCTTTCATTCCAGCAATCCGTCAGCTTTGTGAGAAATGGACGGATAATGAAATTCGCCGCCAGATAGATTACCGATGTAGGCATAAAAATAATATTAAAATAGCCGTTTGCGGCGTCGCTCATCTTTAAATCAATCGCATATTTGGGAGAAGAAAAAATATAAAAATCCAAAAATACGGAAAGGAATAAAAGCCACGTCTGACCGAACAGTCTGACGGCCGCTCCCTTTTTCACTTCCCGGCAGATGTTTTTCAGAATCCCTGAATTAACAACGCCAATATTGAATACTGCCACTCCTGCCGCCTGCGCCGCAACCGCTGTACAGGATGCTGCCAAAAGACTATCGGATATTCCCAGGCAGATGAGGAAACAAAATACGGAGAGCAGCGTACGGAATGTATTGGATTTTCCAGTGAGATACAGGCTCCCCTGCCTTTGAAATTCCGACTCATATACGTCTGCAAAGCCATCAATCATCTTATAAAGTGCCAGAAGAAAGACGATCACCATCTTTCTTGGGCTGTATGTGCCTCCCGCCATCATAAACATGGGATATGCGGCCGCTATGGATACAGCGGCTATAGAAGTCGCAATCCTCAGCCGAAAATAATCGCCGAAGGAATACTCATTTCTTCCATCCGTAATCTGAAACGGCCGTATTCCGAAATAGGCTACAATAAAAACCTGCTGTCCAAAGGTAGAAAATCCGATGGCAAAAATACCACCGTCCTCATCTCCTGCCATCCTCATAACAATAAATGCCAATACCATAGAGGCAAAGGCATAGCAGAAACTCCCGATTATATTCCAGACCACATTTTCTCTGTCTAAGTTATTTCCTTTATAAAGCAGAAATCGTTTTACAAATCCAGTCATATTCTCTCCCCGTTATCTTTTCCTGATACGGAAATTCTGAATAATAAGGATGGAGGCCAGCATGCGCAGCATATACCGCATCGCCACAACAGGCCTCAGATAGCTCTCTCCTGCGGTACGGTCGTCAATTTTAACCGGCACTTCTGCCACCCTGGCCCCCTGTTTCAGCAGAAAGGAAATCGTATCCGGTTCCGGACCGTAATTGATGTTATATGCAAATTCATGAATCATATGACGGTCAAACATTCTCATCCCTGAGGTCGGATCGGCAATTTTCACTCCCGTTGTCATGCGGATTGCCATGGATAGCAGGCGGCTTCCGATCATCCTTATGGAGAAATCCTTTTTTCCCTCCACAAATCTGGATCCGATGATGATATTGTACCCTTCATCCAGCCTCTTCTTCATCATAGCAATGAACTCCGGCCGATGCTGCCCGTCACCGTCAAACTGGATCGCACATTCATAGTCGTTTTCCCAAGCGTACTTCATCCCTGTCTGGAAACAGCCTGCAAGCCCCAGATTGACAGGGAGCTTTACGATACAGTAGCCTCTCTCCTCACAGATTTCAGCCGTCCTGTCTGTGGAGCCGTCACTTACGACTACATAGTCCAGTTCCGGGTAATTCTGAATCAGGTTGTCCACCACGCGCTCAATATTCTTTTCTTCATTAAATGCCGGTATGACTACCAGTACTTTATCTTTCAAGGTTTCGGTTCCTCCAAAATCAAATCACAGATATAGTCCACTGCCTCGAGTGACAGATCCGGATAAATCGGCAGTGTCATGACACTCGTGGAAATGTCACGGGCCACCGGCGTATCATCCGGGCTGTATTTACCGCGGTAACACTCATAAGCGTTCACACACGGGTAAAAATACTTTCTTGGGTATATATTGTGTTTTCTCAGGTGTGCGTATACCTCATCACGTTCCATTCGGAAATTATCAAATACCACAGGCATATAAGCGTAATTATACGTGATTTCCTCCCGTACCGGAGCAAGGCGTATGCCTTCCGTTCCATTCAGACGCTCTCTGTACCTGTCTGATATCTTTTTTCTCTTCTCGATATTTTCGGAGAGATGATGAAGGTTGCACAGGCCCATAGCCGCCTGGAATTCGTTCATCTTGGCATTGCCGCCGACATATTCCACCGATTCTTCTCCCATAATGCCGAAATTTTTCAGTTTATACAATCGGTCCGCCAGCCAGGTTTCATGAAACGATACGGCTCCGCCTTCTATCGTATTAAATACCTTCGTGGCATGAAAGCTGAACATGGACGCGTCCCCAAAATTTCCGACTCCTGTCCCGTCTATCTCTTCTCCAAAGGCGTGTGCCGCATCATAGATCACTTTCAAATTATATTTTTCTGCAATTTCTGCGATTTTCTTCACGTTACAGAGGTTGCCGTAGACATGAACAGGTACAATCGCACATGTTCTGTCCGTAATCAGCTCTTCGATTTTCGACTCATCGATTGTATAATCATCCGGATGAATATCACAGAATACCGGCGTCAGTCCATTGCGCACGATTGCATGAGCAGTAGAGGCAAAGGTAAACGGAGTCGTTATCACTTCTCCCTCCAGTTCAAATGCCTGAAGCACCATTTCCAGCGCCATATGGCCGTTGACAAACAGATCCAGGCCGTCTACCTTCATTCTTCCCCTGAGTTCTTCTTTTAATCGCTCATGGAACTGGCCCATATTCGTCAGCCACGCAGATTCCCAAATCGGCTTCAGCATTTCCGTATATTCCTCATATGGCGGCAGTGATGCCTTTGTAACCATAATCGGTTTATCGATATCTAACATTTTCGTACCTTCTTCTTACATTATAGTGTCATTTTATTTACGATTTTATGATAACAGGCACAAAACATAAATCGCCTCTGGTATTTTTCCAACATATGTGTTAGATTATAGCATAGATCATATTTTTTGTACAACTATAGATTTAGGAGGTTTTATACCAATGCACAGATTATTTAAGCAGTCCGTTGCAGTCCTTTTGGCAGCTTCCATGCTTATGAGCCAGGCCGTTACAACCTTTGCGGCAGGGCCTGGGGATTTTGTCGGTGAGAACAGCACAGCTGCACAGACGGAGGACACAGACGGACAGGCTACGGACAATCAGGAGACTTCCGGGCAGGAAGAAACTGCAGCACAGACATCTGAGGAACAGGCATCTGAGGGACAAACATCCGAGGGACAGACGACAGGCGAAGAAACGGCGGCCGCACAGGAGACACAATCAGCTGATGGACAGAACGGCGGAGAACAGGTTGCTCAGGATGTAGTACAGGCCAATACCCCATATACACACGCTCAGGTATTCTCACATGACAACACCTGGACGAATCCGGTGATCGGAGACGGAGTCATTACTACCGGCGAATCCGGTTTCCGTTCCGTATGTATCTATCTGAATAATATCGTAGGTGATATCTATTACCGTACGTTTACCAGTTCCATCGGCTGGTCGCCGTGGGCAATCAACGGAGAGCATACGACAGAGTATCCCGTGGGTACGGAAGTCGAGGCGATTCAGTTAAAGCTGGTAGGTTTTGCCGGCAACAAATTCTCCATCTATTACTCCAGTACTCTTTCCGACGGTACTGAGCTGGATTGGACCAGCGACGGCGGAACATCAGGAACCATGGGAATCGGAAAATCAATTCGTTCCTTCCGTATCGCTCTCTGGGGCAAAGACGGTGAGCCATGGCCGAACTCTACGGAACACGCTCTCGACTCCGCTGCTCCTGACGGTGTTCAGGCAGGCGACGGCGTTGCTACATATTCCAACGGAAACGGAGCTCCGTTCACCGGTTGGGGATGGAATTACAGAGACCGTTATTACTTTGTTGACAATCAGGCGGTTACAGGATGGCAGTATATCGACGGCTACAAATATTACTTCGACGAGACAGGAAAGCTGCTTACCGATCTGGAACCAATTATGGGCAATAAAGGACCGTTTATGATCAAGATCAATAAGCAGATGGCTACGACTACGATCTACGCTCAGGACGGTGCGAACGGATTCATTATTCCATTCAAGACCTTCCTTTGTTCTCCTGGCGATGATACGCCGATCGGAACATTCAAGACCCCGCAGAAGATCAGGTGGCAGCCGATGATCCATGACGTGTATTGCCAGTATCTGACCAGAATTACTAAGGGATTCCTCATGCATTCCCTGATTTATGACCGTCCTGATCCATACACCTTATGGGCGGATACGTATAACTACCTGGCGTGGCCCGCTCAGCCGGATGCATCCGTTTCAAAGCTGCTGAAGCAAAATGGATTTATGACAATTGTGCCCTTGGAACAACGGTTCAGATTTATAATTCTCCAGTTCCCGGCCCATACGACAGGCCTGCAATTGAATGGATTATTCCATTGACACAGAAATACGATCCGACTGATCCATCTGTTCCAGAAAATAATCTTTAAAAAGACGCTTCAAAGATAAAATCATACATGCCCATGATAGCAGATTCCGTTCCAAGGCGGTGGCCTAGTCACTGTACCTGCTGTCATGGGCATGTTTTTTTGCTCTTTTACAGCGTCCTATTCTTATGTGGGTTTCTGGTTTTCTATGTGCCTCGGAAGGGAAGGCTGGCCGGTTATCCTCAATTCTTTTCAATTCATCCTGTATTCCTGGTATTTTCTTGCGATGTATCGAGGGACGGACCTGTTTTCTTTCTCGATTTCACCTCCCTGGAATACACGGATATGGTTCGCTACCATATCGTATCCTGCTTCGCAGGAAAAAGCTGCTCCCCCCGAAAATCTGGGATTACATTCCATGAAATACCGTTTTCCCGTCCCCTTTTCTTCTATGAATTCAAAATTTACACATCCACGGATATCCAGTATTCCTGCTATTTTACCACATGTTTCTTCAAGGTCTTCATCACGGAACACTTCCACGCTTGTTCCCGCGCCGTTCAGGGTCCGTAGCAGCTCTCTCCTTGGAACAGCAGCCGTATTTCCCATAGCGTCACGCACAATATCGACTGTAATTACCGTGCCTTCAATCAAAGGCTGAATGACATACTCCTTTGGATTGTCGATCAGGCCGAGATAGGAAGGCAGCTTCTCTTTGTCGTAAACTCTGTAAAGCCCACTGCTGCTTCTGCCGTTAAAGGGCTTTAAAACAACCTGATTCCACGGAAAGGACTCAGCTGTTTTGTACTGTTCCACGGCCTTTATCAGCTTCTTTGACGGGATCGTACTGCACAGCCCTGCCTTTCTGATATATTCCTCCAGTCTGAGCTTATCCCTGCACAAGCTGATGGTCTGCTCTGGGGACAGGCACAGCACCGTATGAATCTCTTCAAAGGCTTTCCTGTACCTGTTCAGCACGTCCACCTCTGCATCCGTCAGAGGGATCAGAAATGAAATGTTCTTTTCACTGCACAATTTAATCAGAAACCTAATGTAAGCGGTCTCGTCTGAAGCGTAAGGCGCCCTGAAGAACTCGTCTGTCTCCAGAGATTCGGCCACCCATTTTTCATCATATATATCACAACCAACCACATAAAAACCTGTTTCTTTCAGATTTCTTATCACAATATCCGCAGCAAACGAACCGATTGCCGTAACAAGTGCCCTTTCCATATTACTCTTCTTTCCTCCTCTTTTTTATAATGTCAGCCAGGTAATAAAAGCTCTCCACATGGAAAACAACAGAGAGCGCTACATAGACTGCCATTCCAGCCAGAATCTGAAGCACAAGTCTCAGCCAGACACCGTGAATCATCATGCCGACCGCATATACGGCTGCTCCCATAATAACAGACAGAAATAGTGCCGGCGACATATCTTTCCACTGCTGCCCGATGCTGTAACCGAGAATTTTCTTATTCGGCCATGCATTGATAAAAATGCATACAAAATCCACAAATGCTTTAATGCTGACCATAATGACCGCACCAAACTGCACTCCAATCAGAAGTCCCGCTATCCCCACAGCCTTTTTAATCACCTCCAGTTTCAGGAAGATGTCACTCCTGCCCATGGCATTAATTGCCTGAAGGTTCGTAATGTGAATCGGATAAAAGCAGTAAGCAACACACATAATACGGAGAAACGGAACGGAGAACATCCATTTTTCTCCCAATAGTGCCAGCACAAGGCTGTCTGCTACCGCCATCATTCCGATGAGCATGGGAAGAACTGTATAGGAGCTGACCTGTATCGCCTTTCTGGCCATGTTCTTTACCTGTCCCACATCGTCCTGTTTCGTCGCAAATGCGGGAAGAAGCACGGACTGTATCGCCGCTCCCAGGTTTGTTACGATAATTTTGGGAAACTGCTCTCCCCTGTTATATCCTCCCAGAATCCTCTGATTATAGATTTTTCCCATGATCAGTCCATACAGATTGCTGAACAGCGTATCGATCATGGCTGCGCAGAGCAGCTTCCATCCGAATTCAAACATAATTTTTATCCGGTGAAGAGAAAACAACAGCCTTGGTTTCCAACTGATATCCAGGAAAAGTCCTGTCATTAGCGCAAAATAATACACAATCTGCTGGCCCGCCATGGCCCAGACGCCCATTCCCTCATATGCCATCCAAATACTGACCGATCCGGAAAGCACGACTGCCATCATGGTGGCTTTAAAAAGGCCCTTAAATTCCATTTTTCTGGATACGTAGGCCGTCTGTACGGAAATTACCGAACCTGGGAACAAAACGACCGCCAGAGCCCTCACAAGCGGGCAGAGAATAGGATCATCATAAAATTCAGCAATATAGGGCGCAGATACATACAAAACGCCGTACATAACTGCTGATGCTGCAAGGCCAAAGTAGAAGACGGAAGAGAAATCACGTTCATCTGCCTTTTGCTTCTGAACAAGAGCCGTACTGAAGCCATTCTGCACAATCACATTCGCTATAATTATAAAAATCGTGATGATTCCGACCGTGCCGTATTCTTCCGGTGTCAGGAGCCGGGCCAGGATAACCGCCACAATAAACTGAATTCCCTGTGCTCCTCCGTTTTCCAGAAGCTTCCAGAACAGGCCGTTCACTACCTTATCTTTCATAGAATTTTCTGCCAAAATATGTTTCTCCTCTAACCGCCTTAGTTTTTTCCCGTGGCTTTTTTCTGAAGCCAACGGTACAGTCGGGGGCAAATCGTTTCAAACCGGATAAAAAACCGTGTTCTGAAATTCAGTTCCCTGTAAAACCTTCTGTTCTCTGCTGCAAATACATCTTCATAATGTTTTGTGTTCACTTTGGTAAGAAATTCAATTCTCTTTGCAGCATTTACAGCCTTCTCGTGATATCTGCCTCCTGTATGGCGGTCGAACTCACGATACATCTGTTCCATCTGCAGGCAGTATTCTTTCTGCTTTCTTTCATAATCTCCATCCCTCATGTAATTCGTCCAGGAACCTGCCACACCGACGCGGTACACGCTCATTGGCTCGTCCATGTAGTAAGCCCATCCCTTGCTGGCCATCATAAGCTGCATCGGAATATCGCCGATCGGGCAGTTCCAGTAATAATCCGGTATATCCCTTACAACCTCTGCAGGAAATACCATGGAATTCATGGCGTAGCCAGATGTTTTATCAATAATGTCTTCCGGAGGCACTCTTTTATCTCCCTTATACGGCCGCATATAGCCATCTGTGATAGAGCCATCTACCGTGATCTGCCTGGCGCTGTGAAAGCATAGGCTGCAGTCCGCATGACTGTCCAGAAACTTCACCTGTTTTTCCAGCTTGTCCGGATCGGTCCAGTAGTCATCTCCCTCGCACATGGCAATGTAACGGCCCTTTGCTCTGGGAAAGTTGAAGATGCCGCTAATGTTCTTAATTCCTTTGGAATACTGGTTCTCCTTTTGATAAACCGGCTTGACGATTTCAGGATACTTTTTTTCATATTCCCGAATAATGTCTGCCGTACCGTCCGAAGAAGCATCGTCATGAATCAGAATTTCTATTGGAAACGATGTCTTCTGCATGAGAAAACTGTCCAGCGCATCCCGTATATATTTCTCATGATTATAGGCCAGACAGCAAATACTCACCGCCGGCCCCTTCCATTCACTGTTCTCTCTCATCTTGTCTCCTGCCACCCGTCACATAAACATCATCTGGCCTATTGTGCGCTTCAGACTGTTCTTAGTAAATCCATACTTCACCATATTCCGGATTTTTATAAAACGCCCCTGATCTTTAAGGCGGATAAATGCTCTCAACGTCTCCTTCTGTGTTTCATCCAGCAAATCTTCATACAGATCCAGAAGGCACTGTGCCTGTCCAAACATTCTTCTGTAATTCTCTCTGGCCCGACTCCCATCCCGAAGTCGTTCTCCCGCTTCTTCCAGCGTATCGGCTCTTCTGGCTCCCAGCGTATTACCTCCATGCTGGCGGTACAGATACAGCGGCCGCTCCACCCATCCAATCTTTCCAAAGCTGGCGGCAATCAGCGCCATCCAGCTGTCATGCATAAGGCAGACCTCTGGAACTTGTTTCAAATACGCAAGCATTCTCCGGTTGATCATTACAGCTCCTCCTGTGACATTGCTTTGGACCAGCTGCTGTGATAGCTTATTGCGCTCAGGAGATATCTTCTGGTACCGGAAATAGCTGTCCGCCGTCACGTGAAGTTCCTCGTCCACCACCTCCATGTCGGAATGGACGAGAATCGGCATATCTCTGCCGTAATCTGTCTCCATCTCCCTGATCTTTGCCAGGAGGCACTCTGCTTTGTCCGGGAACCACACATCATCCTGATCGCTCAGCATGATATAATCATCATCTGCCTGGGAAAGAAGCCAGAGGAAATGGTTTTCAGCGCTTCCGGATGGTTCACTGCGGAATACCGGGACGATTCTTTCCGGCATTTTCTCCGCATAGCTGCGAATGATCGCTCTGCTTCCGTCTGATGAGACATCGTCTGACACTATAATATTTATCTCTTTGCAGGTCTGATTCAGAATGGAGTCCAGCTGTTCTTTCAAATATTTTTCACCATTATATACCGCCACCAATACCGTAATCATTCTCTGACCGCCTTACCATCTCATTCTCAAAATTCTGCTGCAGAACCATATTTCTGCCATAACTGCTGCAAAAAAAAGTTTTGCAAACGCCTCCTGCACCATGCTGATCCGCAGATATTCTCTGTAATAAAATAAGGAGCTTTCATGGCGCAGCTTCTGCCGCTTTAAGATGCTCTGATATGTCTTTGATATCGTTGCGGAATTTTCATGAATATAAGAAACATTCAAAAGCTGTACCGTGCGGTAACCGCAGGCCCTCATCTTCCAGGCCAGGATGTTCTCTTCGCCGTACAGAAACACTCGTTCATCGTATCCGCCGCATTCCATCATCTTCGCTCCATCGACCATCAGCATAGATCCGTGCACGGCGTCCACATAGACTGCTTTTTTCCCTTCCTTATATTCAGGCGGATAGTTCAGCCGCCATTTAAATATCCTCCTGCATATCGGGCCTGTATTCATGAGATCCTCTGTGAAGGACAGAAGACGCCATCCTGAAGCCTGACTTCCGTCAGAGCCGTCCTTCATCTGAGCCGCAGCTACGCCTATTTCTGGATGGCGTAAAAAGACTCCTGCCATCTTGCGGATACATGCTTCATCAAAATGCGTATCAGGATTCGCTATGACAATATGAGTAAGGCCAAGCTTCTCGCAGCCATATCGGATTCCGGCATTATTCCCCGCTCCATAACCCTTGTTATCCGCGAGACGGAGAATGTCCGTCTTCTCCCCTCTCAGCCTTTCAAGCTTCTCCCCTGAATCATCGGAAGAACAGTTATCCACGATAATTACCTTTTCCAGGCAGGAAAAGCTCCTGATTCGTTCCTCCTGAAGCGCCGTATTTTCATAGTCATTGTAATTGAGTATTACACAGCCAATCCTCATCTCTTCTCTAAATGCCCTTTCCGTTCTTCTTTGCACGTTCCATATATTTTCTGCTGATCATCCGCCTTACGGCCGGGCACAGGAACGTAGCATAATCCATGGCATGATATGCCGCCATATATGCTTCCTGCCCTTTTTCTTTCGGCATGCCATTCCAAGGCGTCTTTTTCAGATATATTTCGTATGCTCTTCGATAATGATTGAAATTCCCCGCCTTCCATGGCCTCTCATCGCCCATGTAATGGATAATCACAGGATGATGCTTGGCACGGTGCAGATCGCCTTCTGAAACTGTCAAATATGCTTCTGACTGCCTGACCAGTTCTTTGTAACGGAAGTACCTGTAATTAGGGAAGAAATTATAGCTGGGCATAATAGACTTGATCCGCCCCTTCAGAACGTGATTGATCGCGTCCTGATCGTTGGCAAATAATTTCCCGTCTCTCTCCTCATAGTAGGCCATCAGTTTCCTGCCCATGTCTTCCCGTCTCCATTTTTCCAGATTAACCAGGAGAACACCGGCGTTAAAATACGGATCGCCGGCTCTAAGACCGATATCTTCTTTCACTTCCGTGTAAATCGTCGGCTCCTGTACCGCTCCGATGATGCTTTCTTCAAGGTCCATTCCCCAAAGATTTTTCACGCTGCGGATGATGACGGTATCGCAATCCAGATACAGGATCCTTTTTACCTCATCCGGAAGCATCTCTCCAATAAAAAGCCTGCCCAGAGTACTGATGTCAAAGCGCCCTGTATCTACAGGAAAAGGAATTCGTTCTCTCAGCCCGTCGACCTCTATATAGTGAATTTTTCTGCCATATCTCCTGCCAATGGTATTCAGTTTTTTTCTGTTTTCTTCACAGAGACCTACGGACAGGATGTAGACATCGATCGTCCGTTCCCTGCTGTTGTTGTCGAACAGGGAGCACATCGACACCCCCAAATGGCGGGCATAATTATCATTAGATGCATATACTACATTCATTTTTTCTCCTCTGCAGCATGGCTACCTCATATCTCTAGCCTAACTCTTCCTCCGCTTTTGCCATCGCCGCTTCAATAACCTTATCCATATCGTAATATTTGTATTCTCCCAGCCTGCCGCCAAAAATAATATGATCTTCTCTGCCTGCAAGCTCGGCATATTTCTTATAAAGCTCCTGATTTCTCTCGTCATTTACAGGATAGTACGGCTCCATGCCCGCCTCCCAGGTTACCGGATATTCTTTCGTAATGACCGTTTTTGGCTGTGTTCCAAACTCAAAATGCTTGTGTTCGATTATTCTCGTATACGGCGTCTCTCTGTCCGTATAATTGACAACGGCGACTCCCTGGTAATTATCCGTGTTCATAACCTCTGTTTCAAACCGCAGGCTTCTGTATTCCAGCTTACCGAAACAGTAGTCAAAATAAGCATCGATCGTTCCTGTATAAATGGTCTTTTCTCCAAGCCCGTCATAATATTCTTTATTTGCCAGATAATCTGTATTCATCTCTATATCACAGCCCTCAAACAGCTTGTCTATGATTACATTATACCCGCCAATTGGAATTCCCTGATAGAGGTCGTTAAAATAATTATTATCATAAGTGAAGCGTACCGGCAGACGGCGGATAATGAAGGACGGCAGCTCTCGGCAGTCTCTTCCCCACTGCTTTTCCGTATACCCTTTTACCAGCTTCTGGTAGATGTCCGTTCCTACCAGGCTGATCGCCTGCTCTTCCAGATTCTGCGGCTCATCAGGCGCCTCTTTTTTCTGCTCTTCGATTATCTTTTTTGCTTCTTCCGGAGTCGATATCCCCCACATTCTGCTGAATGTATTCATGTTAAAGGGCATATTATACATCTCGCCCTTATAATTCGCAACAGGGCTGTTGGTATAGCGGTTGAATTCCGCCAGACTATTCACAAAGTCCCATACTTTTCGGTTGCTCGTATGAAAAATATGAGCGCCGTACTTATGAACATGGATTCCTTCCACGTCCTCGCAGTAAATATTTCCTCCCAAATGATCTCTCTTCTCCAGAACAAGGCATTTTTTTCCCTGTTTCCCGGCCAGATAAGCAAACACTCCTGCATATAATCCGCTTCCGGCCAGAATATAATCATATTTTTTCATTTTTTCTTTCCTCTCAATTCTGAAAATTCTGCTCTATAATATGTTCCATTGTACTATAGGGCCGAAAAAAAGTAAACCTCCCCAAATTACAGGAAGTTTTAACGGTCTTTCCTGAAAAGAAAAAGAGTGCCGTTTTCACAGCACCCCGGATAATCTTCCCTAATTTTTATTCCCTATCTGCCATCCTGTCCCTACAGTTTGGAGTAGCCATAACTGTTAATCAGCGCATCGATCTTTATCCCCTGTTTGCAATACGGGCAGTCTTCATTTGCATATGCTTCATAGCCAGGAATATCCTGATCTGTAAAAATGCAGTGAACCGGAAATCCGTCAACTTCTCTTACCGAACTGAAGATCGCTGAAACTCCGCATACCCTGCCTCCATAGTAGGAAACGCAATTCTGCGCCGTACGGATTGATTTTCCCGTTGTGACAGAGGAGGCCAGAATAAGAACCTGTTTTCCTAAGACCATCCTCTGGGTATTATCCCTCAGAATCATCTGGCGGATCTGATTGTATTCCGGCGCTATAATAGAAATATTTGTGCCATTATTAATGTTCATTATCCCATTCTGTGACAGTTCTTCCGCCATAAATGCAGCAATTACTTCCGTACCTTCCAGAGCCAGTATCGTCTCCACCATGGTCTCCGTGTAATCCTTCACCAGTTCTCTGGCCGTTTCCCTGGCATTATTGTGACGGCATTTTACCGTAGATACATCGATATATGTATTTACATGAGAATGCGGCGTTGCGAAGTGTCCATGCATGATTTTGACTCTTGCCTTGGAATTGCGCTTCGAACGGATGTCCTGTAATGTTGTCTCCATAAATGAATCCCCCTTTACAATGGTGAAATCTCTGAAATACCTTGGTTTACACAAAGCTTTTGACTGAGCGCCGTGGTATGACCTCAACTCGCCCTATTGAAGCAGCCTATGGTACAGCCCTGCTCATTGCTTACGTGAACATTATACCATATCTTCGGTACAAAATACAGTTTTCTTTAATTATTTTTAGAAATTTCCTGTTAATTTTAGTTGTATTATTTTATTATCTTTCACAAACAATTCTTTTCAAAAATTCGTCATAAGAAAGAATCCCGCGAGCGGGATTCTCCGCCTGCGGCGGGTCGCTTCAGCGACATCATTCCTTACCGCCGCAGGGCGACCCTGCCCGGAGGGATTTTTTGTTACATAGGATAGTTCGGAGAACTTTCCCATGTAACAAAAAACACCGCGGGACTTAAAGAATTTTTTTCTCTCAGTCCTGCGGTGTTCGCATAATTTAAATTATTATCCCAGATTCTGCTGTTATGCAATTATTCGTTTTCTTCGCCATAGAACAGCCTGTTCACTCCGCTGAAAATACCACGCAGGGACGCTCTTGTAATGTTGGAACTGATTCCGACTCCGTAAGTAGTCTTTCCTGTATCCGAATCCAGCAGATGGATATAGGAGGCAGCCTGGGCTCCTGAACCGGAAGTCAATGCATGCTCGCTATAGTCCAGAACATTAATGTTAATATGAAGCGCCTGCTCCAGTCCTCTCTGCACTGCATCGATCGGTCCGTTTCCAACGCCTTCAAAGGTCTTTACTTCGCCATGGTCTGTATATGTAACCTTGGCCAGTGTTGCGAAATCTCCTGGCTCGGTCTCCGTATCGGTAATCTGACATTTCTTGAAATGAAGCGGTTCTTTTCTGTCCAGATAGCAGATTTTGAACTCTTCCATAATTCTCTCCGGTGCAACTTCACCCTGCTGCTCGGAAATTTTCTGGATAACATCCGCAAATTCTTTGTGCATTCCCTTTGGAGCTTAAATCCATAGAACGTATCCATAACGAACGCTACGCCGCCCTTGCCGGACTGGCTGTTGATACGGACAATCGGCTCGTACTCTCTTCCGATATCGCTTGGATCGATCGGCAGGTACGGCACTTCCCAAATTTCGCTCTTTTTGTCCCGCATTGCCTGGACGCCCTTGTTGATTGCGTCCTGATGGGAACCTGAAAATGCGGTAAATACAAGTTTTCCGGCATATGGATGACGGGGATCAATCGCCATCTTCGTACATCTCTCATACACCTCTGCAATATTTTTAATATCGCCGATCTCTAATCCTGGATCTATTCCCTGTGAAAACATGTTGTATGCTACATTCAGAATATCGATATTGCCTGTACGTTCTCCATTTCCAAACAGGGTTCCCTCAACTCGTTCAGCACCTGCCAGAATAGCAAGTTCTGTCGCAGCAATTCCAGTGCCTCTATCGTTATGAGGATGAACACTCAGGATAATGCTGTCACGGTTTTTAAAATGGCGGTTCATCCATTCAATCTGGTCCGCATATACGTTCGGTGTGGTCATTTCTACCGTCGCCGGAAGGTTGATAATAATCTTTTTATCCGGTGTAGCTCCCCATGTCTCCTGTACCGCCGTACATACATCCAGGGCGAAATCCAGCTCTGTACCAGTAAAGCTCTCCGGTGAGTACTCCAGTATCACGTCTCCATCGAAGTTCTGCATGCATTTCTGCACCATCTTTGTTCCATCTACAGCGATCTGTTTAATCTCTTCACGATCCATATGGAAGACCGCCTCGCGCTGGAGGGTCGATGTCGAGTTGTAAATATGTACGATAGATTTTTTAACTCCCTCAATCGCTTCAAAAGTACGGCGGATCAGGTGTTCCCTGCACTGGGTCAGTACCTGAACTACCACATCATCCGGAATCAGCCTGCGCTCAACAAGCTGCCTTAAAAAATCAAATTCAATCTGAGATGCTGCCGGAAATCCGATCTCTATTTCCTTAAAGCCAAGATCCACGAGCATTTTAAACATCTCTATCTTTTCTTCCACAACCATCGGCTCCACAAGAGCCTGATTTCCGTCACGCAAGTCTACGCTGCACCATACGGGCGCTTTCTCGATCTGATGATCCGGCCACTGTCTCTCTGAATATTCAATCACAGGAACTCGTTTATATTTCTTATAATTCATCATAATTTTTCCTCCATATTTTCCCGGCTTTCCTCTCACAGGCCAGCCTGCATCTTATACCAATCTGTTATGACGTGAACTCTTACTAAAACAACACGTTTCAACCCTGGCTATGGAGTCGGTAAATCACACTGTGTCTTATCAGGATAAACATGGTAGGCGTTACTTTCTTAACCCCATCCTTCATCAATTCCTTTCTGTTTATGTCTTGAAGAACGCCGCGCGTCCCCAGCTAAATATAAATTATTGGTAATTGTTGAACATTATAACACGGAGATATCTGAAAAACAAGAACGGCAGGTATAAACATTTTTTATACCTGCCATTCCTTAAAGGAACACCCACCTGCTGTTTACAGCATATGTCCCTTCATTTTCATCACTTCGATTACCTGATTTACATATTTTTCACACGTATCATGATCGGATGCTTCTACCATAACGCGTACCACCGGTTCTGTTCCCGACTGGCGAAGAAGAATCCTTCCGTCACTTCCCAGCGCTTCTGTTACCTTTCCTACTTCTGCCTGCACATCAGGATCATCCTGAGCCGTCCTTTTATCTTTTACACGTACATTTTTAAGTACCTGAGGATAAATGGTCACCTCAGAAGCCAGCTTAGACAGAGGCTGTTTTTTCTCCAACATGACTTCCATCACTTTAAGAGAGGTCAGGATACCATCTCCCGTTGTTGCATTTTTGCTGAAAATAATATGACCCGACTGTTCTCCGCCGAGGCAGTGGCCGTACTGAGACATATTTTCATAGACGTATTTATCTCCTACAGCAGTCTTTTCAAAAGCAATTCCTTCCCGTTCCAACGCCTTATACAGGCCAAAATTGGACATAACTGTAGTGACTACCGTATTATTGACAAGTGTTCCCTGTTCTTTCATATATTTTCCACAGACATATATGATCAGATCTCCGTCTATCTCTGTACCATTTTCATCTACTGCGATGCAGCGGTCGGCGTCGCCGTCGTATGCAAAACCAATATCGCATTTTTCTTCCTTCATAAATTTCTGAAGATTGCCGATATGGGTGGAACCGCAGCCGGTATTGATATTCAAACCATTTGGTTCGCTGCAGATCACATGCGTCTCCGCTCCTAAAGCGTCGAATACATTTTTCGCAATCGCCGATGCACTGCCATTCGCACAGTCAAGAGCCACCTTCACGTTTTTAAAGGAACGGGTAGCAATGGAAATCAGGTATCCAATGTATCGGTTTCTGCCAGCAGCATAATCGACCGTACGTCCAATGGCATCTCTCTTGGCAAACGGAACTTCTGCCGTCTCACCATCAAGATATTTTTCAATTTCTTCAATCACGCTTTCTTCCAGTTTCTCTCCACGTTCATTGATTACTTTAATTCCGTTGTCGTAATATGGATTATGGCTCGCAGAAATCATAATGCCGCATGAAAATCCCTCCGTGCGAACTACATACGCAACGCTTGGTGTCGTCGTTACATGAAGAAGATATGCATCTGCGCCCGATGCTGTAAGCCCCGCTACGAGCGAATACTCAAACATGTAGCTGCTCCTTCTCGTATCTTTTCCAATCACAACACGGCATTTATCTTCTGGATTCTTCTGGCTGTAGTACCAGCCCAGAAAACGCCCAACTTGATAGGCATGTTCTACTGTCAGATTTTCATTGGCTTCACCGCGGAAACCATCCGTTCCAAAATACTTTCCCATTGCTCTCTCCTTTTCTGTCATTCCTGTGCGGCTTACTGCTTTACTATCTTTATTTTTCTCCGATCGCCTTTAAATAGCGATCCAGCGCATCCTGCCATGAAGGCATGTGTTCAAAACCAGCTGCCGTCAGTTTATCCTTGCTCATGCGGCTGTTGCTGGGGCGTTTTGCTTTTGCCTTGAATTCCGTGCTGCTCACAGGTGTTACCTTCACGTCTGCCATCCCTGCCTGTTTGAATATTTCACAGGCAAATTCATACCAGCTGCACAATCCCTCGTTCGTCGCATGATAGCGGCCGTATTTTTCAGTCTGTATCATATCTACAAGGAGGCGGGCCAGATCATATGTGTAGGTTGGAGATCCCACCTGATCATCCACTACGCTCACGGCGCCGTTTTCTCTTCCCAGGCGCAGCATAGTCTTTATAAAGTTCTTGCCGTTTACACCGAAAACCCATGCAATCCTGATTGTGAAATACTTTTCTACCAGTTCTTCTACCGCCAACTCGCCCTCATACTTTGTCTGTCCATATACATTTAAAGGGTGGCGTTCGTCATCTGGTTCCCACGGGCGTGTTCCCTGGCCGTCAAATACGTAATCTGTACTGATGTACATCATTTTTATATCCAGATCATGGCAGACAGCCGCGATATTTCTCGTTCCATCCGCGTTTACACGGCGGCAGATTTCCAGATTATCTTCGGCGGCATCTACTGCAGTATATGCAGCACAGTGGATAACTGCGTCTGGTTTTGCGTCCGTAATTACTTTTCTACAGGCCTCTGCGTCCGTAATATCCATTTCCTCTACATCCACGCCAATCCCTGTCAGGCCCCTCTTTTCCAGCTCATTCATCACATCGTGGCCAAGCTGTCCCTTTACTCCTGTCACAAAAATTCTCATTACAGTCTGTCTCCATACATTCTTTCGAAATAGTTGTTATACTCTCCGCTGATGATATGTTCCCACCATTCCTTGTTGTCCAGATACCACTGAATCGTCTGTGCCATTCCAGTATCGAACACATACTGCGGCTTCCATCCCAGTTCCGTTTCCATCTTTGTTGGATCGATGGCGTATCTCTGGTCATGTCCCGGTCTGTCCGTTACGTATTTAATTAGACTTTCCGGTTTTCCAAGTGTTCTTAAAATAGTCTTAACCACTTCCAGATTCGTTCTTTCGTTATGGCCTCCGATATTATACACCTCTCCAACGCGGCCATTCTGCAGAATCAAATCAATCGCCTCGCAGTGATCTGCCACGTGAAGCCAGTCCCTTACATTCTCCCCTGTTCCATATACCGGCAGCTCTTCATCTGCCAGAGCACGGCTGATAATCAACGGGATCAGCTTTTCCGGGAACTGGTAAGGTCCGTAGTTATTAGAGCAGCGTGATATTGTAACCGGTATTCCGAATGTTCTGTGGTAAGCCATTACGAAGAGGTCCGCGCTGGCCTTAGAAGAAGAATATGGGCTGGATGTGTGAAGAGGCGTTTCTTCTGTAAAGAACAGATCCGGCCGATCCAGAGGAAGATCTCCATAGACCTCGTCCGTTGATACCTGATGAAATCTTTTGATTCCATATTCCCTGCATGCATCCAGAAGGGTTGTCGTTCCCATTACGTTCGTCCTTACAAAGCTTTCCGGATCCTTGATAGAACGGTCTACATGGCTTTCTGCCGCAAAATTCACAATTACGTCCGGCTTTTCTGCTTCAAACAGCTCGAATACAAATTTTCTGTCCGCGATATCACCTTTAACAAATTTATAATTGGGAGCATTCTCTACACATTTTAAATTTTCCAGATTACCTGCATAAGTGAGCAGATCCAGGTTGATGATTTCATGCTCCGGATATTTATTTACCATATGGATGACAAAGTTAGAGCCAATGAAGCCTGCGCCTCCTGTTACTATAATCTTCATAATTGTTGATCTCCTTTTCCTGGGTTTCGAATAAACCATTAACCGATAATCTTATCTACGTATTTACCGTCCAGAATATCTTTTAAATACTTGCCGTACTGATTTTTCTTCAGCACCTCGTACGTCTCCAGCACCTGATCTCTGGAAATCCAGCCGTTTAAATAAGCGATTTCTTCCAGACACGCAATCTTTCTGTGCTGATGGGTTTCAATTGTCTTTACAAAGTTCGTGGCTTCTACAAGAGATTCATGTGTCCCTGTATCCAGCCATGTAAAGCCCTGTCCCAACAACGTTACATCCAGTTCCCCGTTTTCCAGATAGATTCTGTTCAAATCCGTGATCTCCAGCTCACCTCTGGCAGAAGGCTTCAGATTTTTCGCATATTCCACTACCCGGTTATCATAAAAATAAAGGCCGGTCACACAATAATTAGACTTTGGCTGCTGCGGTTTTTCCTCGATCGAAACAGCCTTCCCCTCTTTATCGAATTCCACGATACCAAAACGCTCCGGATCATCAACATAATAGCCGAATACAGTCGCGCCTTTTTCTTTGGCTGCTGCGGCACGAAGCCTCTTTTTCAGCCCCTGTCCATGGAAAATATTATCTCCCAGAACCATTGCGACATGATCGTTTCCGATAAAATCCGCACCAATAATAAATGCCTGCGCCAGTCCGTCCGGGCTTGGTTGAATCGCATAATTTAAGTGGACTCCAAACTGGTGTCCGTCTCCTAAAAGAGCTTCAAACCGGGGCGTATCATCCGGCGTAGAAATGATCAGAATGTCACGGATCCCTGCATTCATAAGCACTGATAACGGATAATAAATCATCGGTTTGTCGTAAATAGGTAAAAGCTGTTTGGACGTTACCTTTGTGAGCGGATACAGCCTTGTACCGGAACCTCCGGCTAAAATAATTCCCTTCATCTTAATTTCGTACCTCCTTTATGCGCTTTCATTCATTTTTGCCAGCTTCGCCGCCTGGTCTGCAGCGATCAGGCTGTCTATAATTTCCTGGATATCTCCGTTCATAATAGAATCAATCTTGTATAAAGTCAATTTGATTCTGTGTTCCGTCACTCTTCCCTGAGGGAAATTATAAGTACGAATCTTTTCAGACCTGTCTCCCGTACCTACCTGGCTGCGCCGTTCCTCAGCCTCCTGATTCTGACGTTTTTCCAGCTCCAGATCATACAGTTTGGAACGCAGCAGGCGGAATGCCTTTTCCTTGTTCTGCAGCTGAGATTTTTCAGTCTGGCTGTAAATCACAATTCCTGTCGGCATATGCGTAAGGCGCACGGCAGAATCCGTCGTATTGACACACTGTCCTCCGTTTCCGGATGCCCTCATAACATCGATACGAATATCCTTATCCTCAATTACTACATCCACTTCTTCTGCTTCCGGCATAACTGCAACCGTTGCAGTAGACGTGTGAATCCGTCCGCCCGATTCCGTTTCCGGAACCCTCTGCACACGGTGGACACCGCTTTCATACTTCAGCTTGGAATAAGCGCCCTGACCGTTTATCATAAATACAACTTCCTTAAATCCGCCGATTCCGCTCTCACTTAAGCTGATCAGCTCCGTCTTCCACCTCTGGCTGTCTGCGTAATTGACATACATACGATAAAGCTCCGAAGCAAACAGGGCTGCCTCATCTCCGCCTGCTCCTGCACGGATTTCCATAATAATATTCTTGTCATCATTTGGGTCTTTTGGAAGAAGCAGAATTTTAAGCTCCTGTTCAAGCTCTTCAATCTTTTTCTTCGCTTCAGAAAGCTCTTCTTTTGCCATCTCCCTCATCTCTTCATCTGATTCTTCTTCTAACAGCGCAAGGCTGTCCTCCACATCCTGTTTCGCCCTCTTATATTCCTTATAAGCTTCAACGATCGGAGCCAAATCCGACTGCTCCTTCATCAGCTTTCTAAAACGCTTCTGGTCCTCCGCAACAGAAGGATTATTAAGTTCCTGCATAAGCTCTTCATAATGGATCAATATATCATCTAACCTGTCAAACATGGAAACCTCCTGATTATCTCATTCCTATATCTATATCTCATCTACCTCTGCTGTGGATCATTGCCGCATCATATTGCATATTGTTTCACATTGAGCCAGTCACGCAGGCATGTACCACTCTGTCCAGCCCGGACGCATCTTTTACAATCTCAATGACTTTATAGCCTTTCTCCATCAGCAGTCTTGTCACCGCTTCCCCCTGATCATATCCGATTTCCAGAAACATATGTCCCTGATCCCTTAGGTATGTTTTCCCTTCTTCTGCCAGCCGGCGGTAGAAATGAAGTCCATCTGCAGTACCATCCAAAGCCAGACGAGGTTCATGGTCCCGCACTTCAGGTTCTAATTTTTCAATTACCTCCGTAGCGATATAAGGGGGATTCGATACGATAATATCATATTTTAAAGATTTGTCCAGATTTTGGAACAAATCACTTTCAATCAATGTAAATTTATTGATAAAGCTGCCCGTTTCACCCGTTATTTCCCAGATATTTTCCACTTTCCACGGACTGTCTGATATCGTTTTATGCGCTGCCTTTACAATACGGTTGTCCGAATGAGCCATACAATTGCTCACATTTGCATATGCCGTCTTTAAAGCCGGCAAAGAGATATCTGCAGCTGTCACATCTCTGAATCCTCCCAGCATAAACAAACTGACTGCAATGCATCCGGATCCTGTACACATATCCAGAAGACGGGTTGCAGAACTATCACAGCCTCTTTCCGGACAACATTTCATCACAAGCTCTGCCAGCGTTTCCGTGTCCTGTCTCGGAATCAGTACATGTTCATTGACTGTAAACTCCAGTCCCATAAATGCCTGCTTTCCCGTCAGGTGTTGGAGCGGAATCCGTTTGCTTCTTTTTTTAATCCAGTCTTCGTACCTTTCTTTTGCACAAAGTACTCTTTTATCCGTTATATCCAGATTTTCATTTCTTTTTATCAGAAAATGGGTGAAATCAATCTCAAACGCTTCCAACAGCAGATATCTGGCATCCAGATCATATTCTGTCACCTGTGCCTGCTGAAGGCGGTTTCGTCCCTCATCCCACAACTGCTGCAGTGTCAACACGTTCATTTCCTTCCCTTTTACCATCGCCCTGTATTTGTTCATACCGCTCCGGATAGTTTTCAGCGAGATATGCCTTCCAGTCAAATACCGCTTCTACAGCAGCAATCGCTACTTCTATCATAGAGTCATCCGGTTCTTTTGTGGTAAGCCCCTGCATCCAGAGCCCTGGTTTGCTCAGAATATTTACTACTGCCGAATCACTTCGGCCTGCCAGCCTCAGAAACTCATAGGATACTCCTGCAATAACAGGAATCAGAATAATTCTGCTGAGAATCCTCATCGCAACAGTATCCGTACGGATTACCATAAAGAACAAGATGCTGATAACCATAACAATCAGCAAAAAACTTGTTCCACATCGTTTATGCTCTTTAGAACTCTTCCTCACATTTTCAACATTCAGTTCAAGACCATGTTCAATACAGTTAATGCATTTGTGCTCGGCTCCATGATACATAAATGTCCGTTTAATATCATCCATCATAGAAACCACTTTAATGTATACAATAAAAATAACCAGACGTATAACGCCTTCGAGAAAAGCCACCCATGTATCAGACTGAATAAATTTACGGAATATTCCAGCCAAAAGCAGCGGCAGTATCATAAAAATGCCGATTGCCAGGACAAAGGAAAATACCATAACAGCGCCCATCAGCACTTTTTCCAGCTTCTCCCCAAAGATCCTGTCAAGAAACAGTTCAAACCGGCCTGCTTCCGTTTCTTCATCATCTTCGAAAAAACTGGCCGAAAACGTAAGTGTCTTCATTCCAAGTATCATGGAATCTGCAAAGCTGAAAATTCCTCTGACAAACGGCAGTGAAAAGAACTTAACCTTTTCAGTAAGGCTGACATACGTTTCCTTCTGCACTTCAATTTCTCCATCAGGCTTTCGGACTGCCGTCGCATAGTCATCTCCGTTTTTCATCATAATACCCTCAATTACGGCCTGTCCCCCGATTCCCGAGTATTTCATCTTCCGATCACCTCCATTATTTTATATTGCTGCAACTGTTTATATCCTCAAAAAAACAAAGGCTGAGCTTATAGTGTTGCCACCAAATCTCAACCTTTTCCTTGCTCATACTTCTTATTTCGTAACACCATACTTACGATTGAATTTATCAATACGTCCACGAGCTGATGCTGCTTTCTGCTGGCCTGTGTAGAATGAATGACATTTGGAACATACTTCTACGTGGATATCCTGCTTTGTAGAACCTGTTACAAACTCGTTACCGCAGTTACATACAACTTTTGCCTGATAGTAATTTGGATGGATTCCTTCCTTCATGATTATCACCTCTCGAATTTAGATTTGCGGTTTCCGACCGCATGTACTCTTTGTACCTAGTTGCGTTTCTATTCCTGCACGCCATAAATCTATTCATGGCTAATTCGCAACAAAATATGCCTAATATAGACAGCTTACACAGTATATCATATTCTCTTTTTTTATGCAAGTAATTTCATCAGAAAAACCTGATCTTCTTTGACATTTCTACAAATTCCCGGTTGCTGCGGGTACGTGTAAAAAGATCCAGTACTTTTTCTACCGAATCCTCCGGCTTCAGAGAATTGGTCGCCTTTCTCACAGCATCCACTGCTTCCGCTTCTTCTTTTGTAAGCAGCAGGTCATCACGCCTCGTTCCTGATTTCAGAATATCGATGGCCGGGAAAATCCTCTTTTCTGATAGCTTTCTATCCAGAACGAGTTCCATATTGCCGGTTCCCTTAAACTCTTCATAAATGACGTCGTCCATACGGCTTCCCGTATCGACTAACGCAGTCGCCAAAATTGTCAGGCTTCCGCCTTCCCGCATGTTTCGGGCTGCACCAAAAAAACGTTTCGGCATATGAAGTGCTGCCGGATCCAGTCCGCCGGAAAGAGTACGCCCGCTCGGAGGCACTACCAGGTTATACGCTCTTGCCAGTCTTGTTATGCTGTCCAGCAGAATCATAACATCCCGTCCATGTTCTACAAGCCTCTTTGCCCTTTCAATTACCATCTCGGATACGCGTTTATGGTGGTCGGGAAGCTCATCAAACGTGGAATAAATCACTTCTACATTCGGCCCCTCAATTGCTTCCTTAATATCCGTTACCTCTTCCGGCCGTTCATCAATCAGCAGAATTATCAGGTGCATATCCTGATGATTTGTTGTTATCGCCTTTGCAACTTGTTTCAACAGGGTAGTCTTACCGGCCTTTGGCGGTGATACGATCATTCCCCTCTGTCCTTTACCAATCGGTGCCAGCAAGTCGACTACTCTCATTGCAATCGTATTCCGCCCTCCCGGCGTTTCCATATGGAGTCTTTCATTTGGAAATATTGGAGTTAAGTCTTCGAAATTCGGCCGTTTTTCAGCCATATATGCCGGATAGCCATTAATCGTTTTATATACAGAAGAGCTGCAAATTTTTCAGTTACATTTCTTACTCTTCTGCTTCCGCGGACAACATCACCCGTCTTCATATTAAATCTTCGGATCTGTGAAGGAGCTACATAGACATCATCTTCTCCCGGAAGATAGTTTTCACACCGGATAAATCCAAATCCATCGGGCATTACCTCCAGGATTCCTTCCGCATCAATTCCACTGTCCAGTTCCTGAAGGTCCGGGCTCAGGGTAAGTGATGGTATCTCTCTTATCACTTTATTTTCGCCTTGTCCTCCTTCCGGGATCTTTTCATACCGCTTTCTTTCTTCGTTCTTTCTTTCTTCTGGACGTTTTTCCTCCGGCTTCTTTTCTGCCTGCCTTCTTTCCTCCTGATTTCTGTCTTCTGACCTTTTTTCTTCTGTTCCCTCTCCGCTTTTTTCTGCTTCTTTACAAAGTAGTTCTATCAGTTCAGCCTTACGAAGCCCACTCGCCCCTTTAAGTCCCTGCGACTTAGCCAGCTCTCTCAATTGAGCCAGGGGAAGTGTTTCCAATTTTTCACGCATGTCAATTCTCCTTTTTAGTTTAGCAATACTAGTAATACATGGAAATAATATCAAACAAAGAGTTCCGCCGGCGAAGCTTCCGCACAGCACTTTTGATTGCGATAAATGTCTATCTGCTTTCTTTGTTGAATAGGCTGATATCACAGTCCTATACATATACAAAAAGCCTGGAACTTTATCGCTTTAATACATCAAGTTATATTCCTTTAAATTGAACAAAGAGTCCGGCAAACCGGACTCTCGCGCCAGAGCGCAGCTGCTTTAACAGCTATATTTTATACTTTTCAGCCAGGAAAGGCATAGCCCCATATTTTTCAGTATAAAGATTATTTTTTTGTGCAATAAGAAAGAATCCCGCAAGCGGGATTCTCCGCCTGCGGCGGGTCGCTTCAGCGATTGATTCCCTTCCGCCTCAGTGCGCCTCCATAGCGGAGCGTTTTTACTTTCCAGGAAATCGGATGCTTTAACACTTTACAATAACAAGGTCTTTCCTTGAAAGTAAGAAAGAATCCCGCTCGCGGGATTCTCCGCCTGCAGCGGATCGCTTTAGCGACATCATTCCTTACCGCCGCAGGGCGACCCTGCCCGGAGGGCTTTTTTGTTACATAGGATATCCTATGTAACAAGAAAGGCTGCGCCAGGGCGCAGTCTCTGCCAGCCGGGCTGCTTGGGCAGCATAATTTTCTCCAGCACAGTATATTTTCTCATGGAAAGTATAAAGAATCGGGACGAAGATTGCCGGCGGTAATACCGCCGCCGGCTAACTTGTATGTTCTTATTATATACTGTTCTACCAAAAATGAAAAGAAATATTTTTCAGTTAACTCATTTAATTGCCTGTTATTTAAGAGTTTTTAGAAATTCAAGATATGCCAATACTTGTTTTTCATATCCATTTTCTGACGGATGATAGAAGCTCGTACCTTCCATCCCTTCGGGAAGATATCGTTGATTGACATAATGGTACGGATAACTGTGTGCATACTTATATCCAATTCCTCTTCCCAGTTTTTCTGCATTTTTATAATGCCTGTCCTGGAGATAGGGAGGAACCGGCAGCGTCCTGTTTGTTTTCACATATTCCATCGCCTCATTAACTGCCATGTAAGAAGCATTACTTTTCGGGGCCGTTGCTACATAAGTCACTGCCTCTGCCAGGATTATTCTGGCTTCCGGCAGTCCGATTCGTTCGACCGCCTGAGATGCACTTGTTGCGACGACTAGAGCCTGAGGATCAGCCATGCCTACATCCTCTGCCGCACAGATCATAATCCTGCGTGCAATGAATTTAATATCCTCTCCTGCATAAAGCATACGTGCCAGATAATAAATTGCCGCATCCGGATCGGATCCCCTCATACTTTTAATAAATGCAGAAATCGTATCGTAATGGCTGTCACCGTCTTTATCATAGCGAACGGCCCGTTTCTGTATGCATTCTTCCGCCACATCAAGATCAATCACTATTTTTCCATTCTGATCTCTCTCCGTTGTCAAAATCCCCAGCTCCACAGCGTTCAGAGCCGCCCGTGCGTCCCCGTTTGCCACATCAGCCAGGAAATCCGCCGCATCTTCTGTAATCTCGGCGTGATAACTGCCCATTCCTTTTTTATCATCATAGACAGCCCGCTTTACAAGTTCCTTGATATCGTCTTTTTCCAGGGGCTTCAGCTCGAATATTCTGGATCTGGAAATCAAAGCTCCATTAACCTCAAAATATGGATTTTCCGTAGTTGCTCCAATCAATATCAGCGTCCCATCCTCCACATATGGCAGTAGATAGTCCTGCTGCCCTTTATTAAAACGATGTATCTCATCTACAAATAGTATCGTTTTTTTTCCGTACATCCCCAGATTGTCTTTTGCCGTCTTTACAACTTCTTCCATATCTTTTTTGCCGGCAGCCGTAGCATTAATCTGTTCAAATCTGGCACTCGTCGTATTGGCAATCACTCTGGCCAGTGTCGTCTTTCCTGTCCCCGGAGGACCGTAAAATATAATGGACCCCAGTTTGTCCGCTTTAATGGCACGGTACAGCAGCTTATCCTTTCCGATGATATGTCTCTGACCCACCACTTCATCAAGCGTCTCCGGACGAAGTCTTGATGCGAGCGGCGATTCTTTATCCATTGTATTTTCACGCATATAATCAAATAAATCCATCGTTTCCTCCCGGCCCAACAGCCTTCTTTGTTTCCATCAGTCAATCAGCAATTCATCTGCTGTAACAAAAGTATATCCTTGCCGGCTCAGCGTGTCAATGATTTCCAGGGCCGCATCTACCGATGATTGGTATGAATCATGAAGCAGAATTATTCCCCCGTTTCGCGCATTTTTAACTACATGCCTTACGACCTTGTCTTTATTCTGAATCTTCCAGTCCAGCGGATCAATGTTCCATAATACGACATTCATCGGTATGATACACTCCAGTTCTTCGCTCCACGATCCGAAGGGAGGACGTATGTATGCAGGATAGCTTCCAGTTACTTCCAATATCTTCTGATTTGTTTTTTCAATCTCATTGCAAGCTTCCTCTTCCGTTTTAGAAGTCAGCATAATATGTGTAGCGGTATGGTTTCCGATCAAATGTCCTTCCGTCGCCATACGCCTTACGATTTCTTCATTACCCTCAATATTTTTTTCAATAAGAAAAAAAGAAGCTTTTACCCCACGCTCAGCCAATCCATCCAAAAGCAGCGGCGTATACACAGGATGAGGGCCGTCATCAAAAGTTAAAGCGATAAACTTCTGGTCCTGTGTGCGATTATTATTTTTATTGTCTTTGTTCTCTCTATTTTTTGATTCTTTAGAATTCTCTGGATCCTGCCCATCAGAAACCTCAGGTGCCGAAGCAATTGTGATCCCCATTTCGGAATGCGCTATTAATATAAGAAGCGTCACGATCAGTATTCCTATTACAAAGAACTCCTTCTTTGCCATATCCCGCTCCTTTTCCTCATTCTGTTACGTCTCCACTAATTATATATATGTTGGATTCTGTTAACTATGACAGCACATCAATCTCATATTTTTTTGTATTGCACATCTTCTAAATGTGCAGATATTTCTTATCTATAGTATTTCTTATCTACAATTTATGACAAATACTAACTATCTATAATTTCCAATATTGGAAGTATAATGACCTCGTAATGCAATTAGAAATTTCAAAAAAAGTATTTCAGAAAACAAAAAGGAGAGTGCATTCATTATGAAAAAGCAGACTAAATTAGTTGCAGTATTATCTGCATCAGCTCTGTTAGCAATGGGCGCTTCCAT
>NZ_QSDR01000014.1 GCF_003464085.1 Clostridium sp. AM58-1XD
GGATATCGATTTTTGTGAAAACACCTAACTTTTTCTTTTTATTATTGTTTATTTATCGATACAATATCGAATTAAAACCTGCTTTTTCCCTGATAAATACAAGGTTTTTGGAATTTTTTAACTTTAAAAGAAAATACAAAAAGTGTTGACACGCTTTCGATTCTATGGTATTATACTCAAGCACGTAAGAAACATACGTTGTAAAGGGGAATAGTTCAATGGTAGAGCAGCGGTCTCCAAAACCGTAGATGGGGGTTCGAGCCCCTCTTCCCCTGTTGACTATTTTAACGAATAGCCCAACCCGAACGACTGGTTCTGCAGATTTTGTATCTGTAGGGCCTGTTTTTTTGTTACACAGGAAAGTTCTCCGAACTATCCTGTGTAACAAAAAATCCCTCTGGGCAGGGTCGCCCTGCGGCGATAAGGAATGATATCGGTGGGGATATGATGTTTTCTTTCAAAAATCAGTTATTTTTCTTATATGTAAAAAGATAAAGTACAATTCCTCCAGCAATTGCAATTGCCAGCATAACTTTTATAAATGGTCTTTGAATGAGAATAACAAAGCTGCAGTAAGCTGCTGTTATAAATGCAGGTATTGGAAAAAGAGGCATGGCAAAGGGCCTGTATCCTTCCGGCTTTGTAATACGGTTTTTTATACTGCCCAAAGATATCATCAGATAGACAAACGCAATCAGCACCCCTACAAACTCAACCAATTTTTCCATTGAAGCTGTCATAACAACAATGAATGTACACACAGTAATCATTATAGTTGCCGCATATGGCATACATTCTCTTTTCGATATTTTTACCATTTGCCTGCTAAGCAGTTCCGGCCATATCCGATCCCTGGCCGTTGAAAACATTACACGGGAATAATATGTAATCTGGCTTATTAATGCCCCGCAGGAAGCAGTCAATATTCCAGTATTTATAAAAAGTTTTCCTGTATTCCCCATAACTGCTTGAGCCGTGTATAGAAAGGGTGATTTGTCCGATAAATAAGAGTTTAGGTCTGGGGCTGCCAGAATAGACGAACCGATTCCCAGACCGATTAATATAACTGCACACAGAAGGGAAATGATCACAGATTTGGAAATTTCTCTGCTCTCACCCATTGTCTCCTCCGCCAAGCCTAGAGATGCATCGTAACCATTTATAACACAAAACAGCGGCGTAATACCAGCCAGTATAACCCCAAAGTCAGCAGCTGTTATCTCTCCTCTAAAATATAATGGATAAAGTACTGTCTCCCTAATTCCTCTCCTGGTATAGCATAGGCAGGAGACAATATAAGTAATCAGAATTCCCATCTGGACAGCAAACAGAATTTTTGTGGTCGCTGTGCCAGAAGCAAGGTTTCTAGTACATACAAATCCACAGACCATCAGAACAGCGGCAGCAATCATTACAGAAGCCATACGACTCTGGGGAAGAAAAGGAAATAATATTAATATGTAATCGGCAGCTCCCAGGGCAATCGATGCTATAACCACAACAGATTGAAGAAATATAATACATGCGGATATCCTGCTAAATACAGGTGGCAGAGTCATTTGAATAAAACTAAACAGCCCTCCTGATAAGGGATAGGTACCGGCTAGCTCTGCTAGTACCAAACTGTTGCTTACAGCGAATACTGAAAACAGAACAATAGACGACAATGTAGCTGTTCCTGCAATTCTTATTGGTGAAAGTCCTAAAAGGAAAGCTGCCATTAACGGTGAAACTGATGACATTGTCAAAATAATATTATCTGCCGTTGTCAACGATCGATTCAGCTGTTGGTTATATCCCAATTCTTTTAAACGCTGCTCGCTGGTCTTATTCGGTATTCTAATCATTATAATATATTCCTCTTTTCACTTTTACATATTTACTTGACTTCTTGTAATACAAGTTTTACAATACCAAATATACATTTTAATAAGTATTTTTATATTTTAAAAATAAAGGATGGTAATTAACTTGAAACGTTTTATAAATAAAGCTGCTCCCCTGTATATTAACGTTCGTAATGCAATACTCGACTCAATTGAGTGTGGAGATATTGCTCAAGACGGACGTCTTCCATCGGAAGAAGCCCTGGCAAAATATTTTTCCGTCAGCCGGCCTACGATCCGAAGTGCATTACAGCTTTTAGAAAATGACGGAATTATCAGCAAGCACCATGGAAGCGAAACGATTGTGAATAAGGCCTGTCTGAATTTAAAAATGCGTATTGATGAGGCTCAGGGTTATTGGGACTTGATTAAAAACAGTGGACATGAACCTGGAATCCTATCATTATCAATGGAACCTATTATGATTTCCTCTCCTATTAATAAGATTTTTGGTTGTTCGGAAGAAATTGAAGGATATCTTCTTAAAAAGGTATATACTGCTGATAAACAACCGGTTATATTTGTCAAAGAATATATTCCCAAGGATCAATTATATCGGCTCCCTAGTGAAAAAGAACTCAATCAGGATGCGATTGATATTTTTAATCTTTCTTACAATTACTTCCAGCAGCCTATTAACTACAGCATTCTGGAAATCAGTTCGATAAAACCTTCACCTGAGGTTTTGGAGGCCATGCGTTTTTCTTCCGACCACACTTTAGTTCAGTTAAAAGAAACCCATTTTAATATTGAGAATCAGGTAGCTGCATTTTCAGAAATAGCCATTCGGGATTCTATTATTCAGGTGCAGATCGTCCGTAAACGATTCTTCTAGTATAAAAAGAAAGCAATTTTAAGAGATATCTTCTTCTAAAACTGCTTTCTTTTATTTTATCCGGAAAATCAAATATTTTTAATTAATAAAGCTCCACAATGACTTCAATCTCTACAGGAAAACCGTATGGCAATGCTGAAACTCCTATTGATGTTCTGGCCGGAATTCCAATTTTCTCTCCAAACAAACTGGCAAGAAGCTCTGTGGCCGTGTCTGCCACTTCCGGCTGATAGTAAAAATCATGATTACAGCAGATATATGCATTCATCTTTACAAACTTTTTCACCTTATTTAAATCCCCTGTATATATTTTTAATGCACATAAAATATTCTTCACACAGTCTGCTGCACATTCTCGTGCCTGGTCCATTGTTACTTCTACACCTACACGTCCTTTATATTTCAGCTCTCCATTGATTTCCGGTCCGCAGCCCGCTACATATATAAGATGATCCCCAAAAGGAGTTACATGATTAAAAACGCCTGTTCCTTCCGGCTGCTCCGGCAAAACAATCCCTAATTCATTTAATAAATGATTGATATCTGGCATTTGGTTTCCTCCAATAGCAAATATTATAATTTGAAATATGTAATATGATCCTTCAAAACAGTCACTGTATATGAATAGTCAATTTTCCGATTAAGCACAGGATCTTCCAGGGACATATCATATGCCTCTCCAGGCAGGAATTTACCTTCCTCCATCAATAGGGTTCCACAAAAATATACACAACCGTCTTTTGAAGGAAGATTATGGGACTGAATTTCTTCCAATACTTTTTGAGGGGTCATTAAAGTTTCTACCGTTCCCTGCTGGTATGGGATGCGTATTCCTTTCCGGACCACGTTTGTGCTCATTTTCAGGTTATCCCAATGGGGCAGTACGTCATCTAAAGGCCAGGCCTCTCTCGCTATAGGTTTTGCGCATATCTGTTTTGTCAAATCACTGCAAAACCTCTCAAGCACTCTGTCTCCATGATCTGATCCTACTGTTACATACCATTTTCCTCCTGTCATGAAAATTACGATTTCCACTTCTCCTGTAGTATTTTCTCCGAGCACATCAATATTACGCTCCTGTGTCAGCAATATAGGGGATACTATGTTAAATCCTAGTCGCATTTCATTATCATAAGGAATTCCATTACAGCACAATTCTTTCATATGAGCCGCCCGGTCCTCCCCTGTACGCCCTGAATTGCCCAAACAATAAATCCATCTTGGAGAAAATGTAATTTTCTCTGTTCCATTTACTAAAAACTCAATCACTTCAAATCCTCGCTTTCAATTTTTATATCTTTTGCGGTTTCTTTAATAATAGCCGGATAAGTTTTTCCAAAATATTTCGCTAACAGGATATAGATAAGGCATGTAGCTGCCAAAGAAATAAAATAGCTGTAATCAAAACATATAAAAGCAATTATTGTACCAATTACATAAGCTATCATAGCAGCAGGATTCATCCCGTGGAAATAGTAGTATTTTCCGTTTGTCTGGTAAATATCATCCAAACTGTATTTCCGTTTACGAAAATAATAATAATCCGTGGCAATAATTGCAATAACTGGTCCTGCAGTTAATCCAAAAATAGTCAGGACACTATCGAGAGAATTTCCTATTTTCCATGGCTGTATCGCTACTGCGATAACCGCAAAAAGAATTGTGGCTGATTTAAATTTCAGATATTTGGGGATAAGGCTGCATACCACATATACTGATGGAAGCAGATTTGCTGCTGTATTGGTGGAAAGCTGAGCCGCAAAGACAAACACAGAAATCAAAACTGCCAGAATCTTTGACTGCCCTGCCACTATATCAGTCAGAACCTTTAATATTTCTCCTCCTGTCGTTCCAGGCACCACGACCATAACTGCACACCCTAAAATACTGTAAAAAATAAAGGAAGGAACCATACAGATCAAATATGATGTCAGATGCAAATATCCACTCTTTTTATATCCATCCTTTACTTTTCCATCTTTGCTGAAATCATTAAATCCCATTGCCACACTGGCAAAGTTTCCAATTATAACTCCAAACGCAAACAACCAGTTTCTGGAATGACCGCTAAGTTTTCCCAAGCTCATAATCTCTCCCAATGTAACATTATATGTCTTCAATAGGATATGAAACATATACACTCCTACGATAATCAGAAGCGGGGCTGCCAGCGATGTAAAGCGTTCAATTCCTTTTGCACCTGAAATTGTAACGATTACCAGTAAAGCTGCATTTAAGATAATTGCAAACCACATATTGTCCATACCAAACAGTAATCTTGTTACATTGTTAATAGCTGAGGCTCCCAAATAGCCGTTTACTCCGAAAAAAATAGCGCTGGGCATAATTCGCACAATTCCGGCTATCTTTCCGCCTAAAGGACCGAAGCTAGCTACTATTGAGGTAGCAAAAGATATTCCGTACTTTAATCCAATCTCCTGGACGATATAACTGGAAAGGCCAAGTATTGCCTGTCCAATTCCAAATATCCAGAACAATTGTCCAATCGTATAATAATTCAGAAGCGGAGTCATTACCAAGAATCCGCTTACCTGCACAGAAATTCCAAACCATATTGCTCCCATCCCCAGGTAGCCGACTTTTCGTTTATTATACTCTACCGGAGCAAGCGATTCATTGTATAAGTCATGCTCAGTTTTTGCCTGAAAACCAATCATGTGATAACCCCCTCCCTTTTTTATTTATTTCCCAGCTCCTTTGTAATTCCTTCTACAATAAAATCAACACTTTCTTCCCAAATACGCTTTCCTTTCTCCTCTGTTCCCAGAGTTGCTTTCCACAAAGTTCCGGATGGAGCCACAATTCTTTCAGGAATAGGAAGAATATCATATACTGGATAGTACTCTGCGCAATCATCAATCGCCCTGTCAAAATGTACCAGCTCCGGAAATTTATAAAGCATAACAGAGGTTTCACAGATCGACGCATGTTCAATAGCCCAGCCAGGAAACTGGTCTCCGAATACGAATTCCATCGTTTTCGGTTTAAGATCAAAAATAGCGGCCTCATAGACCATGATTGTCACGTCTTGGTAATCTTTCTTAATTTCTTCTGTTACAAGAAAAGCGGCTTCATAAATCCAGTTCTGATTTTCTACGTGCCAGCTTAAAAGCACAATACGTTTAAAACCACTTCTCACGAACTCTTTTAAAATATCCTCAACCATAGCCTGTAATGTTGAACCTCTGAGAGAAGTTGTCGCCGGGAATGTCTGCCCTCCTCCGGAGGTAGGTCTGGAACGGTATCCGTATGCGAGAGGCGGTGCTACAAGCATGTTGGTTCTTTCTCCAACCTCTACTGCCATTTGCTCAGGACAGACTGTGTCCACACAAATTGGTAGATGCGGCCCATGCTGCTCTGTAGCACCAATTGGTAGTATCACTCCGCTTCCGCCGGCAATTGCATCACGTACTTCCATCCAGGTCATTTCTGCCATTTTTCTGGTCATTTTAGTACCTCTCTTTCTTTTTGTAATGTTGTTTGTTGTAAACTCGTCTTACAAGTTTACTGTATCACAATAATATTTCTTTTGCAACTATATTTTCATATGCTGCTGAAAAAAAAACAAAAATTGAGGGTGTTGCAAAAGTAAAATCAGCATTACCGCCGATACCAGATTCCATTCCAGTAAGTGGCTAAGTCACTTCATCTGGTATCGGAGGCAATGCTCTATTCCTTTTTGCAACATCCTCAATAAATGGTATACTACTGTTTCAATTATCTAACAAAAAAAAGAGCGTTGCAAAAGTAAAATCAGCTGCGCTCTTAATACCAGATGCAGCGGCTTGGCCACTGCCTTGAAATGGAATCTGGTATAAGAACACTGCGTTTTCTCTTTTTGCAACGCCCTTTTTTTTATTTCTTCATTTTTAGATCATTAAGCCTTAGCTGCCTTAACTGCAAGAATCTGCTTTGTCAGCTCTGGTACGATCTTATTTAAGTCGCCTACGATGCCATAGTCAGCTACTTCGAAGATCGGAGCTGTCTCATCTTTATTGATGGCAACGATAATGTCAGACTCTTCCATACCTGCAACGTGCTGGATTGCTCCTGAAATACCGATTGCAAAGTAAACGTTTGGACGAACGGTCTTACCTGTCTGTCCTACCTGAAGGTCTTTTGGCTTCCATCCGGAATCTACAACAGCACGTGAGCAGCTTACTTCTCCGCCGATTGCTGCAGCCAGATCTTCCAGAATCTTAAAGTTTTCCGGGCTGCCAACACCACGGCCGCCGGAAACGAGGATTTTAGCATCCATGATATCCACAACATCGACTACAGATTTAACGATATCGAGAATCTCAACATAATTGTTGTTCGGTGTGAATCCTGGATTGAATTCCTCTACAACTGCCTTTGCATCTGCAATCTTGTCAATTGCCTGCATAACGCCTGGACGAACGGTTGCCATCTGAGGACGATGGTTCGGGCATGCGATCGTAGCGATCGTATTTCCGCCGAAAGCAGGACGTGTCATAAGAAGCTGATTATGCTTCTGCTCTCTTCCTTCGATTGGGTTAAGAGGGAAGTCGCCGATATCAAGCTTTGTACAGTCTGCTGTAAGGCCTGTTGCAACTCTTGCAGATACGCGAGGACCTAAGTCTCTTCCGATTGCAGTTGCTCCAACCAGCATAATTTCCGGTTTATATTTGTTGATTACGGAAGCCATTGCATGAGCATACGGCTCTGTTCTGTATTCTTTCAGTTCTGGATCGTCTACAACGATAACCTTGTCTGCGCCGTACTGAGCCAGCTCGTCTGCAAGGCCCTTAACGCCGCAGCCGATGAGAACTGCTGTTACGTCAGTGTTCAAATCTTTTGCGAGGTCTCTTGCTTTTCCAAGTAATTCAAAAGCGATATTGCTTAATTTGTTATCTACCTGCTGCGCAAAGATATATACGCCCTTATATTCTTCTAAACCCATTCTGTTCACCACTTTTCCTTTATATTAAATGATATGTTTCTCAGTTAATTTGCCCATGATGTAGCTTACGGACTCCTGCGGATCCAGATTGACTACTTCGCCTGCTCCCTTTCTGACTTTGTCGGAAGCCTTAGCGATCTGTGTCGGTGAACCCTTCAGACCTAAGTTGCTGTCATCAACGTCTTTAAGGTCCGCTCTGCCCCATACGGTAACTTCTGCATCATATGCATCGAAGATTCCGCCCGGAGTCATGTAGCGCGGCTCATTTAATTCTGAAAGAGCAGTAATCAGGCAAGGCATTTTTGCCTTAACAACATGATATCTGTCTTCATACTGGCGCTCAACGATTACGCTGTCGCCTTCGATCTTGATATTCTGAGCGTAGGAAATAACCGGAATATTCAGGTGTTCAGAAATCTGAGGCCCAACCTGAGCGGTATCGCCGTCGATTGCCTGACGTCCTGAAATAATCAGATCATATTCCAGATTTCTGATTGCGCCGGCCAGTGTTGTAGATGTTGCCCATGTGTCGGCACCGCCTAATACTCTGTCTGTTACAAGGATTCCCTTGTCAGCGCCCATGGCTAAAGCTTCACGAAGAACTTCATCAGCCTTTGGAAGACCCATGGTAACAACTGTTACTTCTGCGCCGTATTCATCTTTTAATCTTAACGCAGCTTCCAGACCTGCCTTGTCATCTGGATTCATAATTGCAAGCATTGCACCTCTATCCAATGTACCGTCTGGATTGAATTTTACTCCACCCTTTGTATCCGGTACCTGTTTTACACAAACGACTATCTTCACAACAAGTCCTCCTTATTTCAAAATATTTCCAGAAATTACCATACGCTGAACTTCAGATGTTCCTTCGTAGATTTCCGTGATCTTAGCGTCACGCATCATACGCTCTACGTCGTATTCTCTGATGTATCCGTATCCACCGTGTAACTGAACAGCCTTTGTTGTCACTTCCATAGCAACTTCTGCTGCGTATAATTTAGCCATAGCCGCTTCAACGCTGTATGACTTCTGTGTAGCCTTCGCCATAGCTGCTTTGTAAACGAGCATCTTGGCTGCCTCTACCTTTGTAGCCATATCAGCCAGCTGGAACTGAGTATTCTGGAACTGTCCAATTGTACGGCCGAACTGCTTTCTTTCCTTTACGTAATCAACCGTTGCGTTGAGTGCGCCTTCTGCAAGACCAAGTGCCTGTGCAGCGATACCAATACGGCCGCCGTCCAGTGTATGCATTGCAATATTGAAGCCCTTGCCCTTCTGTCCCAGTAAGTTCTCTTTCGGGATGCGGCAGTCTGTGAAGATCAATTCATATGTAGAAGAACCACGGATACCCATCTTCTTCTCTTTCGTACCGAAGCTAAATCCTGGTGTTCCCTTTTCAACGATAAACGAGGAGATTTCCTTAATCTTTCTGCCGCGCTTCTCGATGATTCCTGTAACTGCAATAACGATGTAAACGTCAGCCTGTTTTCCGTTGGTGATAAAGCACTTGGAACCATTCAGCACCCACTCATCTCCGTCTAAAACAGCCTTTGTCTGCTGTCCCTGAGCGTCTGTACCGGCGCCTGGCTCTGTAAGTCCGAATGCGCCGAGCTTTCTGCCTGATGCCAGATCCGGAATGTATTTCTGCTTCTGCTCTTCTGTACCGTATGTAAGAATCGGATCAATACAGAGAGACGTATGTGCAGATACGATTACAGCTGTTGTTCCGCAAACCTTTGCCAGCTCTTCTACGCACATAACGTATGTAAGCGGGTCACAGCCCTGGCCGCCGTATTCCTTTGGAACCGGGATTCCTAAGAAACCGCTCTTTGCCATTTTCTCAACAGTTGCCTCGGGAATTCTTCAGTCTCGTCAACTTCCTGTGCAAGAGGCTTTACTTCAGTTTCAGCAAAGCTTCTGAACAGTGTCTGAGCGAGAAGATGTTTTTTTGATAAACTAAAATCCATGTTCGACTCCTCCATCATCAATTTCTATTGCATACCTCAGCGTACAGCCCTGCTGTGCGCCTGCCTATAGGCATGAATCGCGGTATGCCTTTGGGTATAGCCTGCGGCGGTATCATCCTGCCGCAGGCTTCCATCACATTTTTATTTATTTTGTATAATCGTAGAATCCCTTGCCGCTCTTCATACCTAACTTACCGCCGCGAACCATTTTTCTTAACAGCGGATGTGCACGGTATTTCGGATCGCCTGTCTCTGCCTGAAGTACATCCATGATAGCCAGAACTACGTCAAGACCGATCAGATCGCCTAAAGCCAGCGGTCCCATCGGATGGTTAGCGCCCAGCTTCATAGCTGCGTCGATACCCTCTACGGATGCAACGCCGTCGGCATAGATGCCGATCGCTTCATTAATCATAGGAACGAGGATTCTGTTAACTACAAAACCTGCAGCCTCTTCAACCTGTACCGGTGTTTTGCCGATCTCTTCGGAGATTGCTTTGATCTTATCTACCATATCAGCTGGTGTATTCAATCCGGCGATTACTTCTACCAGCTTCATAACAGGCGCCGGGTTGAAGAAGTGCATTCCAATTACCGGACGGTCAAGGCCTGCGCCGATTTCTGTAATGGAAAGAGAAGAAGTATTTGTTGCGAACATACAGTCTGCCTTACAGATATCCTGTAACTCTTTGAATGTCTGTTTTTTAATAGCCATGTTCTCGATTGCTGCTTCTACTACTAAATCACAGTCTGTACAGATATCTTTTACACCTGTTGTGATTTTTGCAAGAACAGCATCTGCTGCTTCCTGTGTCATTTTGCCTTTTGCGATTCTCTTCTCGAATCCCTTAGCAATTTTCTTTTTGCCGTTTGCAGCAAATTCTTCATTGATATCACATAAGCATACTTCATATCCTTCTGTCTGTGCGAATGCCTGTGCGATACCGGAACCCATTGTTCCTGCGCCGATAATACCAACCTTCATTGTCATATCCTCCTTAATATTCTTTATATTTACTGATTAATGAAGTTTTTCTCTTTTCTCTTCTCAAGGAATGCGCTCATTCCTTCCTTCTGGTCATGTGACTCGAAGCAGTCGCCGAACAGCTTCTCTTCGATTACAAGCGCCTGATCCATATCTACCTGAAGGCCGTCGTTGATCGCTTTCTTGCAGTTGCGCACAGCGATCGGCGCGTTCTTTGCAATTCCTGCCGCCATCTTCTTAGCTGCCGGAAGGAGTTCTTCCTGTGTATAAACTGCATTTACAAGGCCGATTCTCAAAGCTTCATCTGCTTTGATATTTCTTGCCGTATAAATCATCTGTTTTGCCATTCCGACGCCCACGATTCTTGCAAGTCTCTGTGTACCGCCGAAACCTGGTGTAATTCCCAAGCCGACTTCAGGCTGTCCGAATACGGCATTGTCTGAGCAAATGCGGATATCGCAGCTCATAGAAATCTCACAGCCGCCGCCAAGTGCAAAGCCGTTAATTGCTGCGATTACAGGAATCGGGAATGTCTCCAGCTTACGGAATACATCGTTGCCTTTCTTTCCGAACGCTTCCCCCTCTGCCTTAGTAAGTGTGCTCATCTCTGCGATGTCTGCTCCTGCAACAAAGGATTTGTCTCCTGCTCCCGTGAGGATCAGCGCGCGGACTGCCTGTAAATCAACGCCGTCTAAAACTGCATCCAGCTCTTCCAGAACTGCGCTGTTTAATGCGTTTAAAGCCTTTGGACGATTAATCGTAATAATTCCAACCTGTCCCTCTACTTCGTATGTAATGAATTCCATCTCCACTACACTCCCTTCTTTATTTATTCACCGGTTACCGGCCGACTTTTACGGCCCTTCCCTGCATAACCATGAGAGGAATGCATGACATCCCCCTCATGAATAAGTAATACTATAAATTAATCGCGTTCTACGATAGTTGCGCAGCCCATACCGCCTCCGATACAAAGGGTTGCAAGGCCTTTCTTTGCATCTCTCTTCTCCATCTCGTGAAGAAGTGTTACAAGGATCCGGCAGCCGGAAGCGCCTACCGGATGGCCGAGAGCAATTGCTCCGCCGTTGACATTTACCTTATCCATATTGAATTCCAGATCATGTGCAACTGCCAGAGACTGAGCTGCAAACGCTTCATTTGCTTCAATTAAATCGAAATCATTGATCGCCATGCCTGTCTTAGCCATAACTTTCTTTGTAGCTGCTACAGGTCCTACACCCATGATGGAAGGATCTACGCCGCCAAGTGCCCCTGCTACCCATGTAGCCATCGGCTTAATTCCCAGTTCTTTTGCCTTCTCTTCGCTCATTACAACGATTGCTGCTGCGCCGTCATTGATGCTGGAAGCATTCGCCGCTGTAACAATACCGTCTTTTTTGAAAGCCGGGCGAAGCTTTGCGATCCCCTCTGCCGTTGTTCCCGGGCGAGGGCCTTCGTCTGTATCAAATACAACTGTTTCTTTTTTCTTCTTGATCTCTACAGGAACGATCTCATCTTTGAATCTGCCTGATTCGATTGCCGCACATGCCTTCTGCTGGCTGGAAGCTGCAAATGCATCGAGCTGTTCTCTTGTAAGTCCCCACTGCTCTGCTACGTTCTCAGCAGTAACGCCCATGTGGTAATCATTGAATGCATCCCATAATGCGTCGTTTACCATGGTGTCTACCATTGGAGCATTGCCCATTCTGTAGCCGTAACGCGCATTCTTCAGTGCGTATGGTGCCATGGACATGTTCTCCATACCGCCTGCTACTACGATATCTGCGTCGCCGCACATGATCATCTGTGCTGCCATGTTTACACAGTTAAGTCCGGAACCGCAAACAACGTTAACGGTAACTGCCGGTGTCTCAACAGGAAGGCCTGCCTTTAAAGAAGCCTGACGTGCAACGTTCTGTCCAAGACCTGCCTGGATTACGCAGCCCATATAAACGTGATCTACCTGCTCCGGCTTCACGCCTGCTCTTTTCAGCGCATCCTTAATTACAACTGCTCCCATTTCAGCAGCAGGAGTTGTGCTTAAGGAACCGCCCATGCTTCCGATTGCTGTACGGCATGCACCTGCTAAAACTACTTTCTTTGCCATTTCTTTTCCTCCTTAAAATTCATTCCTTTTTCATTATTAAATTCAATCCATAAGAGATTTGTCTGCCTGATTTTCGGCGTCATTCGTCTTTGCCTTCTGCTCAAATGCCTTCAATACTGCTGCAGGAACAAATTTCGAAATATCCGCTCCGTAATATGCCACTTCCTTTACAATCGTAGAACTCAGGAATGCATATTCCAGACTTGTAGTAAAAAACATCGTGTCGATGCCCGGATCAATGCTGTGATTCGTCTGTGCGATCTGCATTTCAGTTTCGAAATCCGTAACAGCGCGAAGGCCTCTGATAATGAGGTGTGCATCATTCTCTCTGGCAAACTCCACCGCCATTCCGTCAAACATCTTTACTGTAACGTTCGGAAACTCTTTTGTCACTTCTTCCAGAAGCTGTACCCGTTCTTCCAGTGTGAAAAGAGGTTTCTTCGCAGAATTGACCAGAATGCCGATCACCAGTCCGTCTACTACTTTTGCAGCTCTTCGAATGATATCCAGATGTCCCAATGTAACGGGGTCAAAACTTCCTGGATAAACAGCTTTTACCATCTGCCTTTCCTCCTCATTCTTCTGCGGCTTTTTCTTTTGTTCTTAAATGACTGCGAAACTTGTCATTTTGAACCTCTTTTTTTACTATACTACAAAATATATGTTTTGTCAAATAATTATCAATCTATATTTGTGAAATTTTTATGAATTCCTTGACAGCACTGCTGTGCATTTAGCGGATTTATCTATGAATACTTGATTTTATGGGAAGATTATGTATTGACCTTCCTTCCATTCAGTGGTAAACTTAGATTGTTAAAAAAAAAATTATCAAAACAAATACATAAAGTATGAAAAGGAAGGTGCACAATATGAGCAAGAGTTTTGACGAATTAATCTCAAAGGCTACCAGCTGCGGCAGAAAAAAGATTTCTGTTGCTGTCGCACAGGATGAACCTGTTCTGGAAGCCGTAAAGATTGCCAGAGAAAGAGGAATTGCAGATGCAGTTCTCGTAGGTGATGAGGAAAAAATCCGTGAAATCGCCGCTTCTATTGACATGAATCTGGCTGACTTTGAAATTGTGAACGAGCCGGACGTAGAAAAAGCCGCATTAAAGGCTGTTGAACTGGTTCACAACAAGCAGGCCGACATTTTGTTAAAAGGTATGCTGGAAACGAAAATATTCCTGAAAAGTGTATTAAATAAGGAAGTCGGACTGAGAGCTGGAAAAATGATGTCTCACGTTTGTGTATTTGAGATCGAAGGCATCGACCGTCTTCTCTTCTTTACGGACGTAGCGTTCAACACATATCCGACTCTGGAAGAAAAGGTTAATATCATCAATAACTCTGTCGAGGTGGCAAAGGCATGCGGAATCGAAGTTCCAAAGGTAGCTCCGATCTGCGCCGTTGAAACGGTTAATCCAAAGATGCAGCCGACCGTGGACGCACAGGCTCTTACGGAAATGTACGAAAAGGGTGAAATCAAGGGCTGCGAAGTCTACGGACCTCTGTCTATGGACCTTGCAATCGACGAGGAGGCCGCCGTACACAAAGGAGTAACAAACCCAGTGGCAGGCAATGCGGATATCTTGCTGTTCCCGAACATCGATGCCGGTAATATCACTTACAAAATCCTCGTGCGTACTGCCAAGGTAAAGAACGGAAACCTGCTGGTCGGAACTGCCGCTCCTGTTATCCTTACTTCCCGTTCCGATGACTTTGAAACAAAGATTAATTCCATCGCCTTGGCTGCAGTCATTGCCGGCGCCATCACAGATTAATCACCTCATCAGACCATTTGTATTGCTTTAAAGTTTAAAGATGAAAGGGCTGCGCTGCAGCAGAAGGGAGTTTACTATGAGCCATAAAGTTTTAGCTATCAATCCGGGGTCCACCTCCACCAAAATCGGTGTATACGAGGATGAAAATTTATTATTCGAAAAGACCCTCCGCCATCCTACAGAGGAAATCTCAAAGTACGCAACGATCGTAGACCAGAAAGATTTCCGCAAGCAGGTGATTCTCGACGTATTAGCTGAGAATAACTTCAGCATCTCCGATTTAAGTGTTGTCGTTGGCCGCGGCGGCCTTTTAAAACCGATTCCAGGAGGCACATATCCTGTATCCGAAGAACTGCTTAACGACCTGTATATCGGAAAGCAGGGACAGCATGCTTCCAACCTGGGCGGTATTCTGGCTAAGGAAATCGCAGATACCGTAGGAATTCCTTCTTATATCGTAGATCCTGTTGTCGTTGATGAGATGGAGGATGTAGCAAGACTTTCCGGCGTACCTGAGATTCCGAGAATCAGCATTTTCCATGCGCTGAACCAGAAGGCAGTGGCGAAGCGCTATGCAAAAGAAAAGGGCGTTTCCTATGATTCCCTTCGTCTTGTTATCGCTCACATGGGCGGCGGCGTATCCGTAGGCGCACATGCAGACGGCAGAGTAATTGATGTCAACAATACCCTTGACGGCGACGGCCCATTCTCACCAGAACGTGCAGGCGGCGTACCGACAGGCGGACTGATTAAACTCTGCTTCAGCGGAAAATACACAGAGAAAGAAGTTTATAAGAAAATCGTCGGCGGCGGCGGAATGACTGCATACATGGGAACGAATGACATGCGCAGCATTGAAGACGCAGCTTTCAAAGAGGGCGATCCTAAGGCAAAGGCAATTGTAGATGCTTTCTGCTATCAGGTATCGAAAGAAATCGGCGCCATGGCTGCTGCTCTCTGCGGTAAAGTTGATCAGATCATCCTGACCGGCGGTATCGCTTATGGCAAGCCTGTTACGGATGCGATTAAGGCTCACGTTGGTTTTATCAGTGATGTAACCGTTTATCCGGGCGAGGATGAGCTTCTCGCACTTGCTCAGGGTGCACTGCGCGTATTGAACGGCGAAGAAGAAGCGAAAGTATATTAGGAATCAAAAAAATAAGGGGTGGAGCTCCAGGCAGTGGCCAAGTCGCACCACCCTTATTTTTTCTTCTGGGGACGCGGGAGGTGGAGGCAGTGGTCTAGCCGCACTACTCCTTATTTTTCTTCTATTGGGCGCGGGAGGTGGAGGCAGTGGCCTAGCCGCACCAGCACTTATTTTTTCCTGAAAGGGGGATTTTTTAATGAACCGGTATCTGATTGTTGTGGATATGCAGAATGATTTTATTGACGGCGCTCTGGGCACGAAGGAAGCTCAGGCGATTGTCGATAAGGTAACGAATGAAACACGCAGCTTTGACGGGACTGTTATTTTCACAAGGGATACTCACCATAGGGACTATCTGAATACCCAGGAGGGACAGAAACTGCCTGTTCCCCATTGTATAAAGGGGGAACAGGGCTGGGAAATCTGTGACGTTTTGGAAAAGATACGGCTGTCCCGAAGCTGCCCTACCTACGATAAGCCTTCCTTCGGAAGCCTGGATCTGGCATTTGATCTTCAGCGTGAACATGTAAAACAGCCGATCGATGAAATTGAATTGATCGGGCTCTGCACCGACATCTGTGTAATCAGCAATGCGCTGCTGTTAAAGGCATTTCTTCCTGAGGTAAAAATTTCTGTCCGTCAGGACTGCTGCGCTGGGGTAACGCCAGAAAGCCACTCCGCCGCTTTGACCTCCATGGCGACCTGCCAGATTGAAGTTCGATAGTGGAGAAGGAAAACAATAGATCCGAATGTTAAAGATACAAATGTTAAAGGCCCTGAATACAAGATTCCGTTCCGAAGCGGCGGCTAAGTCACTCCATCTTGTATTCAGGGCCTTTTGCGTTGTTTTTTCTTCCACTGATTAATCACTTTTTTGTGTTGTTTTCTCCTGACACTGGTTGCCCATACTGATTGCCTACACTGGTTATCTATTTATAATTTCACGGTTCTTCCAGTATATTTACGATTCATATGTGTTCAGGTAGTTTTGAAGAGTTTCTGCCAGCTTTCCCACATGCAGTCCGTCTACAAAAGAGTGGTGGGCCTGTACGGAAAATGGAAGAAAAATTTTTCCGTCCCTCTCAAAATATTTCCCCCAGTCGAACAGAGGCGTGGCGTTGTCTTTTTTTCCTGAATTGGTGTGGGATATGTGGGTATATGTCACCCACGGCATAGGTGAAAACTGGAACACATCATTGCCCAGCGGACCTGTAAAATATGCTTTCTGCTCCTCTGCCGCTTTCGAGGCGGCCGCCACATACTCTTCCATCGTATCTTTCATTTCGACATTGACCACTTTAAACAGCTCTGTCTCCCTATTCAGATAAGTAAACGCCGTATCAATACGGTCAAAAAGTACTGCCTTTCCATCCACAAAGCGGCAGCGGAATTCTTCCACCTCGTTCGCGCATTTGGAAACGGCATAGATCAGAGCCATGGTAAAGGAATACCCCTTCTTCTTAACCATCGGCAGAAAATGTGTGATATCCAGCTCGAATGTCACACAGAACGCTGGTTCCACGCTGTCCCTGAAAACCGCGCAATGAAACGCCCTTTTCCAGTTTTTCTCATCGATCACCGTATAACTGTTCATCTTTACCACCCTTCTCGTATGCGGAAGGTTCCGTATACTCTTCACAATCCCATCCACGGCTTATCTTGTCAGGAAATTGCCGCGATTGCCTCTCTCACATTCTTAACACCGATCAGCCGTATCTTTTCCGTCCTCTTCATCTTCTCCAGGCAAATTTCCGGGAGGATACACGTATCGAATCCCAGCTTTACGGCCTCGCTCACACGCTGCTCCGCCATGGAAACAGCCCTGACCTCGCCCGACAAGCCTACCTCACCGAAAATAATCGTTTTCTGGCTGACCGGCCTGTCCTTCAGGCTGGAGATCAGCGCCATTACAATCGCCAGATCGAGGGCCGGCTCGTTCATTCTCATACCGCCTGCGATATTAACGTACGCATCATAGCGTGACATTTCATAATGGCAGCGCTTCTCCAACACGGCCATCAAAAGATTGACTCTGTTATAATCCGTGCCTGCCGCGGTGCGCCTGGGCATTCCAAAATTAGTGGTAGTGACGAGCGCCTGCACCTCCAGCAGAATAGGCCGCGTTCCTTCCATGGAACAGGCGACGACTGCGCCGGAAGCGTCCTCCGGCCTTCCGCTCAGCATATATTCAGAAGGGTTCTTTACCTCACACAGGCCGGATTCCCTCATCTCAAATACTCCGATTTCATTCGTAGATCCGAAACGGTTTTTCACGCCTCTCAGTATCCTGTACGCTGCGCTTCTGTCTCCTTCGAAGTAAAGCACGGTGTCCACCATGTGTTCCAGTACTCTCGGTCCGGCGACTACGCCTTCTTTTGTCACGTGGCCTACAATGAACACGGCAATTCCCGTTCCTTTTGCAATCTGCATGAGCAGGTTTGTCGATTCTCTGACCTGACTCACACTGCCTGGAGACGAGGCGATTTCCTCGCGGTACATGGTCTGGATGGAATCGATAATGACGACTTCCGGTTTTTCTTCCCGGATCGTCTCTTCAATGATGTCCAGGCTCGTTTCACAAAAGAACTTGAGATTTCCTGTCACTTCTCCGATACGGTTTGCCCGAATCTTAATCTGTTTCAGGGATTCCTCTCCCGATATGTATAATACATGGCGTCCGGCGGCAGAAAGGTTTCTGCACATCTGAAGAAGCAGGTAGATTTTCCTATTCCCGGGTCGCCTCCCACCAGCACCAGGGATCCATTTACGATGCCATCCCCCAGCACGCGGTCCAGCTCTTCAAATCCTGTGGATATTCTGTCTTTTTCTTCAATAGAAATTTCATTTAAGAACGCCGGCTTGACGGCCGGCGTTCCTCTCTTCACCCCGGAAATACCGGGTTTTTGTTTTTTCTCAACAGGTTCTTCCACGAAGGTATTCCATTCCCTGCACGCCGGACACTGACCCATCCATTTGGAAGATTCGTATCCACATTCCTTACAGAAAAATACCGTCTTGAGTTTTGCCATTATTTCCTCGCAATCTTTACATCAACTGCCTGGCCTTCATTCAGTTCTACGCCAGCTACCAGTTTGCCGCTCATATTTGTCTTCATCCCGCCGACTGCCGCACCGTCTACAAATACTTCATAGTCCATGTCATCTTCAAGCTGAACCGTAATCTGTGCATCTTTTGCACCTTCAACGGTAAAGGTAACGCTGTCGTCAGTAACTTTGAAATGTTCAACGGTTGTACCTGGAACGGATTCGTACACAAACATGCCATTCCTCTCCAGCTTCGTAATCTCATAAAATGTTTTCACCTTATATAAATCGCCGTCATGTTCAAAATCCTGTAATTTTGATTTTGTCTCCAGCTTATAGTTGCCGAAGCTGATTGTTCCATCCTGTTCTGTACGGATTAATTCTTCAATTACTGGCATATCCTTGCCCTCCTGGTATCATACTTATCCTCTTGTCTTACTGCGCCCCGTTTGCGCTATAAACACATTATACCTTATCCACATCCTTTTTTCTAGTTAATTATGAGTTCCGGAACAGAAAATTTAAGAGCCTCGCCATCACTCGTTATTTCTACATGATCGCCGGCTTTTACTCGTCCGTCGAGCACCTCTTCGGCCAGTTTGTCTTCCAGCTGATTCTGAATGGTACGCCTCAGCGGCCTTGCGCCGTATTTCTCATCATATCCTTTTTCAATCAGGAATTCTTTCGCCTTTTCATCCACGGAGAGCACCATGCCGAGCTGCTGTTTCGTGCGCTTCATAATGGACGCCAGCATGATGTCTGCGATCTTCTTCATATGCTCCTTATTCAGCGGATGATATACGATGATATCGTCGATTCTGTTCAGAAACTCCGGCTTAAACAGACGCTTCACTTCCTCCATCACGCGGTCCTTCATAAACGTGTAATTTGCCTTCTCATCTGTTACCGATGCAAAGCCCAGCCGTTTCGGAGAAATGATATTTTCTGCCCCTGCATTCGACGTCATAATCAGAACCGTATTCTTAAAGTCGATCTTCCTTCCCTGTGCGTCCGTAATATGGCCGTCATCCAGTACCTGAAGAAGGATGTTGAATACGTCGGGATGTGCTTTCTCAATCTCATCAAAAAGGATGACAGAGTAAGGATTTCTGCGCACTTTCTCGCTCAGCTGGCCTCCCTCATCATATCCTACGTATCCTGGCGGAGAACCGATCATCTTGGATACACTGTGCTTCTCCATATACTCGGACATATCGACGCGGATCAGCGCATTTTCCGTGCCGAACATCGCTTCTGCAAGCGCTTTGGAAAGTTCTGTTTTTCCTACGCCTGTAGGGCCCAGGAACAGAAATGAACCGATCGGCCTCTTGGGATCTTTTAATCCCACACGGCCCCTGCGGATTGCTTTCGATACGGCGGTTACGGCTTCTTCCTGCCCTACGACGCGCTCATGAAGAATGGATTCCAGCTTTCTCAGCCGTTCCGATTCCTCTTCCTCCAGCTTTCTTACAGGAATCTTCGTCCATCCTGAAACGACATCGGCGATTTCATTTTCTCCTACTACAAGCTTTCTGGAAGCTTTGTCCTTTTCCCATTTTGTCCTCAGTTTCTCTATCTTTTCTCTCTTCTTCTCCTGCTTCTTCTTAATCGTTCCTGCTTTTTCGTAGGCCTCTGTTCTGATCGCAGTCTCTTTCTGTTTTTCCAGGTCTTCAATGTCCTTTTCCAGTTCCTTGATCTCTGCAGGCTCCACGAAGTTGGAAAGCCTCACCTTCGACGCGGCCTCGTCGATCAGGTCAATTGCCTTATCCGGAAGGAACCTTTCGTTGATATAACGGGCTGATAATTTAACTGCTGCCTCCAGAGCGCCGTCTGTAATCGTAACCTTGTGATGCGCTTCATATCTGCCTCTCAAGCCTCTTAAAATGGCAATGGACTGTTCCTCATCCGGCTCTTCCACAGTAATCGGCTGGAAACGCCGTTCCAAAGCAGCATCTTTTTCAACATACTTTCTATACTCTTCTATAGTGGTTGCACCGATCAGCTGAATTTCCCCTCTTGCAAGCGAAGGCTTTAAGATATTGGAAGCGTCAATCGCTCCTTCTGCGCCTCCGGCACCGATAATCGTGTGAATCTCATCGATAAACAGAAGAACTTCTCCGTCCTCTTTTACCTCAGACAACACCTTTTTAATCCTTTCTTCAAACTCCCCTCTGTATTTGGAACCGGCTACCATGCCGGAAAGATCCAGCGTCATCACCCGCTTATCAGCGATCGTTTCCGGTACGCTGCCTGCTGAGATCATCTGAGCCAGACCTTCCACAACTGCTGTCTTTCCGACTCCCGGCTCTCCGATCAGGCATGGATTGTTCTTCGTTCTTCTGCTCAAAATCTGAATCACTCTCTGAATTTCCGTCTCGCGTCCGATAACCGGATCCAGCTTTCCGTCTCTGGCCAGCTCCGTCAGATCACGGCTGTAGCTGTTCAGAGTAGGTGTAGCCTTTCTTTCCTTTCCCGGCTGATAATCTTCCTTACCGCCAGGTGCATCTTCTCCCATCGCTGCGAATAAATCCACATAAATTTTCTGTATCGATACGCCGATCGTATTGAGGATTCTCGTAGCGACACAGTCATTTTCCCGAATCATCGCAATCAGGATATGCTCGGTTCCGATGAGCGGCGCTTTAAATCTGGCCGCCTCATAATAGCTGTTTTCCAGAACTTTTCTCGCTCTTGGCGTAAGCCCGTCTCCCTCTACCCGTATATTTTTATTCACCGACAAAAGTTCGCTGATTAATTCAATTACTTTATCTTCGTCCACTCCGCATTCCTCCAGGCTCTGGAAGCAACGCCGCTTTCTTCCCTCATAAGGCCTACGAGAAGATGTTCTGTGCCTACGGAATCATGACCCAGTTCTTCTGCCGCCTCTCTTGCAAGGTTCAGCGCTTCTTTTGCCTGCGGAGTAAATCTCTCTAATCCGTCTGTCATATGGCCGATCGCCCTCCTATTTGTTATTTTCTGTACTGTTATTTCAGCTCAGGGAGCGCCTCCCTGATGTAGGCCGCCCTGGCGATATCCAGTTCTTCCTTTGTCAGGGGCCTGTCGGAAATCTTCTGAAGATTTGCCGTCTGAATCCCCAGCATGATCTTATAGACGGAAAGCGGCTCCCTGACTTCCAGCAGCCCGTCTGCCATCCCTGTCATGACGCTGGAAAGAAATTCCTGAGCGTCTTTCCAGGAAAGCCGTCTGGCGTATTTTAAAACGCCGTAAGATTTGTATGCTTCATCCGCCCGTTCCGTCTTATGGGCAGACAGTGCCATCGCTCGCACTTTATTCTCCTGGCTGTTCAGCTGTACTGCAACTTTTCCCACCAGCTCTACGATCTCTTCTTCGGAAACGCCAAGTGTCTTCTGATTGGATATTACGAAGAGAGCACCATAATTTTCACTTCCTTCTCCGCAGATACCCTGAATTCTCGTTCCAAAGCGGCCCATCTCTCCCAGCAGGCTGTTGAACTTTTTTCCCATAGAAAGCGTCGGAAGATGAATGAGTATGGAAGCCCGCAGGCCCGTACCCACATTCGTAGGGTATGCAGTCAGATAGCCATACTTCTCATCGAATGCATAGGCAAATCTCTCATTAATATAGTCATCCATCTGATCTGCCGCATCCCACAGCTCTCTCAGGCACATGCCAGGAGCAATAAACTGCATGCGGATATGGTCGTCTCCATTCAGCACCAGACTGACCGACTCGTCTTCCGAGACGATCATGCCGGAAGGCCCTTTTTTCTTCTCCAGGGTATCATTTAAAAGCCTTCGCTCCTTAAGAGCACGCCTTTCCAGATCACTGGCTTCATCGAGAGCTACATATTCATAATCGCAGCCGTCCCTGTCCGGCAGACCGTTTAATCCCAGTTTCAGCTTCTTGATCATTTCTTTTGCGTCCTCATCCGCAAGCCGTTCAGGAAATGGATAATCGTTCAGATCCTGACCAGGCGAATCCGGCTGCATATGACATTCGGCATATTTTCATCCGTTTTTTCAAACCATTTAAGCATCTGCTTCTTCCTCCGCTTTCAGTGCCCTGATTCTGTCCCTCAGCTGTGCGGCACTGTCATAATCTTCCCGTTCAACAGCTGCCTTCCTTTCCCTGTCCAGAATTGCAATCTGTTCTTTTCTGCTGAGTCCGGAAGCTGTTCCATCCTCTGATTTCAGGACACGGGAATCCTGTTTAGCCGCATGTTCAGACTGGTACTCTTCCCCATCTTTGCCCACTGCCGGCATTTTTAACCCGTCCTGTTCCAATATTTCAGCTCCTTTATTTTTCACAGTGCTTCCATACTTCATCAAAGGCTGGTATTTTGGCTTCTTGCCTTATGGGAATCGCTTCCCTGAAGCTGCTTGATCTTCTCACTGATCAGCAGGTCAAACACTTCATAACAGTCAGGACAACCAAAACGGCTGTTTTTTATAAACTCTCCGTAGCTGGTTTTACAGGTAGGGCAGACAACCTGATTCATCTTCTCTTCCTCGCTTGCCCCGCCTACTCCCAACAAGCTGGACAGCAGCTTTCCTAAGGGAAAATCGCTGTCAAATATGGTGGAGTACTGACCAAAATCCAATTCCTGCGCGCACTGTGCACAAAAGTTATGTTCAGTCCGCACGCCGTTTACCACCTCCGTATACTGGATGGTTGCTTCTCTCACCTTACATCTTTCACATAACATAATTTTTAATCCTCCATTGGTCAGATGTCTTCCTGACCTCCTGAAAACGCCTGATAGATATTGTCTACCAGCTGATGAACTTCCTCTCTGGTCACATTCTTGCATACGCCTCTGGCCAGAACCACGCTGAGTTCTCTGTGCATTTCTTCCAGCATTCGGATCTTGTCAATATCCAGGGAAACGATAGCGCCTTTCCGCCTGTCGAGCTTGACAAAACCTTCCTGCCTTAAAACAGAATATGCTTTATTTACCGTATGCATGTTAATACCAATCGCTTCTGCCATCTGGCGCACCGATGGAAGCACCTCTCCTTCGCGGATACGCTCGGTCGCGATGCCGACGATGATTTGGTTGCAAAGCTGAACATAATACGCTTCATCACTGTTGAAATCAATTTCCAATACCATCTTCTCACCATCTTTCGTTATATCTGTTATAGGGTCAGTATAACAAAATTACATACATTCGTCAACCTGAAAGATTATTCCATATCCGCTATACAGGCAGGACCCTTCGGCGGACATGAATCCAAAAAAGGAAATGCCCGCGGCAATTATCGCCGGCGGACATCCCCCTTTCATTATTTATCTCTTGTATCCTCATCTACATCGATGAATTCAAACTCTTCATCCTCGTCCTCTTCGTCCAGATCCAGATCAATCACTTCAAAATCATCGTCTTCCTCAACCGGTGGAATCACCGACTTTTTCTGCGGCTGAACCGCCGGTTCCTTCTGCCCGCTTCTGCGGCTTTCTCCCTTTGCTTTCTTTGCTGCCTTTCCATCCTTTTTTTCTTCCCTTGAAAGCACTTCGCTTTCCAGTTCCTCAGAAGCCGCCATCTCTGCTATGGCGCGTCTTCTCGTTCTTCCGGCCATATCCGTTTTTTTAACGCTCTTTCCGGATCTGCCTGCCAGAACGGCTGCCACAGCCAGCAGAACAGCAATGACGATTCCCATGATCAGAATGATAATTCCACGGAGGTCATACTTGTGAAGCAGTTCCTGCTGCGCATCCGTCACTTCCTTATACTGTTCCACCGTAATGCTGCCATTTGCCCCAATCGGATCCTGGAAATACCGCTGAATCGTATTTTCTTCCAGATCATATCGGTATAACGCTTTGTCCCCGTTCCAGTTCATGCCATAGAACAGCCAGTATTTCGGATTCTCTTCGCCTGCCGGAACCCATCCGGATGCCTTCTTGCCATTTTCCAGGTTCATGATTCCTTCCGTAAATCCTTCAGGAATCGTAACGCTCTTATCTACAGGAAGAATTACAATCGCCTTGGAAGTTGTGGAAATTTCCGTATATGGGGTCCAACTGTCTGCACTTTCGTTGTAAATGAAGAACGCTCCGCTTTCCTGTGCATCCGTCAGGTACAGAAGGAGAAGATCTTTTTCCGTTCCTCTTGCAGCCATTACATCATTTCCCTTATAAGAGTAGCTGACCTGTTCAAATCCCTCCGGAAGAGCAGCCATATCGAATGCCTCTGCAACCGTGTACTGTTCGCCGTTAATCACTGCTGTCAGGTCTCCGACGGCCGTTACGGCAGCTGTCTCTCCGCCTTCCACCTTGTTGACATGAATGGTATATGTCTTAACTGTCTGTCCGTCTTCAGCCGTTACTCTGCACGTAACCGTATTTTCACCCATCTGAGGTCGGAATCTCCATCAACAGTAACAGTCGCATTTGCACCGCTGCTCTCTGCACTGACAGCAATTCTCGTGACATCGGTTCCCACCTGTACGGTATACTCTTCTACTGCCGGCGAGAATGCAGGATCCAGGCTTCCCGGTGAAACCTTTAAGGATTTCAGCGCTGCATCTGCAGATGCCCCCTCCTGCGCACTTACGGTAACCGTAGATTCTCCCTGTTTGTCCAGAGTCGCAAGCTGTTCATCTCTGTCATAAATCTCCTGAGTCTGTACTGCGATCTTTGTTGCACCTGCTTTAAGCGGTTTGAATTTCAAAGTACAGACCATCTCTTTTCCGTCCCCTCCGTCCGAGGAAGGTTTGACGCTTATGGAACCGGCTCCGCCGGAAGCATTTGTTCCGCTGATAAACTCCAGTGCAGCCGGATCATAAGAGAGCATGATATTGGCACGATCCAGTGCATCTCCGCTGGTGGATGTCACTTTCATAGTGACTGTCACTTCCGCCCCTACGGATGCGCTGGGATCAGAAAATGCTATTTTGGCATTTGATGCCCATGCCGTCATCAGATTGCACGGCATGGACATCAGCAGCACGGCGGCGACCGCCGTCCTCACAATGATGCGTTTGAGCTTATTTTTTATCATATCTTTCCGTCCCTCTCTTTAAATATAATATTCGTCTTCCCGCATGGCCCAAACCGCCTGGCCGAGAGGGGACATCACTGATCCTGAAGATTCCGAACTTCCTTCCCCAGGTCCTACCACAACTCCCGGACCTCCGGAAACGCTTCCGCTGTCGGAATCAGAACCTCCGGGCGACTGGCTGGAACTGCCTGAGCCTCCTGAACCTCCCACTCCGGAAGAATAAGTTGGCCCGTTCGCCTGTCTCACTACGTGGAGAACGTATTCTCTCACGGTTCCGTTTTCAGCTTTGACATTGATCTTGATTTCGTTGATTCCGCTCTGCAGATCGATATTGCCTGTTCCGCTCACGGACGCCTTGGAATCAATCGCATTTGCCCATATTGCCACGCTGCTTACGGAATTATCTACAATCAGGTCATATGACGACGTATCCATATTGAAGGTCGGTGTCAGAGCGAATCCTTCTACTCCAAGACCCGACAGTTTATTGTTCGGGCTTCCGTCCAGAGCCGGTTTCGCACACGGAGACGACGGCATATTATTGTAAACAGGAATTTTAAATTCCAGGGCTGTTTTCTTCAGCTCGTCGTTGTAAGCCTCTGACATATGATAGCCTTCTGAGGCGGCCGCCACGACGTTGCCCATATACTGGTGCTTGTAAATATTAGCTCCCTGAACGTTGAATTTCTTCAGATAAAAGGTATCCTGCCCCGCCTTCACGTAATTGGCTCCATAAAAATCTGCTCCGCCGATAATGGCTTTCTCCGGTGTATTCCACGGCCTTCCGTAGCTGCCGGACTGGGACGCATACCAGAGTCCTCTCGTAATCGCATCCATAGAGTCGGTTGTATAGGCGCCGATATTATAGAAATTGTAATATCCTTCATATCCGGAACTGGTTCCGGAAACGCTCCTGCTTCCTCCTTTTCCAACCTCCTGTATGATCATGGCTGCCAGTACGTAAGGATTGACTCCTGACTGTGCGCCTGCATTCATGATCGCATCCACATAAGAAACATTGCCGGAAGGCATGCTGGAACCGCCTCCCGAAGAACCGGAACTGCTGTCGGAGCTTCCCCCTGGCCCGTTTCCGTCCAGACTGGCGCCTGGACCTGCGCTCGTCATCAAAAGGTTTGTCCTGTGTTTGCTCACAGAAGCGACAGGACTTCGAATTTAATCCCCTGATCTCCGCTTCCGGACGGAGCGCCGCTGTCTGTTACTGGGCTTCCAGAACTCTGTGATCCTCCGCTTGAACCGCCGGCAGGCGGCGCTGCAGGATTACTTGGATCACTTCCTCCCGGTCCTGTCCCGGAGGGAGTACCCGACGAACCGTCGGACTGAGAACCGCCGGATGGGGAACCGCCGGACGATATGGAACCGCTCTCCATGAAGGTTCCTTTCAGCATGGTCTGCAGTCCGTCTGCTGTATGGACGGAGCTGTCATAACTCTGCAGCAGAAACTGGAATATGTACTGATCGTCCATAAAATTTCTCGGATCCATATAATAGCTTATAATATCAGAAGAAGCCGCCACCCAGGCGCTGCCGTCGAATCCGGGCCACGTTCCGGACGACCAGTTATACGCGCCGTCTGCAATGGATTTCCATGATGAAATGCTGTTCTTGGACACCAGGTTTCTGCCCACTATGCTTTCATTTTCAATAACAGTATTCCAGTCGAGACCCGTTTTATGAGCTCTGAATACCCACTGGGGATGCTCCGCATGAAGCGACCTGAGTCCGTCCTTATAGCTTTCCGGAAAGCCTTCTGCGTTCAGAAAAGCTTCGAAATTGCCGTCTGTCGTATATGCTGTCTTAAACTTAATATAGCTTTTTGAAGCATAACCGGTCATCTCCCGACCATTGCTCGTAAATCGGATTTTGTACCAGAGCGCACCATCCGACGCCGTCTCTTCCCCGACTACTACGACAGAAGCTCCTCTGGACAGCTTTGTAACAATCGAATTGGCAGTTCCCGGTCCGCTTCTTACATTTAATGTGGACGCATTGACCGTACCGCTCTTCTCTGTATAGGCATATGTATTCAGCAAAGGAATCATGCTGGCAGCCGGGGGCTGCAGGGCAAGCATCAGGCCTGCGGCAAGCGCTATTCCTCTTTTCAACTTCAGTTTTTTCATCTTTTTCTCCCACAATCACAACCGGATGATACCGGAACTCTTATACCGCCACTTTACCATATTAGGAAAGTACTGGTTTTTTTGACATTGATTCCATTATAATGATAAATCCAAGACTGTGTCAACCAATTCCCGGAAAGTTCACATAATTGGGAATAATTGTAAGATTTCCTTAATAGAAATAAATCAGTTTTTTTAATATCGGTTCTCCCAAAAGTTATTTATGAGAATGTAAATATGGCATGCCATTAAAGTCCCAGGAACCGGTTACTATTTTATAAAAAAGCAGCGGGACGTCTAGTCGTATCCCGCTGCTTTTTTGCATTAACTTGGCTACCACAAGTTCTAGCAATTTAGTTTATAGAATTTATTACATTAGATATGGCCGCAGTATCTAAATCTGATGGTGAAAGAAACATAAATGAACAGAATTTCTCCGAATATAGGAACATATATGTTTGTGAAAGAACTGTAATACCATTGATTTCAGTGCTGCCCTTCACCTTTAATGCAGTGGTATCGTCTAAAATTGTAATATATTCGCTGCTGGTTACATTGAAATCTTCCAAAATAACTTCGCTCAACTTTTCCAAAACATCTTTTTCTATTTCTTTACTTGTTACCTTTTGTTCAAGATTTTCTATCTCATAGCAATTAGCAAATAGACCTTCTGCCCCATCTAAATATGATTTCATATTATCGTTTACTGTCTTTTCGTTCCAGTTCTCAGGAACCTGAAATTCTATTTGTTTAAATGAGGTCTTTTTATATCCGGAAAGAATCTCTCCATTTGAGAATTCTTCTCCTTCTTCTAAGGGATATTTATCCGCTATATTCTTTAATGATTCGTTAGCATGTCTTGTTAAATCAATTTTCTGAAAATATTCACTGGTTTTATAGGCCTGAATAACATAGTCGGATATCTCACTCAAGCTTACAGGCTCTATAGACAAATAATCTCCGGTTACATCCTTCGATAAGGATAATATTGCAATTTCGTTTTTATAATTTAGTGAAATTATATCTATATCATAGTCATTTCCTGCATCTTTTATTATTTTTTCTGCAATACCTAAAAATTGGTCTGCACATTCCTGAGGCGTTCCCTCATTAATTGATACATCTACACCGTAATAATCAGGAAATTTAGTTATTGTAACATCTTTATGAATCTGTGAAACTCTGTCAAACAAATCTCCTTCCGTAACAGCTTCCGCATTCGCCGCCGCTTTTTTGGCCTCTTCCTCAGCCCATGCAACTCTGCTTTCAAGCGGGTTCATCGTTTCAGTTTCTGTCTTCTCAGCTTCCGTACTTTCTGTCTCCTGAGCCGCCTCGCTTTCCGTTTCCTGAGTAGATGAAACCTCAGTTTTTTCAGCTGCCGTCTTGCTTCCCCCATTGCCGCAGCCGATCAACATACACGCCGCCATACCACATAAAATAAGTTTTTTCATTTCCCTTTCCTCCTTAGTTTAAGATATTTATATTATACAGATTAAACCGAGTTAAATCAATCGAAGCCTTCTTATCGCAACACATTTTTGTGGTATATTTCTGTCTTAATCAAAATCCCTATTTTACTCGTTTCAACTTGTTTAGTTGAAAAATTTTACGAATAATGATAGTCTTAGTTTACAAATATCAATTTCTAATTAATAACATGAAAAACTCAATTTTTTATTTAGGAGGCTCTCATTATGGAAAAAATCAAGGAACATTGCTCCTGCTGCAGAAATTTCTGCCCCATCGAGGATTTACAGTGCAGAAAAGGGAAGGAAAAGCTGGCCGAACGGCTGAAAAAAGAGGTGGCTGAGAGAAAGACAGACGCCTCTTCAAAATAATTTTTTATGCTGCGGATAACTATTTTTCCTTCCGGTTTTTTTAATTTGCGGCAGACAGTTTTGACAAATAAGATTATGCCTCCCAAAATCACAACCGCGATTGTATTATAAATGGGACGCATTTTCCTCTGCTCCTGCCGGTTCTGTTCCATAAGCAGATAACAATCAGGAGCTTTCCTCTCGTCCTCTTTTTGCAGGGCCGAATCAGCCAGTTCAATCATCTCCTGGCTGGACAGGTTCGAAGCCTCCAAACTTTCAGAGGCTTCGGACGTCGTTTCTTCAGAAACAGGATTCTCATAAACAACCGAGTTTAAGAAGGCTCACATAGTCATCATAATACCGTTCCTTATCTGCGTAAAATTGGAAACCGTAAAAGTATCCATTTTCAATATGGACTGTTCGTGAAAGAGGCAGCGGAATCGTATCATTGGCCTCGATTTCCGTATGAAAATATTCAATGCCGTTATATGAAACCACTTTCACGTCTTCTTTCGGTATCTCAAAGGCCTCTGCTATGAAAGGTCTTACATAAGAATTATCGATATCCTCTCATGACAGCCCCGACCATTCAGATGGACTCAATAATTCCCAGTAATCCCTGCTGCCGTCAATGATTACTCCCTTATTGCCGTCAATATTTGTGGCAAATTGAACACCGATAAACTCATTTGAATTCTTAAAAGGTATTTCCCGCCAGTTTACAGGCACCGTAAAGGACACCTGCTTCCTCATCCGTATATTGAAAGGAACCGGATTGCAGTTCCTTATCCTCTTCAGGCGGATCAGCGGTAGTTTCCTCCCCATAAGTCCTAACCGCTGTCGAAGCAAACATCAGCAGACAAATAAAAGCAAATAACGATTTCTTTGTCATTTCTCATATCCCCTATTTTTTATTTTACCCTCAACAGCACGCTTCCGTCGTCGTTATAAACGACCGCCCGCTCGTCCCAGGCTATCGCATCGACCGCCTCAAAGTACTCCTCTTTCGAAGCAAATACCGGCTGGTAGCCTTCTACAATTTCGTTCGCCAGTTTGGCATTTTCTGAAAGAAGTTCATGCAGCGAAATACTTATGACCCGCGCCGGATTGAGGCAGAGCCGTTCCAAATCATCCATCCGGAAATCTTTTCCATGAAGCGTTCCCTTTGCTCCTGTCATCATCGGCTGCGCTACCGGCATAATCGAAGACAGGTCTCCCATATCGCAGCTTGATGCCTGCCACGAACCGTAGTGAACACTTCCCGGACCAAATATTTCCAGCGAAACTCTGGCAAACAGGTCATTCAGTCCTTTGCTGTTATGAAGAGGAAGGTTTCCCGGCTTATCCATAATATGTACATTTCCTCCAAACGCGGCAGCCGAAGCCGCTAGCGCACGGTTGATCCTTCCGTTTGTCTGTATCATAACGTCTACGGCGGCAGCGCGGCAGTAAGCATCCATTTTAGCGACGGAAGGAATTGCATTCGCCGCAACACCAGCCTGCGTCACGATCGGATGGAATCGTATGTGGTCTTCATCCCGGAATGTTTCCCGCAGTGCATTACATGCCTGCATGCCGATGGAGGCTTCATAAAGCGCATTAATCCCCTCGTGGGGCGCCACGCCGGCATGGGCGGCTTTGCCTTCAAATTCGATATGTTTCGTGATGCAGCCGTCACAGCCGTCAAATACCTCGATCAGATGTGGACCTCCTGTATCTGCATGCATCATAAAAGCCATATCCACTCCGTCCAGAAGACCTCTGTACAAAAATTCTATTTTCCCTGCCACGTAGCTGATTATTCCCTTTTTAATCAGCTGACTGCGGTATTCCAGATCGATCGTCTCTTCCGCCGGCACCGCTACAAAACGGATGGAACCGGACATCCCGTCCGTCATCCCCTCCTGTGCGAATGCTGCGGCTACCCCCAACAGATAGGCAGGCTGACAATTATGCCCGCACGCATGAACCGCCTTAGTCTCCTGGTCCGCATCCGGATGACCGTCACAGATCAGAGAATCCAGCTCACCGATTACTGCTATCACCGGCCCAGGTCGTCCCGTATCCAGCTGGGCCGTAAATCCCGGAATATTTTCTGCCTTCTGCAGCTTATATCCCAGCTCTTCAAATTTCCCTTCCAGATACTTTGTCGTTTTCCACTCTTTGTAGCCAATTTCGGGATTCTTCCAGATCGTCTGAGCCGCCTCGTAAATCAGCTCTCTCTTTCCGTCCACCTGATCCAAAATTTTCTGCCATCTGTCATTTACCGCACTGTTTCCCATCCAAATACCTCCTTCTCTTATATAGTCAACCGCTGCATATTACTATTCGTCTCCTTTATTCATTGATTTCTTCAATTAATTTTACAAATTTCTTTTCCGACAGAATTTCATGAGTTATAAATCGGCCGTTATAATATAGGCTGAATGTCGTAAACGGCGAGGGCGCGCTTTGCGCCTTTTCTCTCGTATCGATATGGACTACCTGTAAATCCGCTCCTTTTGCCGCAGCAATATCTTTAAGAAGCGGCACGTATTTTGCTGTAAACGGGCATTGGCTTGTATAAAACAGCCAAAATCCATTCTGACTTTGACCATCGATTACAGGTTCTTCTTTTACCTGCGGTCTGAAGCTTGGTTTATCCATCTGTTCTCCAAAAGGCAGATATAGGAGTTCAAAATAAGGCTCAGCCGTATCGGCTAAAATAAATCCCTTATACTCCATGTACTTGGGGTCTGAAAGGAATCCTCTTTTCTTTTTGGAAGATAAGATAACAAGGCCCTTCTTCCCCTTTGATTCTGCATCTTTTATACATGCGTCCAGCAGCAGGCTGGAATATCCCTGCCCCTTAAATTGTCCCGATACCCACAGGCAGTCGATATACATATACCCGTCCGCCTCAATCGGCGCCCATGCATATTCGGCAGGTATATATTCAATAAAACATTTTCCCCGGACATTTCCCTTTAAAAATACAAGTCCCTCATCCAGACGTTCTTTCAACCATGACTTTTTTGACATCACCTGACAGTCCTTATTGTTGGAGATCGCACAGCAGATATGCTCCGATTCCAGGTTTTCGTGGGTCAGTTTTATAAGCTCCATATTTCCTTCTCCATTCTCCCTCTCCCCAGTTATTTTCTATTTTTTAATCAGCTTTTCGATATATGGGGAATCCACCAAATTCACAGTAACAAATTTTCCTTTATAAAATACGCCCCAGTTATTAAATACGCAGGGTAATGCCTTGGCCTTTTGGAGCGTATCAACTTCAATTAAGTCCAGGGGAACTGTCAGTGCGGCGCAGTTCTCTTTTATCTTTTCTATTTTTTGCAGAATATACGGGCACTGCTTGTCGTAATAGATCGTCAGAATCTCGCTTTCAATCTGCTGTTTCTTTGCACTTTCAGTAAATTGCGGCTTTGTCCCATCAAAGGACAGGGCCAGCAGCTCATACCCATCTTCGGTCGTATCCACGGTTTCAAAGCCGTACTTCCTGGCAAAGGACTGGTCGGAAAGCCAGGATTTCTGTTTTTTGGCTCCCAGCATACAAACGCCGGATCTGCCCTGCTTTCTGGCGTCTTCCAGGCAGTATTCCATCAGCTCTTTTCCATATCCCTTGCCCTTGCAGCCTCCGGTAACCCACAGGCAGTATATATATAAATAGTTAGCGCCTGTTATGGGCGCCCAGGCTGATTCAAGAGGCGCATATTCGATAAAAACCGTAGCTTTTGCATTTAATTTCCGAAAAACGTGGCCTTCGTTAAGACGTTCAGAAAGCCATTTTTTCTTGGCCTCTATACCCGGATGGGACTTTTTGCTGCGGATAATGCAGCATAGATGCTCGTCGGCAAGATTTTCCGCCGTTATATTTATAAAATCAGCTGCCATGTATACCTCCTTATCAAATCAATATCTTCATACTTACCAAATACATGCCAAAATAAATCCTGCTATAAAACGCAGTAATGTCCCGGCAGAGTCCGCTGGAGCAGATCGCTTCAGCAACTCGATTCCCTTCCGCCGCAGTGCGACGCCCGATTAAGCGGGGCACGCCATCCACCGGAGGTCTTTTATTACACGGGGAATGAAGGTTTCCGATGTTATAAAAAGACCCGTCCGGCAGAAGGTTAATACCTTTGTACCGGGCGGGTCCGCCTTACCTGATTATTTGATTGCCCACGGTATCATTCTATGAAAAATGGGGCGCGCAGATATCTATTATACAGGATAAGCCTTATTCTTCGTATCTGCTTTTTCTGCATCTACCTTTGTCTGCTGAGCTTCTCTATACTTGAAGAACTCTTCTGCTACCTTCGGGAACAGTGCGTAGGATAATACATCTTCATCCTGCTGTTTCCACTGAGCACATTCCTTCTCAAATTTCGGAAGCTGCGGCTCTAACAGATCAGCCGGTCTGCATGTGATCGGAGTCTCATCGCCGATAATCTTCTTCTGAACTTCAGCGTTGAACGGCTTAACTGTCTGGCCGAATTCGCCGAGCATGATCTTCTTGGATTCCTTCGGAACCATTTTGTAGCGCTCGCCTGCAATTACGTTCATAACGGCCTGTGTTCCCACGATCTGAGAAGACGGGGTAACCAGCGGAGGCTCACCGAAGTCTTTACGTACTCTCGGAATTTCTTCCAGAACTGCCATGTACTTGTCTTCCTGTCCTGCTTCCTTTAACTGGGAAACCAGGTTGGAAAGCATACCGCCAGGTACCTGATACTGAAGAGTCTTGATATTAACGCCCAGCACCTTCGGGTTAAGAAGTCCGGATGCAAGAGCCTCTTCACGCATTGGTCGGAAGTACTCTGCAATATCTGCAAGCAGGTTCTGATTGTAGCCTGTATCGTACGGAGTTCCGCGGAAGGTTTCAACCATAACTTCTGTTGCCGGCTGGCTTGTTCCAAGTGCGAATGGACTCATAGCACAGTCGATGATGTCACAGCCTGCTTCTACAGCTTTTAAGTAGGTCATGGAAGCAACGCCGGAAGTATAATGTGTATGAAGATCGATCGGAAGCTCTGTGGATTCCTTTAAAGCTGAAACAAGTTCCTGAGCTGCATATGGCGTCAGAAGTCCTGCCATATCCTTTATGCACAGGGAGTCAGCTCCCATATCTTCAATTTCCTTTGCAATATTTTTCCAGTAATCAAGCGTATATGCCTCGCCCAGGGTATAGCAAAGTGCTACCTGTGCATGGGCCTTCTCCGCATTAGCAGCCTTCACGGCTGTCTGCAGGTTGCGGATATCATTCAGACAGTCAAAAATTCTGATAATATCGATACCGTTTGATACGGATTTCTTAACGAAGTATTCTACAACATCATCTGCATAGTGATTGTATCCAAGGATATTCTGTCCTCGAAACAGCATCTGCAGCTTTGTATTCTTGAAGCCTGCTCTTAATTTACGCAGTCTCTCCCATGGATCTTCTTTCAGGAAACGCAGGGAAGCGTCGAAAGTTGCGCCGCCCCAGCATTCTACTGCATAATAGCCGACCTGATCCATCTTATCAATGATAGGAAGCATCTCTTCGGTCTTCATTCTGGTTGCGATTAAGGACTGGTGTGCGTCACGAAGGACGGTTTCCACAATCTTAACCGGCTTTTTCTCTATCTCTGCCATGTTATTTCCTCCTGTTATTTATACTATCAATTGTATTGCTTATTTCACACCGAAGATAGCCATAAAGGTTCCGGCTGCAACTGCCGTACCGATAACGCCGGCTACGTTCGGGCCCATTGCATGCATGAGCAGGAAGTTTGTAGGATCTGCCTCAGAACCAACCTTCTGAGAAACGCGGGCTGCCATAGGAACGGCAGATACGCCTGCAGAACCGATCAGAGGATTTACCTTTCCTCCCGTTACCTTACACATAATCTTACCGAAGATAACGCCCATTGCCGTACCGAGTGCAAATGCAATCAGACCAAGTGCAACGATTTTAAGAGTTGTAACCTTCAGGAAAGCCTCAGCACTTGTGGTAGCGCCTACAGAAGTACCAAGAAGGATAACCACGATGTACATAAGTGCATTGGAAGCTGTCTCTGCCAGCTGCTTTACAACGCCGGATTCACGGAACAGGTTGCCTAACATCAGCATACCAACGAGAGGTGCTGTTGTAGGAAGAATCAGGCAGACAACTACGGTAACGATGATAGGGAACAGAATCTTCTCCAGTTTGGAAACCGGTCTGAGCTGTTCCATCTTGATCTTACGCTCTTTTTCTGTTGTCAGAGCCTTCATAATCGGAGGCTGAATGATCGGAACAAGTGCCATATAGGAATAAGCAGCTACGGCGATCGGTCCCATGAACTCCGTCTGTCCAAGCTTACCGCAAAGGAAGATGGAAGTCGGGCCGTCGGCGCCGCCGATAATGGAAATTGCTGCTGCAGCCTTGTCGTTGAAGCCCATTAAAATAGCCATGAAATAAGCTCCGTAAATACCGAACTGAGCTGCCGCTCCCAGAAGGAAGCTCTTTGGGTTGGCGATTAACGGACCGAAGTCTGTCATGGCGCCTACACCCATGAAAATCAGAGACGGAAGAATACTCCATTCATCTAACAGGTAGAAGTAATGAAGAAGTCCGCCGACCCCATTGGATGAATCTTCAATCGTCAGCATAATATCCGGGTAAATATTAACGAGCAGCATACCGAAGGCGATCGGTACCAGAAGAAGCGGCTCAAATCCCTTTTTGATCGCAAGATAAAGGAATATAAATGCCACAATAATCATAGCGAAGTTGCCCCACGTTAAATTGACGAATGCTGTCTGCTGAAGAAGATTCACCATTGTATTCGTAATGTAATCCATGTTAATCCCTCCATGTGGGATGCATCACTGCATCTCTAGTCTACTATGCTCCTTAGTTTAAAGTAGCGATGGTTGCGCCAGCTTCTACGGAGTCGCCCGTTGCCACGTTGATAGTAGCAACAGTTCCGTCCTGTGGAGCTACGATTTCATTTTCCATCTTCATTGCTTCCAGAACTACAAGAACATCACCTTTCTTGACTGCCTGTCCTGCGCTTGCTTTAACACCAAGGATCTTGCCTGGCATTGGAGCGGATACCGTTACGCTTCCTGCTGCACCAGCCGGAGCTGCTGCCTTAGGAGCTGCTTTTGGTGCTGCCTTAGGAGCTGCTTTCGGCGCCGCTGCCGGTGCTCCTGTGGATACGCCTTCCTCTACGGTTACATCATAAACATTACCATTAACTGTAATTGTATAATTTTTCATGTTGTTCTTCCTCCTAATCGATTAAGCTCTTTTCCATTTGGATGCGCCTGCACGCTTGATGGAACGTACCACCAGGCCGTCTGCGGAAGCGCCTGTGGATGCTGCGATAGCTGCGGTAATAACAGCCACAAGCTCCAGATCATCTGCAAGTTCTTCTTCGGCTGCCGGTGCTGCCTGAACAGGCGTCGGTTCCGGTATTGCCGCAGTCTTGTCGGTTTTCATTCTGTTTTCCCACTGATTAATGAATTTGAAACATGCAATCAGAAGGCTGATGAAGATCAGAACACAGAATACAGTTCCCATACCCAAAAGCGTATTAAGCCCTGCCTTTTCCATATTTTCACCGAATGTATACTCCGGCACAAAGCTTGTGGAACTGATCAATCCCTGTTTATCATAATAAACAGTAAATTCTACTACTCTCTTTTCAAACTGCGCATTGACTTTGCAGGAAAAACCGTCCTTGTCCTTGTCTGCTTCTGCAGACTTCACTTCGACAAGCTTTCCCGTATCTCCAAGGACGTTTCCCCAAGTGGAGATAGCTGCCGCATACGGCTGCTGGTCATCCTCTTCCGCTTCCGCCACCTGGCTCTCGATATCAGCCTTCTCAATAGCTGTAATTTCCTTCAGCAGATCCTCTGATACCTGACAGATCTGTCCTGCCAGCATCTCATCCAGCTTTTTTGTCTCGGTCGCCTCACCCTTGCTGCTGCAAGCCGTCAGAGCAAAGAAGCAGGTTATCATGCACAGTGTCAGTAATACACGCTTAATATTCTTCATATACCTGTCACCTCGTCTTAGACCGTACCATGTTTTTTCGCTGGACGTTCCTCTCTCTTTGTGAACAACATTTCAAATGCTGCGATTACACGTTTTCTTGTGTCGCAGGCTTCAATAATATCGTCTACATATCCTCTTCTGGCGGCTGCCTGAGCGCTGGACTGAAGAGCTGCATATTCTGCTGCCTTTTCATTAATCAGTGCTACTGCGTCGTCAGCTTTTGCAATTTCGTCAGCATACATAATCTTTGCTGCTTCCTTTGCATCCATCATGCCGATTGCTGCGTTCGGCCACGCATATACGATATCTGCTCCGATTGCCTTGCTGCACATGGTCAGATATGCGCTTCCGTATGCCTGTCCCACGATAACGGTTACTTTCGGAACGGTTGCGTTTGCATACGCATATGTTAATCCGGCTGCCGCCTTAGCGATCTTCTTCTCTGTGCATTTTACAGCCTGGTATCCTTTGACATTGACAAGTGTCAGGACAGGAATCTCGAATGCGTCACAGAAATTGACGAACTCAGCTGCCTTGTCACATCCGCGGGATGTAAGACTTCCGTCAAATGTATCCTTCTTCTGTCCGTCTTCCCCGTAAACTTCTGTACGGTTTGCAACGCATCCTACGGTTGATCCGTTTAAACGGATAAAGCCCGTTACCATAGACGGTGCATAAGCCGCTTTCACCTCCATAAAGAAGTTGTCATCGGAAACTGCCTTCAGAGCCTCTGCAGTATCTCCTGCCCAGCCTTCCAGGCCTTCACATACGCGGTTTAAGTCATCTGTGCATTCATCATAGGACATGTCGTCTTCATTGTTTGCCGGCAGAATGGAAACAAGGCTTCTGATTTCAGAATAGATCTCTTCTTCTGTTCCTACGAAGTCTGCAACACCTGTCTCTTCACTCTGGAAGACTGCAGATGAAGTATCGCATTTGGAAACGTGATTGCCTTCCAGGGCATTAGGGGAATTCACGAACAGCTTGCCGTTCTTGCCTTCCATAAATGTAAAGTCGGTCATAGCAGCTGAAACTGCCATACCTCCGCCGCATGTGCCAAAAATTGCGGAAATCTGTGGAATTACGCCAGATGCCATAGCCTGATTCAAATATAAGTTTCCAAATCCAGACAGTGCATCGGTTGCTTCCTGCAGACGTAAACCTGCACAATCCAAAAGGCCGATTACAGGTGCTCCCATCTTCATAGCCATTCCATAGATATTGGAAATCTTCTTCGCGTGCATTTCGCCGACAGAACCGCCCAGTACGGACGCGTCCTGGCTGTACACATACACCAGATTGCCTTCGATCGTACCATAACCGGTAACTACGCCGTCAGCAGGTGTTTCCTGTGCAGTCATGTTGAAATCAGTGTTTCTGGCAGTCACATAGCCGCCTACTTCAACAAAACTGTTCTCATCAAGTAACAGATTGATACGATTACTTGCTGATGTTGCTGAATTACTCATTTTGCAGTCCTCCATTTTGTAATATTTTTACAATGGTCGTCAAAACCTTAACAGAACATTGCTTTTTAAATCAAATTTCTGCCAATTATAATTGTATAATGATTCCAGAGAAATTTCAAGCTGTTTTTGGCAAAATATGACCAACAGGAGGCGCTGTGCCTTTTCAGGCTGTATCTTTTTTACGAAGAGTGAATCCACGTCCCCTGACTTCGTTGACTTTATTAATAATCATAAATGCATGAGGGTCGTACTCCAAAACCAGCTCGTTCAGCTTAACAAGTTCCCTTCCCGAAAGCACGACCATAACCTCAAATGTATCGTTTTTACTGTGCCCGCCCTTCATGTACAGAAGCGATGTTCCCCGGTCCAGCTTCGTCTGTATGGCTTCGTTGATCGCCTCATATTTCTCACTGATAATCTTTACCTGCATTTGATTCAGGCCGATCGTCATGATCTTGTCGATCACAGCCGTATAGATCATCACCAGCACCAGGCTGTAGAGCGCTTTTTCCAGGCTGGAAAAAGTAAGCTGTATTAAAAGGATCGTACAGTCCGCCACATAGATGGTCACGGATACGGGAATCCCCATTTTCTTTTTCAGAATCAGCGGCGGTATATCCATTCCTCCGGTCGATGAACCGGCTCTGAGTACGATTCCGATGCCCAGGCCGGCCACTAAGCCGCCGATAATGGTTGCCAGCATGGGGTCTCCGGTAAAAGGCTGTGTAACCAGAGCCTCTATATGCCCCAGTGCCACCGGAAAATAAAATGTACTGACGATCGTTGTGAGGGCAAATGTTTTTCCCAGTATCATGGCGCCGGCAATAAACAGCGCCAGGTTCAGGACTCCCACTGCCGCGGCCACCGGTATATGGGTATAATGACTGACGGCAAGACCAAGGCCTGTCGCGCTCCCATCATCAGATCCGCCTTAATGATAAATCCCCCGATTCCAAATGCCGCAATGGTATTTCCGGCCATTACTAAAATAATTCGTTTCAGTTCCTTCATGATTTCTTCCTCCGTTTAACTTGTTAAAGCACTAAAAAAGCAGGCTTTTCGCCTGCTCTGTTATCACTATGCTGTTTTCCCCCATCATTTCCCCTATGGGTATGCTTCTCCCTCTCAGCCTCATCATCCATGCCGCCTTTCAGGGAAAAGTATATCATTAATGAATTATTTATTCAAGATACAGCTCTGCGATTTTTTCCATGCACCACTTCAGGGTGATCGGGTCTGCGTCTTCCTTTACAACGACGGGATAAGCGGCCACCGTCCTGCCGTTCAGTTCATATTCCACCTTACCTGCGGTATCCCCTCTGCGGACCGGCGCTTCCAGCTCTTTTTTCATACTCAGCCGTACGTCTGGTTGTTCATCCTCCCTCAGAAGCAGATAAAGGCTTTCACCGCCGTTTTTCTGTTCCTCAGGCCCTGCTTTTTCCGGCACCGCCACTTCTGCCTGCACCGTCATACCGCGCGAAATGTCACCGTCTTCAGGAATTCCGTTTTCCACCGTTATTTCAGGAATTTCCACATCCTTCCACACGTTTCTGTATTCATAATTTTTCATTCCATACTGAAGAAGCGCTCTGGCGTCCGCCCATTTGTAAGTTTTGTGCGGCGGCCAGCCGCAGCCGAGCAAAGCTACGATAAAATTTTTTTCGCCGTCTTCCAGCGCCCCCACGTAACAGTAACCGGCTCCCCCTGTAAATCCTGTTTTACCGGAATACGCGCCGTCCATCATAGTCAGAAGGGCATTGTGGTTGACGCAGGAATACGTGCCCTTTCCTTCCGCGTCGGAAAATGTATACGCTTTCGTGCCTGTTACAGCTAGGAACTCATCTTTTTTCGGCGATTCCGAAATACAGTATTTCATAATGCGCGCCAAGTCTGCGGCGGTAGTGCTGTGAGCTCTTTCTTTTCCTTCTGTATCCGTTCCGGAGGCATCCAGGCCGTTGGGCGTAATGAAATATGTATCCGTACAGCCTAAGTCCCTGGCTTTCTGGTTCATCAGCCCGGCAAACGCTTCTACGCTCCCGCCGACGTGTTCCGCTATCATGACAGCAGAATCGTTATGAGACTCCAGCATAAGGGAGTACAGCAGATCTTTCAGGTAAAACTGGCGTCCAGACGGCGCCCCCAGATGAACCTGAGGCTGGGAAGCCGCGTTCTTTGATACCGTTACCAGATCGTCGCCATTTCCCAGCTCCAGCGCCAGAATACATGTCATAATTTTCGTGGTACTGGCCATTGGGTGGATGTCACTCTCATTTTTTCCAAACAGAATCCTCCCGGAATCCCCGTCCATAAGCACGGCCGACTGTGCATAAAGCCTGAAATCAGGCCCTGTCCTCTCTTCATTTTCCGTTCCTGCCGCAGCGTCTCTGGAGATATCCTCTTCTCTTTGTTCTGTTTCATATTTTCCGGCCTTTTCCCATACGTCCTTCCAGGCCGGCACGGCTTCTTTCGAAACGGCCGCGCCTCCCAGAAGGACGCAGAAAAGGGCAAATACAGCCATCTGCTTCTTCAAATAAAACTGCCTCTTTCCGGTAACCATTATTCCATCTTATTCCGAAAAGCTGCGTCTTATGAACAGGCAGGCTGTCTTTGCCCTTCTTTTATCTGCTCAAATTATTTGCCAGACGGGATTCCCTTAGCGATTTCTCCAACGAATTCCGACATGTTCATAGTCTGGAGATACACCTTTCCCGGTCCTGTCAGTCTCGTCAGGAAAAGACCCTCTCCTCCGAACAGCATGTTCTTAAACCCTTTGATCGTCTCAATCTCATATGTTACGGATTTCTCAAATGCAAAAACGTTGCCCGTATCTACCTTCAAAACTTCTCCCGGCGCCAGTTCTTTTTCATAAAGGCCTCCGTCCACTTCCAGAAATGCCGTTCCGCTGCCGGACAGCTCCTGAAGGATGAATCCTTCGCCGCCGAAGAATCCGGCGGACAGTTTTTTCGTAAATGCCACTTTCAGTTCTACCGATGTCTCCGCACAGAGAAACGCCCCCTTCTGGCAGATCAGCCCCTCTTCTGATACGTTAACAGGAAGTATCTTCCCCGGTACGGTCGCAGCAAATGCGATGACTGCGTCCTGGCGTTCTGCCGTATATGTAGCAAGAAACAGGCTTTCACCTGAAAACATCCTTCCAAATCCCTTGGCAAGACCGCCCTTAACATTTGATTCCAGTTTCAGTCCGTCGCTCATCCATGCCATACCGCCTGATTGAGTACACATGGCCTCTCCCTTATTCAGTGTTACCTCCACTGCCTGTACAATGCCATCCACAATTCTGTACTGCATAATATCCTCCAGTCTGCCCATCACTTCCCAAGAGCGTTTTTTCACACTTATATTCTACCTGATCCGACCCGCTACGGCAATCTTTTTTTTACGCAGCCGTCCAGACGGCGGAAAAACCGGCGTATTAAGCAGCGTTTATCCTGCTTGTAAGCAGCTTCCCATACCGCTTTTCCATCGGATGGATATCCGCTGATTTTTGATGACGCTTTTCTTTTCCCCTCTTTACATCCGAACATATATTCTGATATACTGACATTATACAAATTGTTTGATCTGAATGGAGGTGACTGGCTGATGACGAAAGAACGTCTGATTTTTCATATCGATGTGAATTCCGCTTTTTTAAGCTGGGAATCCGTATACCGCCTGGAGCAGGATCCGGAGGCTCTGGATCTGCGGACCGTTCCGTCGGCCGTGGGCGGCGACGCAAAGCAGCGCCATGGCATTATCCTGGCGAAATCCACTCCCGCTAAAAAATACGGCATTACAACAGGGGAGCCGATCGTACAGGCGCTCCGAAAATGCCCGGAGCTGCTCATTGTTCCATCCTGCTTTGAACTGTATGTGGAAAATTCCAGAAAGCTGATCCGCCTCCTGGAAGAATATACGCCTGATATTGAAAAATTCAGCATCGATGAGGCCTTTCTCGATATGAGCAGCACCATTCATCTCTTCGGCGATCCCGTTTCCACAGCGGACAGACTCCGGGAACGAATCCGGCAGGAGCTGGGTTTTACAGTCAACGTCGGCATAGCCCTAACAAGCTTCTGGCTAAGATGGCTTCTGATTTCGAAAAGCCGGACAAGACACATACCCTTTATTCCAGCGAAGTTCCTGTCAAACTGTGGCCGCTTCCGATCCGGGAATTATTTTTCGTCGGCGGAGCCGCTCAGAAAAAGATGGAGGGAATCGGCATTCATACAATAGGCGATCTGGCCAGGGCGGATCTGAATATCCTGAAGGCCCATCTGGGAGATAAATACGCTGTCCTGATCCATCAGTATGCCAATGGGATCGATCCCGACCCGGTCGCAGAACGTAATCCGGTCAACAAGGGCTACGGCAACAGCATTACATTATCACAGGATGTATCGGACTACGAAACTGCCAGCCAGGTCATCCTTTCCCTGGCTGAAACCGTAGGCGCCCGCCTTCGGGCAGACCATGTACTCTGCAATTCCGTATGTGTAGAGTTGAAGGACTGGCAGTTCCGGGTACAGACCCATCAGGCCCCTCTTCCCTTTGCAACTGATTCCACCTCCGTAATCTATGAAAAGGCACGCTCCCTTCTAAAGGAATTCTGGGATCTGACGCCTGTCCGGCTGATCGGCGTGCGAACCGGAAAGATAGCCGATCACACCTATGTTCAGATGAGCCTCTTTGACGATGATCAGGCTGAAAAAAGAAAAAATCTGGAGAAAGCAGTTGATTCCATCCGCAGCAAATACGGCACTGACAGCATCAAAAGAGCCAGCTTCCTGAAGAAAGACGCCATCGTCGATCATGCGGCCGGAAAGCACAAACACTTAAATCCCAGAGGAAAAGAAATCTTTGAAGATAATGAGGACAAATAGACGATGAATTCCGTTTACAGCAGACGATTTACTTATACGATCTCAGAACAGGATGCCGGACAGACCGCCGAGCAGTTTCTCCGCAGCCAGGGATATTCCAAAAACCTGATTGTTCAGCTCAGAAAGAATCCCATGGGCATTACCATGGACGGAGAGCTGATTTACACCACCAGGCGCCTCTTAAAAGGCGACCGGCTATCCATTCTTCTGACTGAGGAGGAATCTTCAGCCAATATCGTTCCCTCTGCCATGCCTCTGGACGTGGTTTATGAGGACGGGGATATCCTGATTATCAATAAAGCGGCCGGCGTACCAATCCATCCATCACAGGGGAATTTTTCCAACACGCTGGCCAATGCCGCCGCCTGGTATTTTCAGCAGAAGCAAGAACCGTTTATATACAGAGCGGTGAACCGCCTTGACCGTGATACGACGGGGCTGCTCATTCTGGCCCGCCATTCTCTGGCGGCGTGCATTCTGTCTGAAATGGTTGCCAGACGGGAAATCCACCGGGAATATCTGGCGGTCGCAGAGGGCAGAGTTCCTGATGCAGGCACCATATCCGCCCCGATTGCCCGTGTAGACGGCTCCACCATCGAACGGTGTGTCGATTTTGAAACAGGCGAAGCCGCCGTTACGCACTACCGATGTCTCCGCTACAATGCAACGTACGACTGTTCTCTTGTCAGCCTCCGCCTTGAAACAGGCCGCACCCATCAGATTCGTGTCCATATGAAATATATCGGCCATCCCCTGCCGGGGGACTTCCTGTATAATCCGGACTACCGCCTGATCGGTCGGCAGGCCCTTCATTCCTGCCGTCTATCTTTTCTCCATCCGATCACAAAAAAAGAGCTTCATTTCGAAGCTCCTCTTCCGGACGATATGAAATTTGTTACAGAAACCTGAGACCCTTGGGATAGTGGTTCTTTAATATCCCGCCGGCCTCTTTCGCCCACCCAAGGGGAAAACCGTTTACACACATCAGTGTCCAGCCTTTTTCACCGTCTCCTGCTGCAGTTTCTCCACGCAGATAACGGACCGCCGCTTCCTCGTCCATATCATGGATTCGGGCGGCTTCCTCCTTTTTCAGCCAGAGAGCCAGTCCATGTGCCGGTTCCAGCCTGTTCTTTTTTACAGCAGCCACATGAAGACCTGGCCTCACCACTTTCATTCCTTTTATATCCCGCATCTCTGCCGGCACATGATAAATCTGGTCTCCAAAAAGAATCCATTCATTTCTGTTTTTCAGTTTCCCGGCATTTGGACAAACTTCTCCCAGAAAATCTTCAATCTCCTTCAGAAGCTTTTTATCTTTGATATACGGAGGCTCTTTTTGCTGCTCTTCCTTCCGAACCTCTCCTCTTTTCTTAAAAACCGCCAGATAATGGCCCTCTCCCCTTGTTCGATGAGGCCATATCCGGAACGTATTTTTCAGATCTTCTCTCTGATTCAGCCCCCATTCCGGGCGGCCGCACGAAAGGCCGTATACGCCGCTTTCCTCCAGGAACGTACTGCAGTCCTCGATCGCAAAGTCGGGATGACTGTCCAGAAACAGCTCTGCCGCCTGTTCGTCTTCTTCCGGGGAAAACGTACAGGTGGAATACACAAGGGTACCGCCTGCCTTCAGCATAAGCGCCGCATTATGAAGAATTTCCTGCTGGCGTGCTGCGCATATGTTCACATTTTCCGGACTCCACTCCTCACATGCCTCTTCGTCTTTCCGGAACATCCCTTCTCCGGAACATGGCGCATCGACTGCTATGCGGTCGAAAAAGCCGGGGAAAAAGGCCGCAAGACGGGCAGAGTCCTCATTTGTCACAACAGCGTTTCCAATCCCCATCCGTTCCACGTTCTGAGACAGGATTTTCGCTCGTGCCGGATGAATCTCATTGCTTAACAGAAATCCAGTTCCGCGGAGTCTGGAAGCGATCTGCGTCGTCTTTCCTCCCGGGGCCGCGCACAAATCCAGTATTTTTTCTCCCGGCTGCGGATTTAGCAGAGTGACGACAGCCATAGCGCTGGGCTCCTGTATGTAATACAGGCCGGCCGCATGATAGGGATGCCTGCCCGGCCGTTTTTCTCCGTTGTAGTAAAAGCCTTCTTTTGCCCACGGTACCGGTGTCAGGCCAAAGTTTTCTGTCAGCCATTTTCCGTCTTCCGGCAGCAGTTTCAGAAGATTCAGCCTCAGTCCCTGTACACGCGCTGAATCATAGCTTTTTATAAACTCCTCATATTCCTCGTTTAAAAGCCCGCTCATTTTATTTTTGAATTCTTCTGGCAATCCTGTCATCTTCTCTTCTCCTGTTGGAATGATATTCGCTTATCTGTGGAACAATAAACCTATTATAACCGGAGGTCATCGTCATCATGCTGCTGAATGTTCTGGCTTACTTTATTATCCCTGCCTATACTGTACTATTTGCTGGAAGGACTGACTGGGTCCATGCCAACTTCTCGATCATACGCAATTTTGGAGCGAGGAAAATGGCATTTATCCTGTGGGGTATGATTGTTGTATATTATTTTTATATTTCCATGCGTGACATTGTCAATTCTCTTTCCAATCCCCGTTTGGAACGATTTCTCAGCCGCGCATCCCTCTGTCTTCTGGTTCTCACCCTGCTCACCCCGTATAAACCGGAAATTTTCCCTTTTTTCTCGGCGCTCCACGTATGGTTTGCCTTTTCATGTCCGACAGCGCTCATGCTCTGCATTCTCGTCATTCTGTACCGCTGCCGTAAAAGAAATCCCCGAATCTATCATCCATATATGGTGTATTTCTGGGGAATCGTTGCGGCTTCCGCAGCCTTCTTTTTCAGTGCGGGCATGATTAACAGTGCTCTGGAAATCTTCTTCGTCACATCCTGTTCCATACTGGTCCGCCGGATACACAGAAGGCTGGCCTGATTGGTCATATCCCTTTCCCGAAAAAGTTCGTTCCTTTTCCGTCATATCCGCAGCGCGAACCGGCCGAATGGAAAAAGAGGCCCCACCAGGAGCTGCTTATAAAGCCCGCTCCTCATGGAACCTCTTTTCTTTCCTCTACAGCTGATTATAATTCAATCTTGTAATCATCAGAGCCTTCGCCGTTTACTACGTAGTAAGCAACCGCCTCTTCCGGTTTTACATAAATCTCGATTGTTTTGATTGCAACATCCTTATGAGAATTCGCAAATGCTGCTTTTGCTGCATCCAGTATCTCTTTCGCTGCGATCTGATTTCCTGCATATTCTACATATACGGATGCTACTGGCTCAGCTGGTTTCACAGCTGCCTTCGCCGGCGCTTTCTTTGCCGGTGCTTTTGCAGGCGCCTTCACCGCTTCTTTTACAGGGGCTTCTTTTGCCGGTGCTGCTTTTACCGCCGCTGTTTCCTTTGCGGCTGCTGCCTTAACTGCAGCTGTTTCCTTTGCCGGTGCTGCTGCTTTTACTGTCTTAGCTGACGTTTTTGTTTCCTTTTTAACTGTTGCCATAATTATTCTCCTCCTCGCAATCCCTAACTCAGATTCCTTCCAGCCAATGCACAAGATGTCATACTTTATGTTGAGGCGATTATAAATCCAATCTTATTTTTTGTCAACATTATGGTCGGATTTCCTTGCTCTTCCTAACGATTTCCTGGTAAGCATCACATAGATTTTCGAAAGTGATCCTGCAGTTGGCCGGGCTGGTGGACGGAAGCGGAACAGGCGCCAGGCCCGTCTGTTTCTGACAATATTTCTTAAACAGCGCCGTAGCTTTTCCACCCGTAGTGAACACGGCGCGGATGTCCGCATGTTCAAGAATCCGGCTCATATCGTTTGGTACGGGATTCTTAATGCTCGTATCATCAGCACCGTGTATTTCACAGGATGCCAGCACATCCCATATGGCAATTCCGTGTTTTAGAGCCATCTTCTTTTTATCCTCAATCGTCTCCGGATTCGGCTCGCCAAGTACCTCTGCCAGCACAGGCCAGAAACGGTTCCTTGGATGGCCGTAATAGAAGCCCTGTTCTCTTGATTTAGGCGACGGCATAGTCCCCAGCACCAATACTCTGGAATTTTCATCAAATACCGGTTCAAACCCATGCTTCACCGTTTCCAGCTGTCCTTTCATGGTTTCACCACACTTCCTGCAGCGACCATTTTTTCTGCGATTTCATACATATTTGTCACCCTGCCGACAGCCAGCTTGTCTGCAATGCCATAGTGATTCAGACAAGTTCCGCATGTTATGATTTCCACCCCCTGCGCCTCCAGGTGTTTCAGATCCTCCAGGGAATCGGAGCCTTCCACAGAAAGCTTTGCCCCTCCGTTATAGAGCAGAATCGTCTCCGGAAGGCGTTCCAGCTCTGTGAGCGCATACAGAAATCCTTTCATCAATATCCTTCCCAGGACTTCGTCCCCTTCCCCCATATGGTCCGCAGAAATCACCACGATTTTCCCATGGTCTCTGGAATCGGGAACACAGGCGCCTTCCTGTCTGTCCGCCTGTTCTCTGCCTTGTTCCCTGCTTTTTTCCGCTCTCTTTTCATCCGTCTTTTTATCCGTCTTTTTACCCTGCTTTTCTTCTCTGCAAAAGTAAACGGAATAATCGTGTTCCGACAGCTTTTCCGCCACAGTTTTCAAGCTCATATATGACCCCAGCTTTTCCAGATTCTGCACTGCGATCGGATTATCCACAAAAATCTGCAGTTCCTTCTCATCCATCACCTGAAGAGCCTTTTTCGCCTCAATGACCGGCTTCGGGCACGGTAGCCCTCTTGCATCAATTGATTTCATTACAATGTATTCCTCGTCCTCATTATTTATTCCTGTGCCTTTGCGTCATCCGTCTCCTTTTCCTCAAAATATGCGGATGGTATGAGAGCATACACAGACGCGCATTTCACCAGACCGTCTCTGCACATTGTCTCATTCGGCGCATGGGCTTCTTTTTCGCTTCCCGGGCCGAATCCGACGCACGGAATCTTGTACCTTCCCATAATGGAAACGGCATTGGTGGAAAACGTCCACCGGTCAATTCTGGGTTCACCCAGCAGTGTTCTGTATGCTTTTGCTGCAGCTTCTACCGCCGGATGGTCTTCGCTGATTACCCATGTGGGAAAATAACATTCCGTCGGATATACAAGACCTGTCCACGACGGTTTTTCATACGGATAAAGCGTCACTTGCGCGTTGTATTTCCGGCACGAAGGGAGATTCCTCAGCTCCTCCAGAGCCATTTCCCAAGTCTCTCCATCCGTCAGCCTTCTGTCCAGGGAAACGGCGCAGGAATCCGCCACTGCACATCTGGCCGGAGACGTGAAGAAAATTTCAGAAGCCGTCACGGTTCCCTTTCCAAGGAATCCGTCATCTTTCAGGCTTTCCCCCATGGCGCGTATTTCCTGGAGGATGTCCGCCATGCGGAAAATGGCGTTTTCTCCACGCTCCGGAGCCGATCCGTGGCAGGAAATCCCCTTTACTTCTACACGAATCTCCATCCGTCCTCTCTGCCCGCGGTAAATACCTCCGTCCGTAGGTTCCGTAATAACGACAAATTCCGGCCGGATATGATCTTCATTGCAGATATACTGCCAGCAAAGTCCGTCACAGTCCTCTTCCTGAACCGTACATGTAACCAATACTTTTACACCATCCGGGATCAGGTCTAAATCTTTCATGATCCTCGCTCCGTAAATTGCGGAAACAACGCCTCCAAGCTGATCGGATGCGCCGCGCCCACCGATTCTGTCCTCCGTCTCACATCCTTCGTACGGGTCAAACGTCCAGTTGGACAGCTGTCCGACTCCTACCGTATCCACATGCCCGTCAAAGGCAATAATCTGTTTCCCGCACCCCATATATCCCAGCAGATTTCCAAGACCGTCTATGAAAACCTCATCAAATTCCAGCCTTTTCATCTCCTCTTCCAGACGCCGGATTACGCCTTCTTCCTCACAGCTTCCACTGGGAATCGCGATCACTTCCCGAAGGAGCCGTTCCATCTGCCTGCTGTATCCTTCCGCTGCCGTTCGCACACGATCGGCGACGCTGCATTCCCTCATAGTTTCTCCTCTCCATTTCTGCCTTTCGGCCCTGCTTTTATTCGTCCAGTTTATCATATTTTCAGCACCTCTTCAATTGCCGAACCATGCCTTCCTGAAAAATAAAACGGCAGGGACATCCTGAGCAGTCCGGCGTTGCGCCGGCTGCCATGGAGTGTACCTGCCATTTCCTGCAGTTGTGATATTCCCTATTCAAATTACAGCTTGCTCAAATCCGTCTTTCTGACTCATCTCTTACTCTTAATACCATGGACGGGGAAACAGACAATTCGTCCATACCCATCTTCAGGAATTCTTTCGTAAGTGTTAAATCAGCACCAAGCTCTCCGCAGATTCCGACCCATATTCCGTTCTTGTGAGCGTTGTCGGCAACCATCTGAAGAAGACGGAGCACTGCCGGATGATGAGGATCGTAAAAATCATCCAGGCTGTTGTTCTGCCTGTCGATTGCAAGCGTATACTGGGTCAGGTCGTTCGTTCCGATGCTGAAGAAATCTACTTCTTTTGCCATTTCGTCACTCATAATGGCGGCTGCAGGGGTTTCGATCATAATTCCCTGCTCCATATTGCCGAACGTAATATTCTGGCTCTTCAGCTCTTCCTTGATATCCTCTACGATCCTCTTGATCTTACGGATCTCTTCTACGGAAATAATCATTGGATACATAACGGCAATATTGCCGTATACGCTGGCACGAAGGAGTGCTCTCATCTGCGTTCTGAAGATTTCCGGCCGTTTCAGGCAGATGCGGATTGCGCGGAATCCGAGAGCCGGATTTTCCTCTTCATCGAGATTGAAATAATCCACCTTCTTGTCCGCTCCGATATCCAGTGTACGGATAATGACCTTCCTGCCCGCCATCAGCTCTGCCACCTGGCGGTATGCCTGTAGCTGTTCTTCTTCTGTCGGATACGTATCGCGGCCTAAGTACAGGAATTCACTTCTGAAAAGTCCGATTCCGCCGGCGTCGTTAGCCAGAACGCTGGCCACATCTCCTACATTACCGATATTGGCGTAAATATTGATCTTCTTACCGTCAATTGTAATATTTTCCTTGCCTTTTAATGTCTGGAGCAGGCGCAGCTTCTCCTTTTCCTCCAGAATTTTCTTGGAAGCAGAACTGGCAGTCACTTCATCCGGTTCTACGATCACTTCCCCTGCAAAACCGTCCACGACACCGACTTTTCCGTTCATAGCAGAATCCAGTGGGATTTCCACCCCAACCAGCGCCGGTATATTCATCATTCTGGCCAGAATCGCCGTATGGGAATTAGCGGAACCATGTACGGTTACAAATGCGAGCACCTTTTCTTTGTCCAGCTGTACGGTCTCACTTGGAGTCAGATCATCTGCTATGATAATAACCGGTTCGGAAAAATCCATTCCGCCTTCTCCCGCTCCATGGAGTACGTTGATCAGCCTCTCAGAAATATCTTTGATATCAATGGATCTGGCTTTCATATAATCGTCATCCATCTCTGCGAACATCTTGGAGAAGTTGTCTCCCGTAGTTGCAACTGCATACTCCGCATTCACTTCCTGCGTACGAATGATATTTTCAATGGATTCCAGATAATCGTCATCCTCCATCATCATCTGATGAACTTCAAAGATTGCGGCATTCGCCTCTCCTACTTCTTTCAGAGCTTTTTCATATAAAGCACCCAGCTGTCCCAGGGCTTTCGTTTTCGCTTCCTCGAAGCGCTCCATCTCTGCATCCGCATCTGCGATATGTGTTCTTTTAACAAGATTATCCTTTTTTTCAAATACAGCAAGCCTGCCCATCGCAATGCCTTTATAGACAGATTTTCCAAAATATTTTTCCATAACCGGTCCTCTTTTCTCAAGCATGCCGAAACGGCGCAGTCCCTTTCCGTTTTGACATCCCAGCTTTTTATAGCACGAAAAGGCTGTCAGAAAACACGGCTTGTCCGCGCTTTCCGACACCCTTTATAGATTGTTCAACCGTTCTAGTTTTACAGGTTCTCCTTGAAGAATTTCTCGATCTCAGGACCAGCTGTCCCTTCGTCTTCTCCTTCTACCGTAACCGTCACTTCATTGCCGCACTTTACTCCAAGGCTCATGACAGCCATCAGTTTGGAAGCGTCAACTGTCTTTCCTTCCTTGTCGATCGTAACCTTGCTGGCATATTTTTTAACTTCCTTAACAAGAATTCCCGCTGGTCTTGCGTGGATACCTAATTCGTCTTTGATTGTGTACTGAAACTGAAACATGATCTCTTTTCCTTTCTATTGGCAAAATTATTTTTCATATGTGATGACTGCGGTTTCGCCTGCCTTCGCATCTCCCGTAACCATCTTCACATTCTTTACATCATCCATGTTGGTAATCAGGATCGGCGTAATCGTATTATACCCCTTCTCTTTTACAAACGCCAGATCAACTTCTGCCAGAAGATCGCCTGTCTTCACTTTCTGCCCGTCTTCAACACAGCACTTAAACCCTTCCCCATTCAGAGCTACGGTGTCAAGGCCGATATGGATCAGTACTTCTGCTCCCTCATCCGCCTGGATCCATAAGCATGCTTGGATGGAATCAGACTTACGATCGTTCCGCTCACAGGGCTGTAGATCTTACCCTCCTCCGGAATAATCGCCACTCCGTCTCCCAGCATCTTCTGAGAGAATACAGGGTCCGGCACTTCCTCAATCGGAACTACCTTACCATTCTGGATTGCGAGGATTTGCCCTGTCTTTGCAGCAGCCGGTTCCTCTACTTTCTTTCCGAATAACTTTTTGAACATCCCTTGTTCCTCCTTGCTGTTTCACTCTTCGCGCAAAAATGCGACTGACTCGTAGGGCTGTAAGGAAAACTTATTTGCCAGCTTTCTTTCCTGATAATTGGTCAGCAGGCAATTATATTCTTCTAAGCCACTTTCTTCTATCGTCATCTCCGCCTCTGTCCCGTAAAAATTGCTGAACACCAGAAGAGTCTGACCTCTGTAAGTCCTCTTAAAGGCAAATACGCTGTCATGATCTTCCTGAAGCGGCGTGTATCCACCATAGGCGATTACGTCGTACTGTTTTCTGAGCTCTACTAATCTTTTATAATAATACCACACAGACCCCCTGTCTTGCAAACAGTTCCTGACATTTATTTCACTAAAATTTTTATTTACGGAAATCCAGGGCGTATAATCAGAAAATCCCGCATTTTTACTTTCATCCCACTGCATCGGCGTTCTGGAATTATCGCGGGACCGTTCCCTCAAAATGTGATATATTTCCTCTTTATCTATTCCTTTTTCTTTTAAGATTGTAAAATAATTAACACTCTCCACATCCCGGTACTGGCCGATCTCCGTAAATCCGGCATTTGTCATCCCGATTTCTTCCCCCTGGTAGATATAAGGCGTTCCTCTCATCAGATGAATGGTCATCGCCAGCATGGCTGCCGATTCCAAAGGATACTTCTCGTCATCCCCAAATCTGGACAGCGCCCTCGGCTGGTCATGATTATTCCAGAATACGGCGCTCCATCCATCGCCGTTCTCCATCCCTTTCTGCCATCCGTGAAGCAGGCTTTTCAATTCAGCGAAGTCAAATTCCTGCAGCTGCCACTTGTCCTTATTTTTATAATCGACCTTCAGATGATGGAAATTGAAGCACATGGACAGCTCCCTGCTGGACGGCCTCGAATAGCGGATACAGTTGTCCATGGTTGTAGACGACATTTCTCCTACTGTTACAAGCCCCTTTTCCCAAATACCGCTTTCCCTGCACATCTCATTCAGGTATTCATGGACGTGAGGCCCATCTGTATAGAATCTCCGTCCGTCTCCCTCTTCATCATCTGTGAATATTCCTGGTTTGGAAATCAGGTTTACCACGTCAAAGCGGAATCCTTCCACTCCTTTTTCTATCCAGAATTTAAGAACATTGACGAGTTCTCTTCTCACATTCGGGTTATCCCAGTTCAGGTCCGCCTGCGTCCGGTCGAAGAGGTGGAGGTAATACTCGCCCGTCTCCTCTGTATATTCCCATGCGCTTCCTCCAAATTTGGAGGTCCAGTTCGTCGGCGGCAGGCCATTTTCGCCCTTTCGGAAAATATAAAAATCTTTATAATACGGATCGCCTTCCATCGCTTTTTTAAACCATTCATGCTCAGTCGACGTATGGTTGAACACCATATCCAGCATGAGCCCGATTCCACGTTTTTTTCCTTCGGCAATCAGCTCTTCCACATCTTCCATGGTTCCGTAAGATGGTTCGATCCCATAATAGTCTGCCACATCGTATCCATTATCATTCTGCGGAGAAAGAAAAAATGGTGTGCTCCAGATATAATCCACGCCAAGTTGTTCCAGATAATCCAGTTTTTCCGTAATTCCTCTGATATCACCGACTCCGTTTCCCGTCGTATCTTTAAAGGATTTCGGATAAATCTGATAAACTGTTGATTTTTTAAAATCTTTCATCATTCAGTGTACTCCTTTCTTTCTGCCGATAACCGTTGTCAGAATAAACGGAACGGCTATGGCAATGGCCATCGCGACCGCGAATTTCAGATAGAATTCCGGTTTGATTGAGAGAATTCCAGGCAGTCCGCCTACGCCGACCGTAAACGCCATGATTCCCGTTCCTACAGAAAATACGGCTGCGCATGCCGATCCCACCATACCGCAGACAAATGGAAACATGTATTTTAAATTCACGCCGAAGATCGCCGGTTCCGTTACTCCCAGATAGCAGGAAATACATGCCGGTACGGATACCTCTTTTGCCTCAGCATTCTTCTTCTGAAGAAAGATCATAGCCAGAACGGCGGAGCCCTGAGCGATGTTGGACAGTGCAATCATCGGCCACAGGTTCGTGCCACCGTAAACGGCCTGAAGCTGAAGATCAATTGCATTCGTCATATGATGAAGTCCTGTAATTACAAGAGGAGCATAGAGGAAACCGAAAATGCCTCCGAAAACTGTTTTAAATCCGGATGTCAGGCCTGCGTATACAATGTCGGAAATCACAGAGCCGATTTTCCATCCGATCGTCCCAGAACTGCATGTGCCACAATCGCAGAGATCAACAGGGAAAAGAATGGTACGACGATCATGGAAATCACTGCAGGACAGATTTTCCTGAAAAAACGCTCCAGAAAAACCAGGGTAAATCCTGCAAGCACGGCCGGAATAACCTGGGCCTGATAGCCGATCATATTCATATGGCAGAATCCAAAATCCCAGAACGGAATTTCGGCTGCGGGAGTAGTTGCTACTGCATATGCATTCAGCAGCTGGGGAGATACGAGCGTAAGCCCGAGCACGATACCGAGAATCTGCGTCGTACCCATTTTCCTGGTAATTGACCAGACGATTCCGACAGGCAGAAAATGAAATATCGCCTCACCTAAAAGCCACAGAAAGCTGTTGACGCCTGCCCAGAACACGGAAATCTCCACAAGGGTCTGCGTCCCTTCATTAAAAAGTTTCAATTCTCCGATACAGTTGCGGAATCCCAGAATCAGGCCGCCTACGATAATAGCCGGAATCAGAGGCGCGAAGATCTCCGCCAGATTCGTCGCTATTCTCTGGGCCGGATTCTGATTTTTCTTAGCTACTTCCTTCACCGCCTCTCTGGATCCCCCTTCTATACCTGATACGGCGATAAAATCATTATAGAAATCAGAAACCGTGTTGCCGATAATGACCTGAAACTGGCCGGACTGCGTAAAGGATCCCTTTACTGCTTTCATCCCTTCAATCCCCTTCACATCTGCTTTAGAAGGGTCTGCCAGCACAAAGCGCATTCGTGTCATGCAGTGTGTAACCGCCGATACATTTTCTCTGCCGCCCACCAGTTTCAGCAACTCTTTTGCATCCTCTGCATACTTACCCATAAAACCATCCTCCTGTTTGAATTAACTTGTTTAAACAACTTTCCTTTGATTTCAATATATCATGTTTAAACAAGTTAGTCAAGATCTTTTTGTAACTTTCTCCATTTCAAATTGCGCCCCCTGCCGTTCTCTGAATGCCCTCTGATTCACAGGAACCGGGAGGTTCCGAACCATTACAGAGGAATAAAAAACAAAGAAGACCGTTAAAAAACGATCTTCTCCACCTGACATTTTATATTGCATAAATTCCAAATCACGAAAGCCGGTCTTATCTTTTCCGTCAGGTTTTTACTCTTTTGGCCTGATCAAAGAATGCAAACCGGTCAGGGCGGTGGCGCGACTGGGTAAATTCAAACATGATTCCCTGGCATTAAAGGTCACGCTGCTCACCACCGCCACACAGTTATAGCCGTTCATTTTCATGTACTTCTCATCCAGTTCCGTAACCCGTTCAACGGTCATCCGCCGCTTCGTCGTCACAATATCCTCTCCGAGGACCTTTTCCATATATTCATAGACCGATTTTCCTGCTATCTCCGCAGTCAGTCCCCGGACAATATCCCTACGGAAATAATTATGATCAATAATCAGCGCCTCTCCATCGATATATCGGACTCTCTGCATATAATAAATTTCCGTTCCTTCCGGAAAACCCGTCCGCTTTTTCATTTTCTTGTCCACCGTCAGTTCGGCAAAACAGATTACATCCGTCGTATACTCCTGGTTATTACGGGCTACCGCCTCTTTCAGGCTCTCGATTCCTCCCAGCATGAATTCCGCCTGAGCGGTCGGCTGATAGATTACGACTACCCCTTTGCCATGTATGCTCTGCACATATCCGATATCGGCCAGGCGGGCGATCGCCTTCTTACCGTGTTTCTGGAGCAGCTGTACTCTGTTACCATGGTGTTTTCTGACGGGATCAACTCCTGATATTCGTATTCTCCGCTCTCTATTCTGTTTTTAAGGTCTTTATAGATTTCTTCATACTTCACTGCTCCCATAGTTTCCGTTCACTTCCTCTTTTCCTTAACCATTCCGCTCAGTTTCTACAGCGTCCATTTTATCAGAAGCCCCTCTTATTTGCAAGGTGCTTTCCAGGAAGAGGCGGCTGCCTCACTCCTGAATCCCCAGAGCCAGGGAAGGGAATTCCTTCTTTTCAAACTCCTGTACGGATATGTGTTTCTTGTTCGGATTTGCAAAAACAAATGTCTTATCTACATTTTCCAGATAATTCTGTATCTTATCGTTTGTCGCACTGATGATCGCCTGAAATCCAAGCCCGCGGATCAGGCGAATACAGCTGGCAACCTTCTCCGCGTCCATTTTTGAAAATGCCTCGTCCAGGATAACAAGGCGCATGGTAGGCGTCCTCTGGGTTCTCGCAGAAGCATGAATTCTGTAAACTTGGGCAAAACTGGCCAGTAGGGCCACATAAAACGGGTTCTGCCCCTCTCCGCCGGAATTTTTTTTAATCATTTTGCTGAGAGGAATCCTCATGGTCTCTTCCCCTTCGATAATCTGCTGCATATCAAAGGACAGGTAGGTCCGGTAATCTGCATACCTGTCCATCTGACGTTTCGCCTCTTCCATCTCTTCCGCCGATGCATGTTCCGGTGGAATGAATATCTGAATCAGTTCATTCGTCATCTGGCCGTAATTTGTCTCATGTTCCATCGTGAACATGTTGATCTGATTTTCCACGCCTTTCTGCAGACTGGATGGGTTGACTTCCAGAGCCTCATCCATGAACATATCGTAATAGCGCCCGTCAGGCCCCTTGTTTTTACCGATGACAAACTGGTATTTGTCTTTGCCGAAATCCATGGTGCTGATGATCTTGTTCAGCTCATCCTTCCTTCTGAGTGCCTCACGGATTGCAGTCCTGATTTTAAAGATAAAGTCGTCCTTAAAATGGATCACAGCCGCCCTGGCCTGTTCGTCTGCCTTCCTTCCATACTCTTCCAGCCTGTCGCACCGAAGGTCCTCAAGAAGCTTGTCATATGGACCGTTATCGCGGATTGTAGGGGAAAACGGCCTTCCCGGGTATTTCCTCAGATATTCCATCCTCGCATTCTGAAGCTGGTTATAATACTCATCCTTTTTATTTCCTTCTTCCTCAGATAACAGGTGAAATTTCTCTTTCAGACGCTCATATCTTGGATTCTGTATATCCTTAAGCACTTCTTCCGAAGCTTTCTCACAGCTTTTTGATGGTACAAAGCAGCTTGTCTTTTGAGCAAGCTCTTCGTTCAACGCCAGATTTTCCGCCATCTTTCTGCGGATTGTCTCTTCCAGCTGCCAGATACTCTTTCCTGCCCGTTCCGCCAGTTCTCTGGCGCCCGTATTTCCCTCTCCAGGCTTTCCCGCTCAGCTTCCCACTGGCTGATATGATTTTCCCTGATTTCGGAGAGCTTCGCTTCCAGCTTCCTTTTTTCACCCGTTCTCTTTTTCAGGCTGCCGATGTCATTCAGAAGTTCCATGTACTCTTTTGCATCCAGCAAAAGCGCCTCCAGCTCAAGAATACGTTCACACGATCTTCTGATCTCTTCCTGAGGCTTTTTCTCCTCTCTGATTCCTTCCAGTTCAGCCTCCAGCTGTTCCATCCTCTTCTTCCGGCTCATGGAACCGATCAATGCATTCCGCGTATAATTCTCCGGATTGACATGCTGAAGGCGGAAGCTGTGGTAAAGCATGCAGTCCTTCGTAATGCCGACCCTGCATTTTCTTAATTCCTCCACACTGCTGCATTTCACCACCCGGCCCAGGAGAAAATCCACATATGCCCTTACGTAATCGAAACCGGCAGTGACTTCCTCCGCCAGAGCTCCAGGCAGATTCTTTTCATTTTCTCCACTCTCCATCACCTTTTCCGTGTCAACGAGAGCTACCCGGAAATATCTGTTCTTGTCCAGCTCTTCATAGATTTTCATAGCCGTGCCTATGTAACGGGGATCCACAATCAGGGACAGCTTATTTCCTCCCATATAACCTTCCACTGCATTGCGCCATACGTCGCTTTTAATATCAATGAGATCAGCTAGTACTTCCACGTGCACTGATTTACCGGTTTCCTCCAAAAGCCGTTTCTGAATATAGCTTCTGGCATGCTCCAGATCCTTGGGATATGCATTTTTTCCCTGTCTGAGCTTCTTTAAGTCCTCTTCCAGTTCTTTTTCCTGCCTACCAAGACGGCGGATTTCCGATTCTGCCTCTTTCTGCTGCTCCGCAGCTTCCGACCTCATTTCTGCAATGGCCTTCTGAAGGCGTACAAGGGCTTCTTTAGTAATCTTCTGCTCTGCAAAGGCCTCCATATCCCAAAGAGTCTGATTCGCCGTACAGTCCTCTTCTTCCCATAAACGCAGCCGTTTGGCTGTCTGGTTCCAGCGCTCTTCGCTTCTCCTGTCCTTTTCCACCAGCTCATTTATGGAACCAAGGCGTTCTTTCAAATCTTCATACCCGCTGGAAGCAATCCGTCGCAACAGCTCTTCGCTCTTTGCCTGAGCCGTTCTTACCTGTTCTTCCAGCCTCTCTTTTTCCGCCGTCTGCTTCTGAACGGAATCTCTGGCATTTGCTGCCTCATCCATCGTGCCGTGAACTTTTTCCTGAAGCTCCAGAATCTCCATTTTCTTCGAAAGCCCGCTGTATTTGTCCTCCTCGCTCTCCGCTTCCTTCATCAGCCGGTAACGTCTGCTTATATCTTCCAGATCTCTGATTTCATTCATCGTATCTTCGATCTTTTTTCTCATACGGCCGTACTGCATCACACTTTCCTGCATATCTTCAATATGGATGTCCGCTTCCGTACATATATATTCTTTTACGAAATCTTCCAGCTTGATATCCATCCGAAATGGAATTGCCCGTTTAAAAAGGAGAGGAAATTTCTCTCCGTCCAGGCCTCCCAGGTATACGTTGTACAAAAGGGACCGGAACCGTTCGTTGTGAGAGCCAAAATAGCAGTCTTCATCGGAAAACTCTCTCTTCAGATAATTCTTTACCTCTTCAATCGTCATGGTTCTGTCCGGCGTGCGGTATTCATGGTCCGGCAGCCTGCCCTTGTGCTGGAAAAACAGACGGCTGACTGAATTGGAAGCCGTTTCTACGTCGAAGGCGACGCCTACACACTGGGATTCCCCTGTATCTGTTCTGGTGAATTCCATTACGATCGTACTGGAAAAATTCTTATTTCTCAAGTAGGAGAACTGGTTGTTCTCTTCTATATTAACCATACCTCTTAAGTATTCGATCAGGCTTCTGTCCGAATCGTCCGCCGCCGCTTTGTTGAAAAAGCCCCGCCCGTCCGTATTCGCATACAGTACGATCTGCATGGCATCGATAATGGTAGACTTACCGCTTCCAGAATGGCCTGTAAAGAAATTGATTCCCTCGCTGAAGGAAAGCGTCCTGTGGTTCATATAATGCCAGTTATTCAGGCATATTCTGCTCAACGCCTCAAACCTCTGCTCTGCCATGTCCGTCCTCCTCCATCATAGTTTTCTCTCCTGTTACGGCGTTCTTTCCTGTCACAATATCTTCTTTATCTTCTATTATAATATCTTCTATGGCGTCTTCAGCTGCCGTATTCTCAATCATATCGTCTTCTGCCATATCAGATGCAGAATCATCCTCTGTTTCGTCTCCGTCTGCCTCTGCGCCTTCTGTTTTCTCATTCCCGCTTCCCATGCTGATATCGGCAAGGATCTCTCTGGCATCGTCTGCCATGAGCACGAGGTTTACTGTCGGATAGATAATGAGCCGTGTACTTCCGTCAAAGTCATCCATGATATCTACTGGCTCTACGATCTGATACTTTTTCAGTACCGTTATTGCCCGCTTGACTTCCGTAGGCGTTATCCGTGAAATGAGACCGTATGCGCCAAGCCGTTCGCTCAGTTCTCCAAGTGTGGTATAGATATGGGCGGCTGTAGAAGCCGTCATCATCTGTTCATCATAAATGACCTTCAGAATCAGAAGGTATAAGGTCGCAAGCCTGGAGAGCTTTTCACCCATAACAGTTTCTCCCTGAATATAGATGACCCCCATCTGGCTGTCCTCGCGCACCTCGATCCCGCTGATTCGGAAATATTCCCGGATAAATTCCAAGTGCTTGCTGCAGATTCGGTAATCTCTGCCATACAGGAACCGTCCCTGCCTTCTGTCAAATTTTCTCTCCAGAATATATGTCTGCCTCTGGAGCATCTGAATCACATTTGTTACCGTTTCCTGCTCCTCCTGCAGGAGTTCATCATAATATGGTATCATTCTTTTCTCCTTATAAATGTAAGCTTCGGATAGCAGAAGGAACCATTGTCGATCATTTCTCCCTCTTCTGCTTCTACGTGGTACCGTCCTTTTTTCTTTCCGGCTCCGTCGTATGCCAGGATCATCTTTTCAAAATCTTCCTCTGTCCGGATACTGTCTTCGGAAAAGACAGCCTTTCCGCCCGTCATCCGGCTCTCCACGAAGCGTCTATTTCCTCTCTGGAATACCGCGTTTTCACTTTGTTCAGCTTCAGAATCTCATCTTTTGTGAGCTCGCGGACCGCTTCCTCCGCCGTCAGGTTCTCACGGAAGGATTCCCTCGGTTTTCTCTTTTTATAGAGTGATTTTTCCGACAGGATTTCGCTGTAGGAAAGGTTCATCCTGCTGCTGATTTTACTGATCTCGTCATCTGTATGCACGGACCCGGAGAGATGATTGAGCATCTGGAGAATCAGCCCCTTTGTATCATCCTCTCTGTTCAGCAGATGGTACAGGCGGCTCACGGTTACGCGGACATACTTCGTATGTTCCCTGTCCATATTGGCTATCCGCCGTTCAATATCGTCAAATCCACGTTCGATGCTGTCCAGCATCCTGACCGCCTCTCCTATGTCCGTCTCCTGACCGCTTCTTCGTACGGCTTCCTCCAGAAATTCCTCGTCTTCCCGCATTTCCTGAAGCCACTGCTTGATATCCGACTTGTAGAGGTAAAAATTGTCGGAAGTCTTCAGAATATGGTATTTTTTCCTCACAATTTCTTCTACATACCCATCCAGATGCTCCTGTAACAGCTCCCCGTAGTCACGTTTTTCCAGAAGGCTTGTAAAAAATTTATCCATGTTGTGAAGCATATCCTGAAGCGCCTTATTCAGCCGTCTCGTATTGATATCAGCGGTATGCAGAAGGCTCGTCCCGGCTCTGGCGTCGTTTTTAAAGGAAAACAGGTTGGCGTAGATGTTCTGTATATAAACTTCCGCCTCATCCATATTATCGTTCACAAGGCGTTCAAAGGCTTCAACAAAAACCGCCGCATAGTCCGGAATCACAATATAAACTGTAAAGGAGGCAAAATCATCGAGCCGCTTCAGCCAATGGTTTTTCAGCAGCCAGTTCAGAACACGGGTGGCCGGCGGTTCCAGAGCTTCCACGTCATTTTCCTGCTCTTCTCTCTGAATCAGAAACTTTCTTCTTGAGAAGTGATCTCCCAGCACCTGAATGCACAATTCCCTGCTCAGGAAATAATTGCTGTACTGATATTCTTCGCTGATTTTTAAAAGGGCTTCAATATAGACATCCCGGTTTGGAGACCGGAACAGTCCCCAGAAGCTCCCGGGAATTTCATTCATTAATTTCATTCTCTTATCCTCTGTTATGTTAATGCCATTCATGAAAAATAAAGGATGCTGCCTGATCTTACTTCTGCAGCATCCTGAGCGCCTTACCATTCTTATGTGCAAAACGGGATTATGTCGGCTGTTCATCCTCCGGCACATATTTCTCAAAGCTGCCTTTGGATTTTTTCTTTACCCTGTACATGGCGCTGTCTGCAAACCGAATCAGCTCCCTGTATCCTGCCGTAACCTCAGGATAGCAGACGTATCCGCCTGACAACCGCACCTCTACCGTCTTCCCTCCAGGCATGCAGACCTTTGCATGCATGATATTGTCGTACATACGCTTTATATATTCAAACAGTTCTTCCTGGGAATCGGCGCCGTAAATAACCAGTATAAATTCATCTCCGCTGAGTCTGGCTGCAATCTTGTTCGGCGCTTCACATCCTTTTAAAAGCTCTGCCGCCTTCTTTAATATCTGATCACCATACTCATGGCCCCAGCCGTCATTTACCGATTTCAGATTATCCAAATCGGCCATCAGGATCACCGCTGTTTTCAGCACTTCCGGCTGCCGGAAAAGGCAGTCCATCTTTTTGAAGAACGCCCGCCGCGTAGTCAAGCCGGTCAGCAGGTCAATGTCCCGCTCCAGTTCAATCTTTTTCTTTTCCAATACGTCTTCCGTCGCATCTACGATAATTCCAAGGGTACTGCGCTTTTCCTGATAAGATTTTATCTTCAGATAGCGTGGTTTGTCTCCGCCCAGCTGATACACGTCTTTTTCATCTCCCAGCGGACAGGCGACGATACCGCCGATCATTTCGGCAAAGGCGTCCCTGTCTGCCAGAACTTTCTGCATATCTTCCTCTGTCATCATCAATATCTCGCCTATTTTACTCGTTGCAAGAACACGCTTCATGTCCTGACTGTATTCATAAACGGCCACCGGGATATCCACATTCTGAAAAACAAGAGATAACTTTCCCGTCATCTCCAGCAGGCTCTCTACCATCTGATTGATGTTGCTGCCCAGTTCTGCAAATTCCGGCGAACTCGTCTCATTTACCCTTACATCCAGGTCCCCACCGGCGATCTTCTTCATTCCGCCGATAATTCCGTAAATTCCATGAATAATAAACCGGTCCAGCATCCTCAGAATCAGAAAGATCACTGCGGCCGAAAGCAGACATAGACTGAAAATCACTATCTTCATGTTTGACGGTATATTTCGATACAGGTTCTCATATGTACTGCTGATACATAACAGGACGTCCCCCGACTGGCGAAACACGCAATAATGCTTGTCTCCTTCGATTTTCAGTTCCGCGGCAAATCCTTTGTCTCTCTGCTTCTCATCCGGCAGAATAAGTCCCATTCCCGCTACGTTTTTTCCCGTCAGACTATCATCTGTTGAACCGAGAATCTCTCCTGTCCGCGTATCGGCGGCAAAGGCGGTAATCCCCTTTTCCGCCGTCACCATGGTAAATATATAGGACAGTTCATTCTTCTTCATGGCTTCCAGAAGCCTGACCGGTTCCATCCCGATCTGGACGATCCCCTGACGATCCTCACGCCAGACGGCAATATACTGCATCAGCTTCCCTTCTGCCGTATTCGGGGTAATATCCTGGCACAGCTGGAGGGAATAGTCATCGAGCATGGGAAGGAAAAACTGCATTTGTTCCCCTGATCGAAACGTATAGTTGAAATACTTCGGCTCTGTTCCTGCATAAAGAGTGCCTTTCGTATCGAACAGGTGAAATTCATCCACCTGAAGCAGCGCAGCAATCTTCGACATCTCTTCCTGATCGCCTGTCACTTCCGGATGATTCTGCACAATATATGCCGCTGCCTTCGCGCGGATAAAGTAATCCTCTTTCAGATTCTCTTTCAGACGCTCCACATCCTCGCTGTTGTTATCCAGGACCTGGGATATCTGGCTGATTCTGATCATGGAATTGACATACATGGCCTCTTTTGCCGATTTTATCTGAATATAGCAGCTCAAAAATGCAGTCACCATCATACTGATTATGATCACGATGCACAATCTGAGCGTAATAGCTTTTTTCATATACGCCTCCCCTTGCAGATTAAGGCAAAACATCACTAAATATAGGAACTGTTCAGGACAATTCCTATATAGTTTATCATAGCCTGATCTCAATCACAATCCCGTTTTATCCCATATTTTAGAAAGAACCCGTGATTATCTCCCGCTTTTTCCGGAAATGAGGAAGAGAGTGCCGCCTCTGATTTTTTGTTTCTGCAGCACTCTCCCGTTATCCATTTTTGCTTATCTCCTATTATTTTTCCAGCAGCTGAATCAGTCTGCTGGTTCCCAGGCGGTCTGCCCCCAGCTCTATGAACCGCTCCGCATCCTCCACCGTGGCAATTCCACCGGCCGCTTTTACTTTCACCCTGCTTCCAGAATACTTCCTCATCAGCGCAACATCATCAAACGTTGCTCCGCCTGTAGAAAATCCGGTTGAGGTCTTGATATAATCCGCCTTCGACTCTGTTACAATTTCACACATCCGAATCTTCTCTTCTTCTGTCAGAAGGCATGTTTCAATAATAACCTTGAGAAGTTTTCCATGGCATGCTTCCTTAATTGTATTGATCTCTGCCAGAACTCCGGGATAATCGCCTTCCTTCACCATCCCAATATTGATGACCATATCGATTTCATCGGCTCCGTTCGCTACGGCATCCTCTGTCTCTGCTGCCTTGGCAGCCGTTGTCATATTGCCGTTGGGGAATCCGATTGCGGTGCAGACGGCCAGCCTGTCTTTTACATATTCCTTTGCCCGTTTTACGAAACAGGGAGGAATGCATACGGATGCCGTCTGATATTCCATGCCTTCATCGCACAGGGTACGAATCTGGTCCCACGTCGCCGTCTGTTTTAATAGCGTATGATCCAGTCTCTTTAAAATTTCTCTTTTATCCATTGTATTATCCTCTTTTTGAAATGATCCTGATGATCTCTTTCTCTTATTTTTTGTTCATTCCACTTCCTGAAGAAGTCGGTCCAGCAGGGAATAGCCGATCGTTCCGTCCGGCATCTTCACGTTAAAATTATCTGCAGCAGTCGCGCCGATCACGGCAAATGTATCCGCTTCTCCAAGGCTTCCTCCGTTTTTCATAGAAGGTGACCATGCGAGAAAAGGCACCTGTTCCCTGGTATGGTCCGTACCTGTATAAGTAGGATCATTTCCATGATCTGCCGTCAGAATCAGCAGATCGTCCTTATTCAGCACATCCAGCAGCTCTCCCAGTTTTCGGTCGAACCGTTCCAGCTCTTCTCCGTAGCCTTTTACATTTCTCCTGTGGCCCCACAGGGCATCGAAGTCTACCAGATTGACGAAGCAAAGGCCTCTGAACTCTTTTCCAGCCGTATCGATGGTCTGTTCCATACCGTGTACGGAAGAGTTCGAGTGAAGGGATTGCGTCAGTCCTTCTCCGTCAAAGATATCGTGGATCTTGCCAATACCGATTACATCCAGTCCTGCTTCCTTCAAGGCATCCAGCGCAGTCTTTCCAAAAGGTTTTAATGCGTAATCGTGACGGTTGGACGTACGTTTGAACTCACCCTTTTTCTTTCCAATATAAGGACGCGCAATGACCCGTCCCACCTTCCACTCGTCTTTCATGGTCAGTTCCCTGGCTATCTCACAGTAATGGTACAGCTGATCGAGTCCCATCGTTTCCTCGTTACCGCAGATCTGGAGTACGGAATCAGCAGATGTATAAACAATCAGATGGCCTTCCCTGATTTCCTCTTCTCCAAGTTCGTCCAGTATGGCTGTTCCGCTGGCACTTTTATTGCCGATAATCGTCCGGCCTGTCTTTTCCGAAAGAGCTTCTATAAGCTCTTTCGGAAATCCGTGTTCCGTAAACGTTTTAAAAGGCTTCGTCACTTTCAGTCCCATCATCTCCCAGTGGCCCGTCATGGTATCCTTTCCCAGACTGGCCTCATGCAGAACCATATACCGCCCAAGCGGATCCGCTTCCGGTGCAATTCCTGCAAGAGGGCGGAGATTAGCGATTCCAAGACGCTTTAAATTTGGAATCTTCAGATTTCCCGCAGCCTCAGCAATATGGCCAAGGGTATCCACGCCTACGTCTCCGTACCGGGCCGAATCTTTTTCTGCTCCAATTCCGAGAGAATCCAGAACAATTACAAATATCCGGCTATATCCTGCCATTCGCTCCACTCTCCCGTTCTTCCTTAATCAGGCTTCTGATTGCCTCCACCGCAACCGTTATGGCTGCCTCCGTATCGTGTACGATCGGATTGTCCAAACCGGCTTTATCACGTTCCTGATTACCTACGACCAGGAAATCAGAACCGCAGCGCACGCCCAGATAGCTTGCTACAATAAACAGCGCGGCAGATTCCATCTCTGATGCCTTGCAGCCAAGGCGCAGCCATGCCTTCCACTTATCCGTCAGCTCATACCCTACCGGCTTTGACTCCGGGTCATGCTGGCCGTAAAAGGAATCCTTACACTGCACCACACCTGTATGATAAGTATAGTTCAGCTTTTTAGCTGCTGCCGCAAGAGCATTGGTCACATTTAGATCGGCAACGGCCGGAAATTCTATCGGCGCATATTCCTTGCTCGTTCCTTCCATGCGTACCGCCCCTGTGGCTACCACAATATCGCCGCCCTTAACATCCATATCCATACCTCCGCATGTTCCGACGCGGATAAATGTATCGGCACCGCAGTTAACCAGCTCTTCCATTGCGATGGAAGCCGACGGCCCTCCGATTCCAGTGGACGTAACGCTTACTTTTTCTCCGTCCAGATATCCTGTATATGTTACATATTCCCGGTTGTCGGCAACCAGCACCGGATTATCAAAATGCTGGGCAATCTTGACGCAGCGTTTCGGATCACCCGGCATGATTACATACCGCCCTACATCCCCTTTTCTAATCTGTAAATGGTATTGCAGCCCTTCTTCTCCTGAATAATTCTGCATAGCATAATACCTCCTTCTTCTCTTTGAATCAATCTGCTCTGCAGTCATTATACCATATCCGCTACGCGGATACGGCGCCTCCGGCGGAATTTAGCGCCCGGTTTTCTGCGGTGTACGCAGAAACCGGGATGCGCTGGTATAATGCCTGCTCTGCAGTCATTATACCATTCAAAGCCCATGTTTTCAATGAGTCGTCTGTGCCTTCCACTTTAGTTTATTTTCTGCAAATGATGCTTCTGTCATTCCCCTGTCGTGCAGATAAGAGAGGTAAGAACGGATGGTGCTGCCTACAAGAGCATACTGAGTAAAATCCATCGTCAGCCCGTAGTGCAGAATACGCCCTGTATTAAATCATCCGTACTCATGGGTTCCCTGCACAAATCCAGAAGCAGTTCGATAATCTCTTCTGCCTTGGCCCTGTTGACAGCCGCCAGTGGCCTGATGTCTGCAGCAGGTTCTGCATGAGCCGGTATGAACAGTTTTCCTTCCAGTCTGCTTATGACCTCTAAGGTATTCAAATATCCTTCAACATCATAAAGAAAAGAAACGTGGTACTTTTTTATAATCGCCTCACTTGTCAGGCAGTCTGCCAGAAACCAAATATCATCATCTGTTCTGATCGCCGTCATGGAAATGCTGTGTCCGTCTGTCCGCAGCATTTCAAGGCCCTGCGGAAGCACGTCTTCCGTCAGCTCCTCCACTTCACTCTCCTGAGCCATCAGAAATTTGTTCTTCAATTCTCTGCACGGCCGGCCGCCGAACAGAACGGATGGTTCCAGCAGAGGAAATCGGGCAAAGGCTTTGTCTATACCCGCCATGTAAATTCTGCATCCCGTCCTCTGCTGCAGCAGGCGGTTTCCGCCGATATGGTCTGCATGAGAATGGGTACAGATCACCATATCCAGGGTCCATCCGTTGGCCTCCAGGATTTTCAGCGCCTTTTTCGCCGCATCCTTGTCATTGCCGCTGTCGATCATGCAGACCTTATTCCCATCCATCACATAAATTCCCATCTTTGCCGGACAGTCGATATAATATGTCCGTGTCCCTGCCTGAATTAATTCATACATGTTCTTCTGCCTCCTCCTTTACAAACATCATCACGAAACCTACAAGCATGAGCATGGAAGCAATCCAGATCGCCCTGTCTCCGATCTTCATGGAAAGAACCGCTCCCACTGCCGCCCCTACTGCAAATATAAAGATAATAAAATAGTAATGCTCCGCTCTGCGTTTCATCTCTTCGTCCTTTGTGATATGGTATTTACAGAGCATCTCCGTGGCGCTTCTCATATTGCCGATACACATGGTCGTAGCACATGGAATCCCTCTGAACTTCCGGAAGCTGTCCACCTGCATGGCACATGCGAAGGACATCAGCACATTTGCCGGTATATTCATACTCTGGGGAAGAAATCCTGCAGCCAATAGTAAGAGCATTTCAACCAGCAGCACAATCTGCCTCCAGTGAATTTTCCTATAGTCCTTATAAAGCTGCCTCACCCACTCTGTCATATATACGCCTCCGATAAATGCCAGTATCGGAAACAGATAGCGGACGGCGTGCTGCCAGTTGCCTGTCGCCAGGTTTTGGCCCAACAGCACGATATTGCCCGTCTGGGCGTTGGCAAATACCCCGCCCCTGCAGTTATAAGAATACGCATCCTGAAATCCTCCGGCAAGGGTCAGAACGATTCCCAATGCCATCGATTCCGACATCTGTTTTGACTGTCCTGTCATATTATCATCCCTTTCCATCTCTGTTTCCCAAATTATAGCGCAGGCCTTTTTATGTGTCCAACCATATATGAAATCATAGCCGTTCCGAACGCCCTATCTTCCTGCACTTTTACCGTACGAAACAGCTGCATAAAATCTTACATCGTCTCCGAAATCCACACTTCCAGCTCTGCCAGCTGTTCCGGCGTATGGAAATAGTGGCCTGCTTCCGGTAGCGTCTTCAGGCTGCATGAAAACGCATCCGTAAATTTCGTTATCGTATCGATTTCACACATATCATCTCTGCTTCCATATAAAATGCTGGTAGGAGCTTTCCATGCCTCCACCGGGTGTTCCTTCACATAACAGTAATAATCCCAGTACAACATCTGGCCTGCCGGTGTGGGAACCGCCTGTTCGCTTTCCAGCCGTTCCTCCGTAACATGAAACCATTTCATCATGTTTTCAATCATTCTCTGCATATCCACAACCGGTGAGAGAAACCATGCCTTTTTCAGCTGCTCCTCTTTATATGCCAGCAGGCTGAAGTATGCTCCCAGGCTGTTTGCGAACAGGCTGAGTTCATTCCAGTTCCCTTTTGCATATGCCATGATTGTCCTTAAATCCTTCACTCCGTACTGTACTTTACATGGAATTCCTTCCTCTTTCCGGTCTCCATGCTCCGGCAGATCGAAGCTTAAAACCTGGTATCCCTTCGATACGGCCTTCTCTGCGAATATTTTAATCGGTATATCCGCTTTATTCGACATATTTCCGTGTACTGCAATGATCCCCTTATCTGATTTTTCTCCCCATATTATAGATGGAATCCCGTTTATTTTAATCGCTGCTTCCTTCATAGCTGTTTTCCTCTACGGTATAAGGGTCGGAATTCGGATACTCCGACACGATTACCGTAACCTTTCTTTCTACAGGGCTGTCTGCCTGGATGCCGACTGCGTAATCTTTCTTTCTGTCAAGCTGAAACATCGTCCCCGCCCCTCCTGCCTTTATTTCCATTCGGGCGGCCGGTTTCTCTACCTGTATCGCTTCGCCGTCTATCTCGTAAAGAAACCACATCATATCAACATCCCCATGATTTTGCATACTCAGTTCTCCGGAATCTGTCTGAACAACAGTATTGCTCAAAACGATCTCATCACTGTTCTGAGGTATCGTTACCGTACAATCCCACGTTCTTCCTTCCTTTTCTTTTTCACATCCAGACAAGACAGCTGTTAATATTGCAACAAACAGCAGGTATTTTATAACTCCTGGTCTTATCGTCAAACTGCATGCACCTCCATTCTCTGTATTTTCCTGCCGGTGTCCGCCGAAAGCGGACCGCCATTGAGTCATTTCCATACTAATCGGTCTCTCTTCTAATGTCAATTTATTTTACAGAACCGGCAATCGAACGCCTTTTTCTTTTCTTATAAAATTGTAAATAGTTTTTAAGAATACGGCAAGGTTATCACAATACGCTTTCTATTCTTCCATGATATAATAATGGCAGCCGAAACGATTCGGACAGCTGCCATTTTGTATGTATGAAGTATTCGAAAAGGAGTGTTCATGATAAAATTAATAACAAAGCCGCCATATATTCTTCTTTTTCTCCTTTCAGCCTCAGCTCTGCTGTTGTCAACTGGATGTTCCAGGCAAAAGGAGCCGTCTCCTCTTCCTCCTGAAACGGAGGTATTTGCAGAAACGATCGCTCCCATGGCTTTCAGCGAACAGCAGATATCCATTCCGTCCCTCACGGTAGTAAGCGAGGAGGGGGTACAGGAAATTCCTTCATCCTCTGGAAATTCATCCTGGTCTTTTACAGACGACGCCGGAAACATGCACTCGGCAGTAGCATGCGGTTCCGATCCCCTGATCGATCTGATCGAGCATGAAGAATCCATTCCTTATGCAGAACTCGGCAGTACCTTCCAGCTCCTGTTTGACGGAGGACCGGCTCCTGACTCCATAGAAATCGAAGATATTATTCTTAATGAGAACGGAAGCCATAAATATAATGATTCTACGATCAATCGAGGCACTCTGGAATGCACGGACAAAACCGCAGTGTTTACACTGAATCAGAATTCATTTGCTCTTCTCAGCTCCGACATGTCCACCTATGAAAAGGGCGGGGTGATCCGCGGCTTCCGTGTGATCTGCAGCTGGGATAACGGCAGCAGCGCCGAATATGGATTTGTCCTCCGCACGGATGCCCAGCCGGATGATCCTATTTCATAAAAGGAAGGGGCCGGACGGTTATGATGCAAGAACAATATCTTTCCCGCATAGCAAAAAGGAGATACTGCAAAACCAATACCGGCTCGTTTTGCAGTATCTCCCTTGTTCCTTCCAATACCTTTCTTCTCTGTTTCTGTACTTTTTAAAGGCCAAATCCAAAATAACGGTTTACATTGCGCCAGCAGATATCCTGTATCATGCTTCCTGCAAACGGAATATCTTTAGGGTATTCTCCCCTGTCAATCCATTCTCCAACCGTATCACAGAGTATCCTTCTGAAGTAATCGTGGCGTGAATAGTTGACGTATGCACGTGAATCGGTCAGCGTTCCGATAAAATTCCCCAATACGCTCAGACTCGCCAGCGAAGTCAGGTGATTCCTGATTCCATTCAGGTTGTCACTGAACCACCAGGCCGCTCCGTGCTGTATCTTTCCGACGGTACCCGCCTCCTGGAAACACCCTATCATGGAATCCAGGACCGGATTGTCGGCCGGGTTGATGGAGTATAGGATCATCTTTGGAAGGCAGCATGCCTCATTGAGCGCATCCATGAATTGCGGCAGCATGCTCAGATTGCCGAAACTGCCGATACAGTCGCCTCCCACATCCACGCCCACCGTGCGAAGCAGATAGCTGTTGTTATCCCTCTTTGCTCCCACGTGAAGCTGCATTACCCAATCGCGTTCTTTGCATGCTGATGCTATTTCAAACAGCAGGCCGCACAGGTAAATATCTTCTTCCTGTTTTGTCGGAATGCCGCCTGCCAGGGCCTTTTTCAAAATCCTGTCAATCTCTTCCCTGGTAAATGGTGTACATGGTACATCCATCAGCGCCTGATCGATGCTGCGGCATCCTCTTTTTGCGAAATCATCCATTCTGATACGGATAGCCTTTGCAAGACCGGCAAAATCCGTTATGGCGCAGCCGGCCACATCCGACAGTTTTCCCAGATATTCAGAGAATCCGGGAAGACCGATGTTGACTACGGAATCCGTTCGGAACGTCGGCACCACCGTTACGTCAAAGGACGGATCCGACCGGATCGTATCGTGCGCTTTCAGCGGGTCCAGGATATCGTCGGTACTGCCGATCAGCTTCACGTGAGCTTTTTTAATCAATTCCCGGACAGGCATATCTGCAAGGCCCTGTTGCAGACCTCCCAGGCCTCCTGAGCTGTTTCGGGACTTAATGTCTTATCAAACCCAAATACGTCTTTCAGCTCCATATGGGAACGGTGATATAATGGATTGCCGATACACTTCGGAAGAACCTCTGCCCATGCGAGAAATTTTTCTTTGTCGCTGCCCTCTGCAGTGATGTATTTTTCTTCTATTCCACAGCTGCGCATCGCCGTCCATTTATAGTGATCCAGAGAAATCCACGCCTGGGTGATATTATCATAATGCAGGTTTTCGGCGATTTCACCAGCGTTCACATGACAGTGGTAATCGATCACCGGCATCTGTTTCGCATAGCCGCGGTATAGCTCCTGGGCAGTTTTTCCCCTTAGTAAAAAATTGTCATTGATATACATGATTCTCCCCTCTCTGCCTCCATGCTTGCTTCTTACTGACTTTCATGTGTCTCAGCTTTCATGCTGCGGATAAATGCCTGTATCTGCTCTACGTCATCCTCCATCTCCAGCAGTACACTTCCAATATAAACTCCGTCGGCCTGCGCTTCCCGTATCATGCGGACGTCTTCAGGAGTATATACACCTACGCCGCAGTAAATTTCCTGCAGAATACCCCTTTGACGCAGGTATGCCACACAGTCTGACAACGCTTCATATCCTGGACGTACATTATTGTTATATGTAGGCTTGGCCTGCAGATAGACCAGGCCGTTTGTCTGTTTTGCCGTTTCGATCTCTTCCTCCGGCATGTGATATCTCACAAAGGCCGCCAGGCGGATTCCCCCTTCCAAAAGCTTGTCCTGGAAGTCTGGCCGTTCAGAGCCTACGTAGATCATTGCGTCGATACCAGCCTTCTTACAGAACGCCACTACCTTGTCGATACCGATCCGCTCCATCGTATTTTCATACAGGGCCAACTGGACTGCAACCCGGGGATATTTATTTCGAATCTCCTGTATCGCTTCAAAATATTTGTCATAATCGTGACAATTTTCAAAGGCAGCCGCCATATGGCGGGCAATTACGTCACTCTCGAAGTAAGGATCCGGGGAAGGAATATCCAATTCCAACGTATCTGCTCCTGCTTCTATGTATTTATCCACCATCTCCAGGCTTTTTTCCATTGTGGGATAGCCGAGAGAAGAATAGCACACCAGCTTTAACTTTTTCTCCGGAGCCTGATAATCACTGCCCAGAAATGCCTGGCGGAACAACTCTTCAAATTGTTCTGCCGAAGGCACCAGCGGGTTTGTTCTCGTACAGCCGTCCAGCAGCGCCTCCCTGCTCATCTGAGGAATCATCTGAAGATATTGTTCCCTGTCATCAATGATTTCCTTCAGGCAGGATGGAATATCCAGTTTGATCTGGAGCTCCGATACAATTTCCTCCAGACTTTCCCCTCCCATGTCTCTGGCCAGCACCTCATACCGTTCCTTTGCCTGGGGATTCCTGCAGTTAAACCGAATGACATATGGTAGTATCACAGCATCTCCCAGTCCATGGGAAATCCCGAAGCGGCTGCCGATTACGTGGGCCATGGAGTGGACAATTCCCAGGGATGAGTTGGTGAAAGCCAGCCCCGCTGCGGTAGACGCATCCAGCATCATTTCCCGCGCCTTCATATCAGCACCGTCACGATAAGCGACGGGAAGCCATTCCACAATATCGAGAGCCGCCTGCCGGGCCAGCGTATCGGAGATGTAATTCGGGCGTCTGGATACCCAGGACTCAATGGCGTGTGTCAGGGCATCCATGCCTGTTTCCGCTGTCAGATGCTTTGGCATGCTGGCAGTCACCGCCGGATCACAGATGGCCACATCCGGCATCATCTCCATATCTCCGATTCCACATTTATTATGGCTGATATCGTCCGTAATCACGATGGAACGGCTTACTTCACTGGCAGAACCGCTGGTAGAAGGTATGCACACAAACTTCGCCTTTTTTCGCAGCGGCGGGATGGTATTCGGTGGTTTCAGCTGATCCAACGTGGTGATTTCGGAATGCTCGTACAGCACCCACATGCTCTTTGCCGCGTCCATCACGGAACCGCCTCCAATTGCGATAATCCAGTCAGGGCCGTAATCTCTCATAACTTTTGCTCCGGCCTTGACCGTAGAAAACGTCGGGTCCGGCTCCACCCCCTTAAAGACCGTGGATTCCATTCCGGCCTGGGAAAGGTATTCCTGGGCCTGGGAAACAATTCCGGCCCGTTCCATACTGCCTCCGCCGATTACAATAAAAGCTCGCTTTCCTCTCAGAGTAGCCAGATGATTCAGGCATCCTGTACCAAGCATCAGTTGTTCCCCACCCAATTTCAGAGGCTTTGTTTTCATAGGTCTCATATTCTGTTCACTCTCCCACTTATCAATTTTTGCTGCATCCTTCATCTAATTCCATAAACAGTTCTTCTCTTGTCAGTACGCGGCCCAGATAGCGGCGGATATCCTCCAGGTTTATCCGTCCTGCTTCCTCACAGTCCGTAGCCACACAGTCTTCTGCCACAATCACATGATAGTCCAGATTATGGGCGTCGGTTGCCGTAGCCCGTACGCAGCAGTTTGTCTTCACCCCGCAAAGGATCACGTTCTGTATTCCGTTTTCTCTGAGCACGAGGTCAAAATCCGTGCCGAAAAAGGCGGAGTATCTGCGTTTTCGGATAACATAATCCTCTGGAAGGACCTCCAGATCCGGGTGAATCTCTTCCCCGCCGGTCTTCTCCACACAGCATTTGCGCATTTCATTTAAGTTGCGATCAGGTTTTCCCTCCCGGTAGCAGTGCTGGATAAAAACTATTTTCATTCCGCGCCTGCGGCAGCCGTCCAAGAGCGATTTTACATTCGGCACAATATCCCGGCTGCTCTCTGCATAGGCACATCCGCCCTCGCAGGTAAAATCATAGAGCATGTCTATAATAACCAGTGCCGATTTCTTAACGTCAATCATTCATATACCCCCTTATCTGGTTATTTCTGTTGTCAATCAGGGCGGTAGCAAACATGGCAATCAGGATAAACACGTACGGCAGCATCTCAATCAGGGAAGCGGTTGCTGAGTCCACTACCGTCGTAAGCTTGATCTGCAGGGCGCGGGCCAGACCGAAGATCAGGGTAAACAGGCTGGCTTTGATCGGGTTGCCCTTTCCGCATCGAGCTGCGGACAGCGCGATATAACCGCGGCCTGCTACCATTCCCAGCGTGTACATGCCAAGGCTCTCTACCGACAGATTGGCTCCTGCCAGACCGGCCAGGGCGGAGGATATGAGGATTGCAAAGTAGCGTATTCCTTTCACCTTGATTCCCACCGCTTTTGCAGCCTCTTCATTTTCTCCTACCAGCCGTACATAGACGCCGATCTTTGTCTTATACATCAACATCCAGATAATAAAGATCAGAAGGAAGGAACAGTAGGTCAGGATTGTCTGATTATTCAGGACTTCGTTAATTATGGGGATGCTGCGCAGGACAGGAACGTCCAGCCGGAAATCCGTCGTATGGATCACTTCCGTGGCAATCAGGGAAGTCCTGTTGCTGTACATCGTCTGAAGCAAAAACGGAACAATACTGATGGACAGCAGGTTCACAGCCAGTCCGGTGATAATCCTGTTTCCTTCCAATGTGATGCTGAAAATGGAAAAGATGAGACCCAGTACCATGGCGCACACCACTCCCATGACGATACCAAATAACACATTGCCGGTGATAAACGAAAAATATATGGAAGCAAATGCCCCGATATTCATCATACCGTCCATCGCTATGTTCAGCACCCCGGCCTTGTGGGGAAAGATCCCTCCCAGAACACAGATCACAAGCGGCGTAGACATGGCTATGCCGATATTCATCATATTCAAAAGTTCATTCATAGTTTCTCCTCCTTAGCGGAAGATACGGCTGCCTGTCCGTTTCTCTTTCCCGGAAACAGCGAGGACAGGGTTTTTCCCGCCCAGGGATTCTTCTTCACAAAGTCCACTGCCAGGAAGAGAATCAGAAGGCTCTGGATAACCGTGATAATATCATAGGGAACGCCTACATAACTCTGAAGTGTCGTACTTCCGTATTTCAGCGCCCCGAAGAAGATTGCAGCCACAAAGACGCCGACCGGATTGTTTGCGCCCATCAGCGCTACCAGCATGCCGTCCCAACCCAAACCAGGATTCGAGGAAAAGGTGGGGGTAAAACGGCGGTGTACCCCAAGCATTTCCGTAGCGCCGGCCAAACCGGCTACGGCCCCGCTGATCACCATGATAATCATGATTTTCCTGCGGACATTCATCCCGGCGGCATCGGCAAAACCGATGTTTTTTCCAATTGTATCCACCTCATATCCCAGCTTTGTTTTGTTATAGATAAACCAGAACACAGGGACGCAGGCGACTGCAAACAGAATTGCTGCGGAGAGTGTGGTACTTGGCGTCAACCGGGGCAGCATGGCACTGGAAGCCACCTTGGCAGTAGCCGTATATCCGATATTCTGCTTGAATGGACCGCTGGTCAGATATTCTGTAAATATCGTTGCCACATAGTTCAGCATCAGGGTAACCACAATCTCATTGATATGGAAAACTGCCTTGAATACACCCGCCACACTTGCAAACAGCGCGCCTGCTGCCATAGCCAGCAGGATGCAAAGGGGCAGATGAACTGCCATTGGAAGATTCGTAAAGGTAAACCCCGCCCAGGTGGCTACAAAAGCGCCTATGTACATCTGTCCTTCCACGCCCATATTGATAATCTGAGCTTTAAAGGTAATCGCTACGGCCAGACCCGTCATAATCAGCGGACTGGCATAACAGAGCGTTCCCATCAGCCCGTCTTTTGTAAAAAGTGACTGGCTGATTAAACACCGGTATGTCTCCAGAGGACTGTGGCCGGCAGCCAATATCAGAATTGCCCCTGTTCCAAATGCCAGCAATATGGGCAGAAAAACATTGATGAGGGAGCCTGCCAGTTTCGATCGTTTTTTCATCCAGTTTTTCCTCCCTCCTCATCTGATTTTACACCCATCATGTAAAGCCCGAGTTCTTCCTGGGTCGTCTCAGAAGCTTTAAAGTGACCGGTAATCCTGCCCCGGAACATGACAACGATCCGGTCCGACAGGCCAAGAATCTCCGAAAGCTCTGAAGAGATCAGCAGAACTGCCTTTCCCTCATCCCGCAGATCAATCAGTTTCTGATGAATAAATTCAATGGAGCCTACGTCCACCCCGCGTGTGGGGCGCGATACAATAAGCGCTCTCGGATCGGAGGAAAATTCCCGTGCAACCACAACTTTCTGGGCATTTCCTCCCGACAGTCCGTCCACATCCGTATTCCAGCCGTCGTTATCATCTCCGGATGTACGGATATCATAGGATTCGATCAGCTGCGCTGCATTTTTTCTCATCTGTTTATAGCTCAGAATCCCGAACCGGCATACAGGTTCATGGACGTGATAACCAGCCGTCAGGTTTTTGGCAACATTCATCCCCCTGCAAAGGCCCAGGCGGAACCGGTCCTCCGGCACGATAGCCACACCGCTGTCCCGAAGCTGTCTGGGATAGAAATTTGTAATATCTTTCTCACCGAGGGATACGCGCCCTCCGGATGTTTTCATCATCCCCGTAAGAGCCATGGTCAGCTCATACTGCCCGTTTCCCTCCACACCGGCGACTCCCAGAATTTCACCTTCCCGGATAGCCAGAGAAATATCATGGAGCACCGTTTCCCCGTGGGAACCTTTCACACAGAGATGCTTCACTTCATACGCAACGGGTACACCTTCATAATTATGCTCACTTTTCTCCACATTCAGCTTTACTTCCCTGCCTACCATAAGAGCCGCCAGTTCATCTTCGCTGAACTGAGTGGTACTGTATTCTCCTACCAGCTTGCCTCTGCGCAGAATCGCACAGTGTTCGGACAGGCTTTTCACCTCTCTCAGCTTGTGAGTGATGATGATAATGGTTTTTCCGTTGTCTCTTAAATTTTTCAGAATCTGTATCAGCTCATCTACCTCCTGAGGCGTCAGCACCGCTGTGGGCTCGTCCAAGATCAGAATGTCCACATCCCTGAGAAGCATCTTCAGGATCTCTACCCTCTGCTGCAGCCCGATCGAAATATCTTTCACTCTGGCTGCAGGGTCCAGGTCAAAGTGATATTTTTCGATCAACTCTTTTACCCGCTTCTTCTCCTCCCGATTGTCTATGAAAGGCAGTTTGATCGTCTTACCCACCGTTTTGGAAAGCTCTGTGCCCAAAAATATATTTTCATAGATCGTCAGGCTGGGAGCCAGTTTAAAGTGCTGATGCACCATGCCGATGCTGTTTTCGATGGCGTCCTTGGGAGACTCATTCTGACCTGTCTGGAATTGATCCAAATCTCCCCCCGGGTTGGGGAAAGCAGCCCGTAAAGCATATTCATTAACGTTGATTTTCCGGCGCCGTTTTCCCCGATAATACACAATATCTCGCCTCGTTTCACCTTCAGGCTGACCTCTCTGACTGCGGTAAAATCCCCAAAGCATTTCGTCAGCCCTCTGGTTTCGATAATATAGTCCCCCTGTACCGGACTTTCGCTCATAAACCGCCCTCCTGTCAATTCACCCGGCTTCTCTCATTTGTTTCAGGCTCCCGGTGTAAAGACTTCTCCCATGGATCCGTCCACTACATTGATCTTGCCGGAGATAATGTCCTTCCGTGCCTGTTCTACTTCCTGTTTGATCTCATCCCATTTCGCCTCATCGGTAATATATGGGGCAATGACGCTGTAATCGGTCAGATCTGCGCCTCCCTCTTCCAGAGTCATGACCACAGTTCCCTTTTCCAGTTCTCCGTTCAGCAGCTGATCTGCCAGTTTATACAAAGCCGTATCCATTCGTTTCACGGCGCTGGTTACGATAAATCCCGGCTCCTTGGCATCCATGTCATCGGTTGCCCCCAAAGCCAGCACGTTGCATTCCTTTACCCCCTGGAATACGCCCAATGCTGCCAGGCCCGCCGCTACAAATATTACATCGGCATTCTGGCTCTGAATCTGGTTGATGGCAACTGCCTTCGAATTCTGTGTGTCGGAAAAGCCAACCGTAAAGTCCGTAATGATCTGGATATCAGGATTCACACTGTATGCCCCCTGATAGAAGGCCTCATAAAACACCTTAAAGCCCGGGCTGTCGGTAGCGCTGATAAATCCAACCGTATTGCCCGCCTTCATCTGGCGGTCACCGATAATTGTGACATCCGGTTTTGTCAGTTCTCCTGCAATAATTCCCGCCAGATAAGAGGCATCCTGGATGTCAAACATGATAGAGATGACATTCGGCTTATCCACAATCAGATTGAATACGACAAATGTCACATCCGGGAATTCGTCTGCCACCATCTCTACCGCATCTGCATGGCTGTACTCCAGCGTTACCACCAGCCCGTACCCTTCCTGGGCAAACTGGCGCAGGTACGTCTCTCCCTGGGATACTTCCGCCGGTTCTACAATAGTATATTCCAGCCCCAGTTCCTCTGCAGCCTGATCCAGCCCCCGTTTCGAGGCATCGTTGTAACCATTGTCTCCCAAACCGCCGGATGAACAGATCACCGCCATCTTCTTTGCATTATCTCCGGCCGCTTTGTCTCCGACTGCGCCTGCTGCAGAGGATGACTGAACTTCGGAACTGCTGCCGGCCGCTTTCTTTCCACAACCTGCAAGCACTGAAAACACCATGGATACGCAAAGCAGAATCGATATTATTTTTCTCATGTATATTTCCTCCTCTTGGTCTTGCCTTTTTTCTTACCGCTTCTTTGTTACTTTTACCGTTTCTTTGTTACTCTTACTGTTTCTTTTTTCCATCAGACATTTCTGTCAGGCGCCCAGTCTCGATCCAGCAGAAGCGTCTCCTCCTCCTCTGCCATCATGCCAAGTGAAATGTCATGGCGGCCGCTTCATACTCATTTGTAAGCCAGGCTTCCAAAATATCCAGCAGTTCAAAAATCCCCTGTGTCTTTCCTCCCAGGCAGAGTACGTTTGAGTTATTATGGCGTCTCGTCATCATCGCCATATAATGGCTTGTACACAAAGACGCCCTGACGCCCTTGAACTTATTAGCCACCATGCTCATGCCGATTCCGGTCGAACAGATCAAAATCCCTCCGTCTGCCGCCTTTGTAGCGACAGCTCTGGCCACCATAGCCGCATAATAAGGATATCGGACGATTTCAGAAGAATCTGTGCCTACATCCTTTACCTCATAACCTTGTCTTTGAAGATATTCCCGAATCTGTTCTTTTGCCTCGTATCCCCCATGATCACATCCTATCCAAATTGTGTGGAACACACAGCCCCCTCCTTTTTCACCAGTTTGTACAACAACACCGTCAATTAACTTGTCTTTTATGTTATAATTATACAATTTCAATCCACTCAATTGATATAGTATACAAACCAAAAAAGGACTAGACTTGTTTGTTATTCATGCCAATTTTTTCTTTGACTTCTGAAAAAAGCATTGAAAAGCCAAAATATTCAGAAGAATTTTTTAATTAACAAAAAAACTGCCGCAAAATTAATTTCTCATATCAGATAATGGTTTCAGCCAGGTAGCCAAAAACCATATCTTTCTGGAAATTATTATTTTGCAGCAGCCTTTTTCGTTCCCTGTGAACTCAATAGTGCTGTCCGGAATCAAAAAGAATCGCAATATAAAGTTTCAGTGCATCACAAGTATTCCTTGGATCATAGCCGGTCTGTTCCTTTATTTTGTTGAGTTTATACTGAAGCGTATTTTTGTGTATGTACAGCATCTCTGCTGTTTTGCCTATGGAACCGCTCTGTGTGAAAAATGTGCGCAGCAGTACCTTCCACTCATCCACATCACTTTTTTTGCAGTTGGCAAACACCTTGCTGACAAAATCCGTCTTTATCTGAGCCGGTATTTCCTCCACCAGCAGATCGATGGAAAGCTCTTCATACCGCATAACCGCTGTTCCTCTGGATTTGAATGAAATCGTGCAGGCTTTTTCCGCCTTTTCATAGCTCTCATGGACGTCCCTGTAATCGCAGCTGGCCGGTCCGATTCCTCCCGATACACTGACGGAAAAGCTGCTCTCCAGGATATTTTTCAAGGTGGCAAGAGCCCTCTGAACCGCCACGGCGCTTTCTGTTCCAAACAGAAAAATCACCTTGGACTCCACCATAATCTCTCCGATCAGCGTTGCCATATGGGTGGTATGCTGTGACACCGACTGGCCGATTTTATGCATCATTTCCTCATCCAGAGGGCGTTCGTCAGGAGAAAGTACCTGCAGTACCCCCACCACATACCGGCCGGAAATATCAAGGCCTGCAATCATCGCGCACGTTTCAAAGGTATTATCCTCTGAAACAAAATCATTAAAAATCCACTGTTTAATCAGGTCTCTTCTGTTGATTGCATGCAGTCTTTCCTGCTGTTCCAGCAAACTGGTCCTGATCAGCAGTTCTGCCAGCCGCTTCGCCATAAAAAGCTGATCCTGCCGCTCTTTCTGCAGCCCTTCTACAATTAATACGCCCACCGGTTTGTCCCCCACGGTCAGCATGGACACCCCGTCCGGGCCGTCAACAGCAGCAGACAGTTCCGCCCCTGCGGCATATCGGCTCAAAAGCCCGGCCGCACCGCCGTGGATGTCCCCCGGTCCGTCCTTCGTTAAAATCCGTCCATCCATATCCGCGACGCAGACAGGAAGATGCAGCATTTCGTAAAGTTCCTCAATGATTCTTTGTGTCGTATCCCAAGATAGTATCATGTTATCCCTCCCGCCGGTTTTGTCATGTTTTGTCAAGATGGACTGTCAGGCTTTTGTCCGATTAACCAAAAGCGTCCCGGCTATCTTTGTGTGCAAATACATATTCATATCGATTATAATGAAATCATCACCGGGCAGTGTCTGCTGTCCCGATATAAACCACCAAGAGGAGGCGCTGCAATATGTATTCCCAAAAAGTAGATTTACAAAACTGTATTTCGCTGCTTGAGCAGCATCAACAGGTAATTCGCGTAAAAAGTGAAGTGAACCCAGTCCATGAACTCAGCGGAATTGCCAAAAAACTGGAAGGCGGACCCGTAATTGTGTTTGAACATGTGAAAGGCAGCTGTTTCCCTGTTGTGACAGGACTGTACGGCAACCGTGACAATCTGGCTCTGATCTTTGGCTGCACGGCAGCCGATCTGCCCTTTTACTTGGACCGTGCAGTCCAGGAATGGCTCAGGAATCCGGTAGAACCCGTCATAGTCGACCATGCGCCTTCCCAGGAAGTCATACAAGAAAAACCCAATCTGTATGAAATTCCCACCCCGACTATTTCACTGGAAGACGGCGGCCCTTATTATGCCAGCAGTTTGGTAATTGCGAAAGATCCCGATACCGGCGTGCGCAATGCCTCCGTCCATCGCATTATGGTAACCGGAAAAGACCGTCTCACCATGCTGTTAGGCACTGGAGGACATTTGAAAGATTATTTTGAGCGGGCGGAAAAACAGGGCAAGTCTGTGGAAATTACAATCAATAACGGCGTGGACCCCCTTGCTTTTTTCGCTTCTATTATTCCAAGCACCTCCGTTCCCATCGACAGAGATGAACTGGGGATCGTCTCTTCCCTGCTGGGACATCCCATGGAACTTTGCAGAAGCAAAACGGTCTCTGTTGAAGGAATTGCCAATGCCCAGGTCATAATTGAAGGTGAAATACTGCCGGGTGTCCGGGAACCGGAAGGTCCTTTCGGGGAAGTGACCGGGTATTACGGAACCCGTGCGGACCGCTGGGCTGTCCGGGTGAAAGCAATCACCCGCCGCCGGGAGCCGATCATCTCCGCTCTTCTGCCCAGTAAAGAGTCTTATGTAGCCTTAGGTGTTCCAATGGAAGCAGGTCTTTACCGCATGGTTTCCAATGCAGTAACAGGAGTTAAGGCGGTCCGCATGCACGACGGAGGGTGCGGTACCTATCATGCTGTCATTCAGATGGAACCGGCACGGGCCGGGATGGGGAAAGTCGCCATATGCGCTGCCTTTGCTGCATCACCTTCCATTCAGATGGTAACTGTGGTTAATGAAGATGTGGATTTATCCAGCGCAGAGGATCTCATGTGGGCCATGTCCACCCGTTTTTCCCCTGACGAAGACACGGTCCTGATTCCCAATATGAGTTCTCAGACAATTAATCCCATAAGCGCCAATGGATGCAGCGCCAAAATTGGATTTGACTGCACGGTTCCCGTACCCAGGACCGACCGATTCAAGCGGGCCGCCTATCAGGAAGTAGACCTGTCTCAATACGACATCGTATATCCCGGATATAAAATGGGACGGTAAAAGAGGAACCGGGCCAATCTCAGATATGTTCCTGTTCCAGTCTGGATGACCACTGTCTCTTTTCCTGAACTGCTATGTCCAAAAATCCAAGAGCATGGGCACAGGTCTGGAGCACCAGCTCTTCGATCCCCTCAGGCCTTGTGTAAAATGCCGGCATAGGGGGCAGGATAATGGCGCCTGCTCTGGCAAGGCGCAGCATATTTTCCAGATGGATCGCTGAAAGAGGAGTCTCCCGCGCCATAAGGACTAGCGGTCTGCGTTCTTTCAGGCAGACATCCGCCGCCCGAAGGAGCAGGTTATCCGTATATCCTCCGGCGATCCCGGCCACCGTCTTCATGCTGCAGGGAGCAATCACCATACCCCTGCATGGAAAAGAGCCGCTTGCTACAGGAGCTGCCATGTTGTCATTGGCGTAACAGAAGTCCGCCAGCCGGCAAACCTGTTCCGGCGTATCATCCGTTTCCTCCAGAATGGTACGCCCGGCCCACTCTGACATCACAAGATGCACCCGTATATCAGGTTCCTTCTTCAGTAATTTCAGCAGCTGGATTCCGTAAAGGCTTCCGGTTGCGCCGCTCATCCCAATAATAATATCTTTTGTTCGATCCATATGTCCCCTCTTATCCCAATTATTTCCCTTTTATATACTCTATCTATTGTAACAAGCTTTCTTTTAAACTGCAAATGGTAATGAATCCCTGTCTGACGACCGCTTCACAGCGATATGCTTCCCGGTAAACAACAACGGGAGCGCCGCAAAATGAATCGGGACAGTCCGATCCTGTTTCCGTCCATTTTCCCGGAAACAGGATCAGATATCAGAAATTCACTTTACAGCATCCCCCGTATGTTCTTCCCGCTCCTCTTTTTTTTGCTTCATTCTGCGGAAATAAGAACTCATCTCATCCGCCATTCCCGACAGCCTGTTCAAGAGCGTCGAGAAGTCCTTAAGCATTTCATCATCTTTAAAATAGGGGTATACGATATCATGGTCGATCTCGCTCCACCCTTCTTCAAAAAGCGTTCTTCCCTGTATTTCCACATAATAGCCTTTATATTTAATGATATAGTGCAGGGACCTGTATATCCCGTCGGAACGGATTTCAATCAGATCATCATCATAAATCCTGGTGTCTCCCGTTCTCCTGTATACTTTCGGCCGCTCTGCAATATAAAAATGGCCTTCATTTTCGTCAAAGTCTTTAATTCTGTTATGCACATAGATATCGGGATTATTTTCAAAAACAGTTGTAATATACTTGTGAAAATGAATCCAGTCTTCCCGATAGAGAAAAAACACACGGATTCCGATCAGATCCGTAATATACTTATGGTAATTGGAACAGTCGATATTTTTAAACTTTTCGTACTGTTCATCCCTTTTTCGAATGATCTTCTCCAGCAGATGGCCCGGCTCCTTTACGCGGTAGCGGTATGAGTGAATTCCTGCCTTTTCGATATCATAAAGGTAGTCATCCACAAAGTCCTTGCCGATTTCCCTCAGCCTTCCTTCGATTGTCTGGTAGTTTTCGTAAATCGCTTCCAGCTCTTCCCAGCTGATTCTGGCGCCCTCAAAATCCTGTTCTTCCATATTATAATTCTTTAAAAACTCATTCTTATCTATCATTTATGACTCTCCGCTCATTTTCTCGTCCCTGAAAAAGCTCTTTTCAAAGATATCCGCCGCCACCGGACGTCCAAAGTAATATCCCTGAAAAAGCTCAATCCCGCTGTCTCTGACTGCATTATATTCTTCTATTGTCTCTACGCCTTCCAGGCATACGATCTTGCCTACTTCATGACAAAGCTCTGTAATATAAGAAATAAATGTAGCATTAAATACGTCTGTCGCAATATTTCTGACAAATCCCTGGTCGATCTTTACGATATCCACAGGAATTTTCTTCAACGAAAACAAGGAAGAATACCCTGTTCCGAAATCATCCATGGCGATCTGAATTCCCATTTCCTGCATTGCGCTGACCATCCGCCTGATGGCCACATCTTCCTGAACCAGATAAGTTTCTGTCAGTTCCATTGTAATATGGGACGGATCAAGGCCGGATTCATCGATCGTCGTCCGAATAAAATCCAGAACGTCGGTATCTAAAAGCTGTCGGTAGGACACATTGATACTGATATGAAAATCACTCTTCTTTTCACACCATTTGCTGCACTGGAATACAGACTGTGCGAATATCCATTTTCCAAGCTGTACGATCATTCCGCTCTGCTCCAGTAACGGAATAAATTCTCCCGGCGAAACATCCCCGTATTTCCCGCAGTGCCATCTGGCAAGAGCCTCTGCTCCGTAAACCTCTCCTGTAGCTGCATCGATCTGAGGCTGATAATAGATGGAAAATCCAATAAAGCCACGTTCAATGCTCTCTCTCAAAAGTTCATTCAATTCCAGTTTACGTTCTTTTCTCCGAAGAATATCCGTGGAAAATACTGTCATTCTGTTCTTCCCCATTAATTTTGAATATTCCAGAGAGTAGTTAGCGTATTTCAGCAGATCCAGATAGTTGTCTGCGTTTTCCGGGTAGAACACACAGCCGGCAGAGAGAGTACAGTAATATTTTCTTCCATTGTGCTTCTGCTGATTATGAAAGCTCCTCTGAACTCTTCCGAAAATACTGCTTAAGTCCTCCATCACTCCGCCCAGGACCACGATTCCAAACTCATCTCCGTCCAGACGGAAAAGCCTGGCGTTTGGAGGAAGGAGCGCCTCGATCTTGTTGGCAGTCAGGCGCAGAATCTCATCGCCGAAGGAACGGTTATACAGGTCATTAATATCCTTAAAGGAATCGATATTCAGGATTATAATCCCCAGCGTTTCCTGTTCGCCGTCGGCAATCTGTTGTTTAATCAGGCCTTCAAATTCGTATTTATTATAAAGCCCTGTCATATGGTCAACCTTGTTATTTTTTCCCTGATTTGTAATCATACCGGCAAACAGCCACGGTACGCCCTTTTCATCCCGCATCATTCTTCCGCGGCAGCGCAGCCATATCCATTCGCCCTTTACATTTTTAGCACGGTATTCAATATCGTGACTGTCCGCATGACCGTCGGCAATTTCCTGATTGCTCTCTAAAAATCCCTGTTCATCGTGAGGATGGATCAGCTTTCCCCAGAAAGCAGCTGCGTTCTCTACGATTTCTCCAGGCAGGCCGAATTCCGCCACCATCGCAGGAGGATACCGGAAGACTCCCGTCTTCATATTGCCCACAAAGATATAATCGTCCGTGCTGTCCGTCAGCGCTTCATAAAGATGCTCTCTGTCATAATCAAACGGCTCTTCATACTTCTGAGGAGCTCCTGCATTCGCCAGCCTTTCTCTTGCGCACCTGATATGATATTCCCTCTTCTGTATATACATTCTCTCATCTGCTTTGGAAATAATCTCAGGAACGGTGTAATGATCTTCCGGATAAACTTCCGCCAGACCGCAGCTGAAAGAGACTTCATAGAAAATGGACATATCTTCTCTGCCTTCTTTCAGCTGTCTTCCGATCCACTGTATATTCTTGTCAGCTTCTTCCTTATCCTTACCCATAAAGATAATGACGAATTCATCCCCGCTTAAACGGAATGCGAAATCTGGTTCTTCCACATTTCGTCTGATCACGGATGACAAATAGCGAAGAAGATGATCCCCCTCGCTGTGTCCGTACATGTCGTTGACCCGCTTCAGCCCGTTAACATCGCAGAGGGCCGCCGTAAAAATAATTTTTTCGCTTCTGGCCTGATCCAGAGCTGCCGTCATTCGTTCTCTGCCCGCCCGTCTGTTTAACATCTTCGTCAGTTCATCAATTCTGGCCGTCTCTGAAAGACGGGAAAACTCAGTAATATCTGTCTCATACTGTATAAAATACTGTTTTCCATTCTGCTCCAGTATCCGTCCGTAGTTCTTATAAATCTTCCCCGTTATCAAATTGGTTTCATCCCAGGTACAGCTGTTTTCCGATCTTCCTGCCAGAAGTCCGTCGATATTGCAAAGACTGCAGCGCTGTTTCCCATCGCGGACAAGTATTTTCCAGCATTTTTCCCCTTCTGGATGCTTCAATTTAAAATCCTTTTTCATCGTTTCATTCATATAAACGATCTGATCCGTCTCTATATCCGTAATGTAAATATTGACGTTTATCTGATCCAGGATATCATTCAGAAAAACTTCGTCAAATGATCCTTTCCTATCCAACGGCATATCAGTCTTCTCCTTTACTGCCAAGACATACGTTTCCTATCACATTATAAGCTTTTACGGCGCGGTGTACAAGCAGTTTATTCCGCCAAACCCAGGCAGCTGCGCACGGTATCGGCGGTAATGCGTTGTTCTTTTAATGTATCCTTCATTCCTGTGAATATCAAGAAATTTCCGCAGCTTATTGTATTTTCTTTATATAAGGTATAAAATTGATCTAAATATATCAATTCATCTGTACATCCAAATATATACCAAGGAGGTTCTGCCATGGAACACATAAAGAAAATTCCTGACTGTCCTGTTGAAATGACCATACAGCTGATCGGAGATAAATGGAAGGTCCTGATTATCCGCGACCTGCTTACCGGAACAAAGCGGTTCAATGAACTGATGCGTTCTGTAAACGGCATCACGCAAAAAGTCCTGACCAGCCACCTGCGTGCCATGGAGGCTGACGGACTTTTAACGCGCACCGTTTATCCGGAAGTTCCGCCCAGAGTCGAATATACGCTGACAGAGACCGGATGCAGCTTAAAGCCGATCCTGGATTCCATGTACTTATGGGGAACAAAATATAAACTGGACAGCGCCAGGAAACAGTCTGAGCACGAGGAGGTAAGCTAACAGCTGTCCTGGCTGCACTTCCCATCCTTTCATCCCGGCGGTACAGTGTTATGCCGTTTTCACCCCAAAATGCTCTTCAAATCCTCTTTTGGCATCGTAACAGGCGCAATATTGTAATTCGCAGCCAGGAGATTCAGTACATTCGTGGAAAGGAATGCCGGCAGAGTCGGACCCAGGCGGATATTCTTGATTCCCAGATGCAATAGAGTAAGCAAAATGCAGACCGCCTTCTGTTCATACCATGACAAAATCATAGACAGGGGAAGGTCATTGACGCCGCAGCCAAATGCAGAAGCCAGAGCAGAAGCCACTTTAATTGCGCTGTAAGCATCGTTGCACTGTCCCATATCCATAATACGGGGAAGCCCTGCAACTGTTCCAAGGTCCAGGTCATTAAAACGGTATTTACCGCACGCCAGCGTCAGTACCACCGTATCCTCCGGTGTCTGTTTTACAAATTCCGTATAGTAATTTCTACCAGGGCGGGCCCCGTCGCAGCCTCCGACCAGGAAAAAGTGACGTATCTGCCCTGACTTCACAGTTTCTATCACCTGGTCTGCCACACTTAGCACCGTTTCATGTCCAAAACCGGTCAGCACAGTATTTCCTCCGTTAATTCCCGTAAATACCGTATCTTCAGCGTAGCCTCCCAGTTCCAGAGCTTTTTCTATCACAGGAGTAAAGTCCCTACCCTCGCCCACATGGACCATTTCCGGATATGAAACCATCTCTGTAGTGAATACGCGGTCGGCATAGCTTTCCTTTACCGGCATGATGCAGTTAGTTGTAAACAGCACGGGCGCAGGAAGTCCTGCAAATTCCTTCTGCTGGTTCTGCCAGGCCGTTCCTAAATTCCCCTTGAGGTGAGAATACTTCTTAAGCTCAGGATATGCATGGGCCGGAAGCATTTCACCATGAGTATAGATATTAACACCTTTACCTTCCGTCTGTTCCAACAGCAATTTCAGATCATACAGATCATGGCCGGTAATGACGATAAACGGCCCCTTCTCCACAGTCAGGGATACCGACGTGGGCTGCGGCGATCCAAACGAAAGCCTGTTGGCTCTGTCCAGAAGTTCCATACAATCCAGATTTACTTCACCCGTTTCCATTACAACGGGGAGCAGTTCCTCCACGGTCCATTCTTCTGCCAGGACAAACAGCGCCTTATAGAAGAAATCATTTACCCTCTCGTTTGTATATCCCAAAAGCATGGCATGGTAAGCATAAGCCGCCATCCCGCGTATCCCGAACAGAATCAGTGATTTCAGAGAACGGATATCCTCATCTGCGTTCCACAGGCGCGTCATATCATAGTCATCCGTATTTCCGCAGCGGGAAGCACAACACGCACAGCCTGGAGCAATCCTGGCCTTTTCTTCCCGAATCCGTCTGATCATCTTCGTTATCGTCTCGTCATTAAAATTGACATTTGTTACTGTTGTAAAAAGTCCTTCCAAAATGAGGCGGTCCGTATCCTTCGTCTTAGGATTGCTGCTGCATGCATGGGCCAGACCGATCATAGCTCCGGTCAGTTCATCCTGAAGGTTGGCTGTATTGGCAGTCTTTCCGCACACCCCAGCACTCTGTGTACAGCCTGAACAGCCTGCCGTCTGTTCACATTGAAAACAAAACATCTGTCGTTCCATGATTCTCTCCCTATTCTTTCCTTTTTCTATTTCTATTCTGCTCACATAGAGGAAAAACCTTTTTCCTCCTGTTGTTCATTTGTGAGTTTATTATAAGAGAATCATTCCGACATGTCTGTTGTTATAACAACGAATTTTCTTTTTAATTTATTCCGACTCCGTTACAGGGAAACTTTGCCCGCACCTCACTGTGATTGTTCAGGCTCCCAGTATGCATGAATTTCTTCCTGGCTCAATTCTTCTGCAAATTCTCTCTTCATGATCAGAAATTGTTCCAGCTCCAACAGAATCTGAAACAGTACGGCCCGCGCTTCAAACTCCTCCCTCCCAGCGGGAAGCGGCTGCAGCTTCATTTCCTCTTTCACATCCTTCACTTCTGCCAGCAGGCCGACCGCATTGTTGGATTCATGAAAGGAACTGCTGACAGAGGAAAACAGACCGGCCAGTTCTTCTGCCTGTTTTGGCAGCCTCCCTGTCCATTCCAGGCCGTCCCGTATTCTGTATAAAACGGAAAGCTGGCTTTTACGGAGTCCCATATATCTCAAATAATACCGGGTATCCGTCAGCAATCTGTTTTCCATATGTTCATATGCTTCTTTTTCTCCTTCTTCGATCATATGCTCGAGCGCTGTGAATCCATCTCCATATTCTGCGTCCTGCTTTTTCCCCTCCAGGATTCCGGCCATACCCGCCAGGAGCAGCTTAAACTGTGCCTCGATCTGACGCTGTTTTTTCCATATCAGCTCAGTTTTTCCGGGAATATAGAGGTTCATCATGCCTCCGATTCCTGCGCCGGCTAGCAGCAGGAAAATCTCATTCCATACATTGTCCGCCGACATGGAGCCTTCTGCCAGAAAATGGGTCATCAGCACTGTGCTCACTGATATTCCTTCCTGAAGCTGCAGAACCATGCTCGCCGGTGTGAATAGAAGAAGAAATGCTCCAATCGCAGCAGGTCTATATCCGGCCAGCCGAAAACAAACAGGTGCAATCATCAGGGCAATGCCGAACGAAACAAGACGCCTCACCATCACGCGGAGCGTCTCCCTCTTCGTATCATGGATGCTCAGCAGGGCGATTACCCCTGCCGATGAACTGTAGTTCAGCCCAATCCATTCGGCCAGGATAATTGCAAGAAAACAGCCCCCTGCCGTCTTTATGGTTTTTAATAAATTCAATCGGCTGATCATCGGATGCTACCTGGCCTTTCTTCCTTTTAATTAAATATGCCGGAACATTTTTGCTTCCTACTTATTTTCCCCTGTTCCTTCTCCTTCCATTCACAGGCTGAATACGCGATTTCACAAATAAAGCTTGGCTGATCTCTCATAAAGGCTGCCGAGTTTATAATTCTTCCGTCTCACTTCGTCCGTTCCATATGAGATTTTTCAGATATTCCTTCGTCTTCCTGTCCGTAAATGCAGCCTCGGCCGCATTCAGGAGAAGGCGTTCCTTCTGTGCCTCTGAAATTCCCAGCTGATCTGTTACATATTGGAATTCGTCCGCCATAGTCGTTCCTGAAATTGCCATATCATCCGTATTCACAGTTGCCTTAATCCCCATATCCAGATACGTTTTCAACGGGTACAGCCGCATATCCTCTACCGCTTTCGTCTGCCGATTGCTCGTCGGACACATTTCCAATGGAATTCCTCTGTCCCGAACCAGTTCCATCAGTTTCTTATCCTGATAAATCCTGACCCCATGCCCGATCCGGCTGGCTCCCATTTCTACTGCACATGCAGCGCTTTCCGGTCCATCCGCCTCACCGGCATGGATTGTAAACGGAATCCCGTATGATTTTGCCAGTTTGAAGATATCCATGTAATCTCTCGTTGGAAAAACCGCTTCTGCCCCGGCCAGGTCAAGAGCTGCGACTCCGCTGCTCTCTCTGAGGAACTCCCTGGCAAGTTCCACCGTTTCCAGATTGGCTTTTCGGTTTCCCGCTCCCCGCATACAGCATAGAATCAGGCTGCACGGGATATCCGACTGCTCCAGCCCCTCCAGGGCGGCTTCAATCACTTGCCTCTGCGTCAGGCCCTTTTCCGTGTGCAGCTGCGGAGCAAACCGTATTTCTGCATATACAACGCCCTGTCTTTTCACATTTTCCTGCACCATTCTCACCGCTCCCACGATGCCTTCTCTCGTCTGCAGCAGGGAAAGCGGCAGCGCAAAACATTTCAGGAAATCATTGAGGCTTCTGCAGTCTGCCGGAACAGACAGCAGTTTCGCAAGCGCCTTGTCCCCATCCGTCGGAAGCTCCATATGCTGAACAGCGGCCAGCTTTTTTGCAATATCCGCTGTGATCGCTCCGTCCAGGTGTATATGGAGGTCAATATAGACATCTTTCCTCATCGGCTTATCCCCCTTCCATTCGATTCTGCTCTGGTTGTTCAGATCCGGTCAGCCGGTTATGAGTCCGCTTTTTTTCAATCCGTCAAGGATTTCGTTTTCCTCCTCACAGCATCCTGTACTGCCCAGATGAATTGCAGGTTTTGTCTTGCCGTGGAAGTCGCTTCCACATGTAACGAACAGTCCGCCGCGTCTCGCCTGCCTGTAAAAATGGTCGCACTGGGCAGGCGAATGATAGCTGCTGAATGCCTCGATCCCATCCATTCCCGTCAGAATAACCGGCATAAGAAGTACTTCCCTGTTCTTCAGATTTACTCCGGGATGGGCCAGAACCGCCTTTCCTTTACTTCTGTGTATCATCTCCACCGTTTTTTCTAAACCGGGATATTCCATCTTTACGTAACACGGTTTACCCTGAGAATAAAAGTCCCAGTAGAAATTCACATATGGATTGTCGCTCCTGGAACCGCCCTTCCGGTAATCCTTAAGAATGGGATGGTCTTCATATTCCGGCTTTTTAAGCAGCACCTCTGCAAACATTTCGCCTGTCCAGCGTCCCTTCCAGAAACAGGATTCTTCCAGCTTCTCCATATCGCCTTTTGTGACCTGAAATCCCATTTCCTGCGTAGCACGGAGCATCTGATATGATGCCTCCATGCTCTGGCTGTCGATGTTATGCTCAATCCATTTAAAATCCTCACTTTGGCTGTCGATTCCATATCCCAGCACATGCAGGTTCACTCCCTGGAACACACAGTCAATTTCAATAGCCGGTATGTACGTAATTCCCATCGCTCTGGCGGCTTCTTCTGCTTCCTCATTCGCCCGCACACTATTGTGGTCCGCAATCGCCATCACCTGAATTCCCTGCTCTTTACACATGCGGACAAGGTCTGCCGGGGAATATTCTCCGTCATCGCTGTACAGGCTGTGCATGTGCAGATCGATTCTTTTTTTCTCCATAAATACACCCTCTTTCTTTTACTCCGGAATCCATCTGAGAAACGCTTCTTTTGACTGGCTGTCCCATTTGGCCTGGCCTTTTCCATTAAATTTAGCCTGATAGAGCGCCTGATCGGCACGCTGATAAAGGGACATAAAGCTTTCATGGCCCGGTTCTGAATAGGACATTCCGGCTGAACAGCAAAACGGCGTGCCCAGTTCATCTGATACATGGCTGCATTTTTCCACCAGCATGCAAAACCGGTCTTCTGCCTCTTTCTGAGCAATTCCCGGGCACCATACGGCAAACTCATCTCCGCCCATACGGCCCAGAATCGCTCTGGAATGAAATACCTCCCGCAGCAGCTGGGCGAACTGCTGTATCACATGATCCCCCTGCAGGTGGCCGGCCGTATCGTTAATTTCTTTGAAATTATCCAGATCAAGCATGATAAAAACACCAGACTCTTTTCTCATGGCCTGGCCGATGTGGCGCTCGGAAGCGACCCGGTTCAGCAGTTCGGTCGACGCATCCAGCTCCATGCGCCGCTCCAACACCATATTTTTCTGTACGGCTTCTTCTGCCAGTGCCGACAGAGTCCTGGGATAATATTCTTGATCCGATTGATCGACGTAAGGAATGGAATGATGGATGCTGCAAATCTGAACGCCGTCCGGCGTATCTCTGCATACAGCCGTAAACCGGCTGTTCATCTCCACGTAAACCATCTTTCCAAGTGCAGCCTTTTCCCGAACCCAGATCGTTCCGTAAATACAGCAGACATCTGCAGTAATCGCCTGAACTTCATACCATTCATCCAGAATGTCAAATTCTACTTCCTGAGCTTCTGTCTGATCGGCCTCCATCCCTGCTATAAATGCCTCCCGGTTCTCATACATTTCGTGTCTTCCTGTCCCAATAACCACCAGATTGCCAGGCATGGCAGCTATTTCGGCAGCCAGCTGTCCGGAATTAATATTCAGAATATAAAGATGCCAAATCTGTTTCATTTTTTCTCTGGCTCTGGTGTGGAAATCCGTCTGTTGTATATTCACGCAGTACCTCCCTCTCATTCATTCTCAACTCTCTTGTTTCATCCGTATCCTGTATTCTTCAGTACCAGTCCCGCCTTTCTTTAGCGGTACAGCACATAATCCTGCATCTCTTTTAAAAATCCGGCCGCTTTCAACGCTTCTGCCGCTTCCTTCGGGTACTCCTTCACGATCAGACGCTTTAATTCGGGGAACAGGAGTTTTTGACGGAATCCTACAGAAAACTCTTTAAAAACTGCCTCAAGTCCTTCCGTCTCAAAAACACGCAGGATCTTTCCCTGCCGTTCTAAGACAACCACAGGTACACCCGCCCTGAGTGCGGCAGCCGTCCCGGGAACATTTAAAAAGTTCTCCCCTTCCGTCTGATTCAGAACTTTTCCCCATACCTGCGACGGATCAGACGCATTCAGCCAGATGATTTCATCCCCCGGTACCTTCAGGGCGGCCGTTACCGCCTCATAGTCTTCCCTGCGGACAAACTGAGCGCCGGACATTCCTTCAACAAAATATCCTCTGCGTGCTCTCCCCGTATATTCCCAAATCCTCAGAACTTCCAGGGCCTGTTTAAAACTCCATGCCCCCTCTTCTGCCATATCCTCAAAAGCATATGGAGATGAGATACATGAGGCAGCCGCTCTGCGGAATGTTTCCCTGCAGATCACCGGCTGTTCCTTAAAAAGAAGTTCCAGCCACTCCTCCATCGTTTTCCTCTTCACAGGCCGGACGACATCCCACCTTCCAGCAGACAGCGCCATTACTCTGGCATTCACCCGCTGTCTGGCAGTGGCTTTCTTTACCTTTTCCCTGTTCTGCCACTGTCTGACCGGCACAAAGCTGTCCGCACATACCAGTCCCTTCTCTGCCAGGCTGATAAGCACTTCCTGCGCACTGTGTTCCCTTGGAATATCCGTTAAAAATTTCAGGAAGCAGGCGCCTCTGCGCTGAAGCTCCCTGTAAATCAGCAGTTCGTCTCCTTCCAGCTGTTTTTCCACATCCGGGAGAGGCTCATCCCAGTCAATATCTTCATACCGGCAGAAACAGATGGTGCCATCCGGCGACATTTTCCAGAAATAATCTCCTTCCGCAAGAAGCTTATCCAGCATATTCTCTGAATAATTTTTCACTCTTCGTCCAAGTATGACCGTCTCCCACTGCTTAACCGGAATCATTCTGGCGTGATATTGTTCCATAGTCTGCTTCAGCTGTTCGGTTCCCGGAGCATAAGGTCTGGCTTTTCCTGCCATCAGCGCGGCATAATGGGCCGCAGGCTGTACGGAAGTTTCTCTTCTCATGTTCTGAATGACCGTTCGTCTGGCTCTTTCATACAGCGTACCATGATAGAAAACGCCGTCTTCTTCCACAGCCTCTTTACTGTTGCACAGCTCCTGTAATATCGTTTCCGCCTGCCCTTCCGGCAGAAAATAGCGCTCCCTGATCTGACCTGCCGTCTGTCCTCCCCGGTAACGAAGGAGGCGGCGTACAATTGGAACCGCCGCTTTCATATGTCCATTCATAAATGCAGCTTCATATTCCTCTTTCTGTTCTGCCGCAATCCACAGTCCTGGTTCGATATAAAAGGCACGCGCCTGCTCCGCCAGGCTTAGAAGCCATTCCACAGGCACTTCCAGCTCTCCAGCCGCCAGATCCCCCTCGATCATCAGCAAAGAATGGAGCTGCTGCTCATCATCCGGCAGCTTCTTTCGTTCCTGCTGCCTTGAAAGATCTGCCTCCGACGGGCGAATTCCTTCCAGATACTTTAATTCATCGTAAACAGCCTGCCTGATTCCTGGCGTTGCAGGTGAGTATTCGTACATTTCGGCGGCTTCCGCCTGCCACTGCAACGGCAGAGACATGGGAGACGGGATATCTACCGCAATCTCCCTGACAGCAATCGTGCCCGCATGAATACCGGCCAGAATCTGCAGAACGCCTTCTATATCCCACTGGTCTTCCAGGCACTCCCTTCTCGTTTCCCGAATGAGGGGGTGGTCCCTTTCCTCCATCAGGGAATCCAGCATCTCCGTACTCTTCAACCGCTGCATCCAAAGAGGCTGGCGTCCGTTTCGTTTCATTCCCATCATCAGTGCTCTCGCCGCATTATAGCGGAATGTCATATTAAATAACGGCGTAACCGGAAGCATGGCCTCCAGGATCTCTCTCACCATGTCCGGATGAATTTCATATAAAATATGTTCAGGAATCGTTTCTTCCCCATATGGATAAAGCAGGAATCCATCCTCCTCATCTACACAGCCCGCGTCAAATCCACATTTTGTTCTTACCATATGCTGCATCAGAAGAGCAAGAGGGGCATTGACCCGACGGCCAAACAAAGCGTGCACCATTACCTGATGGCAGCCGGTATGATCCGTAAAATGTTCAACGATAATTGTCTTGTCATTTGGAAGTCCTCCTGCGGCCTCAATCTGCCTCCTTAGAAATCCGGATGAATTTGCCACAGCCGCCTGATCCATTCCCAGGCCAGCCAGCGCCTCCTCCAGCCTGTCCTCTTCTTCCGCTACCTCGAGTCCTCTCAGTATTTTTCCAAAAGCCTGGCTCGTTCTCAGAGTCCTTCCTCTTGTTTCGCCTTTCCAGAAAGGCAGTCTGGCTCCTTCCGGCGGTGTCTGGGAAACGTAAACCGTATCCCTGTCGATTCCCGTAATTCTCCACCCAAAGGATCCCAGCATAAACCTGTCTCCAAGCTGTGATTCATAGACAAATTCTTCATCCAGCTCTCCTAATTTAACTCCGTCTTCCGTTTTCGCCGTGTACAATCCTTTATCCGGAATGGTTCCGCCTGCCGCGACAGCAAGCATACGACTATATGGGTCACCTTTCACAGTGCCGTGAATTCTGTCATACAGAATCCTCGGACGCACCGGTATATCGCGTTTATGTTCATAGTCCCCGGCCAGCATGCATAGGACAGAAATGATATCGTCCTTTGTCACATCCCGGAAGGAGTAGGTCCGTTTCAGAATTTTCATAACATCATCCACCGTGTATCCCTCTCCGTTTGCCATGGAAACGAGATGCTGAGACAGCACATCCAGACACATTCTGGGGGGCTTCGTATGCTCTACACCGCCCCGTTTTGCTGTTATGGCCGTCATACCGCAGTAAACGGTTTCCGGAGCTGTTCTGGGATACATATACATGACACTGACCCTGCCGGGACTGTGTCCGGCACGCCCCAGTCTCTGCATGGTGCTGGATACTGTTCTTGGACATCCGATCTGGAGAACAATATCGATTTCTCCCACATCGATTCCCAGCTCCATGGAAGACGTCGCGCAAAGAAGCCTCAGTTTTCCGTCCCTTAAATCACGTTCTGTCTCCGCCCGCTGTTCTTTTGACAAACTGCCGTGATGCACTCTGGCAAACCCGTCCCCGCCCAGCAGATTGACATAGTAAGCCAGTTTTTCTGCATAACGGCGGCCTTCTGAAAACGCGATCACACTTCTGCAGGACAGACACTGCTGATAAACTTCCCTTCCCAGCTCTTCCCACACAGGGTCCTTCCGCTTTCCTGCCGCAGGATCCGTTCCCACAACTTCGATTTTCACCATTTTTTCCATTGGCGGAGCACAGATGACTGCCGGTTCCGGAGAAAGATATTCCGCCGACCGGTCAAGCGGTTCAATTGTCGCCGAAAGGCCAATGCGCTGGAGCGGCTGACCGCACAGAATATCAAGCCTCGCGGCAGACAGCATCAGATGGGCCCCCCGCTTTGTATCGATCAACGCATGGAGCTCGTCTATAATCAGCGCTCTGGCCGTTTTCAGTATTGACTGACCCGTCCTGGAGGTCAGCATGAGATAAAGGGATTCCGGCGTAATTATCAGGATATGAGGCGGATGCTTGATCATTCTCTGCCTGTCCTTCTGAGGGGTATCTCCCGTTCGGACTGCCACCTGAATCTCCGTTTCAAATCCCCCGGCCTTTTCTTTGATGATCCCATCGAGAGGGCGGCGTAAGTTTTCCCGAATATCGCCTGCCAGGGACTTTAAGGGCGAAACATAAATCAGATAAAGCTCTTCTTTTAAAATTCCTTCTTCTGCCATCGAATTAAGACGGTCGATAAATACCAGAAAGGCGGAAAGCGTTTTCCCCGTTCCGGTCGGGGCGCTGACAAGAACGTGTTTTCCTGCTGCGATCGCCGGCCAGGACTCCTCCTGCACTTTTGTAGGTTTTCCAAACGTCTTTGAAAACCAGCTGGCAGCTGGCTTTGAAAAAAGAGTTAATACATCATCTGGCATAGATACCTCCGTATTGAAAATCGTCTGCCCGTTTCACACGCTGCACAGCGTTTTGCGAGACTCCGTTTTCTGCTTTTTATCATGCGCACATTAAGCAGAATCTTTTCCTGTTTAGCGCGGGTCATACGCCTGTACCCGTCAGTGTATTTCACAGACTTTGTACAAGCTGTATGCTTTCTATTATACAATCATAACACAGAATCTCAGCTCTGTGGACTATTTTATCCTGTCCTGCAAACGAAAAGAGGGCGACATCTCTGAAACGAATCATTTCATCCTCTATCTCCGACCAGTGCCCTTTCAGTTTCTGTATAACAGAACAAAGTCTTTTCTGGAAAGTGAAAAAATAATTTTAAAAACCTCTGCTAGAAGTTGTGATTGACCCGCCCACAGCTACCGGCTGGGTCAAGAACGATTCCGGCCACTGGCTCTACTACAAAGGCGGAACTGCCTTCACCGGCTGGAGAGAAGTTGACGGGAAATGGTACTTGGTACTACTTCGACGAGAACGGCGTTACGGCTGTGAATACCACCATCGGCGGCTATATCATTGGCCCGGACGGGGCGTGGAATGAGAATACCTAAGTTTAGATAAAACACAAGAGGGTGCAGCAAAAAGGAATAAAGTATTGCCACTGATACCAGATATAGTGACTTAGCCACTGCCTGGAACGGAATCTGGTATCAGTGGCACAGCTAATTCGACTTTTTGCTACACCCTCTTGCATCAACCTTGTATTTCTCGAGAATTTTCAACAGATCATTGCCATATTTTCCTGTTTTTACTTCTCCAAAACCATCTACTTTTTTTAACTCCTCAAGATCCTTCGGCATCTTTGCAATCAAATCTTTCAGCTGGCTGTTGTTACAGATAAAGTATGGCTTTATGCCTTCTTCTCTGCTCTTTTCCCATCTGTACTTTTGGAGTTCTTTATAAATATCACTTTCTTCTATGGGAATCTCCCCTTCTTCTTTGTTTCCATTAACTGCATGGGTTTTTAAAGCATTGGCGTTTTGTGTTATAGCTTCTGCCTCTTCACCCTTTATTCTGTATCGCTCATACTTCGCAGTATAATCTTTTTCCACTTCCTTGTGCAAAGCGAGGTACGACTGCGCCACTTCCAGAAGCCCCCTGTCTGATTCTGCAATTTCTTTTGACTTATCATGCAGATCTTTTATGTATTTAACCAGCTGGTCCGAACGTATGACTTTCTCTTTTATCTCTTTTTTCGCGTACTTCGCATTTAATACGGTCTTCGGATTCGCTAATACGACTACTGATTTGTTAAAATCATCAAAATATCGTTCCGCCATCATTTTTGATACAATATTCTTTCTTTTGTCTATTTTAATCTTTTTAAGCAGCTCCAGATGATGCTGGTTTTGAGTGATCGGAGAATAAATCCCTTCCTTCTTTTGTTTCCCGCCAAAATTCATCGTACGTATGAAATCGCCTGCACTATTAATCTCAATATTACCATACAAATTTTTACATTCTATAACGATAGCTATCTTTCTTGTAATCACAAGATAATCGATCTGCGCGCTTAAATCACCGTCTTCCAGATACAAATCGTGTAAAATATAAATCGGCATATGGCTGTTTTTCAATTCAAAGGCAATATTCTTTTCACCAATAATCCCGTATTCCAGACATTTGATATCCTGCCTTATAATCGATTGTCCCTCCGGAGTAAGCAGCGGTTCCAGTTTTCTTAAATTTTCCAGCTGAATTTCTGCTGTGTTGCTCTCCTTCAGAAATACAGGCTCTTTCATTCTATTTAAAAAATCCATATCTCTTTCCCCCTGATCTATTCAATAGAAAGTCATTAATGAAATAAAGCGCCGGGCCACAAACAAAACTCACAGCGTCCCCGTTTCTATCGCTCCATTTTCTGTTCTTTATTGCCCGATTTCGTGATTCTGCCTGAGGACAAATATTTTCGGAAGTCTTCCTCCTGCACAGGCTTTCCATAAAAATAGCCCTGGGCATAAATGCATCCCATCTCCTTCAGAAGTTCAATCTGTTCTTCCGTTTCGGCACCCTCCGCAATTACCTGGAGCTGCAGTTCTCTGGCCAGATTGATGACGAACTGCATAACTCTCTCTCTGTGTTTCAAATCATCACCCAGTCTCAAAAATTCCAGATCCATTTTCAGAACATCAATCGGCAGTTCAGACAGTGTATTTAAAGATGAATAACCATTGCCGAAATCATCCATCTCAATGATAAAACCATATAGCTTTAAGCGCTCTGTCACAGCAAGAAGCGGATGGGAATCCAACGCATACGCCGATTCTGTAATCTCCAGGTGCATATCCTCCGGCTGAAGACCATAACTGTCTACAAGTTCTTTCAAAACCTCCGGCAAATCAGAGTGATAAATATCGGCTCTGGATACATTTACCGATACCAGAACGGAAAAACCGAAGTCATTTTTCCATCCCTTGATAATTTCGCATGTTTTTCTCCAGACAAACAGATCCATTGAATAAATAAATCCATTTTTTTCAAATATTGGGATAAAATCACCAGGAGAAATCATTCCGAATTCCGGATGCTTCCACCTGACAAGCGCCTCTGCTCCAATTAATTGTTCTGTTCCAATCTCTACTTTCGGCTGTAGATATACCTGAAAATCTTCCCGTTCCAGCGCTTCCATCATCGTATTGATAATCTTCTGCTCCACGATCATTTTATCGCGCAGGGACTCATCATATATGGCAAATCTTCGGTTGAAAATGCCCTTTATGTTATTGGAAGCAAGCATGGCACGGTCGCACATTCCTGCAATTCCAATTTTCCGGTCATGAATCTGATAAACTCCATATTTAATCTGCAGCCGCATCGGTATTGGATAATGTTCCACCAGCAAATCGATCACACGGTTAAATTCACCATACCATTCTTCCATCCGCGGTGCAAGTATGTAGAATTTATCAGCTCTGGCTCTCGCAAACAATGTTTTATCCCTTACCCGCAGTCCCAGAAAACAGTTCGCCAGTTCTATCAGAAGCCTGTCCCCTTCTGCTGTTCCGAATGTATCGTTTACCATTTTAAACCGCTCAATATCTATAACAATAATGTCAAAAGCCTCTGACGGGCGTTGATTCAGAGTCGCAGCTGCCCGTTCAAAAAACGCATTCTGGGTATAGAGATTTGTTAACGGATCTCTTTCCAGGATCTCAATGGCACTCTTCGCTTGGCGCACTTCCTCCAGAACCATTTTCAGCTGTTCATTTGCCTTGGCAAGCGCCCTTTGATAGTTAATCAGCTGATTGTTTACCTTCTGAATTTCGTAATAGCTTTCCTCGTAAGGTTCCTGCTGAACAATTTCCAGCTCGTCGATCAGGGATATGTACATTTTCATCAAATCCTGTATTTCTGTGAGATTTTGCAGATCACACATCAGAAACAGCATTTGCTTCCCCTTTATTTTGAGAGCAACCGATACCATTTTCTGCTCTTCTCCAGCCATTTTAAGGCGCGCGGAAACAACCTGTTCCTTACAGGCGTCCAGCAAACGGTCAAACGCCTCTTGTTCCGTAAACAGCTGTCGTATATTCTGTCCTTTATTTATCATCAGAATCGGGATGCTTTGAATCACTTTATTTATTTTTCCTTGTGTATCACATAAAGCTTCGTATCCGGTCATATCCTTCTTTGCAGCGTATTATTCGCCCATTTTACAAGGTTTCTTGCATCCTGCGTATATACATCTACTCTCCATTTCTTCCAGATTTCATTTGTGGTCTCAAACGCATGACCGCCGACTGCAATCTTCACCTCCGGGTGAATCTTTCGAATCTGCATCACCGCCTCTTTACAGAGCCCCAGATGCTGAGGCATTGTTACGGAAAGCGCTATTAATTTTGGATGGTATACATCTACAGAAGATAAAATGGACTCTGTAGGGACGGCCGCACCTAGATAAATGCTGTCCCATCCGTCATATTCAAACAGATCAGCTACCATACGCGCGCCCATTTCATGAAGTTCACTGCCGACACAAGCCACCAATACTTTTCCATTTTTTCTCTTCTGTCTGAAGATAATGGGATACATCTGAGCCAGCGCGAGCTGCGTTGTCGAGGTGCAGTAGTGCTCTTTATCCACGGTTATCAGATGATGATGCCACAGTTCACCGACTTCTCTCATAGACTCGGCGATAATATCCACATAGATATCTGTCAGAGGAATCCCCTTTTTTACATATTCCGAAACCAGATACACCGCTCCCCTGGTATCCGATCTCAGAAGACATTCCAGATACTGTCTCGTTTCCTTTTCATATCTTCTGGGAGCCCGGAACACAGAGCTGCCGGCATTTTCACATTCCTCAGCTGTAACCTGGCTGGCTTTGTTAATCAAACGCTCTATCCTGTCCAATTTCTCTTTTGCCGCAGTCTGCTTTAAGCATTCCTTTACAAGAGCATAGTGTTCCAGCATTTGATCCTTTATTCTCTCCCTGCTGCAGTACGGCATCAGAGGGCAAAGCAGCTGATACAGCCATCTGGCATAATATTCAAAAATTTTCTCGTCTTCCAGTTCCAGAGCTGTATAAAGCACGTCCATATTGTATATTACATCCTGATACATCTTATTCCTGGCCGCCTCATTCAGCTCTTTGTTCAGCTCCGGATCAGACTCCAGCTGACGCTGAAAAACCTCATTGGTCAGCCTTAGAAATTCCGGATTGCGGTCGACCTGCAGTAACCCCATATCCAAACCTCCTCCTATAAAAGCACTTTTCATAAATCCCCGCCCTATCTCTCACCCTCATTAGCCTCTTCCATTACAACCTGCTCTCCATAATGATCGCCTGCAAAAGTCACCTGCATTACTGCCTGAGGCCAGTTCAGGCTGATTCTGGCGTGCATTTCTTTTTTAAGCGCTGCCTCTTCTACTATGGACAGCAGTTCAGACAGCACCTCCCGTGTCAGGTGACCTCCCCTCCAGTGGAAAATCAGTGATTTCCCCTTTCGGACAGCCTGTTGGGCGCGCTTTCCCACATCCTCCATTTTCGTAAAAGAAAGCTTTTTTTCCTTGTAGTAAAAGTGATCTCCATCGCTGCACTGTGGCAGTTCATACATCGCCGGTTCATGGTCTCTGAAAAACCGTTTGTCATCCAGATTAAAATAATCATAGCGAACCTCTCCGCCATGGCTTAAACTGTTGTCAAACGTGGCATCCAGCTGGTAGTAAGAACCTCCGATCCTGACAACATTCCAAGCATGGCGGTACTTGATATTCTTATCGGGATTCGCTTCTGAAACGGCTATTATACACCAGATTCCCAGGGCGTCGCAGAGTATCTTCACTGATTTGGCTATGCCTTCGCAGACTCCCACTCCCTGACCCAAAGGACCGATGATCTCGTGAGAATACGGTTTTTTCAGCTTATCATAGCGAACGCTGCTGCAGATGAAGTCGTGTATATACTGTTCCTTTTCCAGTTCCGTCATAGACAGCGCCGGTCGGACCAGTTTGGATACTCTGGCATTCATTGCCTTCTGGTGTTCTTTTATTTTTCCCTTATCAAACAGGTATTCCGGTATCATTTCCACATTTTCCGCATGTTGATAAAAACGGTAGCGGAATCCGACGCCATAGAAAATCTCCGGCCAGTCCAGCCGCAGTTTAAAAAATATATCCGTCAGTTCCCGGCCGTCCAGCCTGGGAACTGAAAAGGAAGGTTCCAGAGCAGTCAGACCAGTTTTTATGGAATGATAAGCGCTCTGCTGTATTTTGTTCATCTGACCGTAATAGTATGGTTCCATGCTGTTCTCCATCCTGATATTATGAAAAGAGAAGGTGCTGCAAAAAGAATAAAGCATTGCCACTGAGACCAGCTGCAGTGGATTGGCCACTGTCTGAAACGAAATCTGGTATCAGCGGCACAGCTAATTCGACTTTTTGCAACACCCTCCCTCTATTCCTGCTGCCGAAAAGCGCCGTTCTCTTACTGGCCGTCCCTTCTCTCAGCAGTCTCCGGGGTACCGGTTAAATATTTATGCATCATCTGCTCAAAACGCATGATATTGATCGGTTTGGCAAAATGTTCATTCATTCCTGCGCGAAGAGCGGCGCGGACATCTTCTTCAAATGCATTGGCAGTCATTGCAATAATAGGCAGCGCTGCAATATCATGGCGGTCTAAGGAACGAATTGCTTTCGTGGCCTCATACCCATCCATTTTCGGCATCTGAATATCCATTAATATCATATCGTAATATCTCTCCTTCGATTCCGATACCATTCGCACTGCTTCTTCTCCGTCACACGCCTCATCTATTTGTATGCCTGTTTCTCCGATCAGCTCTCTTGCAATCTCCCTGTTTATCTCATTATCTTCCACCAGTAAAAGACGTTTTCCTGTATAATCCGGCTTTTCATCAGAAAATACCTGCCTGATCTGCTGTTTATCTCCGCTCAGTCCGCTGAGCAGGGAAGAAATCCTGGAACGGTAAATCGGTTTGGATAAAAACGCAGTTACTCCGGCTTCTCTGGCTTCATTTTCTATTTCCGTCCAGTCATATGCTGACAATACGATCAGCGGAGCTTCGGCCCCCAGTTTTTTTCTGATCCGCCTTGCCATATCCACTCCATTCACATCAGGCAGCTTCCAATCGACAATTATCAATCGGAAAGGATCACCTGCCTCAGCTGCCCTTAGAATTGTACGGACTGCCTTTTCACCTGTCGTATCATATTGAACACGCAGATTCAGCTCTCCCAAAATCTCAGCGGCGTTGCGGCATATCTGTTCATCGTCGTCTGCCACCAGGCAGCGCATCCCTGCCCACTCCTGAGGCAGTTTTTCCTGGCATTCCTCCTGCTGCTGCAAAGGATGGTAACCGTAAACACCGATCCCTGTCCCGGCGTGCTTTCAACAGTTATATCTCCATTCATTAAATCCACCAGATTCTTTGTAATTGCCATTCCCAGTCCTGTGCCGGCTACTTTACTGCTTGTCGAATCCTGCGCCCGTTCAAACGGCTGAAAAATCTTTTTCAAAAATTCGCTGCTCATACCGATTCCGTTATCCGCACAGAGGAATACATAATTCTGGAATCCTCTTCGGAATCCTTCCATCTGCCTCGCTTCCACTCGGACAGTCCCGCCTTCCGGCGTATACTTTACAGCATTGCTCAGGATGTTAATGCACACCTGCCTAAGACGCAGGGAATCTCCTACGACATTCTCATTTTTCAGGGCAGACAGCCGCACTTCTGTTTTCAGCCGTTTTGCATTCGCTTCAGGCAGGATCAGATCGACCGTATCTGACACCAGCTCTGCGAAATTAAATGGCTCATTTTTTATAGACAGTTTTCCGCTCTCTATTTTTGACATATCCAGCACGTCGTTGATCAGGCCAAGTAGATGGCTGCTGGACAATTCGATCTTTGTTAAACATTCCATCACGCGGTCACGGTCATCCAGATGAGACGCTGCAATAGCTGTCATTCCTACGATTGCATTCATCGGTGTCCTAATATCATGGCTCATATTTGATAAGAACTGGCTCTTGGCTACGCTGGCCGCCCGCGCGCTGTCCAGAGCGCTCTGAAGCGCCTGGCGATGCTGTTCATGCTCGTATCTCTGTTCGTCGATACGCCGCGAAATAAGAATTGCCAGCTTATCCTCTGAATACGGATTGTCCACATTAATAATCTGAATGGATGTCCAGTGATATTTTCCATCCATAAGCTTCTGTTCTGTCTCTATATAAACTTCATTTTTCTCAGGTCCAAGCGCTTCCCTGAGATTGTCCAGTGCAAATTTCTCCTGGAATTCGTCCCTGCTTCCCGGATGAATCGTATACAGAATGTTTCCGAACAGACGGCTGTATTGCTTTTCTTCCCCAAGACCTATCATCAGATTCTGTTTCACGTATATAAAATTAAGCGTATCCTTCGTCAGATTGATGCTGATTATAACAGGATAAGCATTGGATATGGCTCCAACAAGGGTGATTCGCTCCTGAAGCTTTTCCCTCTCCGCAGCTTCACCAGCCAGTTTTTCAACTGTAATATCATGAAATGCAGCAATCAACACCGGAATTCCATTTTCATCCAGTGTTTTTTCAATCATACCGTTCGCCCAGAACCAGCCGCCTTCCAGCCTGACCATTCTCGTTTCAAATCCATGTTTCTGGCCGTCTTCAGAAGCTTTTCTGAAAAGTTCTTCCATCTTCCGGTAATCTTCCGGGTGGACCGTTTTCTGAAGTTCAGTTCCCTTTGGCGCATTGTTTTTGGCACCTTCCGGATACCCCAGCAGGCGCAGTCCCTCCTGATTCAGCTGCAGAAAACAATTCGGCGTTTCTGCTGTAATCAGGGCTACGCCTTCTGGTATCGCATTGTACAGATGACCGATATAATCAGCCTGATTTTTCAGCCTTCTGTTCGTCCTGTTGGCATATCGCATATAAAATGCAGCCAGCGCGGAGATTCCAAATATAATACTGACAATGAGTGCAAGGGAACGCAGCAGAATCGCATTCGTCTGAGCATTTACTACCTTTTGAGGGATAATCGAAATCAAATGCCAGTCCGATCCCAGCTTCAGCGGTATATAGCAAAATACCGTTTTCTCATTCTGGTACGTAAAAACTGCCCATCCTGTTCGTGAATTTTCCAAAGACCGCCTGAACTCGGTCAGGCCATCTGAAGAATTTTGTGATTCCGGAAGCATATCAAAGATATTTTTAATCGTTTTATTGCTGTTCGGGTGAGGGGAACGGATCAGGATTTCACCTTTTGCATTTACCACATAGGAAAATCCGGAATTATTATAAAAGGACAGGCTGAAGCTGTCGGCAATTTCGTCCACCTCATATTCCTTAATCAGATAGCCTTCTGTCCCATCCGCCATCTTTATCTCTATAAAAATATCGAACACGTTCACTCCTGTCACACTGCTGATGTGAGGATTGACAACGCCTTCCGGCAACCCGCTTTCAAACAGGGCTTTTTGGGCTTCCATGTCCATCTGTGTCCCCGCCGGAATGCACGTGCCGTCTTTCAAATACAGGCTGGTACCACTTTCCGTCTGCGAATATTCAGACAACATTTCCTCCACGCGAGCTCTTTGTTCCCTGTCTTTTCCAGACAACTCATTCAGATGTTCTGCTGTGGCTCTCAGGGAATTATAGTCGTCGATCAGCTGCACTCTGAGGGTATTGCAGCCCTGCCTGGTACTCTCCATAATTGTACTGACCGACTGCTCCCAAAGCTGCTCCTTTACCTCCTGTATAAAAGAAAAGGTCAGGAAACCAAGAGCCGCAATGACAACTACAGCCGCAAGAGCAATCTTTTTCTTGATGCCTGCGGTGCTCTCTCGTTTCATTTTAATCCCCTTTCCTGTATCGTCTCATCCATCCAACTCATAGCCGACTCATTCGTCTCACCGGACAGCAGCTTTTCCGATACCTGGGCCGTCAGCTCCCATATGGGCAGGTCCAGCTTTCCATCCGCTCCAATCACAATGCTGCCTGACTGGTAACAGGGTATTAATGGCTGGATTTCTTTGACGGAAGAAGGACTCCCGCCTTTCAGCGGGCTGAATGAAGACTGCTGATCCGCAAATTTCTGTATATTGTCCGCCTGTGTAAAATATTCTACAAATCTTTTTGCAGCTTCCAAATGCGTGCTGTCCGCATTGATGCTAAGACGCGTATCTGCATTTATGACTAGCATATTCCCATCCTCCAAAATCGGATATGGAACGACCTGAAACTCGAAACCCGGCTGCATATTTTCCACACGTCCTGCCGCCCATGCGCCTGTCAGCATAAACGGAGCGTTTCCTTCTGTAAATTCCATAAGATCGTCTGATGTTTTCTTTGTATGCAGCGCTTTTTCTCCATCGATAAATCCTCTGTCTATCAAATCCTCAGCCATGGAAAAACCAGGAGACAGATACTGGCTCAGCTGATCTTCTCCCCTGTTCAGCCTGTCAAATGCTTCTGCCTGTCTGTTATCACGGTACAGTGGATAGAATCCCTTACCGATCGCAAGGGTTTTTAAAGAGATATCATTGTTGGCGATAATCGGGGTAATTCCAAGATTTTTAAAATACGTACAGCTGTCTTCCCACTCCTGAAAGTTTTCAGGCGCCTTCTGTCCATGTTCTTTTAAAAGATCCATATTGCAGTAAAGTCCAAAAACGGACACCGTTGTAGGGACCCAGTAGATCTTTCCGCCGTTCTCCATCTGGCTGAGCATTTGATCCGTATATCCTGAAATCGTACTGAGCCCGGACAAATCTGCCAGCTGTCCTGTTGCTTCCAACGCCAGCACCGCATCGTGATTCACCATAAACACATCGTCGCCTTTTCGAGCTGCCATCCGCTTTTCCAGGGCCTCATAATATTCTGATCCCTTAAGGCTTTCATAAGACACCCTGATATCCGGATTCTTTACCATAAAATCCGATATAATTTCCTCAATAACCATAACATTTTCCGGTTCATACTTATTTCCAAAGAAAGATATTTCTGTAACCTCTTCCTGTGATTCCTCATAATTCACCACTGAACTTTCGTTTCTGCAGCCGGCAAGTACAAGAACCGACACGAAAAGCGATGTGCACAGTTTTATTTTTCCTTTTCTGCTCATATGCTTACTCCCCAATATTGATGCAATGTTGCGCCCGGTTTTCTGCGGTTATCGCAGAAAACGGTATGCGCAGGTATAATGCCCGCCCTGCGGTCATTATACCACATCCGCTCCTGTTAATCTATCTTTTTGAAAGCGATTGCGCAGTTAAGTCGTATGCGGATGAGATGGGGCAGTCCTACCCGAACCGGGTAAAGCTGCCCCATCTCATCCGACCATCTGATTTAACTTTTTATTCAAATCGTTCTGTTGTTTCTGCCTGGCTGTACCGGTCCCGGTACTGTTTGGGAGTCAGTCCTGATTCAGCCTTTAAAAGTTCTGTAAAATGGCTCTGTGATCCCAGCGCCAGAAGGCTGCAGATATCCAAAATTGAAAATTCCGAGTACTTCAGCATGTTCTTGGCCGTATCCAGCTTTTGATCCCTGATATAGTCGGAAATCGTACACTTCATTACCTTTTTAAACAGCACTGACAGATAATTAGGATTTAATCCCACGTATTCTGCCAGGACAGGGACTGTTATTTTTTCATGTAAGTGGCAGCAGATATAGTCAATACACTGTTTTACCGGTTTTGAATCAATCGTCCTGCTCTTAATCGCCTTCATTCGTTTGATATAATCAGAAACCATCTCCAGATACAGATCATTCAGCTCCTCAACCGCATTACATTCATCTGCCTTCTGGATATACAAATCGCTTAGGTCATAAGCAGTCTGATACGGCATTCCCCCCTGGATACACGCTCTGGCTGCCTGTGCTGTCTCAACCACAAAAAGATACTGCTTATTTCTGAGAGGATTCCGGGACAGCGTACCATTATGTGCGCCGGTAAACTTTTCATATCCCAGGTCAGCCGCGGAGGCGTCTCCGCGCTGAATCAACTCGTATATACGCCGTTCATCATCGTATGTATGATGAATAAACTGACTTTCCCGTCTTACATAGGCCAGATACACCAGTTCCTTGTTCTGAACACGCTTCACAGTCCCATTCCCCTTTTCTTTAAAGTATATAATAATTATGATATTTACGCAACAAATCTGATAGATGGTTTCCACTGTGAAAGATATGATAGAGAAAATAGGATAGAGAAAAAAGGAGATTATTTATGCAGTGGACGATACGAACGAAAGCAGGCTATAAAAGAATCGCTGTCATGGTGTCGGGAATTATCCTCCTGGGCCTTGGCATCTGTCTATTTAAACTTTCCATGCTTGGAAATGATCCGTCGAGCGCGATGATGATGGCGATCGGCAGCCGGATACAAGTAAATTTTGCAAAAGCTCTTCTTGCCGCCAATTGTCTGTGGTTTTTGGCAGAATGGGTATGGGGAAGATGTTACCTTGGACTCGGAACGTTTGTCAACTGGTTTGGTGTCGGAACCATCAGTATGGCCTTTACGGAACTGTTTACCCATATATTGCCTGAACCGGAGTCCTTCCCTCAAAAGCTGACCGTCATGGTAATCGGTATGCTTGTTCTCAGCCTGGCCGCCTCTCTTTATCAGACGGCCGATCTGGGCATCGCTCCTTACGACAGTCTGGCGCTCATGTTGCAGGATCGTCTTCCACTTCCTTATTTCTGGTGCAGGATGGCAACCGATACGCTGTGCGTAATCATCTGTCTGCTCTTCGGTGGTCTTGCCGGAATCGGAACCCTTGTCTGTGCTCTGGGGCTTGGACCTTTTATTCAGTTTTTCAATCACTTTATATCGGAAAAACTGGTGGCGGACTGACCGCCGGGAACACGGCGTTCTAAGAACATCCAAATGTAGTTCATATACTGCTTTTCTTTCTTCAAAAAAGCAGTATGCGTTGCCCTCCTGATCAGCTTGAGATCGCTGTGAGGAATCATATCTGCCATCCATCTCGTATGGGACGGGCGGATCAGGTCAAGCATACCTGCAAGCAGAAGGACCGGTGCTGTGATCTGTCCCAGGCGATCGGCATTCAGACGCGGAGAATAGAGCATCAGCCCGGCCAGCTGCCGTCTGTAAATCAGTTTTTTTCTCAATTTTAAGCTGTATGGAATATGTTCCAGTATACAGGTCAGCAGATATTCTGCCATGATAAACAGGCGTACAAATCGGTACAGCCCGGAGGGAAGCGCATTTCCGCTCACGGAAACCACAGCGGCCGCCCGTTCCGGATGGCTGCTGGCCGCATCCAGAGCCACGTTCGCACCGTCGCTGAAACCGAGCAGTATCGCCTTACCTATTCCCAGATAATCCATCAGGCACACCAGATCCTCTGCCATATCTGAAATTAAAAGAGGGATTCCCTGTTTTCTGCGTTTGATTACGGATTTTCCATGACCGCGGCTGTCAACCAGGATTACCTGATATTTTACCGCCAGTTCTCTTGCCTGCCGATAAAATATCCTGTGAGATTCTCCATTCCCATGAAGCATAATCAGAGGCATGCCTTTCCCGTAAATCTCATAATAAAGCCTGATATCCTTCGTATGAAAGTAGCCTTTTGTCCCCCGCTTTGCCGTCTTTCTTTCATTTTCTTCCATTTTTTCCATCACTTCCATTTCCGCCAAATTACCGCCCGTCTTCCGTTTTCTTCCGCTGAATCCTTCCCTTCAGAAAGGAACGGACATAATCCATGATTCCTTTGGGATTCTGAATCCGCACTACGGCATAAAACATGTTCGGCGTCGGAATTTTCGGAAGATATGCATAATACTCCGGCAGCCACTCGGTAGGGCTGTATTTTTCCTTCGCCCTGTATAGATCCTGAAATCCGTAACAGTCATTCAGATGGTGATATACAAATTCCAGCAGCCTCTGAACGGCGCCGCCTCGTTCTTCCCCACTTTCCAGACCGGCCAGCGGTGCCACTCCCAGACTTGCATACTGAATTCCCTCTTCTTTAAACTTCATCAAGGCTTCATACATAATTTTTTCAAGTATGCCGCCTGGCGCTTCGTCTCCATGCCTAGTTACATCTGCCATATAACCTTTCATTGCGTCAAAAGGGACGAAGACGATAAACGCGCACATTCTTCCAGCTCCGTTCAATGCGTAAAAATACCGTTTATCCATGGGATTGTCAAATCCCACTCCGCCCAAAGTAAATGACAGAAGGCTGCTCTTCTTTTTTGATATCCACTCTTTGGTAATCCTGTTAAATTCAGCTTCCAGCTCCCGATCCTTCTTTCTGTTAATCTCGTATTCATGTACAGTCACTCCCGCATTTGACGCATGATTGATGTTCATACGCATTTTCGCCCCTTTTTTACCGGAAATACCATAATCTTTGAGGCGGAACCGGGCCTCTTCCCCGCACTTGACGATACCAAAGCCCTGCTTTTTATACTCTTCTAAAAAATGGTCCGTAATACTGAGAAAAAACAGATTATGCGCACTCCTCAGACAGAAGTCCTTGAACTCATTCAACAGGACAGGAAAATCATCGTCGGCGCATATGGGATCACCATTGATAACAATTGTATCACGCACGACTCCATAAGGAATAACACCGTCTGCCTTTTCACCAAAGTACCACGTTTTATCTTCTTCCAGCGCCAGATAAGAACACGGGTTCTGGCCGTAAAGATTTACAAGCGTCCTGGCATGCTGAAAGTCATTTCCTGTCCTAATCTGTTTTTTAATCCATGGTCTGGCGGCATAGGAAAGAGAAGCAAAAATGCAGATCCAGCTGAACCAGACCATCGCGGTTTCAAATCGCGTCACATTGCGGGAAGACGGGTAAAGACTGCTGGTATTCACCCCAAACACAGTTTCGACGGCATACAGCAGGCTGTCGGTAAAATGGAGCTGTTCCCCGGAGGATACTGCTGCTTTCAAGTCGTGGTAGCTGATTCCTGCGTTCACCACGATGCCAACCATTGAAAAAAGCAGAAAAACTGCCGCCTGCACTGCAGTTCTCTTTCCTGGCGGACAGCAGAAATCTTTTCTGCATACGATAAGCACGGCCAGTACGGGTACATTCAGAATCATAAAAACAACTGCTTCCGGCTGCCACAGCATAGAGAAGCTTCGAATCAGGTTCACCGTACAAACAACTGCCGTAATCAGCCAGGATACCCGCTTTCTCTTCATCAATCCGAAGGAAGTGCCGATCAGCATGATGGAAAAGGCTCTCTGTACCATCCTGTTCGTCTCCATCATCTCATGCATAGCTGCTGATATCCCGGATACAGGAATAAAACTGGCAATAAACATCATGGCTGCCGCCGCTGTGATCATGTATATTGCAGCATTTTCAATTCTAATTTTAACCGTCTGTTTCTGCCCCATCTTTTCACCCGTGTAAGCCCTCAGAATTTTCCCACAACAGCAATCCCCACCGATCTCTCATCTTAATCCTTATCTATTTATTCAGAATAAATTAGTAACTTTCCGATTTTCTATATGCCTTACAAAGAGTATAGCATAATCAAAGCCCGTCTGCATTTATATCACGTCATTTGTTTTCATCATAGCCTATCGCCAGTACCCATTTTTCATAGATGCCTCCTTTCCAAGCCGTACACAGGAAAGCCGTCGTCCCCTGATGGCGGACGACGGCTTTCTTAATGTCTGATGTTTAGTATAGCGGAAAATCAGGATTCTTTTCTTGCCCCATCCGGTCCTACTTCATAGCCGTCCACTTTAGTATCTACTGCCATAGCTCCGTCTTCAAAGAAATAGTACCATTTTCCGTCAATCTCTTTCCAGCCGGTGGAAGCTCCGCTGCTGGTATAGAAGTACCATTTCCCGGTGGCGTCCTCCCGCTTCCAGCCTTCGTGCATTACGCCGTCCACGCCAAAGTAGTAGCGCAGCCTGCCGATGTTCTGCCAGTCAGAGAGGGCCTTGCCGTCCAGATAATAGAGCCAGTGGCCGGAATCATTCTTTACCCAGCCCGTGGCCATAGCCGGCTCGATGATGGTTTCCACGAACCGGTGCAGCACCGCCGAACCTTCTGCGCGGGTGGCGTTTCCCTGCGGATCAAAGCGGTTGCCGTCCTTGGCCTGGATGATACCGGCCCTCTGCATAGCGGAAACTTCCTTTGTTACCCACGCGCTGATGGCGCCGCTGTCTGCAAAGGCGGCTTCTTTCAGGGGTGTGGGAATGGAATAGCCCATCTGTTCGGCATAGTTGGTCATGATGACCGCCATCTGCTCCCTTGTCACGGCTGCATCAGGACTAAAGGTGGTGGCCGAGGTTCCGTTGACGATCTTTTTCTGCGCCGCCCATTTTACCGCGTTGGCGTAGTAGGCGTCAGCAGATACATCACCGAAAGCCCCGCCTTCACCGGATACTTGCGGAGTTCCTGCAAGCCGATACAGTGCTGTCACGAACATCCCCCTTGTCATGGTGCTGTCAGGAGAGAACAGGTTGTTCCCCGTACCGGAGAGCAGTTTCCGCGCCGCCACAAACTCCATATCCTCTTTCGCCCAATGGCCCTCGATGTCAGCAAACACCGGCACGGACGTCTTGTAAGCCACGCCATAGATGGAAAAATGAGGAACGTCGGCCAGCATCTTGCCATCCGCATAGCTGGACATGTCAAGCCAGGTCACGGTGCCGCTGCCGTCCACATAGACCACGAACAGGCTTGCAGTGGCTTCTCCCGCCGCAGGCAAATGATTCAGGGCGATGGAGGCCGAGCCTGCCGGGAAGTTTACATTGGCCGTGACCGAATCTCCATTACTGTCCTGATAACTGACGTTAAAGCTGTATGCCGGGCGGGCGCCGATGAGCTGCGCGGCCTCCGGGTATGCGCTGATGTCCGCTGGGGCGGCTGCAAAGGAGATATTGCCGGCCGTGGCTGGTACCGCCGCTAAGATGGCTTTCAGCGCCGTCGGGTCAAATGTCATTTTCACCGTGTCGCTCTGCATGGTCAGGCTTTTGCCGGAATCTATCAGCCGCTGCAAATCAGAACGCGAAACGGACTGACCGATCTGGTTTCCGCCGGATGTGTAACTGTCCTTTAGAGCTGGTGGAGTATAGGTGCCGCCTCCACCTCCGCCCCCGCCGCCTCCGCCGCTGGAATTGCCAGTGACTGTTACTGCCGCGACATTGCTTGTGGATGTGGCCGTCTTTTGGCCGGTTGCACGATTATTGGTGTTGGTGACAACGATATAGTAATAAGTCGTGCCTGTTGTCCCCGTAGGAGCCGTGTAGCTGGCCGAGGTTGCGCCTGGAATCTCTGTGCCGCCTGTATTGCTGTCCGTGGCGTTGCTGTACCACTGGTAGGACAGTATGCCGCCATCAGTTACGCTGGCGGCTACGGTCAGGGTGGCGATTTCATTTTGCATATAAGTGCCGCCCCGGGGCTGTTGTGTAATGTCAGGTGTTTCCGCGTTAGTCAGTGCCTTGACCGTCACTTTAGCCCAATAGCTTTCAGTGGTAGCGGTGTCATTATGATTTGTGTTGGTTACCTCAACACAGTAGTCGATGTCTCCCACTACTTCCGTGGGGACTGTGTAGCTGTCCGAAGTTGCGCCTGGAATCCTTTGAATCGCGGCTACATTATTTAGCGAGTACCATTGGTAAGAGAGCGTACCACCGTCCGCAATATGGGCAGCCACAGAAAGTGTGACCACTCCGCCCACATATGTGGTTTGATCCTGCGGCTGGGAAGTGATCTCAGGCTTTTCCGCAATCTTAGTTCCATTCTCACCGTAATGTGTGAGGATACCGTCCTTGTCGATAAGGGTGCAGTTTTTGTACTCCTGGCTTGCGGCGTTGGTGCCGATGCCTGTCATTTCCAGAGTGGCCCCGTCTGTGACGGACAAGCTGCCGCCGTTGTTGTTGTATCTGCTGCTGCCTACATCATTGGCATATTGGACGCCGGTCGCCGTCACGCTGGTGCGTTGACCGGAGATGGTAACAGCAGCGCCAGCGCCTTTGTAACCAGCGCCACCGCCAATGCCGGTATGGCCGGCGGCCGTGACCATACCGCCGGTAATTGTGACAGCGCCGCCCGCGCCGACACCGCCGCCGCCGATACCGCTGCCGCCGATACCGCTGCTGCCGATGGCCGTGACCGTGCCGCCGGTGATAAACACCTGGTAATTATCATCTACCATGCCACCGCCGCCGGTAGCATTCACCACCGCGTTGCCGCCAATTCGGATGATTCCGTTGCTGTCGGTGGTTAAATACGAATTGCTGATTTTGTCACCGCCAACAGCGGTAACATGGGCGTTGCCGCCAATGGTGATGGCGCCGGAGCCGCCGCTGATGCCGCCGCCGACGCCCGCGCCGGCGCCGCTGCCGTTGGCTATGACCGTGCCGCCGGTGATTTTAATGGTGCCGCCATTGCCTTCCTCGCC
>NZ_QSDR01000015.1 GCF_003464085.1 Clostridium sp. AM58-1XD
CTTTAGTGTTGGCAGATTAACTCATACCTCTTTTGATAATATGTCATTTTATAAATGTATTAACTCATACCTCTTTTGATAATATGTCATTTTATAAATGTATATTTCATAGAATTTGTTTTAATAATGTGGAGTTTATAGGTAAAACCATTTTGAATCAGACATCTATTTTCTCCCCATCACGTAATTTTAATATTGCATTCCGTGGTACTATGGAAGATTTTAGTATTGACTCAAGATGTAAAATCACTGCTTTTTCATTTCATGACATAGTCAATTTTTCTAGTATACGACAACTTAAAATATACAAAATATGGAAACGTTCTATATATGAAGAAGTAGCCAACACCTATTATTCTATAGAACAAATATGGGCTTCTAATCATATTCGAGAAGAAGATAATCATATTGCTAATTTTTTATTATCAGCGTAAGAAAGCAGAAACAAGAAGTAAAAAAAGGCATATCCACTATACCTTGTTTTTTATTAGAATCAACTATTGGATATGGCGAGAAACCTTCTAGGGCTTTTATAAGTATCACTTTATTGATATTTCTATTTAGTATTATTTATATGTTTACGGGCTTCACTCCAGCTTCATCACAACTACCAATAAACTACTTTTATAATTTCAATTTCTCATTTAACTTTCAACTATTAAATGATTGGTTTCAGAGTTTATTTTATAGTTTCTTTACACTTATAACCGTAGGGCAAGGAAGTGCAGCGCCTTCATCAGGTGCCACACAATTTGCTATGTCGATAGAATTATTATGTGGCTCGATTTTAATGACCTTATTTACTGCAACCTTATTCAGAAAGTACACGAAATAAAATCATTTTATGATATAGGTATCAAACAGGTATCACGCCACACACAAAGAGCCGGAAAGTCCGCTGTTTAAGCGGCTTCCCGGCTCCCTTTCTACTATTCAAACTCTATCGTTGCCGGCGGCTTCCCTGTGCAGTCATACAGCACTCTGTTCACGCCTTTCACTTCGTTTACAATTCTGCTTGTCACTTTTCCGAGCACCTCCCATGGAAGGTCTGCGGACTCGGCTGTCATGAAATCGGATGTCAGTACGGCACGCAGTGCGATCGCATAGTCATACGTTCTTCCGTCACCCATACAGCCTACGGAACGCATATTGGTAAGGGCTGCAAAATACTGGCCGAGGTTCTTATCCACGCCTGCTTTTGCGATTTCTTCACGATAAATCGCGTCTGCCTCTTGAACGATCTTAACCTTTTCTGCCGTCACTTCACCGATGATGCGGACGCCCAGACCGGGACCTGGGAACGGCTGTCTGTATACGAGATATTCCGGAATGCCAAGTTCCAGACCTGCTCTGCGTACTTCATCCTTAAACAGAAGTCTAAGCGGCTCAATAATCTCCTTGAAATCCACATAATCCGGAAGGCCGCCCACATTGTGATGGGACTTGATTACTGCGGATTTTCCCAGCCCGGATTCGATAACGTCCGGATAGATGGTTCCCTGTACCAGGAAATCAACAGCCCCGATCTTCTTTGCCTCTTCCTCAAATACACGAATAAATTCTTCACCGATAATCTTTCTTTTTCTTTCCGGATCTTCTACTCCGGCCAGCTTTTCATAAAAGCGTTCTTGTGCATTCACGCGTATGAAGTTCAGGTCATAGTGGCCGTTTGGACCGAATACAGCCTCTACTTCATCCCCTTCATCCTTACGGAGAAGTCCATGGTCCACAAATACGCAGGTAAGCTGTTTTCCTACCGCCTTTGACAGTAGAACTGCCGCTACGGAAGAGTCTACTCCGCCGGAAAGGGCACAGAGGACACGGCCTGATCCAACCTTTTCGCGCACTTCTTTAATCGTGGTTTCTACAAAGGAATCCATCTTCCAATCTCCGGAACAGCCGCATACATTATATACGAAATTGGACAGCATCTTCATGCCTTCCTTCGTATGCATCACTTCCGGATGGAACTGGACTGCGTACAGTTTCTTTTCCGGCATTTCCATTGCTGCTACCGGGCATACAGGAGTATGGGCAATTACCCGGAAGCCTTCCGGAGCTTTCTCAATATAATCCGTATGACTCATCCAGCATACGGTCTTTGGAGACACATCACCGAAAATGACAGAGGAAGGATCCACTTCCACCTCTGTATGACCGTACTCGCTGACAGGAGCCGTCTTTACGCTTCCGCCCAGAAGATAGCTCATCAGCTGGGAGCCATAGCAGATCCCCAGTACCGGAATTCCCATCTCGAAAATTTCCTTAGGACACCTTGGGGAATCATCTCCATATACGCTGTTGGGGCCGCCTGTGAAAATAATTCCTTTTGGATTCATTTCCTTTATCTTTTCCAGTCCCATACTGTAAGAATGCACTTCACAGTAGACATTACATTCTCTGACCCTTCTGGCAATCAGCTGATTATACTGTCCGCCGAAGTCAAGTACGATAATCATCTCTCGATTCATCGGGAGTCCTCCTTTTATTGTCTTCAATCATTGAACAAAGTGGGCATACCCACCAGAATAACGGTTTCTTCTTGAACAACAAAACGGCATCCAAATTTGTCTGCCGTTTCGACTGTTTTCTCATTATAGAATAGGAATGGAAGATTGACAAGGATTTCTGAAAAATTTCTTCCCGTTTTTTCTTAAAAAGGTATCCCGGTCGCTCTCATTTTAATCCTCATACGTTCCTTTTACCACGATATTTCCTTCATTCATCATGATCTTTCCCATAGCGATAACCGTATGAAGGCTGCAGTTTTTCTCCATGAGAAGAATATCTCCGTCTGCACCTTCCTCAATACATCCCTTTTTCGGATACAGCTCAAGGGCGCGTGCTACATAGCTTGTCATGTGAGGCAGGATCTCTTCCATGGAATATCCATGGTTTTCTATCAGATCTTTCAGCTGGTGAAGCATGGCCGACAGGCTGGAGACGCCCATTTTTGTAAGATTTCCCTGGCTGTCATAGCTGGAGAAGCTTCCCTGCCCATCAGAGCTCATGGTAATCCTGTCAAGTGGAACACCTTCCTGTTTCGCCAGTAACAGCGCCTCTGCCACTTCTTTGTCCTCTTCATTATCACATGTCAAATCAATATATCCGCCCATTTTTGCAAACCGGAAGGCCTGCAGAAGCAGGTTATGGTTCCTGCTCACATGAGTTGGGCGGAATGTTTTAATGGGAATCGATGTTTTCTCAAGGGCATCGAATACCGGCTGAAGCCCCGCCTTGTCATCTCCCATATGAAGAACGAGAATCCCCGGCTTTCCGCTTACCATTCCGGCAGTACGCACGTCGCTTGCCGTACGAATCAATTCATCTGTCGGAATATTCGGCGCCCGATGATCCGATATAGCCAGTTTAAGGCCGAGAATCTCATCGATAAATACGATATCCTTCTTTACATCTCCCGTAATCGTCGGACTGGGATAGCCATATGAACCCGTCAGGGCATATGCGGTCATTCCTTCTTCTTTCAAGGCCTTCGCTTTGGCCGTCAGGTTTTCCACACTCCTAGTAATTCCATCGGTACCCAGAAGGCCGACAACCGTCGTTACGCCTCCATTGACGAAGTCAGAAAGTTTCGCTTCCGGAACACGGGTATGAAAACTTCCTTCTCCACCGCCTCCCGTAATATGAACATGCTGATCGATCAGCCCCGGAGTCATGATAAGGCCTGAACCGTCGATCTCCCGGCAATTCGGAAAGTCTGCCGGAACTTCAATCCTCTCACGAATCAGCTCAATTTTCCCTCCGCAGACCATCACATCACGGATTCCTATATGGTCGGGGGCATATATGTCTGCTCCTCTGATTATTAGCATAATTGTCTCCTCTGTTTTCTGCAGAAACCGCGTATCAAATCAGAACATACTGCGCGTCTGCCACATCCTGGTCCCAGGGGGCACGGTTCCGGGGCTTCTGCAAGATATTCCCTTTATAAATTCCTGATTTTATTCATGTACCTGTATCTGCTGTTCTTGCAGATACTTCTTTACGTACTGCCCTGTGTAGGAAATCGGGTTCTCCGCCACTTCTTCCGGTGTTCCCTGAGCGATTACCGTACCGCCCTTGTCGCCTCCCTCAGGGCCGATATCGATGATATAATCCGCCGTCTTGATCACGTCCAGATTATGTTCAATTACAATTACCGTATTGCCGCCTTCTGATAAGCGCCTTAAAATCTCGATCAGCTTATGCACATCCGCAAAATGAAGCCCCGTCGTCGGTTCGTCCAGAATATAGATCGTCTTGCCCGTACTTCTTCTGCTCAGCTCCGTAGCCAGTTTAATTCTCTGCGCTTCACCTCCGGAAAGCTCTGTGGAAGGCTGCCCGAGGCGTATATAAGAAAGGCCTACGTCATATAATGTCGCAATTTTCCTGTAAATGGAAGGTACATTTTCGAAAAATTTCATCGCCTCTTCTACGGTCATATTCAGTACATCGTATATATTCTTTCCTTTATATTTCACTTCCAGCGTTTCTCTGTTGTACCGCTTTCCACCGCATACTTCACAGGGCACATAAACGTCCGGCAGGAAATGCATTTCGATCTTAATGATTCCGTCTCCGCTGCAGGCTTCGCAGCGGCCGCCTTTCACATTAAAGCTGAAACGCCCTTTCTGATATCCCCTCTCTTTTGCGTCCGTCGTGGATGCGAACAGATCACGGATCATATCGAATACGCCCGTATACGTAGCCGGATTGGAACGGGGTGTCCTTCCGATGGGAGACTGGTCAATCGCGATAATCTTATCCAGCTGTTCCACGCCTTCCATGGATTTATATTTTCCCGGTATGGTCCGCGCGCGGTTCAGTTTCTTTGCCAGGGATTTATAGAGAATCTCATTTACAAGAGAAGATTTTCCAGACCCGGATACACCTGTTACACACGTCATTACGCCGAGAGGAAATGTCACATCAATATTTTTCAGATTGTTTTCCCGCGCTCCGCGGACTGTCAGAAATCCTGTCGCTTTCCTCCGCTCTTTTGGCACCGGAATCTGAAGCCGTCCGCTCAGGTATGCCCCTGTTATGGAATCTTCACACTGCATAATCTCTTCCGCGGTGCCCACTGCAACTACATTTCCGCCGTGTTCTCCTGCCCCCGGCCCGATATCCACGATACAGTCCGCAGCCTTCATGGTATCCTCATCGTGCTCTACGACTAGGACGCTGTTGCCCAGATCGCGTAGGTGAAGCAGCGTTTTCAGAAGTTTGTCATTATCTCTCTGATGCAGCCCGATGCTTGGTTCATCCAGGATGTAGGCTACGCCTACAAGACCGGAACCAATCTGGGTAGCAAGGCGGATTCGCTGTGCCTCGCCTCCGGAAAGCGTGCCTGTCGCACGGCTTAAAGAAAGATAGTCCAGTCCCACGTTAATGAGGAATGTCACTCTGGCTCTGATTTCTTTTAAAATCTGATGTCCAATGGCATTCTGCATATCGGTAAGCTGCAGGCCGTCCAGAAATTCGCGGAACTTTACGATCGACATATTCGTAGCATCAAAGATGTTTTTATCACCCACCGTCACTGCCAGCGACTCTTTCTTCAGCCTTTTTCCGCCGCAGGCCGGACATGGAGTAATGCGCATGAATGTCTCATATTCTGCCTTGGAGCTCTCTGAAAACGTCTCTCTGTAACGCCTTGCAACATTCTGAACCAGGCCTTCAAACTCCACGTCATACACGCCTTCGCCCCGCTGTCCCTTATAGTACACTTTTATTTCTTTCCCATTGGTTCCGTTAATCAGTACATCGTGCACCTCCTGGGGGTAATCCTCAAACGGGGTATCCAGGTCAAAATGATATTCTTTGCACAGCGCGTCCAGAATTGCCCTCGTAAAACTTCCCTTTGTAGAACAGGACTGCCATCCCAAAACGGTAATAGCCCCCTGATTGATGCTCAGGGATTTGTCCGGTATCATCAGATCTTCGTCAAACTCCATCTTATATCCCAGGCCGAAACAGTCCGGGCACGCGCCGAACGGGTTGTTAAAGGAAAAGCTTCTCGGCTCCACCTCGTCGATGCTGATCCCACAGTCCGGGCACGCAAAGTTCTGGCTGAAGTTCATAATTTCACCGTCCAGAACATCCACCATCATCAGGCCGTTTCCCAGTGAAAGAGCCATCTCGATAGAATCGGTCAGACGCTTTTCAATTCCCTCTCTTACCGTCAGGCGGTCCACAACAATTTCAATATTATGCTTAATATTCTTATCCAGCTTAATCTCTTCAGACAGTTCATAGAGATTTCCATCAATACGGACACGTACGTACCCGCTGCGCCTCGTATGATCCAGCAGCTTAACGTGCTCGCCCTTTCTTCCCCTTACAATCGGAGCAAGAATCTGGATTCTGGTCTTCTCAGGATACTCCAGAATCTGGTCTACCATCTGATCCACCGTCTGTTTCTTAATCTCCCTTCCGCACTTCGGACAATGGGGAACGCCTATTCTGGCATATAAAAGACGCATGTAATCATAAATCTCCGTTACAGTTCCAACCGTCGAACGCGGATTGCGGTTTGTCGACTTCTGATCGATGGAAATCGCGGGAGAAAGCCCCTCTATGCTCTCAACATCCGGTTTCTCCATCTGCCCCAGGAACTGCCTGGCGTAAGAGGACAAAGACTCCATATACCGCCTCTGGCCTTCTGCGTAAATGGTATCAAATGCCAGCGAAGACTTTCCCGATCCGCTTAATCCGGTCAGAACAACGAGTTCATTTCTGGGAATGTCCAGCGATATATTCTTCAAATTGTGCTCATTTGCACCGCGTATTTTAATAAATTGTTTTGCCATGGTAAATCCTTTCCTATGGATGAGTAAAGTGTCCGGACTGCCGGAACCACAACCGATTGTCTGATATCTATGCGGATATCTTACCACACATCGCGTTATTTTGCAAACATTTGTTCGATCATTTCCATGATAATTTCTGGAATTTCCTTTACCAGGCTTTCCCTATTTACGCGCTCCGTCCTCTGATGAATATCCTTGGATAAGGGACCAAACAATAAGGACGGAATATTGAGTTCTTTTATTGAGTCGAAGTCGATCTGGTACAGCTTTCCCCAAAGCGGTGCATGAAGTCCGTAAAATTCCATTTCCCCCTTATCCTGTTCCGTTTTAGACTGCCCGCAAATACTCCCATCAATTCCCTTTCTGCTGATTCCGCAGTAGCTAAGATCAGAGATTCCCGTAAAATAATGCTTCCGACGCATCCTGCGGCCGAACCGTTTCTCACCTGCACGCTCCAGCACCTCAAACCAGCGATCCCCTGCATTTTCTTTTCCCAGCATACTGCTGTGAAAAGCCGGGTAATAAGGCGGAGCAAATCCCAGCAGAACCAGAGGGGAAGCGATACCTGAATAATCCAGCACCGCTTTCATCATTTCGATCGTCGCCTGAGGATAATTCCACTCTCCGGTCCGTATCCTGTCTGCCGCCATCTGATAAAGCTCCGTATTAAATTTTTCAAATGCATCTTTCCCTTTCAAACGGCATACTTCCAGAAGATCCCCGTATTTCATTACCTCTGCACGCACGAAAGCTCCATGGCATCCCTCTTTTTCACTGCCCGTATTGAAAGCGGTACTATCATCGGCCGCGCTGTCTTCTGCCTTCTTCATAAGCCGCTTCCACATCTGTTCCATTTTATTCTGGTAAGAGGAAACGGCCTCTCTGGAAACGGCCTCCAGTTTCTCCATCACCTCCTCCGGAGTCATTGAAAAACTGAGCATATTGAAATATCCGCCGGCCCTGTACGGCACCGATACATCGTATTCTTCCTTACGGTCACGAATTTGAAGCCATGTAGGCGGCATACATACTTCTCCGTCAAAACTTTCTGCAAATTCCGGCGAAAGCTCCGTCCGCGCGAATATTTCTCCTATGATACCCGCCGCACTCAGCCCTTGAAAGCAGCTTCCCACATGCGCTTTTGCACCCTGAACAAAAACGGCCGGCATACACTTTCCTGCCGATCCTACGAACACCTCCTGAGCCCCCTTCGACATAAAGTTTGGTTCCAGATCGATCAGGCACTGATAATCCAGGTCGTATTGGTCCTTCAAGCTGTTCAGAAGCGATACGGCTCCTCTCATTCCGGCTGAATAGGATTCCTCGTCCGGCACCGCCATAAACAGCAGATTCCCTTCCAGCTGTTCTTTTTGCATCCGCTTCCCGTACTCATTCAGAAGGGCAATCCCCACTGCCAGGCCGCCTTTCATGTCAGCCGTTCCCCTTCCAAATATCCATTCTCCGGAGGCCGCATCCATCAGGACCTCATCATCAAATCCGCCGTCTTTTCCACACAAGCTGATCTTTTCCAGAAGCTGATCCACCGAAAAGGCATAATCTTTCAGATTTCCATATTCTTCTACTCCCACGACATCGTAGTGGCCTGTAAGAATCAGAGTTTTTCTGCCCTTGCCTTTTACAAGTCCGTATACGGCTCCTCGTTTCAGATAATCTCCAGGAATTGAATAACTGCCGGCAGGAGGAAGCATGTTTCCCATCCATTGATTCCGATACTGCAGAACCTTGTGAAAATACTCCTGGTTTTCCAGCCTGTCTTTTATATATTCTTCTGCCAGCCGTTCCTGATCCGTATCAGAAATACTCCTGACTTCCGTCAATTCCTTTAATATCTCAAGAATTTCTTCTTCTCTCGTCATGAAATCATTCCTCTTTTCATCATCTGTCATATTCCCTAGTATACGGTTTTTTTGTCAAAAAACAAGAGCTGCCCTGACGGTTATTCCGCCGGACAGCTCCCGCTGTATAAAGAATATGAAAGAAATGGAAAATATGCGGTAATTACAGTTCTACGTCTCTGTTGCAGTCTTTGGAGTAGATATATGTAAAGTTTGTTCTGCCACAACCGTAAGCAGCCTGTGGGCAGTATGCGCCAAACCATACGAAATCATTTTTCTTGATCATCTTCCACTCGTCATCCAGCAGATAAACGCCCTCGCCTTCAAGGATGTACATGCCGTGCTCCTGAACGTGAGTTTCTACGAATGGATGGCATCCGCCTGGTGCAAAGGAAAGGATGTGCATGTTCATGTCAAACGCCTTATCAACTGGAAGGAGATCCTTGATGAATACATTTTCCATATTGTCATATAAAGCGTATTCCATCTCGTTGACATTGCCGAAGTATACGTATGGCTCGCCTACGCCTTCAGCCGGAATAAATACCTGTTTGTATAACACAGCCTTCATCTGCTCAGAACCTGTATTCTTGAATTCAAGGCCGACACCTGCAGGTGCGTAGATGTATGCGCCTTCCGGTGCGTCATATGTCTTTCCGTCAACGGTAAAGCTTCCGTGGCCTTCGCTGATGAACATGAATGTCTCAATATTGGATTCTGTTCCGAATTTCTTTGTCGTACCGCCGTTTGGCTCAGCAACAACCATGTACTGAACGAAGCTTGCGCCGTATTTTGGAGAAGCGATGATGCTCACTTTACATCCTTCGATTCCCGGAATTACGTTATTTACTAATCCCTCTGGAGGAATTACTACAAATTTGCCTGGTTTGATGATTGCTCTTGTTGATAAAATGTCACTTGGATATCCCATGATTTTTTCTTCCTTTCTATCTGTTACGTAAACAGTGATAATTATGCTTCCTTCTTTGTTTCGCTGTAAAGAATAACTGCTATGTATTCCAGATCGCAGTCGCCGATATTTTCGATTGCGTGGAAATCGCCGTCCTTGCAGTGTGTCATGTCACCTGGTTCCAGAATGTACTCCGTACCATTGTCATTCACCTTTGCCTTGCCCTTTAAAATATAGTATGTTTCAAAATCTCCCTGATGTGTATGCTGTCCAATAGAACCGCCGACCGGGATAATGCTTACTCCAAACAGTCTGCCTGTTCCGTACATTCCGTCTGGTTCAAGAATGTTTACAACTCTCGTTGTACCTCTTCCCCCTTTTAAATGTGCTCCAGTGTTACGCTTAATTCGCTGCCTTTTCTTGTCATTTTACTTTCTCCTCTCCTTGATTGTCGCTTAAACTCTCGCGTTTTTGAAATTATGCCTCTTCCCCAATCGAGACAATGTTTTACGCCATAACGTAAAATCCAATTACGTGGTCGACCTCTTTTTACTATTATTTTACCACATTTTTTATAATTTGCAAGGTTATTTTTCCTTAATTTCCATGTATTTTTCCTGATTTTTTTAATATAATTCTGTTATACAAAAAAATATGTTCGATATTCCCATTATACTCTTGTCAATTGCTTCTTATTTATATATAATTAAAACTATAAAATGTATCAGACCGGTTTTTACAACATTATACTGAAAGGACTTGCTGTTATGGAAAAACCTACTGGCATCGCTCAGGATGCTGCAGAATCTATTTTAAATCCCGCCTTTGTCCATGAAAACCTGCTGCTTCTACGACGGAGGCTCATGCTTTCCCAAAGCGAATTTATCGCTAAATATTTGTCTGATGAAGATAAAAAGCCGCTTTTAAGCATATCAAAATTATCAAATATCGAAACAAAAGGCGGAAAAGACGCCTTAAAATATGCGAATATCATTTCAGAACAGCTCTCTGTCGATCCGAATCTGTTCCAGTTGACGCCGGATGCATTTGCAAAAAATATCGAACTGTTTATTGAAAGCCAGCTGAATAATACGACGTCTGGGGATATCTCTGAGTTGGCACAGATGGTACAGAAAACCAGTTATGTCGAGACTCTCGTCCACGTCATGTCCGACTACCTGACTGATAACCTGATTTCAGGTGAATTAAAGCCGGGCGACAAGCTTCCGTCAGACAGAAATCTGGCTGCCATGTTCGGCGTTGGAAGAACTGCCGTCCGTGAAGCGCTTAAGGTTCTTTCCGTACTGGGTCTTGTGCGCATTCTGCCTGGACAGGGAACCTTTGTCGCTTCCAAGAGCGCCAATTTCTTCATGGCTCCATTATCCTGGACCTTCCTTTTGGGTGAGCATAACCTTGGTAATATTATCACCGTGCGTACCATGCTGGAAGATACGTCCTCTCGTCTTGCCGCAGAAAAGGCAACAGCCGAGGAGTTGGACGAGATGGGAACGATCATATCCTCTGCTCAGGAGCTTTTGCCAATTATAATTTCCAGAAATTTTTGGAGTATGATATTGATTTTCACCTGAGCATTGCGAAAGGATCCCATAATCAGATCATCTACGAACTCCTCCTCACATCCAGGAAGCTGATTACACATATCAGTAAAAGCGGTCTGATGGGAATCGAGGATATGGTGGGCGTCGATATCGAGCACGTCGCGATTCTGGAAGCACTCAGAGCCAGAGATCCTCAGCGGGCACAGGAAGCTATGGCGCTTCACATGCTCAATTCCAACAAGCGCTACAAACTCTCCTGATGTTACGTTAAAAATTTATATTGATACAAAAGAAGCCTGAATGGAGATCATGACGACCGCCGTTCAGGCTTCTTTAATTATATGTATATCTGTGTATTTATCTGCTTCTTGTTACTATTATTTTTTCTCCAGAATCGTTCCTCTTCTGAATCGTTCACAAGATGGCATGCTCTTCATGCAGAAGTAGTAAATTAATCCTGTAGGAATCGTTGCAGTGAAGAAGGAGATATCAATGTTCATAAATCCGATGATAGCGCCTACTGCGATAGCGATAATTGCTGCCCAGTTTACACCTGCATGATTTCCGTTGTCATTATACAAATCATCCAGTGCTTCTTTTGTATAATTTCTCTTATGAAGAATGAAGTAGTCCGTAATCAATACTGCGAAAATAGGTCCGAAGAAAGCAGTATAAACCTTTACAAACACATCAAGTCCTGCAGCAGAGCTGTCGTTGGTAAGAATCCAAGGACAGGTAGCAACAGCCAGAACGCCTACTAAGATAACGGCTGTTCTATGTTTCATCTTAAATGCATCCATAAATGCATATGCCGGCGGAATTACGTTACTTGCCAGGTTGGTTGATAACTGCGCAAAAAGAATAAATCCTAAAGTTACGATAAGAACCAGCTTATTGTCTACCATCTGTGCAAATGCGTTGATTGGGTTTGCAATTCCGGTAGCAGTAGAAGCCATAGCTCCGATTACGCCGAGCATTACGGTAGCAGGTACCATAGCCAGGAAATAGGAAACTCCACGGACAGGTGACGAATAACCGGCTTTTACCTCTCGTGAATAGTCACCCGCATTCAGCATAACTGTAGTACTGTTGCCGAAGAATGCAATAATAGCTGCGATAAATGGCATACCCCATGTACCTTCTTTATTCATCAGCTTATCGCCGATTACATCGCCATACTGGCTTACACAGATGTACAGCAGGTAGCACATAGCGAGAACGATTACAACACCGCCGATGTTTCCTACCCATTTTGCGCCCTGGAAGCCCTTAATGGACAGAAGAATCTGAATTACCTGGAACAGGATGAAGAACAGTACAATGTTGTCGTATCCGAATAATGCTTTTGAAATGTTGTTGATAGCAGCGCCGCCTAACCATGTCTGGAAACCATACCATACGATAGCAGGAAGACCACGAATCATAACAGGAACAATACTTCCCTTTGTACCAAACGCACTCTTTAACTGAACCGCATATGGAGCGCCTGTCTTGTAGCTGAACTGGTCATTGGCTGCAATACCGATAATCAGGATCGTAGAACCAATTAAAACTGCCAGGAATAACTGGAGCAGATTCAAGCCCTTTTCCAGCTGTGCAGATCCCATGGTCAGAGTACCGATTGAAATACATCCGCCAAGCCATAACATCGTGTTGGAGCCCCAGCTCATAATACGGTCTTTTGGCTGAATCGGAGCTAAGGAACTGGCTTCTTTCTTAACTTCATTATTAACTTCACTCATATTATTTTTCCCCATTTCTATATTTATCCCATTCGGGAATGCTGTAAAACACAGTCATCTGCGGATTCCCAAAATCTGCAGTCAGTATTCTGCAGCATTCCCAGCAAACCTCTTATATACGAAACTGTTTCTTATATCACGGTCTCTTATTTTACAGGTGTGATATATTCGCCGTAGCCAATGGCCTCTTCTTTGTACATTCCGTCAGCAGCAACAACCTTGCCTCTGATTACTGTACAAACAGGCGCTCCCTTTCCTTCCTGTCCGTCGAAACAGGATACATGGCCCTTTGTAAACAGTTTTTCCTGCTCACATTTCCATGCTTTTTCAGGATCGAGGATAACGATATCGCCGTCAAATCCCAGCTCAAATGCGCCCTTGCGTCCATAGAGTCCGAATACCTTAGCTGGGTTATAATCCATAACCTTTGCGATCAGACTTGGGCTCAGGCCCTTCTTATTTACAACCATATCAAACATCATTGGAAGGAAGAACTGAATTGCATTCAGGCCGCCCCATGCATGCCAGATATCCTTTGTTGCATTGTCCTTCTCTTCATCAGCAGCCGGTGAATGGTCGCTTCCGACACATGACAAGGTTCCGTCAAGTACGTAGTCCCACAGTTTTTCCATGTCTTCTTTCGTACGCATTGGAGGTGTACATTTTGCCGGCGCACCTTTTTCAAATACGAAATCCTCAGTAAACCCTAGGTAATGAGGGCATGTCTCTGCAGTAATCGGAAGGCCTTCATGGATCGCATCCTTAACAACCTGCGCTACCAGCGGATGACTTACGTGGCAGATATGTACACGGCCGCCTGTAGCTCTTGCCATATCAATAACGTTCTTCGTTGCTACATACTCCGTCCAAACATCGTGGGAATCCAGGAAGTCACGAATCTTTTCTTCGTTTGTTCTTCCCTCTTTTGCTTTCATTTCCTTTTCTCTCTCAAGAACCTGTCCGAATTCTTCACAGTGGAAACCGCACAGAGCGCCGTATGGCTTAAGGATTTCAAGGGCCTTGCGTACATTTCCCATGTTTACGGTTGGGAACAGATCACCGTTCGGGCATGTAAATCCCTTAAATGCGGCAACGCCGGCCTCATGAAGGTCTACGAGGTCATTCATGTTGTTCTTTACAGAACCTGGCTTATCATCGTAATCGCCTACGATTCCGCCCCAAAGTGCAAAATCCACGAGAGAATGTTTGCTGATCTTTCCCATCTTCATATCAAAGATTTCTTTGTTCATCAGAGACGGATCATTGTTCAGAGGCATGTCAATTAATGTTGTGCAGCCTGCAACAACTGCAGCGCGGGAACCTGTCTCGAAATCCTCACGATATTCGAAGCCCGGCTCATTCAGATGTGCGTGGCAGTCAATGATTCCCGGGAATACATAATTTCCCTTTGCGTCAATCGTTTCCTTCGCTTCTGCTTCTGCCCCAGGAGCCAGAAAAGCTGCGTACTTACCGTCTGTAATTGCTACATCCGCTTCATAAATACGGTCAGGAGTAACCAGCTTTCCATTCCTAATCAATAAATCATACATTACCTTATCCTCCTATTAAAAAATTACAGAAATCTGCGTTCCCCATTCCTGCAGATTTCAGTTAATAAGTTATTCTTTATCATAGTGCGGTAACATGAAGGAACAGCCGGACCGGCCAGACTAATATAGACCGTCGGCCGGCTGTTTCATGGTTTATTTATTTTTACCGTTTATACACCCCATAAACTGATGAAATGATTTACTCGAAAATCGTTCCTTTTCTGAAAGGAGCCGCACCCTTGAGAACCTTCATTAAGATATAGTAAGCAAGAGCTGTAGGAATCAGGCTGACATACCAGGAAATTGTTACGAAGCAGAGTGATACGCCTGCGCCGATAAAGATAGCCAGAACAGCTGCCCAGTTTATGCCCTTCAAATCTCCTTCTGTATTATACAGAACGTTTAAGTCAAGTTTCTGTCTTCTCAGGAAGTAGTAGTCTGTTACCATAACTGCGAAGATCGGTCCTAAGAATGCAGAGTAAACCTGTGTGAACAGTGCCAGACCGCCTGCAGAATCCTCTGTTACGAGAACCCATGGACATGTACATACAGACAGGATACCAACCAGAACTGCTGATTTCTTATAGGAAAGCTTGAATGTATCCATCATTACGTATACAGGAGGTACGATATTGTTTAATACGTTTGTCGTTACCTGAGCGAATGCAATAAATAACAGGGTAACAATTGTTAAGAACTGGCTGTCAAGGGTTGTAGAGAATACGACTACTGGATCGTTGTTTCCTGTCGCGCCGGATACCATAAGTCCGATCAGACCCATGAATAAGGTTGCAGGCAGAATCGCGATTGTGTAGATAGAGCCTGTTAAAACAGGTTTAATCTCATGTTTTAACTCTCTTGAGTAGTCAGAACCATTGATAATCATTGTAGAGTAGATACCTAAGAATGCTGTAGTGCCTGCCCAGAATGGAAGTCCCCATGTTCCATCGATTCCTGAAATAGACTCAGCGATCTCTGTCCCAAATTTTGTCTTAACTACATAGAACATATATGCCAGTGTTGCAAGGATGAAGATACAGCTGATGTTCTCCAGCCATTTGATTCCGTGGAAGCCCTTGATGGAAAGCACTACCTGAAGGATAACAAACAGTCCGAATACGATCGGAAGCTGATCGATGCCAAACAGTGTCTTCAGACAGCTGTTGATCGCGCCTGCGCCGACCCAGCTCTGGAAACCAAACCAAACGATAGCCGGAATTGCACGGAGCATACCAGGAATCTTAACGCCTGAAACACCAAAGCTGCTGCGAAGCTGAATCGTATACGGAATACCGTACTTGTGACCGCAGTTTCCGATTAAAACGAGGGCGATCGCAATAACAACACATCCGATTACCATGGCTAAAATAGCCTGTGTCATGTTCAGAACGCCGATCAGGCTGGCGCCCATGGAGAAGGTACCGATTGAAACACATCCGCCAAGGAAGGCAGCCGTGTAAGATATCTTATCCATAATTCTTTCTTTTGTCGGGAGAAGCTCCGGCTTCACACCCTGTGCAAGATTTGCACTCACTTCCTTATTTTCTACTATTCCCATACTAATTTCCTCCGCTTATAAAATTACCTCTTCAAAAACTCTTATTTATTTCAGTTTTTTTACGAGCTCTCCATATCCCTTTGTACCTACAAGCTGGCCGTCTTTTGCAACTACCTGGCCTCTTACCATAGTACATACAGGAAGTCCTTTGCCCTTCAGTCCTACGAATGCGGAAATCTTATTTACGTAGTAAAGGGATTCCGGTGTGATCTCCCATTCTTTCTCCGGATCAAGGATTACAATATCTGCATCAAATCCAACTTTGATTGCGCCCTTCTTTCCGTAAATTCCGAATGTCTTTGCAGGACCTTCACTCAATACTCTTGCAAGAAGTGTCGGATCATATCCTCTCTTGTCTACGCCTTCGCTGTAAACAACCTGCATTACGTTCTGGATGCCGCTGATGCCGCCCCATGCACCAAGCACGCCGTCCTTTGTCTCATCTTTCTCATAATCCGCACATGGAGAGTGGTCACTTCCGACACAGCTTAAAATACCTGCGTTTACGTAATCCCACATCTCTTCTACAGCGTCTGCTGTTCTTAAAGGAGGTGCACATTTGCAGATCGCGCCTCTCTTAATCACATCTTCTTCTGTCAGGCACAGATAATGGCTGCATGTCTCAGCCGTAACATCAAGTCCTTCTGCCTGTGCCTCTGCAATTGCTTCTGCAACGTCCGGATGGCTTACATGGCAGATATGTACTTTACATCCCGTATCTCTTGCAAGATCCAGAATTGCTTTTGTTGCAATCAGTTCTGCAACAACCGGTCTTGTGTCAAGGAAGTCTCTCCATGTGTTTCTTCCTTCCTTCTTTGCCCTTGCTTCTTCCCATTTGATAATGGAATAGTCTTCGCAGTGGAAACCAGCGCGTCCGTCAAAGGATTTGATAATCTGAAGAGCTTCTCTTGCCTGGCCATAAGATAAAGATACATAGTCAGGAGAAACCGGTCCGATAAAGGACTTAAATGCTACGCATCCTTTTTCATCCATCTCTTTCAGTGCGTCAAAGTTGTAGTCCGTCAGGCCGCCCCAGAAGCAGTAGTCTACATATGCGTTTGGAGATACATGTGCTTCTTTTGCGTCCATGATCTTACCGTCTGTCATAGCCGGCTCATTCTGAAGCGGCATGTCTACGATTGTTGTCAGGCCGCCAACGCCTGCCGCTGCTGTTCCGTGCTCATAGTCTTCTCTCCAGTTATATCCAGGATCATTCAAATGTGCATGGCTGTCAATTGCGCCCGGGAAAACAAATTTTCCTGCGGCGTCGATTACTTCCTTTGCTTCCGGCTCTTCTCCCCAAGAAGTAACCGCTGCAACTTTTCCGTCCTTCACCGCCACATTAGCTTCCAGAACGTCGTCAGAAGTAACAACTTTTCCGTTTTTGATTAAGACATCATACATTTCTTCCACCCTCTCTTTTCTTAAATTCTGCTGTTGGTTATTGTCATTTTCACCAAGCAGGTTTTGAGTTTTACATTTCAAGCTGTCATAATTATAGCACTAAAATGTGGTCGACCGCAAGACCGTAATTACATTTTCGTGCAATGTTACCGATTTTATTTTATTCTTTCATGCATGTTGCACAATATGTTTTTACTGTTTCTTCCTATTTATAATGTATTCCTGTCCCATTGATTCATACTTAAAAATGAAAATATTTCCAATTGTCAATCCGGCCGGCCGGAGTATGGAATCCTCAAAAGAGGCAGCTTCTCCCGCTGCCATTATGTAAATATTCGTTTGCAGATGAAGTCTTTTTGATATAAAAATCAAACGTTCCAATAAAATAAAAAATGGGAAGTCTCCCTTCGAAAGCTTCCTCTTATTAATTAATATTGTACAACAATTCAATTCTTTAGTCAATTATATTCTGAACCCACTTCTATCATTTCCTTATTATAAGATGTTCAACTTTTATCATTCGACTTATATTTACAATTCCATCCATTTTTGATACAATATAGGATACCAGACTTTATTTTATATCGAATTATATTAGGAGGTTTCATATGCAGACAGAAAAACCAACCTTTACCTTTCAGCATGTAGGAGTAAACTGTGACGATCGTGAGGCAGCTTTAAAGACCGTATCTCTTTTGTCAGGACTATTCGGACTGGAAGCCCGTACGGAAAAGAAAGGCTCTCCATTCGCGGGCGCTTCTATCGAAGCTATGGCCGGCAAAGGGCCGGGCACTCACGGGCACCTGGCTTTTTATACTCCGGATATGAATCAGGCGATTCACTATTTTGAGACGATCGGAGTAGATATTAATTACGAATCAGCCAAGCGAAATGAGAATGGCGATATCTATGTGATATACCTGAAACAGGAAATTGCAGGATTCGCCATACAGCTGATCAACAAATAAGGACGGACGAATACACGTGCATACCGGCTGGTTTTCCGCAGATACCGGCGGTACTCAAAATAAAACAGGACATATCATGAACCGGCGGGCCTGTGCCCGGAGCGGAATGGTATGTCCTGTTTCTTCTTTCACTTTTCTTCTATTTTCTTACATATGGTAATCTTTCTTACATATGGTCATCTTTCTTGCATATGGTTATCTTTTTTGCATATGGTCATCCGTTCTGTGTTTTCGCCTCTTCGTAACCCAGTTTTTTGGAAGCTTCATAAGCAACCTGTTTCAGATATGCGATATTCTGATCATTAATTATCTCATCCATTCGGAAGACAGGCCCTGTCACACTGATTCCTGCCACCACGTTTCCGGAATAGTCACGGACCGGTAGTGAAATGCAGCGGGCGCCGATCTCACATTCTTCATTATCGAACGCATATCCCTGCTTTCTGACTTCATCCAGTTCTGTTAAAAGGCCTCTTTTTGTTGTTATCGTATTATCCGTAAATTTCTGAAGCCCCTTGCGTTCAATCATCTTGTCTATATAGCTTTCCTTGTGATTAAGAAGAAGGAGTTTGCCAACGCCGGTGCAATGCATGGGCGCCAGATTGCCGATTCTCTGCATCGTTTTAATCATCTGATCCGGTCCAGGCACAACTTCGATGTATACCACATTCATATCCTGCTCAATGGCAAGGCAGACGGATTCCTTCAACGTCGCCGCGATCTCTTTGGCAAACGGCCTCAATGTCCCCTGCAGCTCAACATTGGAGCTGACCTTATTCGATACTGCGCAGATCTTATAAGTAAGATAGTATTTTAATGTATCTCTTTCCTGATCCACATAACCACAGCCCTGAAGAGTGGATAGAAACCGGATTACTGTACTGGAATTCATTCCCAGGTCATTTGCAATATCCTGCAGCCGCTGTGGGCCGCCCTTTTCAGACAGATATTCAATAATGGCAAATGCCTTTTCCACCGATTGATTTTTTTTTGAAGCTTTTTCTTTTAATTCTTCCATTCTTATTTCACATCCTAAATTCTAGTTTCAAATAATGAAGTTTCAGTATGCCCATTATATCATTAATCAATTTTCTTTTCAATGCAGTTTTTTATAATATTGTCACAAATGCTCTAATTATTTAAAAAAATTTTTTAACATTTTTATAAAAAACATCTTGCAGTTTTATGGTACTTGTGCTAGACTGTAATTACAGATGTGAAATTGATTTTCACATAGTGAAATCTCGTAAACCAATACGTAAAGATTTTAGAAAGGACGATGTTATTATGAATTTATCAAAAGCAATCGTGGAAATTTGTAAAAAAGAAGGCATTACAGATGCTTTCGGTATCCCAGGTGCTGGATGTAATGCATTTTACGATGCATTAAAAGATGAGAAAGATGCAATCCATCACATTACTATGCGTCATGAGGAGTGCTGTGTGCACGCTGCTGACGGTTACTACAGAGCAAGCGGCAAGCTCGCTTTAGCTATCTGTACTTCAGGCCCTGGTGCAACAAACTTCACCACAGGTATTTATACAGCTAATATCGACAGCATCCCGTTAATCGCTATCACTGGCCAGGCTGTAAGAGCTCAGTTAGGCAAAGACGCTTTCCAGTGTGTAGACATGGTTGACATCGCAAGACCAGTTGCTAAGCATGTTGTTTGCTTAACAGATCCTAAGACAGCTGTTGACGAAGTAATCAAGGCTTTCAAGCTTGCTAAGACAGGCAAACCAGGCCCTGTTCTGATCGACTTCCCGCTGGATATGCAGAAGGCAGAAGTTGACTTTGATCCGGATACATACGTACCGGTTGCTAACGACAATCCTAAGGCTTCTCCATCCGCAATCAAAGCTGCTATGGATATGCTTCTGGAAGCTAAGAACCCGGTTATCTTAATGGGCGGCGGTGTTATCCTTGCTAATGCTGAAAAAGAATTAGTAGAATTCGCTGAGATCATGAATATCCCGGTTGTTATCACATACATGGCTAAGGGCGGCATCGCTTCCAACCACAGATTATATGCAGGTATGCCAGGTATCCAGTGCGGCAGCCCGGTTGGCAACAAGGTATTCTCTGAGTCTGATGTTGTATTAGCTATCGGTAACAGATTTACTGACAGACATACAGGCGCTATCAACGTTTATACAGAAGGCAAGAAGTTCATCCATATCAACGTTGAAAGAACTGAAGTTGGCAAGATCTTCAATCCTGATTTAGGAATCGTAGCTGACGCTAAGGATGCAATCGATCAGTTACTCGCTTCTGCAAAGGCTCTCGGCCAGCAGAAAGGTTCTGACAGAGTTGCAGGTATCCCTGCTCTTCGTGAAGAACTGGCAAGAAAAGTTGATCATGACTGCGTTCCGATCAACCCACACAGAGTATTCGGTGAAATCAACAAGGCATTTGATGATGACACAATGTATACAACAGGCTGTGGTATTACACAGATCTGGTCCGGACAGTTACAGGAAATCAACAAGCCTAGAAAGTACATGCCATCCGGCGGTGCTGGCTGCTTAGGCTGGGATATCCCAGGTGCTATCGGCGCTATGGTTGCTACAGGCTGCAAAGATAAATGTGTATGCTTAATGGGTGACTTCGGTTTCACATTCCATGTACAGGAAATCGCTACAGCTGCAACAAATAACGTTCCGTTAATCGTATGTATCGTTAACAACGCTTACTTAGGATTAATCAGACAGAACCAGAAATTCGCTTATGACTATGAGTATGGTGTAGCTATGCCAGAGAACCAGGGAATCATGGACTACGTAAAGGTAGCTGAAGGATTCAACTGCGAGGCAGAGCGTGTATTCAAGCCAGAAGATATCGCTGGAGCTTTCGAAAGAGCAAAAGCTTCCAAGAAACCTTACATCATTGATATCGTTTGTGAGCCACAGGCACACTGCTCTATGGGTAACGACATCCTTCATGTAAGAGAATTCAACGCTGAATAATCATTCCTATAAAACAGAGGGGACAGGTTTTACTACCTGTCTCTTTTGTTTTTTCCGTATAATAAAGAAAATTGCTCCACTTCTTATCAAAAGTATTCACATTTATATATATTAGTATATTTAATATATTTTTCCTATTGTTATAATGTACTAATATGTGGTAGTATAGGAATGTGTTGTTTTCTTACAGCACATAAGAACAGGTAAAATAAATATTATTAAAGGAGTGTTATCATGGGCGGATTTTTTGGTGTTGCATCAAAATCGAACTGTTCACTGGACCTTTTTTTCGGTGTTGACTACCATTCCCATCTGGGAACAAAACGCGGAGGCATGGCGGTTTACGGGCCTGCCGGTTTTCATCGCTCCATTCACAATATTGAAAACACGCCGTTTCGAACAAAATTTGAAAACGACTTAGACGAGCTGGAAGGCAATCTGGGTATCGGCTGTATCTCGGATATGGACCCCCAGCCCCTTCTCATTCAGTCCCACCTGGGCAGTTATGCGATTACGACTGTGGGTAAAATCAATAACCACGACGAGCTTATACGGGACGCTTACGAAAACGGTCACATTCATTTCATGGAAATGAGCGGCGGCAGAATTAACGCCACCGAACTCGTAGCCGCTTTAATCAACCAGCGCTCCAGCCTGGTAGAGGGACTTCTCTACGCGCAGGAAAAGATCAAGGGCTCCATGACGATCCTGCTTCTCACTCCGGAGGCATATATGCTTCCAGAGACCGTATGGGCAGGACACCGGTTATCATCGGCCGTAAGGAAGGCTCTTACTGTGCTTCCTTTGAGAGCTTTGCTTATCTCAATCTGGGATACTCTGATTTTTCAGAACTGGGGCCGGGCGAGATCGCCTGATCACCCCGGAAGGAGTGGAAACCTTAAGTAAGCCGCGGAAGGAGATGAAAATATGTGCTTTTCTGTGGACTTATTACGGTTACCCCACTTCCACCTATGAGGGCATTAATGTAGAGCAGATGCGCTACAACTGCGGTAAAATGCTGGCTCAGCGCGACAATGGCAGGATCAGCATCGACAGCGTTGCCGGCGTTCCTGACTCAGGCATCGCCCATGCAATCGGATATGCGACAGAATCGGGCATACCGTTCACCCGGCCATTTATCAAGTATACGCCTACATGGCCCCGTTCGTTTATGCCACAGAAACAGAGCCAGCGAAATCTGATCGCCAAAATGAAGCTGATCCCTGTGGATTGTCTGATTCGCGACAAGAAGCTGCTTCTCATCGACGACTCCATCGTCCGCGGTACGCAGTTGGGAGAAACGACTGATTTTCTTTACCAGAGCGGCGCGAAGGAGGTTCATGTGCGCCCTGCATGCCCGCCGTTGTTGCATGCATGTCCATATCTGAACTTCTCACGTTCTACATCGGTTATGGACCTGATTACAAGGCGCATTATCAAGGAACGGGAAGGCGATGGCGTATCTGCCGAACTGCTGGATGACTACGCGGACCCGGACAGCGCGAATTATAAGGAAATGGTGGAAGAAATCCGCAAGAAGCTGAATTTCACCACTCTGGCGTTCCATCGTCTCGACGATATGGAGAAATCCGTTGGAATTTCCCCATGCAAGCTGTGTACGCACTGCTGGAACGGAAAAGGATAAACATAAAAAGAGTGTTTCAAAAAGTCGAATTAGCTGTGCCACTGATACCTGATTCCGTTCCAGGCAGTGGCAATGCTATATTCCTTTTTGCAACACTCTTATTTCATTTCCATATTCAATTTTTAAAATTCGTTATTCCATATCCATCTGTCTTCCGATGATCTGTCCGCTTTCGGGATTAATCTCAAATGTTCCCTGCATCCCATCTGCATTAAAACTCACAAGATAACTTTTTAAATCGCCCTTGTAATTCAGATTCACTGCCAGATTATCTGCGTCCGGATATTCGTCTGTAACCAGCTGCATCGCCTCTTCTTCGCTCAGGACCACGTTCTTGCTTCCCTTATGCCGGAACAGCCAGCTCTTATACGAGAGCACCTCTCTGTTATGGGAATCCAGATTAACCTGATAATATTCCTGGAGGGAATCATTGTAATAGACTACCTCAAAGGCATCGCCCTTTTTCTCAGCAAACTGGAACTTGCTGCCTTCTGCGATGTACTCACAGGCTGCCGCTTTCGCTTCTTCTTTTGTAATACAGGCTGCCGTGCTGTGCGGCTCTTCCGCTTCCGAGCCGGCATAGGCTGTTAACTGGACAGCGAACATAAAACATACTGTGCATGCTGCCAATACCCATTTTTTCATAACTACCTCCCGTATTTTTATTTCGCTGCGTCTGTACAGCAAAATTTATATACATCCGGCGGATATGACGTCCGCTTTACATGCATTATATCATAATCCCCCGGAAAAGTCATCTTTTTAATTCTTACGATGAAGGCGTCTGATTTTTATGGGCCTACTGATTTACCACTTGTTTTATTTTCTGTGCATGGAGAAAGAATCCATAGCATAATTCTTCAGGTTCTCATGTACCTGGCGCGCATCTGCTTCTCCAATCAGGGCGTCTCTGTCCTTCTTTGCCTCAGTCTCTGTTTTGTGCTTGCTTGGACCGCCTACGCAGCCGCCTACACATGCCATGCCTTCCACAAAGTCCGCCGGAAGCTTGCCTACCTTCATGAGAAGAAGCGCTTTTTTACACTCTGCTGCCCCGTTACACTTCATGACATTGATATCTGTAATTTCTTCCTTTTCTTTCAGGCACTCTACAACAGCTGCCGTCACTCCGCCGCCGTTTCCAAAACGTTTTCCAAAAACGGAAGCCTCCTGATCCTTGTTCTCTTCCGGTTCCAGTTCGACATCCTTCGCCCTCATCATGGCGCGGACTTCTCCAATAGTCAGGGCATAGTCTGCATTATCCTTAATATTTAAGTCAAGAGTCTCGCTCTTCTTTGCAATACACGGTCCAATAAATACGGTAACCGTCTCCGGATCCTTTGCCTTCAGCATTCTCGATACAGCACACATCGGTGAAACTGTAGTGGACATGTGATCCAGAAGCTCGGGGTAATGCTGTTTGATCATATTTACAAAGGCGGGACAGCAGGAAGTCGTCAGCTTCTTACCTTCCTTATACGCTTCTGCCCATTCTTCCGCCTCGTAGGCTGCCGTCATATCTCCGCCCAGGCCTACGTCGATCAGATCCTCAAATCCTAATTTCTTTAATGCAGTTCTCCAGCTGGCAACCGTAATATCTTTGCCAAACTGTCCCTCTATTGAAGGCGCGATCATGGCTACGACTTTCTTGCCTGCGCGGATCAGATTGATTACATCCACCAGAAATGTTTTGGAACCAATTGCTCCGAAGGGGCAGCTGTGAATGCACATTCCGCACTGAATACATTTCTTTTCATCGATGATACAAATGCCGTATTCATCATATGTAATAGCGTCCACCGGACATACTTTTTTACATGGCCGTTCCAGATGGGCAATCGCATTATAGGGACATGCCTGAGCACACTTTCCGCATTCTTTACATTTATTCGGATCGATATGCGCCCTTTCCTCACCCATGGTGATCGCTCCGAAATGACAGGAATTCTGGCATGCCTTGCCCATACATTTTCGGCAGTTATCTGTTACTATATAAGAAGCGATCGGACACTCTTCGCATGCTGCGCTGATAACCTGAACCACATTTCTGGAATCCTTGCCGGACGGGCAGAGCCCTTCAGCCAGACGTACCCTCTGACGTATGATTTCTCTTTCTTTATAAATACAGCAGCGGAACTGAGCCTGCGGTCCTGGAATCATTTTATGGGGGATTTCATCCTTTTTCTTATCCAGTTCGCCCTCCCATGCCATTTTTGCAACCTCGTACAACACGTCGTGTTTAATCCTCAGCACTGTAGCGTCATTCGTTACCATTATTTTCCTCCTATGCTTTTCCATCAATAATAAGTTACTGTGACCCTTTTCCCCATTGCCTCGACTGCCCGCCGAAGCTGCTCCACCAGATTCTGACGTATTCCCAGATCAAAGGGAAGTCCCGGATTCTGATAAGCACTGTTAATCGCTTTTCCTACATAAAGATTCAGTTCGGTGCAGTCTTCAATCAGCATTTTCGCTACCATGGAAGCACCGTTCGTTTTATCCAGTTCCATAAAGAAATCTTCAAAAACAGTTTCATTCTCCACATATCGTTTCAACAGCTGAACGACTCTGTTTAATGTCAGCACCCCTTCTGTTACAAGTTCGATCCCATCCATATATGCCATGGGCGGAATCTCAGGGTCTACATAATTTAACGACACATCAAGCTTCTTGTCAAGTACTCGTGAAACAATCGTTGCACTCGTACCGCCGCATACGACTCTCTTTGTGCCGGCGTCTCCGCTCATAAAGTCTTTTACCATCCGTCTGTCATCGTCCGGATTCTGTGCCGGACCGGTCATCAGATGTACCGGCTTGCTGTCAATGACGCGCATAACCGCAACCGTCGTATCGTCTCCCGGACGATACATATACAGTTCGTCACACGCCTGGCAGACAGCCGTCGCAAGGCGGATCGCCGAGATCGTCAGGCCGTACTGCTTCACCGCATAGGCCGCGATTTCCTTCCAGTCCCAGCCAAAATTCAGGAGCTTTCCCACACCTGCGTGGATCGTTCCATCACTCATCAGAAGAAGTGCATCCCCCTTCTGGACTTTAAAGCGAAATTCATTTATTTTTTTATCTTCAATAACCCTGATATTCTGCGGTATCTCTACCAATACCCCATTCCTGATAAAAATACAGCTCGGATTATCAAATTCAACAAGATAGGCGTCTCCATTGTTGAAGACCTGCAGAATACTGAAGGTGGAATATGCCACTTTCCGCACCTGGCAGATCGGAAGAGTCTGCACGATTGTCTCCACACATTCTTCCAGAGTCGCCCCGTTTAGAAACATGGTTCCAAGAATTTTGGATGTCAGCGTCGCAAGAATATTGGCCTTTACGCCGCTTCCCATTCCATCAGCGAGGATTACGATGTCCGAATCTTCGGTTTTCAGAATTTCCACCTTGTCCCCGCAAAGTACTTCTGTAAATTTGTTCAGACTTTTATACGCAACATCTACTGTAATTCCCATCTACAGGCCCCCGCTTTCACTTCCTTCATCCAAAAGCGACCTGCACAGCTTCGTCAGGGTCGTCTTTGTCTCAGCTGTCGTTTCACCGAGAAGCCCTGCTATTTCCTGAGCGACCATCATCTGCTTATGTATGACCTTCTGTGCCAGGTCAATGGTTTCCAGTTTCTTTTCGTAATCTTCCTGGGCCAGTTCTTCCTCTTTTGTAATATCGATAAATGTTGCGAGGACCACATCCTGTTTCGGAATATATACGATGTTCTGCAGAGTGGAAAAATGATAATCCGGATACGATACCTTTTTTCCGTGGATGTTCTGATGGCTGTCAAATACCCACTGGAAGTCAGACGGGTCCACAAATTCGAACAGGTACATCTGAAGCGCTTCCTGCCTTGTCTTTCCAAAGTACTTTTCTCCGACTGCAGAATATTCCAGGATTTTCATATCCCTGTCCACAATCAGGACAATGTTCGGAGAAGTCTCCATAACCAGATTGGCAAATGACTCCGCCTTTTCATTCATAAACGGAATACACATGTTCAGTTCTGCCTTTTTCTGATATACGGCAATTGCTTTTTCCCGGCATGTGGCGTAACCGCAGGCGCCGCAGTTCAATTCGTCCTCCGGTCTCATTTTGCCCGTCATCTTCAGAATTTCCTGTATCTCTGCTTCCGTAGGCATCGGGTCTTCCGGAGCCCGGCTCATAAACTCCTCAAAGAAGCACAGGCCATCCGTCATCTCCTCCAGGCACGTCTTCTGTGCCGCCTCTGTCTCAATGGCTTCCTCCATATCCAGCTTCACCCTAAAGCGCGATACCTCGTCTCCTGTAACAGCAGGCCCCTTGATACAGCCGCCCTCACACATGTTCATTTCTATAAAACATCCCTTGATTTCGCCCCGCTCCAGGCTTTTACACAGATCAATGCAGTTTTCAGAGCCGTGTACATAGAATTTCTTATAGCCGTCATGTTCCGCCTCCGTAGCCAGTACAGAGCTCACAACACCGCTTGTAATGGGATACAGGCGGTTGATCTTAGGATCCAGCTTCCGGAACGGCACATCCTCACAGTCCTTAATTACGATGTCTTCCTCTTCCAGCCACCTGCTGATATCATTAAAATTCAGCACCGCGTCAATAATTCCATCATGTCGCAGATCGATCGCTTCCTGCTTTTTAGCTATGCATGGTCCCAAAAATACGACTTTTGCCTCTGGGTCTTCCTTCTTTATCATCTTTCCATGAGCAATCATCGGAGAAACGACGGGGGCCATGTACGGAATCAGATCCGGGTAATAGATCTCGATCAGTGAATTCGCGCTTGGACAGCAGGTGGTAATTATATTTTCCATCTTCCCCTGTTTCAGAAGACAGACATATTCTGCCGTAACCGCAGCTGCTCCTTCCGACGTTTCACGCACTTCGGAAAATCCCAGCTTCTGCAGCGCCCCGTTGATCTGACCTGGCGTCTCATACTTTAAAAGTCCCATATAAGAAGGTGCAATAGACACGACAACCCGTTCGCCATGCCTGATAAAATTTTTCACCGTCTGAGGTCACTCGTAAGCGTCTTGGCCGACTGCGGACAGATCTGAAGGCAATGGCCGCAGAGGACACACTTATCCTCCATGATTTCCGCACGCCCGTCTTTAATCATGACAGCTTTTACATCACAGTACCTTACGCATTTATAGCAGTGCCTGCATTTGGTGGCCTTAAAGTCAATAATCCCCATTTATTACAGCTCCCCAGGATTTCTTTATCAAAAAACTCCTTTACTTCGTCTGGCTTAACGGAAAGAAGAGTATCTTCCACCGTCACACATACACCGTCATTCATGCAGTTTCCGCTGCAGAAGGCTCCGTTTAAATCCACTTTCTCAGCTAAACCGTGTTCAGCCACCAGTTTCTGAAGCTCCTGTATGATTTCTCTCGACCCCTTTAAATGACATGCACTTCCGATACAAATTGTAACTCTCATAAAATGATTCCTCCGCCTTTTTAGAATACCCCTATAGTTGTTTCCATTATCTCATATTGTGATATTTTTATCAATTACTTTTTTATTACTTTTCCCCTTTTTCCGACCTCTTTTGTATTGCAGCAGCATAACCGGTCTTATAAGCCAGCTTAACGCTTACTTCTGCCCCAATTTTTACGCCCTTTTTTGCTTTGTAACAGTCCGGACGCCCTTTCTTCTTGACCGGTAAAGCCGGTCAAGAAGCATCGGATGTTCATCCGATGTAAAAATTGGGGCATAACCGGTCTTATAGCCAGCTTAACGCCCGCTTCTGCCCCAATTTTTACGCCGTCCGGACTGTTACTTTGTATTTTTGACAAAACTCTTTTTCTGGTGGTATACTATTGCCTGTATCACTGTGTTTATCAATTCAGCTACACCACTAAGAAATGAGGAATAATTATGAAAAAATTCAGTATGATTACTATTGCCGCCGCTCTGCTTATTTCACTGGCAGGCTGCGGCTCTTCACCGAAAAACTCCTCTTCGGATTCTACCGCCGCAGTTTCATCGTCCGAAGCTGTACCGGCAGAAGGCCCCGAAGAAAACGCAGAGTCTGACGCTGATCCGTCCGCTGCTGCAAAAGATGTGACGATCCGGGTCGGAGCTTTAAAGGGACCTACTTCCATGGGACTTGTATATATGATGGATCAGTCCAAGGCAATAGAAGGAGAGAGCCCCTACGAATTCTCCATGGTTACAGCTGCTGATGAACTGGTTGGCAAGATGGTGAAGGGCGACCTGGATATCGCTCTGCTCCCGGCCAATGTTTCCAGTGTGATCTATAATAAGACGAAAAATGTCTCTGTAATCGATATCAATACTCTGGGCGTCCTTTACATGGTATCCGCCGATGATTCCGTCAGCTCCATCGCTGATTTAAAGGGAAAAACGGTATATCTGACCGGTATGGGAACGACGCCTGACTATGTGCTCCGCTATCTGCTGGGGGAAAGCGGTTTATCTGAAAGCGACGTAACTTTGGAATATAAATCAGAGCCCGCAGAAGTTGCCGCTATTTTGAAGGACAATCCGCAGGCCATAGGCCTTCTTCCACAGCCTTTTGTAACGGCTGCATGCGCTCAGAACGAATCCCTGAACATTATCATCGATATGACAGAAGCATGGGACAGCGTACAGGAAGCTTCCGCCGGCGGTTCTCTTGTGACAGGCGTAACAATCGTAAATAATGATTTTCTTTCCTCCCATCCGGAAGCAGTCGAACAGTTTATCGCCGAACACGAAGAATCCGCTCTCTATACATCGGATCATCCCGATGAATCGGCTGAACTCATAGCGGCTGCCGGCATTATTGAAAAAGCTCCGATTGCAAAAAAAGCGCTTCCATACTGCAACATCACATGCATCACCGGCGAGGCGATGAAGCGTGCATTAAGTGGTTACCTGAATGTTCTCTATCAGGCAGATCCCGCTTCTGTAGGCGGCTCTCTCCCGGATGACAGCTTTTACTATATTCCCTGATTAAACATCGGTTGAACTCGCAGGAAGCGCGGCGTCCTGTGTAAAGAACGCAAAAAGAAAGGTTGAATTGTCCTATGAAACGTCCCGGTTCCTGTCTGCCCCGCTGCGGCATTATTCTGTTCTGGCTGGCCATATGGCAGCTTGCAGCTGCTGCCGTTGGCAATCAGATTCTGTTTGTTGGCCCCGTTCAGGTACTGGCTGCCTCATCCATCTGCTTCCCTCTCCCGATTTCTGGAAGACGGTCATCTGCTCCTTCGCCAAAATCAGCCTTGGATTCCTCCTTGCCTTTTTGTCAGGAATTATACTTGGAACAGCTGCCTGGCGCTTTTCTCTGATCAGGGATTTTCTATCTCCTGTAATCTCCCTGACAAAGTCTGTGCCCGTCGCTTCCTTTGTAATCCTGGCTCTCATCTGGATCGGTTCAAAGAATCTTTCAGTAATCATTTCCTTTACGGTCGTACTCCCCATGATTTACTCCGGTACGGTCTCAGGACTTTCCAGTACGGATCTGCGCCTTATGGAAATGGCTGCAGTTTTCCGTATGCCTTTGCTCAAACAGATCCGGTACCTTTACATTCCAGCTCTGATTCCATATCTCGTCAGCAGCTGCAGGACCGCCCTGGGCATAAGCTGGAAATCCGGTATCGCCGCAGAGGTGATTGGTACTCCCGCATTTTCGATCGGGCGTCAGCTCTACAATGCTAAAATCAGTCTGGAAACGGAGCGTCTTTTTGCGTGGACGATCGTCATTATATTAGCCAGTACAATATTTGAACATATCTTTCTCTGGCTCCTTCGTTCTGTCCCCTGCGGCGCAAAGACAGGGAAGGGAGGTTCCTCATGGATACGGTTACCGTAAAAACTGTTTCAAAGCTTTTTGGAAATACCCAAGTGCTGAATCGCGTATCCGCTTCCTTTCATATGCCGGAACGCTGCTGTCTGATGGGTCCCTCCGGTTCCGGTAAGACCACATTGTTCCGTATCCTGCTCGGGCTGGAACAGCCGTCATCCGGAGCTGTTGAAGGCATGGAAGGGCTGCGCCTTTCCGCCGTATTTCAGGAGGACCGTCTGTGTGAATCATTTTCGGCCGTCCAGAATCTCCTCATGGTTCTGGGTCGGAATACTTCTGCCGAAACAGCTGTAAAGGAGCTTTCCTTGCTGCTTCCGCAAGACTGCCTCGACCGTCCCGTCTCCACATTAAGCGGAGGCATGAAACGGCGCGTAGCCATATGCCGCAGCCTGATTGTTCCATCCGATTTCGTTATCATGGATGAACCGCTCACCGGGCTGGATGAAAAAACGAAGGAAATCACCGCCCAATATATAAAAACACGAACGGAAAATCGGATACTGCTCTTTTCTACCCATCAGGAAGAGGATATCAGCCTTCTAAAGGCTCGCCTGATCACACTCAGCTGACTACAGGCGGGTGACAAAACGGGGAAAGCCCTTCTGCAAACGCCGGACCAGTTTGCAGAGGGGCTTTCTCCTTTCTTACATCTTTTTCTTCCTTCCGGAGACACTTTAGATGAACACAATGAAATAACGGATTGGAGGTATTGCATGAAATCGAATATCTACGGATATGTACGCGTATCCTCGAAGGACCAGAATGAAGCACGTCAGCTCATAGCTATGCACGATTTTCCGGATCCAATCTGCCGGATTTTCACGGATAAAATGAGCGGAAAAGATTTTAACCGTCCCGGCTACAAGAAACTTCTGAAAGTTATCCGCCCGGGAGATGTCATCGTCATCAAAAGTATCGACAGGCTCGGCAGAAACTATGATGAAATTCTGGAGCAGTGGAGACTGATCACCAGAGATAAAAAAGCCCACATGGTTGTACTGGACATGCCTCTTCTCGATACCAGGAACTCCAGCCACAATCTCACCGGTACTTTTATCGCAGACCTGGTTCTGCAGATTCTTTCTTATGTTGCTCAGACGGAAAGGGAAAATATCAAGAAAAGGCAGGCAGAAGGCATTGCCGCTGCAAAGCAGAGGGGCGTCCGGTTCGGCAGGCAAAAAAAGACGCTTCCTGACGAATTTCCGGATATCCTGGAGCTTTGGAAAGACGGAAAATTGTCTGCCAGAGAAGCCGCCAGGCGCCTGTCCGTCTCACATCCCACCTTCCTGAAATGGGCTGGAGTATACCGATAGCAAAACAAATAAAAGGCCGTTTCCATCCGGACCAGCCATGAAAATTGCGGTATAAATGGTAGACTTTATTTACCGGATATGTTAAACTGAAATATATTCCTTTATGTAATAAAAACGTACGTTTATTCGGATAAAATGCCGAAATGGACGGTTGGTTACCAAAGTCTGCTTTATTTACCGGGGAGGGAACATCATGAGTCAATTGCCGCTAATCGATTATCTTTACCAGGAGGTCAATTGCTGCTATCTTTCTGACCTGCACGATCCGGCATACAGAAAGATGGTTCTCACCATTCTTAAGGAAATACCAGAAACGCGCTACTCGATGAAAGAATGGAACGAAATGCTCTCTTATATCATGGAATCTGCACCCAAAATTACATGCCGTTCAAAAGAAGAGATCATCGGCCTTCTGAGTAAGCACTAAGCAGCCGGATGTCTTCCAGAATGCCCACCTTATCGCCCTGCACTTCCAGTCCGTATTCTACCACCAGGTCTGCCTGCGGTGTCATCCTCTCATATGCGTTTATGAAAGATTTAAAATTCAGCGTTCCGTCATGTATACGCCTGTGGCCGTCATGAAATCCGTCATTATTATGGAGATGGTACGCCACAATCCTGTCCTTTAGCTGTTCCATTACATTGTATAAATTCCATCCGTTGGCGTTGGCATGGCCGATATCAATGAGTACAGGATAATTCTCTTTTCTGCATAATTCAATAAATTCATGTTCGTTATAAAGCATGTTCCCATATGCCCTTATTCCCGCGTTTTCTACAAGCAGCTGGATTTTATGGGGCGCATACATTTCCCGCAGCCTCCTGTAATTCATGCAGGATACTTCTTTCATGACATCCGCTTTCCCCTCGTCAATTTTGCAGTTATTATGATGAAACACCACATACCTGCCGTTCAGCCGGTCGGCGTATTTCATTGTCAATTCCATCATTTCCATTGTTCTGTCATATAGCTCCGTGCCGTCTACCGCCGAATGCTCCGCCTGATAATATGGACCGTGAAAGCTGACAGGCACTTTGGAAAATGCGACAAGACATTCCTCTAAAAGTTCTTCGTACCCTTTCTCATGAAACATCGGAAATATTTCCACTCCGATTTTCCCTTGAAACAATTCCAGATATTCCGTTACATTTTTAAGCTCACCTGCTCTATACATATTGGTACTGATTAGTAAAGCCACCTGTCACACCGCCTTTCTCCGCTTCTTTCCCGTCAAAGCCTGCCTGAGTTTTCTGATCTGATCCGAACACAACCGGTATTTTCTTCAAAACCGGAATTTCTTCCGGGTATCCCAAAGAATCCTGACTGTTCCTGTCAAACAGGTGAAGCTTTGCAATATCAGCCGTGATCCATACCTTCGTTCCCGGCTCCGGAATCTCCCCTTCTCTGACCGCAATCATCTCCCTGCCTTCACACTCCAGATAAATTCCATATCGGCTGCCGTAATCCTCCACATATTTAACAGTTGCCGCAAATGTATTCTCTTCAAAATCCAGCTTTAATACCAAATGCTCCGGACGTATGCCAAGATACAGACTGCCGTCTGATTGTTTTTCCGCAACCCGGCACCACATTTCGGGCAGCCTGATCTGCTGGCCGCCCACCGTAAGGCGGCCGGCGGCGTATGAGCTTTCAATGATATTCATGGACGGAGAACCGATAAATTTGGCTGTAAATACGTTAGCCGGCCTGTTGTATACGTTTTCCGGGGTATCCAGCATCTGAAGCCTGCCTTCATGCATCAATGCAATTCTCTGCCCCACCGTCATAGCTTCGATCTGGTCATGGGTGACGTAAATCAGTGTCGGACTGCTGATTTCATGGATTTTTACAAGTTCCTTTCTGGCTCTGAGGCGAAGCTGTGCATCCAGGTTGGACAGCGGTTCATCCAGCAGAAAATAATCCGCCTGTTTTACCACAGCTCTGGCAAGAGCCACTCTCTGGCGCTGTCCTCCGGACAGGTCTCTTGGCCTGCGCTCTTCAAGCCCTTTTAAGTCCAGCATATTCAGGACCTCATTCAGGCGGCTCTCGATCTCCGCCGGATTTACTTTATGAGCCTTCAGCCCGTAAATAATATTATTTTTCACTGTCATATGGGGAAACAGCGCATAGTTCTGAAAGACCATCGCCACATTCCTGTCTCCGCAGGGTACGTTGTTTACAAGGCGGCCTCCCATATGGAGATTCCCTCCTGACAGCTTTTCCAGCCCGGCAATCATCCTGAGCGTCGTAGATTCCCACATCCGGACGGCCCGAGCAGAATCAGTCTCTCCCCTTCCTTTACCTCCAGGTTCAGATCCCTTACGATCACATTCTTTCCATAAGCTTTGACCACATGGTCAAAAACAATATTTTTCATAAGCTTCTCCTTCCACTTGCTTTGTTTCCCTAGCCTTTGATTCCGGACATGGCAAAGGTATTGATGATATAGCGCTGGAACATGATATACAGGGCCAGAGGTATCATCATAGTCAGAACGGAAACGGCCATTGCTATGGTAAATTCCGTACCGCCTTCTGAGCTGATATACATCTGAAGCGCAAGGGACAACGTGTAATTTTCCTTTGACTTCAGAATAAGAACAGGCCATACATATTCATTCCAGGAATTGATAAAGAAAATGATACCGGTTGAAATCATGGACGGCCGTATCAGAGGAATTACAATGTCCCTCATAATCTTCATATGTCCCACATTCTCCATTCTGGCCGCTTCGATCAGCGCTTTTGGAATCCCTCTCATGGATTGGCGCATAAGAAATATTCCCAGCACATCTGCCAGCTGGGGAAGCGCCACCCCCCAGATCCTGTCTCCCAGATTCATTTTGGAAATCATCAGGTAATTGGGGATCATGGTCACGGTAAACGGAATAAACATGGTGCTCAGCATAATAAAGTACAGGCCGCCTTTTCCTTTGAAATCGAAATAGACAAAGGAATATGCCGCAAACAGGCTGGTTGCCGTTTTAAACAGTGTGACCATCGCTGCAATAAGAAATGTGTTGAGTGTTATCCTCATAAACGGCAGCTTTTGAAAAACATGAATATAATTCTGCAGCGTAGGCCGCGCGGGAATCAGTTGGAAGACGGTATTGAAGGCGTCCTGCATCGTCTTGAAGGAATTGGACAGAGCGAATATGATCGGAATCAGCATAAGAAATACGAATGTTCCAAGAAGAACATGCCATCCGATCTGCCTCTCTTTAATTTTCATAGTACACCCCCCTTTCCACAAACCGGAATTCCAGCAGAAGAAGCGCGATAAAAAGGATCATGGTCAGAACAGAGACAGCGGAGGACGTACCTGTCCTGTAGAGCGTAAATGCCTCGTGATAGGACATATATATCATGTTGGAGCTGGCATAGTTGGGGCCGCCCTGTGTGATCACCTTGATGGGGGTAAATACATACTGGAGTCCCTGAACGATCGTAATAATGAAAACGTAGATTCCCGTGGCAGAGCTCATTGGAACCACCATATCTTTAAATATCTTCCACAGCGGAACCCGGTCCAGCTTTGCCGCTTCAATCACCTCCGAAGATACTCCGGAGACCCCTGCCAGGATCACGATGAAATTATAGCCAAACACTTTCCATGACGTAACGATGCTGAGAACGGCGATCACCCAGCCATCCGTTTTGGACCAGAATGGCATGGCGATTCCAAACGATTTCAGTATGAGCGCTGCAGGTCCTGATATGGGATTCAGAATCCAGATATACAGAATGGAACCAACCACCAGAGAAATAACGCTGGGCAGGAAAAATGCCGCTTTATAAAAATTTTTCCCTCTGCGGATAACTGCCGACAGGATAAAGGAAAGGATATATGGCAGCACAAAATTAATTAATAGAAGTATCCCTATGTAGCACGCCGTATTCCCGGCAATCTTCCATGTATTCGGATCGTGGAGCACAGCCGTATAGTTAGCAAGTCCTACAAATTTTTTCACCGGTTTTACCATGTTCCATTCAAAAAAGCTTAAATAAATGGTGTAGAACAGAGGATAGAACATAAATACTGCAAACACGATCAGGGACGGTGCTAAAAATACGTACCCCAGAATCGTCTGCTTTTTCTCTTCCTGACTCAAATTATCTTACCTCCATTGCATTAAACAAAAATATTTCTACAGTCAAAAGATACCACACTCCGTTCCAGGGCACCGGCCATGTACAAAATGTGGTATCCGTATTCGGCGCTTGTCTGCCTATTGTACAGACAGGAGCTGATTAATTGTCTCCTGCGCCTTTGTCATGCCTTCTTCTGCCGTCACCTGGCCTCCCAGAATCTGATCTCTCATATCCAGAAGCATCTGCTCTGCCTGAAGGCCTGCATCACCCGGAAATGCTGTCCACGGTACGACCCCGTCCATCTGCTCAATCGCAGCGTTCATCATATCGTTTTCAGCCAGAAACTCTTTCAATCCGTTCTCGGCGTCCGCCACATCTTTTCTCGGAGGGACATAACCGGTTCCTTCCGTCCAGGCTGCCATGGATTCTACGCTGTACAGGTATTTTTCAAATTCCCAGGCTGCCTTGACTGATCGTCTCCCTGGGCTGTAATCGCCAGAAAACAGCCGCCTGCCGGAACTTTCCGCTCTTTATCTCCCCACACAGGAGATTTAATTGCAGCCACGTCAAATCGCGCCCCCTTCTGAACGGATGCCCTTCTGGCAATTGTCGTATAGAGCATTGCACAGTTGCCGTCAATGAAACTCTGGCAGCCTTCTTCCCAGGAAATGTGAAGTGCCGTCTGATCCTTTATCATATCTGCATAGAGCTGCATCGCTCAATTCCTTCCGGAACTGCAAAAGATGCCTGTTTTTTTCCATCCGCTCCAGTTGTCAGCATCTGAGCTCCGCTGCTCTCAATCAATCCCTGCTGCGCCCAGAAATCAGCCGGTTCCTGCATGTAAAAACCATATTTACCCGTTTTTTCCTTAATCGTCTTTGCAAATTCACTTACTTCCTGCCAGTTCTCCGGCCCGTCTTCCGAAAGCCCGGCCTCCCTCAGCAGATCTCTGTTGATATATAACACAGGGCTGCTTAAAGAATAAGGAATTCCAACCTGTTCCCCGCTGCTGTTAACCGCCAGTTCCAGAACGTTGGGAAGAAATTTATCCTGGAGAAATGCAGTATCTTCCTGATCGAACTTATCGATTGCTTCCTGAGGCGGCACGTAGGAAAAATTATTGGAAAAGTAATCCAGAAATGCCCACCCGATCTGCACGAGGGCCGGCGAATTACCCGCTGCCGCTTCAGCCTGCAGATTCTGCATAAGACCTTTGTACATATCCGGATTATACTTTGCTACTACCTCAATATGATCGTTCGTCTCATTAAATTTCTTTACCAGTTCATCAACTACAAGCCCTCCCTGGGTCTCTGCATTGCAGTGCCAGTATTCAATCACTGTTTTTTCTCCGGATGCCTGACTGCCCTTTTCTGCACCGCTACCTGTCTGCTGCGGGGTTTCAGAAGCAGCTGCCTGCTGGCTGGTTCCTGCTTCCGGTGATTCTGCAGTCGCCGGTGCGCTGCATCCCGCTAAAATGCTCATAAGTCCTGCTGCCGCCAGTGCCATAAGGCGCATGCTTTTTTTTCTCATTCTTTAAATCCTCCTAATATATTTTCTTTCAGACGTTTTTCATGATACAATGTCAATGTTAAATCTGTAAGAACCGTCCTGTTAAATTTTAGTGTAATATCGTCCAAGAAATTTAACTGGGATCATGATAAGATAGACCGGTAACATAAGAATCAGCCAGCAAGGAGGACTGCCATGCTTTCAGAACAGGAACAGCGCCATGTTTACTATGACAGGGACCTGAACATAGAAGCCTATAACTTAAGCGGTATCGTTCAGAAGTTCCCAAATCATTTTCACGAATATTATGTAATCGGCTTTATCGAAGGCGGAAGACGTCATCTGTGGTGTAAAAATGTGGAATACGATCTGTCAGCCGGGGACCTGATTTTGTTCAATCCTCATGATAATCACTACTGTGCACCTATAAATGGCGAGCTTCTCGATTACCGTGCCGTCAATATCAATCCGGATATTATGGAGTCCGCGGTCCAGGAAATTACGGGAAAACCCTTTACTCCCCATTTTACGCAAAACGTCGTCTATCAGAGTGAGATCACCCGGTCAATTGACAGCCTTTACAGCGCGATTCTCCAGTGTTCTCCTATGCTTGAAAAAGAAGAACACTTTTATTACCTGCTGGAACAGATTCTTCAGGAATATGTATCCCCCTTTGAAACCGCTGATATTTCCCAGCCCAACCATCAGATCAGGACTCTGTGCACTTATATGGAAGAACATTTCGAAGAAATATCACCCTGGATGATCTGCTCTCCATGACAAATTTCGGCAAATCCTATCTCCTGCGCTCCTTTGCAAAACAGGTAGGGGTTTCCCCTTACCGGTATCTCCAGACAATCCGCCTGGACCGTGCAAAAAAGTTTCTGGAAACCGGAATCCCGCCGATCGAAGCGGCCAGTATGGCCGGCTTCTCTGACCAAAGCCATTTCACCAATTATTTTAAAGAATTTATCGGTCTGACGCCCAAACAGTACCAGAGGATATTTACCGCTCCCAAGGGTACCGGCCAGCCGCAGAACAAGGAGGAACACCATGACTGACCACCGTACATTTTCAGGCCATGCCGCCGCATTTATCACCATATTTATCTGGGGAACCACCTTCATATCCACAAAAGTACTGCTCCATTCCTTTACCCCTGTGGAAATCCTGTTTATCCGCTTTTTGATCGGATATGCAGCACTATGGATCGTATGCCCCAGAACGCTGTCGCTTGCCGACGGCAAACAGGAATGGTATTTTGCCGCCGCCGGCCTCTGCGGAGTTACGCTTTATTATCTCTTTGAAAATATAGCGCTGACGTTTACACTGGCTTCTAACGTCGGCGTAATCATTTCCATCGCACCTTTTTTCACCGCTATATTCTGCTGCCTGTTCCTGCATGACACCAAGCCTGGAATCCGTTTCTTCCTGGGATTTCTCATAGCCATGGCAGGAATCTGCCTGATCAGCTTCAACAGCGGAACAGAGCTCCGCCTGAACCCTATGGGTGATATTCTGGCTGTCTGCGCTGCAATCATATGGGCGGCTTATTCTACGATTACGAAAAAGATCAGCACCTTTGGATACCTCACCATTCAGACTACCAGACGCACCTTTTTCTATGGGCTTATTTTTATGATTCCCACCCTGTTTTTCACCGATTTCCATGTAACCGCCGGGGAATTCATGGACATGAAAAACCTGCTTAACCTGATGTTTCTCGGTTTCGGGGCCTCTGCCTCTGCTTCGTGACATGGAACTTTGCCGTGCGGGTGCTGGGATCTGTCAAAACAAGCGTCTACATCTATATGGTTCCCGTGATTACGACCGTTACTTCTGCCCTAATACTGAAGGAGACTATAACAAAAACGGCGGTCTGCGGCATCGCCCTGACCCTGGTCGGCCTCTTCCTGTCTGAGAGTAGAAAATCAAAAAAGGAGTGTGTAAAGCATGGATATGCAGAATAAAAAATGTGTCATGATCATTGACAATGAACTTCCAGTCGGAATTATCGCCAACACAGCCGCCATTATGGGCATTACGCTGGGCAAGCACATGCCCGATGCCGTAGGCTGCGATGTATACGATAAGAACGGCCTGCCTCATCTGGGCATTATCGCCTTCCCGGTGCCCGTCCTGAAAGCAGATAAAGAGAAGCTTCATGAAATACGAAGCCGCCTTTACCAGCCGGAATTTTCCGATCTCACCGTCGTCGATTTCTCCGATATCGCACAGGGGTGCAATGAATACGACGAATTCATGAAAAGAGCCGCCATGTCCGAAGAAGGAGATTACACGTATCTCGGAATCGGCATATGCGGTCCTAAAAAACTGGTAAATAAACTGGCAGGCAGCCTACCTCTTCTGAGGTAATGGCTGCCTGCCTTATTGTTATGACTGTTTAATTTTTATACACCCATCCATGCGTCCATCCCGGATTTCTACTTCATACCCTCCGACTCTGCACACGATTGCCGATATTTTCGTCTTTTTTCGGTCTAAGGAAATTCTCACGATTTTTATGTCATCTGAGCACATGCCTTTCAGCATTTCATATAAGCTGTTTTTTTCGTCTCCAACAGGATACATCATCAAATCTTCATACAGGGAAAAATCGTCCACAGTTCCTCTTGATGTCGCATCATCCAGATATACAGTGATGGCTTCATATACCATCTGCGCCTCCGCAATATGACGGTTCATCCTGTTTTTCTCAATCTTTGGTCTGATTACGCTTTCACCAGCCACAGAAACTGCTGCCAGGACCGTTACTGCTATCGTCAATTCCAGCAGAGTCATTCCCTTGTTATCTTTCCACATCTCTTATTCATCCTATCTACTGTCTTTCATCCTGTTTATCAAATCCCATATCATGCGATACATCCAGCCTATCGTCTCTTTTAACTTTTTATTTTCCTCTTCCAATTTCTTTACCTGATTTTTTATCCTTGTCAGCTTTTCGCAGTTTTCTCCGCTGCATTTTTCATCGTTAAAGCTTTTGCTTCCGCTGCAAGAATGATTCTGGTTCATTTTCGCGGCATACTCTGACAGAATTTTCAGGAATTTAGCATTATTCGGTTTTTCCTCCAGGTTCTCGCCGCTCATGCACAGCAGCATTTCCTTGTCTCCATTATTCCAGATTACATCTACAATTGTCCTGATGTCCCGCTCTACACAGTACCAGCTGGTGTTATGTTTTTGAGCAATATCAGGGTACAGCGTTTTCGTAACATATTTTAAACGATTCTCATCTTCCAGAATAAGAAGTGCGCCATCGATCGTATAATCAAATCCCCGATAGGTCTGTGCAGCGCCCAGTTGTCTCAATGTCGTTCGAACGAATTTTTCATTCTTCATGTCTTCCACGGAACTGCCTCCTATCAAATTCATACGATAAAGCTCAAACTTTATCGTAAAATGGAAAATAATGGAATACAATGAAATTCGTTCGTCAAATTTCGTCGAAAAACGCCTTTTAATCATAAAGAGCCGCAATAGTTCGAATTTCCGGCATAAGAAAAAGCCGTTTCAGCAATCGTGCCTGAACGGCTTTTTCTTATGGTTTATTCCGAATCATTCGCAGCCGGATTAATGTATGCGGCAGCTTTATTCCTTCAGTCTGGCAGTAAACTCTGAAAACACTTCTGATATTTTAATCTGCTGAGGACAGACCGCTTCACAGCTTCTGCAGCCGATACACGATTCGGGCCGTTTATCCTCCGGCATAGACATGACCGCTCTCGGCACGATAAATCCTCCGCCTGAAAATATATATTCATTATACAGCTTCAAAAGCCTGGGGATATCCAGTCCTTGTGGGCAGTGCTGGTACAGTAGCGGCAGGATGTGCAGGGGACACCGTTTACCATCTGATCTGCAATCTTCATAACCGTTTTGATCTCCTGCTCATTCAACGGTTCTTCCGTTTCAAACGTATGTATATTCTCCTGGATCTGCTTAAAGTCGGACATACCGGAAAGGATCATGGTAATATTGGGAATAGCCTGGAGGAAACGGAATGCCCATGCAGGCGCCGCCTCATCCGGGCGCAAAGCCTTCAGTTCTGCAATGTTTTCTTCTGAAAGCTGTGCAAGCTTTCCTCCCCTCAGCGGTTCCATAACCCAGATCGGAATATGATATTCGTTGAGCAGTTCCACTTTTGCTTCTGCATCCTGTAAAGACCAGTCCAGATAGTTCAACTGTATCTGACCAAACTCCATATGCTCACCATAGGCATCTAAAAAGCGCTTCATCACATCGTATGAGCCATGGGCTGAAAATCCAAGGTGGCGGATCCGCCCATTTTCCTTCTGTTTCATCAGATACTTGAATATACCGTATTTTTCATCCAGATACCCGTCGATATTCATTTCGCACACGTTATGGAAAAGGTAGAAGTCAAAATAATCCACTCTACATTTTTCTAGCTGCTTTTCAAAAATTTCCTCTGCCTTATCCATGTTCCGGAGATCATAACCTGGAAATTTTGTTGCGAGAAAAAATCTTTCCCGCGGGTAACTGCTCAAAATTTTTCCTATTACAGTCTCAGAACAGCCGTTATGATAGCCCCATGCAGTATCATAATAATTAATTCCATGCTCCATCGCATAAGCGATCATTTCCGCAGCGGACTTTTCATCGATTTCTGCCTCGTTTCCCTCCATCACAGGCAGACGCATCGTTCCCATACCAAGCGCTGATAATTTCATATTCTGAAAATTCTTATAGATCATTTTTTATCCCCTTTCTTCTTGCAGCGGCCTCTTCGTTTGCTCCTCTGGCCGTCTTCCTTCGCCTATCTTCGTTTATCCTTTTCCCTTAAATACTTCCTGGCGTTTTTTATCCCTCCTGCCTCTTTAAACATTTCATTTAATTTTTTCACCTCAATTTCTTTGAAATCGAGCCCCTCGTACTGTACTTCCTTTTCCAGCTTCTGATAACTCATCAGCTGTCTGCCGAAAGGCGGCCGTCGCTGATAGCCTGTAAAACGGCACAGCCAGGTTCTTTCGTGTGTGAACAGTCACGAAATCTGCATTGTTCTGCCAATGCTTCAATGTCGGAAAATGACCTGGATAAGTCGGCGCTCTCTAACCCCATTTCCCTCATGCCAGGTGTGTCAATTACCATACCGCCATTGTCCAGCATGATAAGTTCCCGCTTTGTTGTCGTATGCCTGCCCTTGTCATCATCCCGCAGGCCGTTTGTATCCAGCTTATCTTCGCCAATCAGGCGGTTGATAAGGGTAGATTTGCCTACACCGGATGAGCCGATGAAAGCGACTGTCTCCCCTGGCCTGATGTATTTCATTACAGCGGAATATCCTTCCCCATCAACAGATGATGTGACGATAATTTCAGCGCCGGCCGCTGCCGTGGATGTTTCATAAATAAGCTGCTCCACTTTATCACACAAATCTGCTTTTGTCAGAATGATAACCGGTATGGCGCCGCTGTCCCAGCAGACTGCCAGATACCGTTCCAGCCTGCGCAGATTAAAATCGTTATTTAAGGACATGCAGATAAATACGGTATCGATGTTGCTTGCCACAACCTGTTCATTATTAGCTGTTCCCGCCGCTTTCCTGATAAAAATACTTTTTCTGGAAAGCACATGGTGTATTACGGCGCTGCCGCTTTCATCACTTTTCCGGTCCACCATAACAAAATCACCGACTGCAGGGAAAGCTGATACCACAGCGGATTCATAGCGGAATCGGCCGGATACCGAAGCCGTCATCTCACCGTATTCCCCTATCACCCTGTAAATATCCCTGTGCTGGGATAAAACGCGGCCTGGATATAATTCTTTGTATAGTTGCGCCTCGCGCTCAAAACGGTCAGTAAAGCCGAATGCCTTTAAGTCAGTTTTATTCAATTTCTTCCTCCGTGTTTCCTTCTTTTATTTTATAACCTATTGATATCCGCACTGTTTCTCATACTCGCTGATCAGTTTTATATTGTTCTTTTCATATTCATTCAGCATTTCACTGAAATTGAAATTGTTCGGATCTATTTTACCATTATACCAAGAACAGTTTTCAAAATACTTCTGTAATTGTGCATCTGCAAACTGTCTGCCATGTCTGGCAAATATCTCATTCCTGGCAATTCTCAGTTCCCAGCTGCTTTTCCCTTTCAGTTCGTTCTGTGTCAATTTCCTGATATTGCTATCCTGAAATATGTAATCGCTGCTGCCAGCCATCTTTTCCGTCCCTGATCCGGCGGCTGACTCTCTGTAAACTCCCGAAGAGGAAGAGCTATTGTCTCTATTGAGCACTTCCGTCAGTGGCGCCTGCACAATAAATTCAATCAAAAAAATAATTAAAGCTAAAAAAGCCCTTTTCCAGTCTTTTTCCATAATATAATACAGGCCAAAAAGAACAGTTAATAAAATTATAATTCTCATAGTCACTCCCCCTCTCTTTTTCTATCATACCTCAAAATATGGCAAATGAAAACCAGTTTCATTGGAGATACACCAAGTGTGCGCAGCTCTTTCTTTCATAAATTCAAACCAGTCTTTTGCCTTTTTCCAGCATTATGCAACACGAAATGCAACATAAACTAAAAAAAGTACCGCATATACGGTACTTTTCGCGTGCGGGTAACAGGACTTGAACCTGCACTCTCTCGAACCAGAACCTAAATCTGGCGCGTCTGCCAATTCCGCCATACCCGCAAAAAATGATTATTTAGTTGGAGAATCATACATGTCTTTCATAGAATGAGGTGCCTTTTATATGACATGCTGCTTCATCCGCCTGAGACATCGGGGATTCGAACCCCGGACAACTTGATTAAAAGTCAAGTGCTCTACCACCTGAGCTAATATCCCATAGCTGGGCCAGCCAGATTCGAACTGGCGACTGCAGGAGTCAAAGTCCTGTGCCTTACCGCTTGGCGATGGCCCATTATTTTTGGATAAAAAAAAAATTCCCGAAGGAATAAAGGTGGATACAGGGATTCGAACCCTGGGCCTCCAGAGCCACAATCTGGCGCGCTAACCAACTGCGCTATACCCACCATAAATCTGCAGTCATGCTTTGAAAAGCAAAAATGCAAACGAGCCTGAAGGGATTCGAACCCCCGACCCACGGCTTAGAAGGCCGTTGCTCTATCCAACTGAGCTACAGACTCATATAAAATTTATTCTGCCGTTTCTCGACAGCAAAAGTAGTATACAATAAGTATTCTTTCCTGTCAAGCAGATTTTTCATTTTTTGTAAATTATGTTATTTTTTCGCTACTGTTCACAGGTAATATCCCGCGAGGTGTTTTTTGTGAGTGGAGCGTAGCGGTTTTCTGTAACTGTGTTTTCCCATCCCCTGCACTCACTCCCGTATAAGCAAAAAATAAGAGCGCCGCAGAAGAAAAACCAACCGTGCCTCCTATACCAGCTTTTGTTTCGGATGGAGTGACCAGGTCACCCCATCCGGAACCGAAGGCATTGATGATTTCAATCCTGCGGCACTCCCGTCGTTTCTATGAAAAAGCAATGCTCTGTCAGCCTTCGATTGCAATATACTTTTTCTCTTCCACTTCTGGTTTTGCCTCTAATTTAGGTACAAATAGCCTCAATATGCCATGCTTAAATTCCCCTTTAATGTCATTCTCTGTAACCGCCTCTCCTACGTAGAAAGTCCTTTCACAGATACCGGAATAACGCTCGCGGCGGATATATTTGCCTTTCTCTTCCTTTTCTTCATCCAGGCCCTTTTCTGCCGTTATGGTTAAATAACCATTCTCCAAAGAAGCCTTTACCTCTTCCTTTTTAAATCCAGGAAGGTCTATTTCCAGTTCAAAGCCTTCATCCGTCTCCTTGATGTCGGTCTTCATCAGGTTTCTGCCCCTCCTGCCATAAAGCTTCCTTTCCGCTTTGTCATCATAGAACGGAAAATCTTTCATGAACTCATCAAATAAATCTTCTCCAAAAATACTAGGCATTAACATAAGTCATCTCTCCTTCTTTTACCAATCAATTATGTTTGTTTACCTTGTTTCCTGGAACTTGGGGACTTATGGGAATAAAAAACTTATTTTTTTCTTTTTATAATTCCTGTTCCTTTGTTCTATATATGTTATAACACGTATTGTTAGCACTGTCAATAGGTGAGTGCTAATTTTTTTTAATATTTTTTATTTCTGTAATTTTATTCTCTTATTTCTTTATTCCCCTTCCGCTAAACCGGTTAATTCACAAAAATGATCGATCACAGCGGTGCAGTCTTCCTCCTTAACCTCTCCAAATCCGTATCTGGCAAATACAAACCGAACCCCTGCTTCTTTAGAGGCGCTGAAGTCTCCCTGAGTATCGCCTACATAAATAGGATTTTTCAGGCTGTTTCTTTCTGCTACCAAACGGATATTCCCAGATTTTGCAAGCCCTGTTCTTCCCGGATTTTCATAATCTTTAAAATAATGCTGAAGTCCGTGCGCCTTAAAAAAAGCCTCAATATATCCTTCCTGACAGTTGCTCACAATAAAAAGAGGGATTCTCTGCGAAAGTGTTTTCAGCGTGTCTTCCAGCCCATCGTAGAGAATTCCACCCGTTTTTCCTACGTATTCATTTTCATATGCGCAGCATTCCTTCAGCAGAGAACGCATCTCGTCTTCCGGAAGCTCGGGGAAAAGTGCTCTTCCGATATCCTCCATCAGCATTCCCATGCAGGCCAGTATATCCTGGGTCGTAATCCTGGCCTCTTTTCCCAGTCTCTTTTCGATTACAAGGTTCCATGACTCAGCGACAGGCTCAGCTGAATTCCACAGCGTTCCGTCCAGATCAAATATAATTCCATCCATCTTCATTCTGCATTACCTCCATATACGAACAGTCTAAATGCTGCCTGCAAAATTGTCAATTGATCTGTATACACAAGAATTTACAGAAAATCCCCGGCTCAGACAAACGACTAACGTAAAAATGCCAGGAAAACCTGTTTTAAAGGTTTCCTGGCAATAAAAAGAGCGGGTGATGGGAATCGAACCCACGTATCCAGCTTGGAAGGCTGGTGTTCTACCATTGAACTACACCCGCATAATACATAATATGAAATTTTCAAGTCGGGGTGACAGGATTCGAACCTGCGACCTCCTGGTCCCAAACCAGCGCTCTAGCCAAGCTGAGCCACACCCCGTTTATGCAGAAAGCAAAGCATCCATAAACCGCCTCGCCGTGAACGCAAAAATTATTATATACTATGCTTCCTGCCTTGTCAACTGTTCTTTTTCCGTTTTTTTAATTTCTCATGATCTATTTCCGCTCCAGGAAGTTAACCGCGTAGTGTGCTTCTCCGTCTCCGTCAATTTCCATCATAATATAGGACGGTTTTCTTCCATCCTGGCGTGGATAAGAAAGACTTCCCGGATTCAAAACGGTCAGTCCATTATAGTGATGCAGATACGGCTGATGTGTATGCCCGAACATCACAATGTCCATTCCTCTGGCTCTTCCCTCACTCATAATTCCCTCCGGCCCGAGTGAAACGCCGTAATAATGGCCATGGGTCAGAAGCGCCTTATACCGGCCGATCGAAATCTCCTTTTCTCGGTCCAGGCTGGAGAAAAAGTCATTATTGCCAAGCACCATTTCCAGACGGCATTCCGGATTCACCCATTTGGCAATCTTATCTTCGCTTCCCTCCGCATCGCCCAGATGGATCAGCATGTCGATCGGACACATTTTTGCCAGGAGATTCTTTAAATTTTCATCACGTCTGTGGGTATCGCTTACGATCAAAATTCTCATATTAAGCCTCCCCATAAAGCTTTTTGAGTTCCTCTTTCATCAGTTCCAGTGCCTTTCCTCTATGGCTGATTCGATTCTTCTGGTCTATGGTAAGTTCGGCGGAAGTCACCCCGAATTCGGGAATATAGAGGATTGGATCATATCCGAATCCGCCGTTTCCCGCTGCCTTCTCAGCAATTCTGCCTTCCATGGACGCCTCTGTATGGAGTACGCTGCCATCAGGAAGCACCGCAACGATCGCGCAGATAAACCGCGCGCTTCTTTCCTCACCTGTAGCCTCTTTCACCCGGTCCAGTATCATCTGATTCTTCGTTTCATACGGCGTGTCTTCTCCCAGGTATCTGGCCGAATAGATTCCCGGCTCTCCGTTCAGGTAATCTACTACAAGGCCGGAATCATCTGCCAGTACAATCCCGCCGGTCTTTTCCCATACCGCTCTGGCCTTGATCTCCGCATTTTCCTCGAAAGAACTGCCGTTTTCTTCAATATCCATATCTGCTCCCGCCTCTTTCATGGAAAGGATTTCCATTCCCAGATCGGACAGGATCAGTCTGATTTCTTTCATCTTTCCCTCATTGCCTGTTGCAAATACAATTTTATCCTTCATTATTTTTCCTCCGTGTACGCTTTCAGGCAGATATTGCAGCCCTGTTTCTCTTCCACACGTTCCCAGATATCTCCCTGTAAACTAATATACCCCTCTCCATCGGTTAAGTCAATGCTGCACTTTCCGTCCTTCGCATCATATTCGATCGCAACAGGATGAATCAGGCCCGGACTCTTTATCTTTACTATTACCGCAAAACGTTCGCCCTTGCTTAAAATAACCTCTTGGTCCAGCAAAATCGTATAATACCCCACCTGTTCCAGATATCCTTCTGCCGCCTTTTGCATGGCTCCAAAGATATCCCGGCCTCCTTCACTCATCTTCTCCTCTTCATCCAGATTCCGGGCCACATAGATTTCATAGGAAGTACCAGCCCCAATGGCATAAAATCCGGCTGCTTTCAGTTGCTCCTGTCCCTCTGCCTCGTAAACATTTGAAAACCACGCTGTATCGCTGCCATATCCCAGCTGCCCGATCCAGCCGCACAGATCGCTCTGATAGATACGGCTGTAATTATCCGTGTCCTCTGCTGCCGTATAAACGATATTATGTATTCCAATGTTCGTATCATAATAGGAAACATAAAAGCAGCCGCCGTCTCCAAATTCCTTTCCCCAGCTGTTCATGCACAGAAATGCGCCGTCTCCCGGTGGCTGACTATTAAAATTCTCCTTAGGATAATTGTCGTCCCATCCAATGATAACGGAATCGTGATTTGGCTTTTCTTTCCCGTCATAGTAATATGCAGCTTCCGTCTTATTGTAATACTCAGACTCGCTTCTGGAGTCCTTCAGCGACGTATACAGAGAGCTCTGTACCCCGCCGGTCTGAACAACCGCCCGTTTTATACTGTCATAATCTTTCTCCGGCAGTATCTGGATTTCCTGAATATGCTTTACAGGTTTCAGCCCTTCCGGCGAGACCTTGTCTCCATAGGGATCATCCGTCTCCAAAACCGGCCCCTGCCAGGAAAGGAGATATGCCATGGACATCGTATACTCTCCACCATCATTCTGACCGAGCAAAAAGTTCTTGTTCAGAGACATATGATCTTCCGAAAAATTCAGCTGATCCTCTGGCAGAAGAGATGTCTCCAGGGCCGTCAGAGAGGCAAACGCCCAGCATGTACCCAGCTCTCCCTGATTTTTTATTTCAGGTATGCGGCCTTCCCTGCGTAAATCAAAAGAAGCGGGAAGCTCCATGGCAGGCCCTGCCGCCTGCTCCTGCTCACGGCTGTCTGCCTCCTCTTTCCGTCCTTCCTCCTCATTCTGTACACGGCCTTCCGTCTGGCTCTGAATATTTTCCCGGTTTCCGGCCTCTCCCGCTTCCCGTCCGATTGTCTTGATACCGCAGCATGTAAAAAAAAGGCATGCGGCGGCGCACGATAAAAGATTTATCGATTTTTTTATAATATTCAATCCTGTTCTCCCGCTTTTCTTTTTGGCGGCTTCGGTCCCATGAACTGGTAAAAATATGTTTTCATCATACCATTATAGATCTTTCTGTTTTTATCAGCCTTTCTGCCCATATATTTCTCCGTATCTTCATACGCCGTAATGATATAGGCAGACCAGGAATCGAGCGCCGCAAATCTTTCACCCAGTGTCCGATAAAGCTCCGGCAGGTTTTTCTTCTCTTCTATCCTCTCTCCATAAGGAGGATTTGTGATTAAAAAGCCATATTTTTTCGGATGGCTCAGTTCGCTTACGGGACGCTGCTGAAAATGAATCATATGGCCGACCCCGGCAGCTTCCGCATTGGCTCTCGCCGCCCGGACAATATCTCCATCCACATCGTACCCCTGGATATCCACTTCCACTCCTGGATCGGCCAGGTCGTTCGCCTCATCCATCGTATCATACCATCTTTTTCTCGGAATCAGATTCTTCCAGTCTTCCGACAGGAATGACCGGTTCATCCCAGGAGCCATATTGGCTGCAATCATAGCTGCCTCAATCGGGAATGTTCCGCTTCCGCAGAAAGGATCTACCAGAATCCTGTCGCTTTTCCATGGAGTCAGCATAATCAGTGCAGAAGCCAGCGTTTCCGTGATAGGCGCCCTGCTGGTAAGCGTTCTGTATCCTCTTTTATGAATAGATACTCCCGTCGTATCTATTCCTACGGTCACCTGGTCTTTGTACAAAGCGACTCTTACCGGATAGCTGCTGCCTGTTTCGGGAAACCATTCGATCCCGTAAGCCTGCTTCATCCTCTCTACCATAGCCTTTTTCATAATGGACTGGATATCAGAAGGACTGAATAGTTTACTTTTTATGGATGCAGCCTTTGCCACCCAGAACTTTCCATCCTTCGGTATATAATCCTCCCAGGGAATCGCCTTCGTCGCCTGAAACAGTTCTTCATACGTCGTGGCCTGAAAGCTTCCTGTTTTTAAAAGCAGCCGTTCCGCAGAACGCAGAAACACATTGCCGCGGCAGATCGCCTCATCATCACCGAGAAACGTAACTTTTCCATCCTCTACCTGAGAAATTTCATAGCCCAGGTCGAGAATTTCCTTTTTCATAACTGCCTCCATTCCAAAATGGCAGGGTGCAATCAGTTCGTATGTTTTTTTCAAATCGTATATCCTCCAATATTTTATATTTCCTTCTTCAGTAATAACTCTTTTACAATTTCACCTTCAAACGTCACAATCTGAAATAATCCGTCTTCCAGGACAGCATAAGTAGGCGAATTTCCACCTTTGGGAATCGCTACGGAGCCAGGATTCAGAATCATAACCGATTTTTCTGCCTCTCCGGCCTGAACCCGCTCCGCCCTCAGCAGATGGGTATGTCCATGGAGCAGCACATCCCCATCCATAAGAGGCGGAAGGTTATCTTCATTAAATATATGACCGTGAGTCATATATATGGCAATACCATCTACACAGATCAGCCCATAATCCGCCATAATCGGAAATTCCAGAACCATCTGATCGACTTCTGCATCGCAGTTGCCTCTGACGGCATAGATGCTGTCTTTCCTTTCATTCAGAAGAGAAATGACCGTTTTAGGGGCATAGTCCCTGGGGAGGTCATTTCTTGGACCGTGGTACAGAATATCTCCCAAAAGCAGCAGCTTCTTCGCACCTGTACGGTCCCATGCTTCAAGCATCTTCCTGCAGTAGTATTCTGACCCGTGTATATCTGAAGCAATCATATATTTCATCGCGTATACCTCCGTATTTTCACATTAGTACCATTTTAAAGCTTTCATCCATCTTCTGTCAATCATTCATTCGTTCTGTATACCTGCCTTTATAAAAAGTATAGCCTCCGGCTACGTTTACAACCATATATCCTGCTGTACTGAGCCTGTTGCACACCATCATGCTGGTACTGCCCCTGCTGCAGTAAAATACCAGCGTTTCTCCCCATGGCAGATCTGTCAGCCAGTCATCCATTTCTTCATATGGAAGGTTGATGGCTCCTGTAAAATGAGAAGCGGCATAAGAAGAGGCATCCCTTAAATCGATTATCTTCATGGGCACCTCCTGATCCATCCACTGCTCCAGTTCCTGAAAGCTGATGGTTGCATAAAGCGTCTGCCGGTAACCTGTCATCATGATTCATTCCTTCCTTACAGTTTGTACGCTCTGCGGCTGTACCTGTATATATTAAGATATGCCAGACATGTCCGTTGTGCGCCAAAAAGAGCCGCCTCCCATATAGTGGGCGACGGCTCTTTTCTTTTTGTTACTATCTGTTGTTGTTCTGGTTGTTGTTCTGGCTGTTATTCTTGTTGCTGTTCTGACTGCTGTTCTGGCTGTTGTCCTTGTGGCAGTTCTGATTGTTGTTCTGGCTGCCGTTGTTCTGAGAATTTCTAGAACCAGAGTTGTTCATATCGTTGTAGTTATTCTTGTTAGCCATGTTATAACCTCCTGACTTGACTCAAATTTTTATTACGAGGTTAGTATGGCTCATATGAACTTAATTTATACAAATATACAAAAATTTTAATCGCCAATAACATTCATGATTTTAGCCGGTGCACGATAATTCCATGGAGATGTTTTAATGCCCGTTCTGTATGTAGAAGCATGAACTACCTGGCCGTTCCCGATGTACATAGCAACGTGATCGATCGATCCGCCTCCTGCATAAAAAACAAGGTCCCCCGGCCTCATCTGCTCCGCGCTTACTGCCTGTCCCTGATTTGCCTGAGAGCGGGAACTCCTGGCAACTGAAACGCCTGCTCCATTCTGCAGGACGTAACGGGTAAATCCGGAACAGTCAACACCTGAATGCGGGTCTGATCCGCCGTAACGATAACGTCCTCCGACAAACTGCAGCGCATAATTCACAAGATTCTGTCTGCGCTCGTCAGACGAAGGAGCTGCTGCTGTGCTGTCGCTCTGTACTTCTTTCGTAATATCTTCTCCATTCGGACCGATAATAGAAATATTACCGTCAACCGGAAGATATCCTGTCTCGCCGCCGACATCCAGGCGAACCCATCCGTCTCCAACGGTTTCCGCCACCTGAAAGGTCGCTCCCTGAAGCGCTTCCGTCAGAACCTCTCCGCCTTCAACCGCCGTCTTCACGTCTACACTGTCTGCGAGAACCGTCGCTTTATAATTCTGTAATAAGCCCGTATTCGCCTGAAGTCCAGGAGCCGCGAACGATGTAAACGGCTGTACTGCCATCATCGCTCCGCACATTGCTGCAAACCCTATCGTTCTTATCATTTTTAAACTCATATAACACCTCTGCAATATTTTTTATATTTCCCCAAAATTAAATCCGTTTTATCTCTAGTAAAAATTACATTTCCGTTTTATTATTACATAATTGTTAAATCATGTTACGTTCTTATTGTAAACTACTTTCTTTTATCCGTCAACCACTTTATTAATTCTTAATAATTTCCGTCGTTTTCTTTACTTTTTATCGAAAATGCACACAAATATTACAAAAGTGTTACATACATATTTTAAATCTTTTTCATTGTCATGTCTGGCCAGTTTGTGCTACACTTTAATAACCAAGGCAGAATTGCGAAAACATAATCAGCACATCCGCCTGCAAGTATCATGAAGACAAAATAATTTCTGCCCCGGCATTATAAATGTTTATAATATAAAGGATATTAAGAAAATATAAGATAGGTAATACTCGAAATACTCCGGGCCAGGTTGACCTTTGCAGCATGAAAGGCTGCTGAAGGCTGAATTCTCCGTCCGCATTTATTATTAGAAAGGCGTGTATACCATGGCAATTTTACCCTGGAAGCTCCTCAGCTCCAAAACTATAATTAAAGATAAATGGATTGATCTCCATGCAGATTCCTGTCAGCTGCCTGACGGAACTGTAATTGAACCTTTTTATGTAAATCACATTTCTGACTTTGTCGTCGCCGTAGCGGTCACAAAGGATCATGATTTTATCATGATCCGCCAGTACCGGCATGGTACGAAACAGATTCTTCTGGAGCTTCCGGCAGGCTGCACAGAATCTTCTGATGCAGATTTCGCTGCCGCCGCTGCCAGAGAGCTGCTGGAGGAAACTGGTTTCTCCGGGAATCAGCCGGAATTTTTATGCAAGATCGCTCCGAATGCCACCTGTATCAGTAATTTTGCCCACTGCTATCTGATCACAGGCTGTGAACGCACCTCTGATCAGCTTCTGGATTCGACGGAAGATCTGGAGGTTGTCGTCCTCACAGAAGACCAATTAAAAAAAGCCCTGGAAAGCAACGATATCGTTCAGGCCGTTCACGTTGCGGCTCTGTACTACGCTTTCCAAAGGCTTTCTGTTTCCCGTTCATAATGTTCGGGACAGTCCTTATCTTTTTATATGAACTTATCTCTTCTCATACGTTTCCGGTGTATAATGAATCACTCTCGTACCTCCGTTTTCGAAGCGGAACGGCACATAGAGAAGGTTGGAGAGAGCTTCCTTAACAGCTTCCTGTCTGTCTTCCTCCACGTAGAACAGCAGGAAACCTCCGCCTCCCGCCCCTAAAAGCTTTCCTCCAAGGGCGCCTGCCTGCATCGCTTTTCCATAAAGGCCGTCGATGGAGTCCGTGGAGATATCACCTGTGATCCCCCGTTTCAGCTTCCAAGTATAGTCGAGAAGACGTCCAAAATCATTTAAATCCGTCTTCGATGTCAGCACTGCTTCTGCTTCATCAACAAGTTTCAGCATTTCCAGCAGCTGAGCCTGTTTATCGTGCAGAGCCTGCTGCGTCTTCACTTGAATATCAGAAGAAAATCTGGAAAATCCCGTAAAGAACAAAAGGAGCTTGCTGTTTAACGCTTCCTTTCTCTCAGGAGAAATGATCACCGGGCTTACCTCGTATCCGTCTGCGCTGAAGTTGATCCTGTTGAGGCCGCCGAAGGAGGCTGCAATCTGATCCTGTACGCCGCCGCTTTCCCTGCACAGAACCCGCTCTAAATAAATCGCGTCATCTGCCAGTCTTCGCTTATCCGCATATTTCCCCTTCAGCGCATAGAATGCATTCAGCATTCCGACTGCAAAAGAGCTGCTGGTTCCAAGGCCGGAACGGGCCGGCAGGTCCGCCTCATATGTCAGTCTGATTTCATGCATGTCCAGCATCTTCATCGCCTCGCGGATCGCCGGATGTTCGATCTGATCCACAGATGTCACCCGCTCCGTTTTCGCATAGGACAGTTCCGTCGTATAATCAAAAAATCTGGGAAGATGACGTACGTTTACATAACAGTATTTATCAAATGTAGTGGAAATCACCGCACCGCCGTGCTCTTTATAAAAATCAGGAAAATCCGTTCCGCCTCCAAAAAATGACATGCGGAATGGAGTCTGTGTAATAATCATATCCATTCTTTCCTTTCTTCACATTTCTAATATGCATTATAATCGGATTTTGACGAAATGTATACAGGAAAAAATTATTTTGTCCTCCGTCTCCAGGCTCTATCCCCGCAGTTCTTCGTCCGTCAGGTTTCGTCCCAGCTTCTGGTAATAACCTCTTATGGCACCTTTTAGATGCCTGCCGCCTATGGCATTTCCCTCTTCCACCGCCAGATATGCCGCATTCATGATAATCTCCCGTATTCCGCTTCCCGGTATCTCAAATTTTTCTCCCAGAAAATCAGTCGGCAGACCTTCTTCAATTGGCGCCTCTTTCGGAAACATGGACTTCCACATGATTTTTCTCATGGCGGGGTTCGGAAACGGAAAACGGACCATAAAGCGGATTCTTCTCTTAAACGCGTCATCCATGTTGTTGATATAATTGGTTGCCAAAATCGATACTCCTTCATAGTCCTCAAAACGTTGCAGAAGATAGCCGGTCTCCATATTCGCATACCGGTCGTTGGACGTGGTCACGGAAGAACGCTTTGCAAACAGTCCATCGGCTTCGTCGAAAAAGAGCACGGCATTCTTTCCCTCTGCTTCATGGAAAAGAGAGGATATATTCTTTTCCGTCTCCCCGATATATTTACTGACAATCCTGGAAATATCGATCCGGTACAAAGGCAGCCCTAGCTCCCTGGCGATCACCTGTGCAGCCATTGTCTTTCCTGTTCCGGGAGGGCCAAAGAAGACTGCCGAAATTCCGTTTCCATAAGGCGACTTCTTGCCAAAGCCCCACTCTTCACGCACCTTTTTTCTATTTTTTATCTGTGCGCACATATGCCTCATCTGGTCTTTCTGTTCTTCCTCCAAAATCAGATCGTCCCAGACGTAGCTGCATTTTATCCGGGTAGTCAGGCGCCCCAGTTCTCCCTCTCCGTCTTCCGCCTCCCGTTCCCCCTTTATATAGGAAAAAACATTCTCTCTGACTGCCAGTACAGCCGACAGCCGTGATTCTTTCCGCTCTCTCTCTTCCGTTTGATCCAGGAGTTCCCATACGCGGCTTTTTTCCGAAAGCCACAGTTCGCCGCCATAGTCCTCAAACAGGCTGAAAAGTGCCAGTCCCAGGCCTTCTGTCGGCAGTTTTGCCGCTACATTATCCTGAAGATATCCATAGAGACGCTCATATTTTCTGTCTAAATCGCTACAGAGGGCAACGAAAAACACGATCTGCTCCAATGTATTCAATTCTCTGTCACGTATGAGCCTCCACACCCGGATATCCCGGTCTGATTCGATCGAGCAGCCGGCTCTTTTCCGGATATGATTGAGAGCGTATGACAGTTCCTGTTTCTGTCCGTCCCTAATTTCCTTCATCCTGAATTCCCGCTCTTTCAGAGCAGAAAGCCTTCGTTCCGTAAGAGCTGCTCCGCACTCCTGCGGTGTGATGACAATGCCCCTCATGTCCAGCCGTTCGTTATTTGCGTCTTTCCAGTAAAATGCATGTTCCAGACACAGATCCACCATAGACATAATTTCTTCCAGTGCTTCTCTTTCGCAGCAGTATGGCTGAACCGCCTGTTCTTCATGAAAATAGTCTGCGTATTGTCCCAAATATTCCATATTCGTTCCTCTGCCCTTAATATCTCTCCAGGAAAATGTTCCTTTCTTCCCCGCCGTTCTGACAGTACCTGTCACACCGGTATGCATAAGACCGGGCTGCCAGATCGTTTTTGCTCTGTCTTAAAACTGCTGCAAATTTCTGTCTTGCTTCATAATAGCGGCCGGACAGGAAGTCAGACAGAGCTTTTTCAAACAGCTCTGACGTTTCTTCTTTTTCCCGTCTTCCAGGAAGTCCTTCTCCGTCATAGACATCATAAACCGGCTCCATCCGGTCTTCTTTTTCAATATACACATAGCCCAGCAGCCGGCTGTGGTATGATGTCTTAAAATCCTCCACCTGCTCCGCCAGCGTTCCGGTAACGAGAATCTGCGCCCCATATTTTTTTCCAGTCTCCTGAAGGAATTCATTCAGTGAACCCAGTCTGGAAATCGTAGCCACTGCCGTCCTCTGCACCTCCCCAACGATGCCCACACGAATCTGTCCATAAGACAGAGCCGCACGGCAGTTTCCCCTGTTTTTTTCACAGGCCAGGATCGCGGCATCCAGCGCATTTTTTCCGCCGTTTTCAAAAAAGGCCGTAATTTCATCTTCTGTAATCTGATCGACGACACCGTTCTTTTCGTTGACAAACGGAATTGTCTGGCGCAGAAACTGATTCATTCCGTCATAGATTTCCTGCCCGTCCGCTTTGTGCGTCATCGTTCGAAATCCGCTGTTTTTCATGACTGCAACCGCTGCGGTAAGACTTTTCTGATCTCCAAGCTGCACGTCGATAATCGTCTTTCTGTTTAAAATCCGAAAAATCTGTTCCGGAACAAACTTTTCATATCCGTCCGCACATTGCTGAATCCAATCCATCTGTTCTTTTAACCGTTCCGACATCTCATTGAACGCAGCTGTTACACCGGCAATTTCATCATGACCGCAGACTTTCAGCGTCACCCCTAGATTTCCCTCGGTCATGCTGGATACGGCCCGTTTCAGACGTCCCAGAGGCCGCAGGAAAATAACGAGCAGCAATACGGAAACACCGGCTAACACTGCCATGATGATCCCGATCATCAGGTGCACCATCTTCATCTGCTGCTCCATCTGATACAGCACCATTCCAAGGCTCATGCCGCTTTCCATTACGCCCAGCACATGGCTGCTGCTGTCCTCAATCGGAATGTAGATGACCAGCCAGTTCCCTTCCTGGTCATTATACTCCGCCTGTATCAGCTTTTTTTCTTCCATGGCCTTTTTCATCAGCTCCATCTGCTGCCGGTCGCGGTAATAGTCCACACGCGCGCCATAATAGCAATCGTCTGCCACAACGTAGCGAAGATTTCCTTCACGCTGCAGGTAAATCCACTGATAAGATTTTACCGTAATAATATTTTCTTTTCCGCTTTCTCCATCGATTACCGTTCTAAGCGCCTCTTTGGAATTTACGTCCTGCTCCCCGACCGCTCCCAATACCCTTTTATATTCACTTCCGTCTGGAATATCCGTCAGCAGAATGTCGTTCAGGCTGTCCACATCTGCGCTCTTCATTTCAGCTTCTCCAATCATATAGAGAAGATTATAATCCGAATACACCATCTTTTTTCTGATTCCTTCTTCAATTCTCTGGCTCAGAAAAAAACTTGCCGCAAAAATAGCAGGCAAAAGGATTCCAAGAAGTTTGACAATAACCGGCATCATATGCATATATCCATAAAAAAACCACATTCCAAAAGCCACGACTGCCTCTGCTGATGCAGCCGCCAGAACAAACAGGATTCCGTCAGCAGCCAGAAGACGTACGGACTTATTCAGCGTTTTCCTCAAAAGCAGGCATTGTCCGTTCTCATCAAACCACCCGAATACGCGGTGGTTTCCATCCATATCGACGCCCGCTGTAAAGCGGCCATACTCATCATACTGAAGCGGCAGGACATCACTGTACTCCAGTCCCTCTGCCGGAATGTCTATATGATCCGTATCAAACAGCTTCTTCTCTTCTTCTGTTTCCGTATTCACCATCCAGACGCCGCCGTCGGAAATATCTGTAAAGATGATCTGCCTGTCGCCGAGAGAAATATGGGCATGGTCATTTTTATCCTCTTCCGTTTCCCACACGTATTCTGTGTCTTCATATATTTTTCCATGATAATCGGTTACAAACAGGATGTCATTTGTCAAATCATAATGGACGTCCCTGACATTTCCATATGGTATTGGAATATCCCTTACCTTCACCACAGTTCCGTTCTGGTCCTGACAATAGAATGACGCCGCCCCTTCGTCCTCAGCGGCATAGTACAGATGTCCGTCCTGTACCTGTACTTTCATCATTTTCTGTTCCGGAAGCGTCCATACCCGCACGAGCTTTCCGCTGTCAAAATCACATCGGTAAACTGCAGAATCCACAGCCTTGTCTTCCATGGATACGCGGTATCCATATACATACACGCCTCCTTTGGAATCTGATGTCAGACTGTAATAACTGCTCCACCATTCTCCGTCCAGTTTCTTTTCCCGAATAGAAGCCATTATGGTCCCGCTTTCATCAATATGAAAAAAGTCAAAGTTCTCCCCTTCATTATCAATTAAATAGAAGCCATCCTCTGCTTTCAGAGCATCGCTGACTCCCTTCAGTGTATACAGACGGTTATGCCACATACCGGCTGCTCCGGCCAGCAGTGCAAGCATAATCCCTAAAATTCCAGTTATCCAACGCTTCATGAAATCCCTTCTCTATTTGACCTGAATATTCTTTACTCCCGGTTCCTGTACCTGAATTGTGCCTCCCCAGGCGCACTTAGTCTTAGAATCTCCTGTTGCGGCCGGTTTCCCTCCGATCATCACATGTTTGCTGCCCGGCGACCACGGTTTGATCGTTACGGGAACGCACGGTGCCTTGGTACCGGCTTTAGCCGCTATTACGGCGATTACAGCCGGATTCTGTTTTGATGAACACATTACGAATGTGGGAATATTGATGAACGGTTTCTGATCCTCTACACTGGCGACCGGAAGCCCTGCCATCACTTTTGCCGTTGGAAGCACATTCAGTACACATGGAGCGCTCCCACAGGAGCATTTTAAAATTGAACCTGTACGCAGACAATTTGCCATCGTTTACCTCCCTGTCAGCAGGACCATTGTATGCGCCGCAAAGCCATGCGATGATCCGGTTATTCCATTTCATATATCAATTTATTTGATAAATTCCGCGGAATGAGATAAGCTCCATCTCCATCCACAGCCGTATGGTAAACGAACCTGCATACGGCTCTGTCCGCCATATAGTTTACCGACAGCTGTTTCCTTAATTGAAAGCGTCTGATTATAGTACCGTCTGAACGCCTTTTTTCATCCGCATATCCTGAATTGCCCATGAGAAATACAGCTTCTCCTTTTCCATCTGCCTCAATCCATAAGACATCCGGCCATATTTCCAGCCCCCTGGTAAAAACGAGGCTGATGTACGGCTCTTCTTTTGTTCCTGATTCCGTACGGCAGTCTTCTGCCAGCCATATATTTCCCTCCGTCCCTTCCAGTGGGAGAACGATATCTTCACCGGGTACGCCCGCTTTTTCTGTCAGAGACATGTCACATTCAGACGGATAAGGGTACTTTGTATTGGGAACCATCCAGATTCTCTGCAATCCGCCCACCGGTACCGGGAATTCCTGTTCCTGTTTGAAAAAGAAGGGGCTCTCCACAAGAATTTTTCCGGCAGCCTCCCGGCTTTCCCAAAAGATCCAGACCGCCCCCTTTTTCCTTACCGGCACCCGGTTATCACATGATGTTACGATAGAAGGGAGCTCCACCGGCTTCATGGTGAATCCGTCAATCAGCTGTACTGCTGTTCCAACTTTTCTGCGCATATGGTTCCTTTCTCTTTCTACGATGCCCTGTTCTTTATTTGAATTCCGGATTGATGTCGATCTCTGTCACGCGCGTAATCTTCCGGCGCGTTTCATTTTCAAGGCGGACCGGCGATACGCGGTAAAACAGGGAAAGACGATACGATTCCCCGGCCTGCCCCCACATCTTCAGTTTATCATCGATATTCACTCTCAGCGGTTCAATATGAATTGCCATCGGGTCCGCCTTTTCTGCCGGCCTCAGCGTGCTTTCATCCAATATACAGTAATCACGAAAAATCTCCATAACCTTCATAAGAATCTTCTGTTCCTCTTCCGCCCGATACTGGATATCCACCTTGGAATAGGCAGCAATCATATAGTAGAGATCCAGATATGTAGGAGGAAACTGTAGTTCCTTTTCTCCCATACGCATCTGATAATCAGACACGCGGTCACTTTCCTGTACATCATACATCCAGATCATCAGCGACAGATCCCCCCTCTCAGACGGACTGCATATACCCACTTCTTCAAGGCCGGGCAGTATGGAAGGAACCATATGGTCCTGAAGCAGGCTTACCAGAGCTCTGCTCACCGCAGGCACAGCCATATAAGGAGAGAGCTTTGGAAGCGGCGTCTGGGCCCCTTCTTTTTTCTTCATCCACCATGGAACTTTCATCTCCATCTTTTTCCTCCCCGTGATGTCCATTTTGAGCTGCTTATATAAATCAATACGTCAGATATGCTCCCGGACCGACTTCATCTGCAGGTACGTCTGAAGCTCCTTCTCTTCCCTCTGACTGCCTGCTCTCGTTCTTATCATCCTCTCCCTGCTGCACTTGGGAGCCGCCCTTTTCATCCTCTGTCATGTCATCTTCGGAAGCTTCTCTCTGACCGTCCTCTGCTTCGTATTCCTCCTCGCCGATGTCTTCCGTACCGCTTTCTCCCTGGTTGTCTTCTTCTCCGCTTTCCTCTGCCGGCACTTCCTCGTCCTCTCCTGTAATTTCTTTCAGACGCTTGTCACGTTCTGCCTTTGCGGCTTCAATCTCCTCAATTGTAGCCGCCAGCTGGCCGCCGCGGAAATTTCCTTCCACGATTACAAGGCCTGTCGCCGTATCATAGTACGTACCTGTTCCATGGTACACACCAAGCCTGAATTCTCCCTCGTACCGCAGGGATTCCTTCTCATCGTATTCTTTCCCCGCACCATCATATTTCCCGCTGCGGAAATTGCCTTCATACTGCAGAAATCCTGTATCTGGATTATATTTTTTTCCCTCTCCTTCGTACAGCCCTTTTACGAAGCTTCCTTCGTAGACCAGCATTCCTTTTCCAGGGGCGTACTGCTTCCCCTCTCCGTCATAAAGGCCGTTTTTCAATTCCCCATCGTAGATCATCTCTCCGTTCCAATACACACAGCCTTCTCCGTCATACATGCCGTGGGAAAGCGTTCCGTCATACAGAATTTGTCCCGTCTCATCATACGCAATACCGCTTCCCTCCTCTTTTCCCATGGAAAATGTCCCCTGAAAGCTGATCTGTCCGTTCGGATAATAACGTGTTCCGCTGCCCTCATACAGCCCGTCCTGGTATGTGCCTTCATAAATAAGACGGCCGTCCTGATCCCACTCAGTCCCGAATCCCGTTTTTTTTCCATCCTCCAAAATCCCCGCAAAGACTGTGTTCTCTCCATCCTCAGAAAGCAGCCTCACTTTTCCGCTGTATCCTAAAGTCTCCGCTGATCGGTCCGCCATCTCTTTTACAAGATACCTGGACTGAATTACAGGAAACACAGTTTTTCTCCACAGAATCGGCGCAAAAATGATACAGAGTAAAATCAGACACGCGGCAGCCAGCAGCCTTGCGCAGAGTATCAGCTCCTTTTTATGCTGTTTCACCCAGTCTTTAAAGGTACGATCCTCTTTCTTTTCCTCCTGCACAGCTTCTTCTTTTTCTCTTTCCTCCATAACTGCCGGAAGCAGGCCGACATACTCCTGGTACAGAAGAATCGCCTCGTTGCCCCCGCCTGCCCCTTCCTGAGCCAGGTACTCTGAAAGGTACGCCTCTATTTCCGGGTAAAGTCCATCCGCTCTTTCCTGTGAAAACAGTGTTTCCAGAAGCTCTTTCCATGCTTCCCTCAATGTTTTTCCGGAGCTGTCCCATGGCATTCTGTAGTCCAAAAAAACTTCATTATATTCATCTATTTTAATCCGTGTAATGTCCAGCAGGTCCGCCATATGCTTTTCAGGTATCTGGTAAGCCAGACAGCGTTCCAGCGCCTTTCCGGCTGCGTCGTATCGTTCCCTCCGCCCCATACCGTGTTCCATAAGGCTGGACAGCCTTTCTCCCGGGTGAGATTGAAACACAAGTATCATCCTGTTTTCTTCCTGAATCGCTTCCTCAAAATCAGAAAATACCGTATTCCTTTCTAGCTCCATGACAACAGGAATTAATTCCGGAATCCTGTTCCTTTCCTGCGCTGCAGCGATATCATACAGTTCGGATGAATCCTCCCCGTCTCTGTATGCCTGGTAATACACCCATCCATTCTTCCCGGCCTGCTCTTCAATTGTCTCATATCGATGTTTTATGCTCTGTATTATCACGGATTACTGCCCCCATCATTCGTTTACTACGATAAATACAACTGCGCGTACGTCCGGATCCCCTTCGTTCTCTGCGGACACCCGGTAAACACCCGGCTTATTTGGAGCACGGTAAACGCCGTCTTCATCGATCGTTCCTCCGTCTTCATCCGCCACTTTCCAGAGAATCCTTTTGCTTTCCATATTCACGCATACCACACTCAGTCTGCAGCTTTCTCTCACCTTCATGGATACCATTCCCGGCTGAATAAAAATCCGCTTTTCCCCCTGCCCGAACTCATTTCTCCGCCTGTTCTTTACAGCAGTCCAGTAGACTGTCAGTTCCTTATCATCTGTCTCCTCCAGAAGCCTGGCTCCGATAACAAACGTACCTCTGTCCGGTTTCTGCCTCAGGGCCAATTCCGCCTGAATTCCCTGGATGCCATAAATAGATTTACTTTCATTCCCGTAATCCGAAAAAATCCTGCTGTCCCCTGATATCAGGCTGTCGTCTGCCTCCTGCTGAAGAAAGATCTGGGCGACTCCCGTCCCCAGCTTGTGAGGAATCTCAGCGGAAAAATAACACGTTCCTTTTTTCCCTCCTGATTCCAGCTTTATAGTGGCTTTTCCGTCGGAAAACTGCCAGTCTTCAGAAGAATCCTTCTTATGTTCCCCACCCTGCATACTTTCCGTTTCCTTTTTCCACTGCCGCAGCATTCTCACTTCATCTTCCAGGAAATGAATTCTGGTTTTTATCCATGGCACACAAGACGTATACTGGTTTCCCGGAAGGTTTTCCACGCGATCGATCATATAGAACGGGCCGGCCTTTACAAGAAATACCTTGGCCAGATAAACTCCCTGCTGGAAAATTTCCTTATCCGTCTTTTCCGCTCTCTCCTGAAGATAGCGCTTCTCTTTCTCCTGCTCCTCTTCCCGGCTCTCCTGCTCATCTGACGTCTCCGGCTCATCCCAGCTGTGAGGCTCGTCGTCCGTGACATAAAGCCCATAGCCCTCTTTCATTTTGTTGTATTCCGTCTCTTCTTCCCTCTGGACGGCGGAGTATGTAATATTCTGAACGGGTTCTGCCGGCCTTTCCTGATACCTTATACAAAGGTAAAGCGTCTCACTGCCTTCCTCTCTCGTCGCCTCTTCATACCCTTCGATATCAGATAAACGCACGATAGCCGGTGTTTCAACGACAATTTCTCTTCCCGTACAGTCCAGAGCCAGGCCCATCTCCAGCGAAATACTGTATTCATCCACCTGTATGATCTCCAGCCCTGCCACCGCGCCTACTCCGAATAAATACCGGTTGATCATGCGGCGCTTGTCATTTCCATACTGCTGTTCCTGCCTCATATCCTCTGATGTCAGCAATTTTCCATTAAAATACCTGTTTCTGGTAAATGGAATATATGTCAAATTATTCAATGTCATTTCCTCCTAACACCGCCATGGATACCATCTGCCCCCCGTCCAGCCTTGCCATTTGATACGGCCGGACCACGCTGTTAATTCCCAGATATGTATGTGCTCCTAATATCGTATAATCCCTGAGGACAACCAGGCGTATCGGAAGCCATGCCGGCCGGCCTTCCTCCACGACCTTAAGCAGAGCGTTATAAGCCTGATCCGTAGGTACAACACGCTCCCTGACATATATGGTCAGCAGGGGCGGCCCTTCTGTCTCCTCCCATAAATACGGGCGCTCCCCTGTATAGCATTCTGCCAGTTCCACCATGCCCGACCACGTACCTCTTTTCCTGTAAACTGCGGCGCCTTCTCTAAAGTACGTTCTTAATGCAGCTTCCTTCCACAGGTGAATATCTTTCATATCCAGCCACTCTGCCAGTTCCCGAAAGTCACCGGAATCAGCTGACTTAAGATCGAGCCTGGCAGCGCCTCTGTCAATCCTGCCTTCCATTTCTTCATAAATAGTCTGAAATACCGCCAGATACCGTTCCAGAAAGCTCCCTCTTTCCCTGTATGATTCCGGCAGAAACTCTGTCCAGCTTTTTACTCCAAAGAATATTTCCGCGGCGTGAATGACCGGCCGGCCGTCGTTATTTCCCCACATATGAAGACAGAACCAGAGATACCGGCCTGTCACACGCGTCAACAGGATGTCCTGTGGATTCTGTATTTCAGCCCTCTTATACTTTTGGAAAACCCGGTCTGCTTCTCCCGCTTCTTTTTCCTTCCATATCTTTCTAATGCCGTCGATTTCTTCCTGTTCTGCTGTAAAAATCTCCAGCAGTACCATCATGTTGTCGCCCCGGCTGCATTCCATCGTAAATCGATGCCATTCTGCTTCCGCTTCCCTGCTGTCCAGTATTCTGGATAGGAACAGTTCCCGCCCGGACCATTTTCCCCTTTGGAAATCCTCCGGTTTATTAAACACAAAATATTTCATAAGTTCACATCTTTTCTTCCAAAGGTATGGTGAAGCCGCACTGAATCTCCCTTAATACGGCAGTACCAAAAGGAGGAAAAAGGATATCTCCTTTTTCATTTCTCTTTGCATTTCCAGCCTCAATTTCCAGAGTCCGAATTTTACTGATTCCTGACAGTCTGTCAATCATACCGTACAATTCCCCATAAGACAGTACCTGTCCAAAATGATGGCTTTCCACCCATCGGCCGGCCACAGCCTGCACAGCGCTCCGTCCGTCCTCTTCTCTGATATGGCCTTCCAGCCTGCAGAATATCCGGACAGGATAGAATTTTGGAACCTGAAATGATATCCGCGTACCAAGAATGCGTTTTTCTTCCAGAAACCGCCTCGCATTCACACACATAAAATGAAATGGCTCCTTCTTTAGGCACTCCTCCTGGTCTCCGCCCGTATATGGGCGGATAACGACAGCCATTCTGTTTTCTTTTATATTTTCCCAGTATGCCCTGCAGTCCCTTACTGCGATCCCGGGCATATGCTTTATAATATCCTCATAATCTTCGCAGGATACAGCACGGCAGGGACTTTTTTGTTCTTCCGTATATCTTCGGATCCCTTCTTCGGCCGTCTCTTCCTCAGCTCCGCCTTCGGCAACCATTTCGTTTATTACGGCCGTTCCTTCCGGCAGGTCGTCACACCGGCTGACCGCTCCTGCTTTCACATTTCCATACGCTCCCCGCGTCCTCTGGGCACAGATGATGCGGATCCTGCCCTCTGGGATTCTTCCATGCCATCCGTCTCCAAAGATCAGGCTGCCCTCCCGGAAGTAGTAGTGACAGTCTTTTGGCCCTGAACTGTCAAAATCCTCCATGCGCTCCCATCTCCTCATTTCCATCCTGTCTGTTTCTCTGTTATTGCCGCCGGGAGAAGGGACTTCCGCTTCAATTGCCAGAGTTTTGGAATACAGTTCCGGCTCTTCCAGTTCTATCACCTGATTGGGAAGTCCATCGGCCAGAATATCTGGAAAACGGTCCAGCGTCTCTGTCTGAACGGCGCGTATGACCGACATGCTTATTCTGTCGATTACAGGCGCCATAAGGTAACGGTTCTCCCGGAGCCTTATGCATATCTGCGGGCTCTCTTCGTCCATATCCTCTGAAAGCCGGAAGTAAATCATGCCTGTCTGTATCATCTGATACGTCTCGTCTTTCTCCACCTTTACCGGCAAAAATCCAGACCTGGTCCGGTAGGATAGTTCCAGTACCGCTGCCGGGAAAAATCCATACCCGCCATATTCTTGTTCACTCAGCTCTGTAACAGGTTCTGCATCAAAACGGCCGTCCGGTGCCGAATGAAGGTAAAGACCATACGGTCTGTCTCTTTTAAGAGAGCGCGTCAGAGTCATTGTAAATGTGCTCTTTTCCGATGGTTCTTTTCCAAAGGGATAGAGAATCATGTTCTTCCCATCCTCTATCCATTTCCCTTCAAGCCTCATAGTTACGGCCATTCTCTTCTTTTCCTCATCCCAGGCTTCTGTCTCCAGCGCCTTCCATATTTTCCCGACAGCTATCTGCTCCCTCACCGCTTCAAAGCAGACGTCGTCTGCAAAAAATCTGCATCCTCTTTTCACCAGACAGTCGCTGTCTCCCGATACGGTCACCAGCGTTTCCGCCGGACAGCGCCCCCTTGGCCTGATTCCTAAGAGTTTCAGATATTTTCGCTTCTGCGCTTCGCTGATCTGCTCCATCCTGTACTTCTGCACCTGGTCCATGTATGCCATCAGTTCCAGGAGCATAATGCCGGGATCTGACGGATTGTGGTCACTCCATCCAGGATATCGTTCCATTATTCTCTTTTTCAGCGCTTCTACCGTATCCTGCCAGCTGTTTTCTGAGATCATTGCCTTCACTCCTGCCCAGCATAGTCTTCTATATCGTCACATGTATTTCGTGTTTTCCGCTTATTGGCAAAATCCACGGGATTGCCGCAGCCTCCCTGATATCAATTTCTTCCTGCCCGTATCCCCGGTCCAAAAAGGCTGCAATCCTCATCCTTTTTACGTAGCTGATCCCTGGAATTCTCTGTATTTCCTGTCTGATCTGGCTGTATCCCGGAATTTGACCGATCTTCCATCCCGACCCGTCTTTTCCGCCCGTAACGGGATCCAGATAAGAGGCCAGCCGCTTCTCAGCCAGGTCAGCCAGCTCCATTCCCCTGCTGAAATCCGCTGCTGCCAGATCTGCCTGTATATCAAGCCTTACTCGCCATGCAGCCGTCAAATGAAGCCGCGGATCCTTCCGTTTATCGTATATCTGTTTTGCCCATTTATGGTAACAGCAGTGCCCTTCCTCCTCATCTGGAATAAAGAACGCCACCAAAATCTCTCCATCTGCCTTCTTCCCCTCTTCTCCATAGCCGGGAAAGCATCTGATCTTTTCAATATTTCTGAATTCACTCTTTATAACAGCTTCATAGTCGGCAGGTGTTACCGTTTTTTCCTGATGGCGCACTGTCTGCATCTGCCTCTTTCTTTTCTGTTCTGCCGTTTCACCTTCAATACCGCCGAAACATCCCTCCGGATTCCGTATCTTTGAGACGAATCCGGCGCTTTTTTCCAGCTTCCATTTTCCTCCGGAAGCTGTATTTGCGTCTTCTCCAGTTTTCTCTGCCCTTATCCCGCCTCCATTGGCAAAAACTGCAAAATAAGTTCCATCTGTTCCATCTTCCGCTGTAATGCTGATTCTGTATTCCTTCCCCGCTTTACACGGAATTTCTTCCCAATCCCTGTAAGCCGGAAAGCATACAAGCCCGCTGTGCATAAGATTTTCCGTACCATCAATCACATTCATCGGCTCCCAGCCATTCCTTCCCAGAAACTTCCACCCGTACGTTTTCTTCCTCTCTCTGCTTTGCGTCTCAATCATAAGAAACAGGTTCACCGCCTGGCTCGGCCTCTTTCCCTCCAGCAGGATTTCCCAGCCTTCGCTGCTGCGCACGGTCTCTTTCACCCGCCACGGTGCTGCCTGGACATGCTCCTGAAGCAGATAACTCACCCGTTTTCCATTCTCACATTCCTTCATGACTCTGCTGCCTGCCAAAATCCATGCCTCATCCATTTCCATACTCGCCAGTTCAAACACGAGATATCCTTCTGCACATCTCCCTTCCGTACACTCTGAACCCAGCAGGAAAAACAGATTGTCCCTGCGTTTCTTCAGGAATTCATCCCATTTTTCCTCATTTCCTTCCATTAATTCCAGAAACAGTTCCGCTGCCGCCGTACCTAAATCAGGGGCGTCGGGACTGTATTTCCATTCCGGCACATAGGAATCGGCCAGTTCCTTTAATCTCTCTGTATAACAGCTCCCGCCATCCGGCCCTTTCACGGCTTCACCTTCCTTCTGCTGCCCATTTCTCTTCGGCTCCTTCCCTTACATGGTCTAATACCGGAGTCCCTCTTCCAGATAGAATGGGTATACCAGGTTATATGGATTGTTTGTCGAACGCACCACGTAATTGATCTCTACCTGCACGCAGCGATCCGCTTCCTTTCGTCCCGGCGTTTTCACGCGGACTTCAATATCCCGAATTCGCGGTTCCCATAAAATGAGCGCTTCTTTTACCGCTGCCTCCATCTCGCTTCTTACACGAAAGTCCGGAATTTCAAAGAGATATTCGTAAATACGGCAGCCGAATTCCGGACGCATAACGCGTTCTCCTGGCCTGGTAGAGAGAATAATTCCTATGGACTCTCTGATTTTATCTTCTCCGGAAGCTTCCATGATCTTTCCGCTTACACGGTCTGCCTCAATCGGAAATTCCCATCCCGTTCCCAGAAAATCATATACCCCCATATTCCCTTCCTCCTAATTCAGATTCAGCATTTTGCCTTTCACATTCAAGATTCCGCCTGCTTCTACCGTCATGTTGGCGCTCGTTTTTATCTCTCCCATATCACCCGATACGGAAAGCTGTTTCCCCTTAATCTCCGTTTTCCCCGATCCTTCCATGGCGACCTGACCGCTCTTCATCTCCAGCTTTTTATCGGGGCTGATGGTGACATTGTCTCCCGTGACAGAAACATCCCCCCCTGCGATAGTGATATTGTCCTCCACCGTCACCTTTTCATTAATCACTGTTTTTCCCATAACAGTAACAAGCTCTTCTTCGACAACCACCTTTTCTTTTCCGTTGATTTTCAGAATGATTTTATTAGCCGCCTCAATCTCCAGTACCTTTTCTTCCTCCCCGTCCGTCATTGATATGATATTCGTACCGTCCGGATTGGATAGGGACAGCTTTTTCAAAGACTCGTCGATCAGAATTTTAAATCCCGCTTTTGTCTGGATCAGCTTCTTATCGTTATTCTCATCAGCCGTGTCCTCCGATATGGCATTGACCGTATGAAGCAAGCTGCCGAGAACTACCGGATTGGTTCTCTTTCCGCCCAGAAAGCCTACGATTACCTCGCTTCCGATCTCAGGGAGCATGTATACTCCATAACCCGGCCCTGCATATGGAACCGTTACAGGAATCCAGCCTGTCACCATAACGCCCTTTTCCCCAACCGGATATTCTACCTTCACTCTACCCTTGTTCTCCTCATCCCAGTTCTCCTTGACAATTGCAGCCAACAGTTCCACTGCTGTTCTCCTTTCATCTTTAGCCTCCCAGTTCGACCGTCGTCGTAAAGCCATTCTCTGAGTTCATCTCATGGATGACTCCCCGGATATAATAGAGGCCGTTCCATCCCGGAACCACATCGTCGATCTTCAATGTCTTTCCGATTTCCATATCCGGTAGTCCATCCGTAGTCTTCACTGTGCCTGAAACGGACTCCCACGCTTTTCTGGCTGCCCAGGAGGCAGCTAAAGCCGTGGCCTCCTCCTGGGTTTTCATTCCGTCCGAGGCAATCGTTTCCGTCAAAGCCGAAACGGACGAATCCAGCCGGCTGCCTTTGGCCGTCTGGCTGGCCGTCACTGCCCCGTGATCTTTGTCCATAGCCGTAATCTGTATTTTTCTGTGTAGAAATTTTTTTGTAATATTTATGGAATTAAGGCCGGCTCCCGGTTTCAGCTCCAGAATTTCAGCCTGGGAGGAGTCATGTTTCTCATAGCAGGCCTTTCCGGCGCTGATATAGAATTCCCAGTCCGGCCGTACTTCGTCGATCAGCTGCCTCATGATAAATTCAAAATCCGACTCCCACTGATGTAGCAGACAGGCGTTAGAATCGTCTTCTCCTGAAGACGACGTACAAAGCCCGCTGTAAGGCGCCATGATTTGTGAAAATGCATCGCTGTATCCCGTACAATCCAGAATCCGTATCCGTTCTCCCGACTCTTGCAAAAGCTTCCCTGCATCTGAGGCAGTCACCTGGAATACAAAGCCGTTTTCCTGTGTCAAAACGGCCTTTACCTCATCAGCATATCCTTTAAATACTGTTTTTAATGAAGAGCCATATCCCAGCTTGATTTCCACGCTGCTTCCCGGCAGCAGACCGTCCATAACCGCAGATTCTGCCGAATGATTCGTCACATTGTAACAGCCGCCGACCGTAAAGCTTGCTTCTCCCGGACGGCCGATTCCCACCGAAGTCTTGATATCGCTTACACTGCATCCCCAGTCATCCTTCACGTCCTTACCGCCGATCAGGATGCTGCCGGCCGGAACCATAAAGCCGTCATACTTCTTGCGAAGAGACGCATACGTATCTCCCATCCGCCATTTCTCACCTGCTTTCTCTGTAATCTATCTGTCTTTCATAAACTATTCCTCTTTTAGGGCCGGCACTTTCAGAACGCATCCCGGTCTTATGTCAAGAGGATTCTGTATTCCGTTCGCCTCGGCAATCAGCTTCCATTTTTCACAGTCGTCATATTCCTCATAAGCGATTTTCCACAGGCTGCTCCCTTGAATCACCGTCCTGTATTTTGTCCGGTCCGGTGAACTTTTCGGCTGAGCCTTATTGTCCGCCTCTGAAGATATGGAAGAAATCGTCAGATCTATTTTTGCCCTCAGGGGCATACCGTCGATGCCGAAATATGTAAATGTCTGGTTTAAAGAAGTTACCATTCCTTTAAAATTTAAATTTCCCCAGGAAAAGGACACGGCAGGAGGCCGGTGCTGGTCGCCGTCCACGTCCGTCAGCTTGACGACGTCGTCCGTATATTCCGTAACCGCCTGATAATATCCTTCGCTGTCAGGAATCGACGTATCAAAATACAGGGAAAGGGAAAGTTCCCTTCCCTCCCCCTCCACATACTGCAGATCCTGCGTATTTTTTTCTTTGTCCGAATTCCTCGCGTATTTCGTCGTACATCGGATCGTATACTCCGCCGGATTAAACATACAGGTAATCGTTTTGTCCTCCGTTATTTTGTCCTTCTTGTATACGATGATCCTGGCCTTTTGAAGCTCGCCCGGCAAAAGACCGCCTCCTCTCCGTTTCCTGCAGCGGCCAGATGACCTTATGAGCTTCTGGTCAGCCCGTTATGGATGATTTCAATTTTTTCAATCAATACCTCATGTCCCATGGCGTCGAGTCCACCTGTTTCTATTTTTGAAACTATGCCGTAAGGAACGGTATATGTTCTCGCTGATTCAGCGCCGTCCAGAACGATCACAATGAGATTATTCACTTTGCTTCCCACAGACAGCTCCAGTTCTCCAAGCTCCGATTTCCCATTCCCCGTCCGGATTCCCCGTTCCAGGATCAGAACCTCCTGTTTCGACTTCTGCTTTGGAAGGAAGACGGGCCCCCAGTTTCTCCCGCCTTCCGCAATAATCTCGTATTCCTGTTCTTCCGATAATCCACTGACTCTTGCAAAGCCGTAGCTCACGCCGTCCATCTGAACGGCAAAATCATAATTGACCGCCAGTTTTCCCATCCTGTCACCTCACGGTTACTCTACTGTCATTCCTTCGTGAACCAGCTCCAGAGATTCGATCGCAATCTCGTTCGACGTAGCGTTGAAATCCGGCGCCGTGTACTTGGTCGGCCACGCTTTCGTGATATGCCAAGCCAGCACCTTTTCATATTTTTCATCCACAAGGGTAATCACGACTTCTTTCTGCTTAACTTCCCCTGTCAGGCCAATCACAATCCAGTCGTAAAATGCCTTTCCTGTAATCACGCCCTTCTTCAACGTCACGTTGCTGTACTTCCTCAGGCCCGCCACTTTCATGGGCGTCTCTGTCTTCATATTGCCTTCCCTGTATTCAATCGGATCGATTGACGCGTCCAGGCCGGAAACCTCCGAAAATCCGCCTGCATCTGCATTGTCGATCGTCACCTGAAAACGAAATTTTGGTTTTGGATAACCTTCCATGTTTTACCTCCTGTCTGTCATTGCCTCCCGTTTCTCTATAAGAATACCGCCTATTGTGCATCTCCCGTTTTCTGTGTAATGCGGAAGATTACGAACTCAGCCGGCTTCACCGGAGCAACCCCGATAATACAGATCAGACGTCCGTTATCGATGTCGTCCTGGGACATGGTATCGCGCCCGACGTTGACGAAAAACGCCTCGTCCGTGGATGTGCCCGCCAGTGATCCGTTCCTCCACAATGTAGTGAGGAAGAGTTCGATCGTCCGTTTGATGCGGATCCACAGCACCTCGTCATTCGGCTCAAAGACAGCCCAGTTTGTATTGGCTTTAATGGATTCCTCGATAAATATGAACAGACGGCGGACGTTGACGTATTTCCAGCTACCGTCGCTGCTGACCGTCCTGGCTCCCCATACCCTGATGCCCTGTCCCGGAAATGCACGGATCAGATTGACTCCCTTCGGATTCAGAATATCCTGTTCCCCTTTGTTAAACTGGACGTCCAGCCCTACACAGGCTCGCACTACTTCGTTGGCAGGCGCCTTATGGACGCCTCTCTGCGTATCGGAGCGGGCATAAATCCCTATAACGGACCCGGACGGCGGTATCGCAATATTCTTCCTGTCAAGAGGGTCGAATACAATGAGCCACGGATGGTAAAGAGCCGCATAGGTGGAATCGAACATGTTTCTGTGGTTTTCAATATCCTGTACTTTATGGGCGCCCTGAGGCACATCCAGCACGGCAAACCGGCTGGCCAGATTCTCACAGTGGGCTACGAGTGACAGCTGGACATTGGGGTCCGTGACTCCTGGAACCGACATGATGGACACCACATCGTTATCTACAAATGCCTGAATTCCCGTTCTCTTTCCTGCGCCGTTGTCAACGCCTATGTAATCGGCCGGCCCCGCTGCCAGCGCATTGCCGTTGCTGCCGCCCGACAGTTCTACGGAAGCGACAGCAGCCTCTGCAGGCGCCAGCTGGGCAAACGGAGGAACGGCAGTCTCCGGCTCCGCCCCAGCTGCCTCAACAGCGATCATATCGGACTTGGCCATCTTCTTTTCCACAAAATTGGGAGCTGCGATGTTAAAGGACATGTTGTCATAACTCTCCACGATGTCTTCATACCGTACTTCCATATTGAATTCACACGTAGTCAGAACCTTGTCCGGCAGAAGCTGCCGGTCCGTCACATCGCCCTCCAGAGGCGAATCAAATGATATGATATTGTCCTGACTCTTTGTGATTTTTCTGTATATAATATTTTCTCCGTCTGTAAACGCAGCAATATCACCGGACAGGAATCCCGAACCGTTCTTTACATTGTAGCTTGTCCCTTTTTCCGTCTCCAGTACTTCCAGAATCTGAGTCTTTGCCTTGCTCGCCGGAGTAATCAAAATTCGTATGCTGTTTCCCCACAGGCCTGGATTTTTAGCTTTCATCGTCAGCCTGGGCGCATCCTGAAATAAAACGGCTCCTTTTGCACACGCCGCGTCTCCCGGCGCCACTCGCATCACAAAGCACCTGGAACCGCCGTTGATGAAGAAATGCTCCACCGCATATGCCAGGAAACGATAGTCGCCGTACTCGTTCGCCGGAAGATAACCGCCGTAGATCCGCCGGAAATCAGAAAAGTTCGTTACCAGCTGGGGAAGTCCTTCTACAGGACCTCTTTCTGCCATCCCTATGAAGCCCGCTGTGCTCGTCCCGACGCCTTCCATCGGTTTCGGTCCGGAATCAAATTCCTCCACGTATACACCAGGTGACAAATACTCTGCCATAATCTGTACCTCCTCTTTCGTTTTTTCTTTATACTACCGGAATTTATCTGCCTCCGCTTCCAAAGCCGGATCATCATTCAACGGCATCCCTTTAATACTTCCGGTCGCTCTCACTCTTCCCTTCTTCTGCTGGACGACGTGACCCAGCTCATGGGGGATCACATGCTCCTTTCCCGGTGCCACAAAAATCTGATTTCCCTGGGTATACGCCAAAGCCTGCACCTGAGCCGGCCTGGAGGAATTCAGGTGAACACCTACATCAGCCATTGGAACACCACTCTTCTTTTCAGCTCTCTGAACCATTTCCAGGATACTCTGATTTCCTGCTGCCGCATAAGATGGACCAGACTGCTCAGCCTGCCGCTCTCTGGTGATCTCCGAATCCTTTTCCATAAACTCCCCCTCCTTTATCATGAAATCACTTTTTTTAGGGTATAAAAAAGAGCAGACTCTTCTATTCATAGAATCTGCTCTTAAACGTGTGATACTCATATGCAGCGGAAATTCCGCTGCGGTCCCCACCTGGTCCAATATGGAAACACTAAGCTGTTACACTTTATGGTTTCGACTCTATCGGATATTATCCAATACTGGATATTTAGCAATTTCAGCGTATCATACAGGCGGAGAATTGTCAATCTTTTTTGTGCATTTCGCATAATCAATCATATCTTTTTCTTTTTTATATATACAATTTATCCATAATGATAACTTTCAAATAACAAATCAGACCACATAGCCGTGATGGCGGGCGATCCATTCCATATAATCTTCGAATGCTTCTTTCAGGCCGTACTGAGGCCGGTATCCCGTATCCTCCTGCAGCCGTTCCAATGCCATCGGCGCGTTATCTGAATCCTGGTTGATTTTGAGGTTAACCGTCTCTTTCTCTTCTGCAATGCAGAAGGAAAATTGTGGAAACCGTTTCTGCAGCATGGCACACCACTCTGACATTGTCCAGCGTTTACCGGAAGACACTGGATAGACGTCATAATGCAGTTCTTCTGCTTCCAGCAGCCGTATGACAGCTTCCGCCAGTTCCGGCCCGTAAATCCATTCCCCTCTGCCGTTTCTGGATAAGCATGCCTTCTTCCCTTTCCTGGCCATTGCCGTTGTCTGATAAGGAAGGCTCATATGGGACCGTACCCCGCTGTAATGTTCCCATGGACCAAATACATCGCCGATCCGCACCGCGCAGCCTGCGATATGAAACAGTTCTTTATATCGAAGGAATATTCTTTCTGCTGTAAATTTAGAGATTTCGTATAGAGAAACGGGATCAGCCATACTTTCGCCTTCTATAAGCGGCTCTTTCTGAAAAGCAGTTTTTCCATAAGCGGAAATGGAGCCCAGCATGAGAAACCGGCCGGGGACCTTCTGATCAATATATGCCTTCAGCGCACTGGCCGTCCCCAGACAGTTTACTTTAATCACCATTTCTCCGCTTTCCGCCTCCATTTCAGCTCCAGGAGTGATGGCGGCTGCGTGGATGATATCCGTGATCTCCTCTTCCTTTATTATTCTTTTTAACAGTTCTGTGTCCAGAATATCGCCGCAGTAAACAGTCAGCTTTCCATGACCGCCTTTCATCTCTCCGGTATATTTTTCTTCCGGAGGCTTTATGTCAAACAACACTGTATCTGCCCCTCTTTCAAGAAGCCCGCTGCAGATATTCATTCCCACAAAGCCTGCTCCGCCTGTCACAAGTACTCTTTTTTCAGATCTTTTGCTATTCATTTCCTCCGCCTCCTGATTCAGGTACTTCATGCATTTGACGTGATTCATCTGATTATTGGCGCAAAACGTTTCATCAATTCACCCCGGAATCCGGAATCTACATATTTTCCGTTAAAAATCACGAAATTTCCTCTCACGATTGTATGTATGACTTTTCCTGTTATCTCCATTCCTTCAAACGGTGAAAAGTCAGTAACCATATGGTGGTTCGCCGCCGTATGGGTATACCTGCATTTCGGGTCGATCACGGCCAGATCCGCGTCACTTCCCACTGCGATGATGCCTTTCCTCGGATACAGTCCCATCAGTCTGGCCGTATTGGCAGACGTCAGTTCTACAAATCTGTTTACCGTAATCCTGTTTTTCATCACACCTTCTGAAAACAGAACGATCCCCCTGTTCTCAATCGTGGGCAGTCCATTGGGAATGTCGGGAAAATAACCGGCGTGAACACGTTTCTGTTTTGATGAGTAGTCCGTGTGGTCGCTGTTAATGATATCCACAAGGCCATTTTCTACCAGCTTCCACAATCCCTCCCGTTCCTCTTCCGAGCGCAGAGGCGGACTGCACACATAATTACAGCCGTCTTCTCCTTTGTATTTTTCCTCCGTCAGCGTCAGGTAATGAGGGCACACTTCTGCGAAAACAGGAAGATCACGGCGGGCTTTTTCCAGCAGCTTTCCAGCCCGTCCTGTCGTCATATGAGCGAATATAACTGGGGTTCCCGTCTCTCTTACCATAGCGGTGATTCCGTACATCGCTTCCAATTCCGTAATCGGCGGTCTGGATTTTGCATGATCCCAGGGCGTCGTTCTGCCGGAGCTGACCGCATCGGCAATATTCCGTTCAACCATGTCGGCACTTTCTGCATGAATCAGGGCCATCGCATTTTCCTCTGCCGCAATTTTCAGCATCTCATATATTCCTGACTTTTCCAGCATCAGGGAATCCCTGTATACAGTAAACATTTTTACAGACGGAAAACCGCTCTGAATAATTTCCCGTACCTCTCCATAAAACTGGCTGCTTGCTTTATTTATGCACGGATGAAACGAGTAGTCTACCACACAGTTTCCCTTTGCCTCATTCAGCTTTCTCTCAAATGCCGCGGCCGGTGTTTCTCCCTCTTTGAGAAATGAAAAGTCCACGACAGATGTCGTTCCCCCATACGCGGCGGCAATCGTTCCTGAATAATAATTGTCCAGAGAATTAAATTCTTTTCCAGTGGAAGCAATATGTGCGTGAGAATCGATCATTCCCGGAACCACGTACATGCCGTCTGCGTCGATTACCTCTTTCGCCTCTGCAAACTGCTCTGCCTTCCCCAACGCCGCAATTGTTCCGTCTTTGACCGCCACATCCACATGTTCGGATTTGTCCGCATTAACAACCAATCCGTTTTTAATAATAAAATCAAGCATGCTGCCCCTCCTTATTTTTAATTGAAAGAGGGTGTTGCAAAAAAGGAAAAAGTATTGCCATCGCTACCAGATGTAGTGACTTAGCCACTGCCTGGAACGAAATCTGGTATCGATGGCATGTCTGATTTTACTTTTGCAACACCCGCCTGATCTGCCTTAAAGGAAATTATTTCTTAATTTCCACGTATTTCACAGGCTGGCTGTCCGCCCAGTTGACCCAGTCGTCGTCCACGTTATCGCTTCCGATAAACAGGCAAGGAATCTCCATATTTGGCTTCTCCAGTTTTCCTTCTTCCAGAAGCTTGTACATATTCTGAACCAGAACCTTATTGATCGTAGAAACCATCTGGCCGCCGTTCCAACTGCCTCGCCGGATTTAATCAGTTCACATACCTCGTCCGATCCGTCTACTCCCACGATATTAACCTGGCCTGTAAGGCCGGCTGTTTTAACTGCTGACGCAACGCCCTGCGCGTTCGGGTCCTGGAAGCACCATGCTCCTGTAATATCAGGATCGGCAATGAGGAAATTGCTCATAACTTCAAAACATTTGTCCACCGTATGGGCCCCGTCTTCCACATTGACAATTTCAATATCCGGGTACTTCTCCTTCAGACAGTCATCACGTCCTGCCGCTCTCTGGCTGGCTACAGGATTGGTGCTGTTATGGAACACTACCATTTTTCCCTTACCGCCCATGGCCTCTCCCAATGCATTCATAGCAAGATATCCCGCCTCATGGTTATCCGCCATAATCGTCATATCCGCGATTTCCATATTTGCCGTACTCTCCACGAGAATACACGGAATCCCTGCATCCACAATCTTCTGTACCGCTGCGCAGCTGCCTTCATAATCAATGGGCGTCAGGATAATCACATCGTATCCCTGGGTAATACAATCCTCCACGATAGACAACTCTCTCGTCACGTCCTGATTGCTGTCAAATGTAGTAACTTTGTCTTCCGGGTGAAGCTCTGCAACGTATTTTTCCAGGTATTCCTTGTTGGTTACAAAGTATGGAATCGTCAGGGTTTTTGTAATGAGGGCGATCTCCATAGGTTCCCTCTCTTTGTCCTTAGCACCCTGGGATTCTTCGCCGCCCGTATCTGTTTTCTCCTTTGTCTCCGCTGCCGTTTCCACAGACGTCTCAGCCGCTTTTTCCGTCTTCTCCGCCTCCGTGGCTCCTGACGATCCGCTGCCACAACCGGCTGCGGCCATTGCCGTTACCAGTACAAGTGCCATTAAGTTGATAATCTCTTTTTCATCATAGTTCCTCCTTTTTTGTTTATATTGTGATCGGTTACGCTTGATCGGTCCCCGAAAAAGCTCCTTTTGTCCTCCTCTTTTTCTCCTTATTTTTATTCCTTTTTTTCTTATTCCCTTTCTTCACATATGTATCCACCAGAACCGCTGCGATAATGACAACCCCCTGGGCAATGTACTGGTAATAGTAATCCAGCTTCAGCAGGTTCATAACGTTGTTGATTACTCCCATAATCAGGGCGCCTATAAATGTTCCTCCGATCGTACCCGTACCTCCCGTAAAGCTTACGCCTCCCACAACTGCGGCAGCGATCGCCGTCGTCTCATATCCGTTAGCTGCCGTCGGCTGCCCGGACGAAACTCTGGAAGCCAGAATAATACCTGCCAGCCCGGCCAGCACACCGCTCAGCGTATAAACGACGATCAGGCATTTTCTCACATTAATTCCCGAATGTTCCGCCGCTTCCGAGTTGCCGCCGATCGCATACACATGCCTTCCGAACCGTGTCCTGGCCAGCAGCACCCACATAATAAAATAAATAATAATCATTAAAACGACGGCATATGGAAGCTCAAAGACCATTTTCTCCGCCGAATTATAGAACTTCCAGCTTCCCGCTCCGATCTTTACAAATGCCTGGTTGGATACCATGATCGGTTTTCCCTCCGTGAACAGATATGCAAGCCCTCTCACCGCCATCTGGGTGGACAGCGTAATGATAAACGGAGGAACGTCCGTATATGCTACCAGAAGTCCGTTTGCAAGCCCGAAAATCAGGCTGACGATCAATGCGATCATCATGCCGGTCTGAATCCCCATTCCCCATTCGGAACATGCTACTGCAAAAATACATCCGGACGCCGCGCAGACCGAGCCTACGGAAAGATCAATTCCGCCTGTCAAAAGGACGAGCGCCAGCGAAAGAGCCAGAATACCGCTCACACTGATCTGTCTCAGGATATTGACAAAGTTGCTCACCTGCAGAAAATTAGGCGCCATGAAGCTTGTAACAGCACACAGCACTACAAGCCCGATCAGAATGCCATAGTGCAAAGAAAAATACTTTTTCACCGCGTTTTTCATTATTCATTCCTCCCTGTTGCATATTTCATAATTCCCGGCTGGGTCAGCTCTTCCGCTACCGAATCCAGTACGGTCATAATTCTGCCTTCATGCATGACAGCGACCCGGCTGGACAAATTTATGATCTCAGGAAGATCCGAAGAAATCAGTATGATGGATATCCCCTGTTCCGCCAGTTTGAACATCAGGTCATAGATTTCCGCCTTAGCACCTACATCGATTCCTCTTGTCGGCTCATCCATAATCAGAATCTCCGGTTTGGTAGCCAGCCATTTTGAGATGACAATCTTCTGCTGATTTCCTCCGCTCAGGCTTCCCGCCTCCTGCTCTGTATCCGCCATCTTTATAGACAGGCTGTTTTTGTATGTATTGATAATGTCGTCTTCTTTTTTTCTGTCAATAAACGGTCCTTTTATAAATTCTCTCAGCACAGTCAGAGTCAGATTGAAACCGACGCTGTTCATCAATACGAGACCAGCCTTTTTACGGTCTTCAGGGACCAGGGCGATATGCGCCCTTATGGCGTCCTGAGGCCGCTTTATTACAACCTTCTCCCCTTTCATAAAAAGTTCCCCTGAATCCAGTTCATCCAGGCCAAATATGGCCCTTGCAAGTTCCGTCCGCCCCGCTCCCACCAGACCGGACAATCCCAGAATCTCCCCCTTTCTCAGAGATATGCTCACATCCTTCAGCTTACTGTTTCTGAAATTCTTCACTTCCAGAACCACTTCTTTTCCCACCGGCTTGTTCTGAGAATACAGCTTTTCCAAAGGCCGCCCTACCATGAGTTCAATCAGCTCATCTTCCGTCGTTTCCTGTATTTTTTTAGTAGCTATATACTGGCCGTCGCGCAGTACGGTCACTCTGTCTCCAATCTCAAAGGTTTCGTTCATCCGATGTGAAACATAAATAACCACGACTCCTTTTGCAGTCAGCGACCGTATCGTCTGAAACAGCGCCTGAACTTCTTTTTCCGTCAGGCTGGCCGTCGCCTCATCCAGAATCAGAATCTTCGCATCCACGGACAATGCCCCGGCAATCTCTACCATCTGCTGCTGTGCAATGGAAAGCTCCGAAACCATCATGGAAGCATCAACATCCATATCCAGACTATCAAGCAGAAACTGGGCTTTCCTCTCCATCTCTTTAAAATCTACCAGCAGCCCCTTTGTGATCTCTCTTCCTCTGTAAATATTTTCCGCTATTGTCAAATCTTGACAAAGGTGTATTTCTTGATATATCATAGAGATACCATATTGTATTGCGTCGACAGGATGTTTTACGTGGATTTCTTTTCCGTCAATAAAAATCTGTCCTGTATCCGCTTGGTGATTTCCAGTCAAAATCTTCAGAAGTGTCGACTTCCCTGCACCATTTTCCCCCATTAAAACGTGCACTTCTCCTGAAAAACAATCCATGCTGAAATTCTGTAATGCCTGTACGCCTGAAAAGGACTTGCTGACATTCTTAACACTTAAGGTTGCTTTATCTGACATGTGATCACGACCTTTCTGTATGATTTGTCTGTCGACAATCCGTTGACTGTCGACAGCTTGGGCTTTAAATTAATTCATGTATAATAATACATGAAAACTAGGAGGAAAATAATGGATTCGATCGAGAAAAAACTGCCGTATCATATTCAGGCATACAACCTGATTAAAAATGACATTTTAAATCACAGGCTGCTTGGAGGGGATAAAATTAATGAAAGTACTCTGTCGCGTGTCTTTAAAATCAGCCGCAGCCCTGTCCGTGAAGCGCTGCGCATGCTGGAGCGGGATAAGCTACTTGTAAACTCTCCTTATGGCTGATCGTCAATCCTCTGCCGACTGCCGATATCAGGGAGCTGTACGTAAGCCGCATGATGATTGAATCCTTCGCAGCAAAGCTGGCGGCAGAAACCATCACTCAGGAACACCTGGCTTATCTGTCCACTTGCATTGGCCTTGCAGAAGAAGCCCAGGCCCAGGGAAATGTGCGGAGCTACTGAATCATAATACAAACTTTCACGAATTAATTGTATCTTTATGCGGGAACAGTTTCATACAGAACTTTCACGATATTAACAGAAACCTGATTATTTTGTCCCGTTCCAATGAACTCTTCCACCGCAGTGATGCCGATTATTCATCGGAACACCGCCAGATTCTGGAAGCTCTGCGCAGTCACGACGGCTCTTTGGCCGAATCCCGCATGCGCGTACACATTCAAAACGATCTGGATTACTATCTGGAACACGTAAACAAATAATTCAAATTCAATAGAAGATTACGTTTATGTTATAAACAAGGTCTTTCCTGAAAAGGAAAAAGGGGGCTGAAAGTCATTTTCAGCGCCTTTTCTTCTTCACCGGCAGCTGACGGCCGTTTATACTGCCTGCGGTCGTGATGGGCACTGAATCGCATATGTTCGAGTCCGGTGCCTTTTATTTTGTCTTAATTATAAGTCCCTTCAACCATCTTTGTCAAACTATTCTTACTAATTATGTATATTTTCAGCATATACTTGCATTATCATCGACCGTCGACAGCTATTTTTGTGCAGTTTTTATACTTTTCCATATTTTTTTATCTTTCGTTTGGTTATTAATTATTTGAGGGCGTTGCAAAAGTCGAATCCGTATTGCCGCCGATACCAGATTTCGTTCCAGGCAGTAGCCAAGTCACTACATCTGGTATCGGCGGCAATGCTCTATTTCTTTTTGCAACATCCTCAACAAATTGCGGAATTTCAATTCGGCGAACATGAGAGAGGCCGTTTTACAGTCTCTGAAACTGCAAAACGGCCCATTTCGTTTTATTTTATTATCTGCTTTCCAGCTAACATGATCCCACTTTTCCAAACCAGACCTTGTCTGCCGTCCTTCCCAGTACGTCTTCCATCTCCTCATCCGTAAGAAAATCGCTGTGTCTCGTAAAGCAGGTCACATGCTGTTCATACGTACATGCTCTCAGTACAGTCGGCGCATCGCTTCCCCACATCAGGCGTCCGATTGCCCCCTGTTCCTTTACGGTGCGTACCACATTCTGCATGGATGGGTAAGGATACTCGTCAAAACCACTGACCATCATTGGTATCCCCGACAAGTCAAACCAGACATTTTCATTGTATTCCAGAATTGACAGCGTCTTTTTCAGGCAGTTATAGTTTCTGTCCCTGTGTTCTTCCGGATCCCATAAGCGGCTGACCCCCAGATGGGGAATGATTATTTTCAGCTCCGGATACCGTCTGGCCACCTCCAGCATTTGATCAATAGGGTAATCGTATACGCCCTTTCCCCACCCCATATCAATCACAAAATATCGGTCGTATTTGAGGATTTCCTCGAATACAAAGCTATTTTCAGGCGCCGTCATATCAAATGGAATATCCGGAGCTTCAAACTTGAGCCCCTTATATCCATATTCTCCCAGGCACAGTCCGGCTGTTTCCAAATAGGATTTTTTATCCTGTGGATTCGGAATTCCCACCGTCACATATTTGTCGGGATTCTTTGATATAATTTCGTTAATATATTCATACTGCTCCCCGTAGCACGGCGTCTGCAGGAGAACCGCTTTATCAAATCCCAGCAGCTCTTCATATCGCTGCAGCACCTCGATCTGGCAGCTGCAATCTGCAAATTCCGGCGGAAGGAACTGAATCACTTCGTCTCCGATTTTCGTCTGTCCCCAGCTCAGAGCCTTATTCGTCATTGTGTCGAACCGTCTTCCGTCCAGTTTCTCCCACACATGGCCGTGAGCTTCGATAAACAGCATGTCTTTTCCTCTTACATGTATCATTTCTGCACGTTCCTCTCTGTTGCTTTTCTTATTTTTTTACTGCCATTCCAGATACGTTTTTGCATTTTCTGCAGTTACTACATCACATCCCGTATTAATGACACGTTCAACATCTTCTCCCGCCATATACTTCTCAATGGCATCCACAACCATACGTCCCATCGTCGCCGGCTTCTGGGCGATCGTTACATCGATGGTTCCTTCCAGCACCTTCTGGGCTGCATCCGGCTGGCCGTCGAATCCGCAGACCTTTACCTGCTCTTTCTTATTGGCTGCTTCCACTGCCTGCCCCGCTCCAATTGCCATCATGTCATCTACCGCAAAAATGCCGGCCAGGTTCGGATACGCTGTTAAGAAATTTTCTGCTACCGTCATACCCTGTGACAGATCACCGTTTGCATAATCGCTTGTAACTACTTCAACGTCAGGATACTCTGCAATTGCTTCCATAAATCCTTTGTATCTCTGTGTCGTCGCATCGTTTCCGGCAGCGCCGTCTACAATGGCAACCTGGCCTTTTACATTTTCTCCGAACCACTTGGCTGCAATCTTTCCACCTTCAAAGTTATCGGTCCCGATATATGTAACATAATTGCTTTCATCCGCTCCTGAGTCCACCAGGAATACAGGAATTCCCTTGGAATCCGCTTTATTGATTACATCTACAATCGCCGTTTTGTCGCACGGTCCCAAAACGAGTGCGTCTACGTTTGCCTCTACAAAGGCTTCCGCTATACTCACCTGTTTATCTACTTCCGTCGATGCATCCGGCGCATTGCACTTGAATTCGAATCCAGCTTCTGCTGCAGCCTCTTCCATCGCATCCCGGATTGCTACGAAATAGGGATTTCCCAGCTGCTTCGGCACGAATGCGATGACTTTTTTCTTTCCCGTGTCTTCCTTTTCGCCGGATTGTGCCTTTTCTCCAGCCGCTTCCGTCTGTTCAGCTTCCGTCTCTTTTTTCTCCGTGCTCTCCTGTGTCTTTTCTGCGGTCTGCGCCGCCGTCTCCTTTCCCGATCCCGGACCGCTGCACCCTGCTGCCGCCAATGCCATTGCTGCTGCCAACCCCACTGCTAATACCTTTCTCATTCTTGCCATGTTTTTTTCCTCCTTTTATTTTTTAGCTGCCAGCCTTCTCCTGGTAACATCCAGTGAAACTGCACAGACAATAATGAGTCCCAATACAATCTGTGTAAAAAAGCTTCCTACGCCTAAAAGTACCAAACCGTTTCGGATAACCGCTATGATAACCGCGCCGATCAGCGTACCGAAAATTCCGCCTTCTCCTCCTGAAATACTTGTTCCTCCGATAACAACGGCTGCTATCGCTTCCATTTCGTAACTCTGTCCGGCCGTAGGCTGTGCTGCACTCAGCCTGGACAAATAAACCATTGCCGCCATGCCGATACAGATTCCTGAAATGATATATACTTTAATCAGGTTCTTTTCCACTTTTACGCCGGAAAGCCGGGCCGTGGCCTCATTGGAACCGATAGCGAATATATACCTTCCTGTTGCCGTATGGCTTAGAATGATATAAGCAATGATGCCGATAGCCAGGAATATGTAAACAGGCACCGGAATACCGGCCAGAAACCCCTGTCCGATAAATTTAAAGTTTTCATGTTTGACTGCAACCTGAGTTGAATTCGTTATGTACAAGGTGAATCCTCTGACTACATACATGGAGCCAAGCGTCATAATAAAAGCAGGTATTTTTACAAAAGCGATCACGATTCCGTTGATTAGTCCGACCGCCGCCCCTGTCATGACAGCCGCCAGAATACCCAGCCACATATTTCCTGTTCCGTTTATTGTCAGACAGCCGGTTACGCAGCACAGGGCCAGCAGAGAGCCTTGAGACAGGTCGATTCCCCCTGTAATGATAACAAATGTCATTCCTACCCCCATGATGGCGTATACAGCCGCCTGGCGGAGAACCTGCATAATATTGTCGACGCTCATAAATGTTTCCGTAAATACTGAAAGGAAAATTATAATTATGATAAGCGGAAGCAACGACCCAAATCCTGAAATCCCCGTAATTTTCTTCCATCCCCACTCTTTTTCTGAAATCTTTTTATTCATCACGGCCTCCTAACGCATAGTACATAATATTTTCCTGTGTAGCTTCTTTCCTGTCTATTATCTTCTTAATTGACCCTTCATGAAATACGGCTATCCTGTCACAGATTCCAAGTATTTCCGGAAGTTCCGACGAAATCACAATTACGGCGTTTCCTCCTGACACCAGGTCGTTGATAATCCCATAAATTTCGCTCTTGGCTCCAACATCGATTCCTCTGGTCGGTTCGTCGAAAATATAAATGCTGGATTTGGCACACAGCCATTTTGCAAATACCACCTTCTGCTGATTTCCCCCTGACAAAAACTTTACCTGTTTATCAGAAGAGGTGGTTTTTATATGCAGCTGATCCGTGTAATGGTCCACTGCCTCCCCTTCCCGTTTCCCGCTCAAAAGAAATTTTCCCTTCATACTGCCAAGTGACGAGAACACGATATTCCAGGCGATGCTTTTGTTCAGCACGAGTCCTTCTTCTTTTCTATTTTCCGGAAGCAGTCCGATTCCGGCTTTAATCGCTTCGTGCGGAGAGCGTATGTTGACTTGTCTGCCGTCAATCAATATCTGACCGCCGGTCCGCCTGAGACTCCGAATACCGCCTTTGCCGTCTCCGACCTGCCTGCGCCCACGAGACCGGAAAATCCTAGCACTTCACCCCTTTTCACCTGAAAGCTCACATCTTGAACCAGTCCCGGAACAGTAATATTTTTCGCTTCCAGAAGAACATCCCCAATGACAGCTTTCCTTTTAGGGAACTGTTCGTCCAGAGGTCTGCCTACGATATAGGAAATGATGTTCTCAATCTCCATCGCGCGCACGTCTTCGATGCGGACGACAAATTTACCATCTCTGAGAACGGTTCCGCTGTTGCCGATCTGCTTGATCTCCTCCATCCGATGGGAAATATAAATAAATGTAACGCCTTTTTTCTGCATTCTCCGTATGATAGAAAAGAGATTATCGATTTCCTTATCAGACAGGGACGAGGTCGGCTCATCCAGAATTACAATCTGTGGATTCTGAGAAAATACTTTTACGATCTCTACCAGCTGCTGCCCCGCTACGGTCAGTTTCTTTACTCTGATGTCCGGGTCCAGTTCCACCCCTAGCTCCTGTCCCCACCGAATGGTTTCTGACCTCATTTTTTTCCAGTCCACCAGGCCTGACCTGTTTTTAATTTCCCTCGTCAGAAAAATATTTTCTGCTACCGTCATATGAGGCACAAGGCTGTTTTCCTGAAAAACCGTACCGATATTTAACTTCCTGGCCTCCCTGATATCACAGACGTTTACCCGTTCTCCGTTGATCAGAATTTCCCCTTCTTCCGCATGGTATACGCCTGTCAAAATTTTCATAAGGGTTGATTTTCCTGCTCCGTTTTCCCCCAGAATGCAGTGCACTTCTCCCCTATTGATAAAAAAAGAAACATCTTCAAGAACCTTTACCCCTGAAAACTGTTTTGTAATATGCCGAAATTCCACAATCGGCCTTTCCTTCCCCTGGTCTCCCAATCAGACACACCCTTTCTCTCGTTAAAGTCGTTAAGTTAATCGTTTGACTAACTTTAATTTTAGCAAAGACACCGAAATGTCTTTGCTTTTTATGTTTCTGATATTTCTTTTATTTCCTTTGTAGACCCTCTGATTATAATCTGATGAGGAAAAACAATCTTCTTTTTCTCCGGCTCCTGTTCATTCATCAGAGCCAGAAGCAGCTTCATCGCCTCTTTCCCCATCTCATATTTCGGCTGATCAATCGTCGTCAGGGACGGCTCCATAATACTGCCCATATAGATATTGTCAAATCCCATCACGCTGATATCTTCCGGAATCCGGATCCCCCTTCTTTTCCAATAGCTGATACATTCGACTGCCAGCAGATCTCCCGGTATCACCAGAACAGCCGTATATCGGTCAATATCCTTCCTGACTTCTTCTGCCAGCCTGTCTGCCGCCTCATCGATAAAATCAAAGGAATCTGTACGGTAAATCATATCTTCTGTAACCTTCAGTCCCAGATCTTTCATCGCCTGTCTGTAGCCGCGCTCCCGGTCGTTGATAATGTTGAGACTCCACCTGGAAGCAATCAGGGCAATTTTCCTGTGGCCCTGGCTGTACAGCATCTGCACACAACTGTAGGCTGCCTGATAGTTGTCGATCGTAACACACGGCCATGTACCTTCAAAATCACACCGGTCGATCTTTACTACTTGAATTCCCGATTTCTTCAATTTCTTTAAAATGGTGTCTTCCTTTTCTCCCGCCTCATAAATTCCGCAGATGATAACCCCGGCTACTCTCATAGACGACAGCGTCTGCGCCGCAAACGTCTCGGCTGCCAACTGATTATCGCTGTTAAACAGAATGACATTATATCCATTGGCCTTTCCCTCATCCATGACCCCTTTTGTCATCTCTGAATAGAAGTGGTTCGTAATATTGGGTATAATCAGTCCCACAATGGATGAGTCCTTTCCCTTCAGCAGCTGCGCATTGATATCCGGCTGATAATTCAGCCTTTCCGCTATTTCCTGAATCTTCCGGACAGTCTCCACAGAAACCCTGGTTCCTGATTTTCCACTCAGTACAAGGGACACGGTTGCAACCGACACTTCTGCTTCTGAAGCGATATCTTTCATGGTCACATGTCTTTTCATGAATTCCCCCTTTAGTTCCGGTGTCCTCATCACTCCAGACATCGTAATCTGCCGTTCTTTCTCTGCGGCTTCTTTCTGAATCACTCCTTCCACAAGTGTGCCCTCGGGATATTTCTTACGAATGATTCGGCAAGCCGGTTAAGTTAATCGTTTGACTTAACCTGAGTATATCATTTTTGCCGGTTTTTGTCAATACAAAGCTCTTTCTTTTATACAATTTACCCTATTTCCTCTACTGCCTTATCCAGAAAAACTTCCCCGTCTAAATGTTCCAGCTCATGGCAAAAGCATTTTGCCATCTCGTCTTCTCCTGTAATCAGAACTTCTTCCCCGTATTCATTCAGCGCCTGTATGGTCACTTTCTGCGGACGTATAATCTTAACAAACCGGTCTGGAAAACTGAGACAGCCTTCTATGCATTCCTGTACACCGCTGCAGCCGACGATCTGTGGATTTACTAATTTCAAATAATAACCGCAGTAATCAATTACGACCAGCCGCTTCAATATCCCCACCTGATTGGCAGCCAGTGCAGCTCCGTTTTCTGTATGGTGCAGCGTTTCCATCATATCGTCGAGAAGCTGTCTGACCTTATCATCCACTGATTTTATCTCTTTGCACTTCTTGCGCAAAATAGGATCATCGTCATATCTAATATTTCTGATTGCCATTCTTATCCCCCCTGCTGCTGTCAGCCCTGGATCGTCTCTCACTCTCTTCAAATAAAAAAACTTCTTCAATCGGGCAGCCGAACACATGTGAAATATCATATGCCAGCCAGATCGAAGGTTCGAACTTCTCCGTTTCGATCGCATTGATCGCCTGTCTCGAAGCTCCTACCATTTCACCCAACTGTTCCTGCGTCAGCCCGCTTTTTTCCCGCAGCTCTCTAATCCTGTTTTTCATTGTAGCACAGTCTCCTATATGTAATGTTAACCTTACTTTCAATATCAGTATAATCTTCCTTTCATGTAATGTCAACCTTACATTATCCGAAAGCCGCCGCTTAAAATCCGCCAAGCCGGGTTTTTACGCCGTCTTTCCTATGTAACAACAAAGGACAGCGCCCCATCATCAATTCCTGCCGTTTGATGACTGTGACGCTGTTCCCTATTTCAACTCCATACCCCGTTTTATATCCCCCTACTGCTTGTCGGAACTCTCCTCGCCCGTTTCAGAAGAAGAGCTGCTGCCCGAATTCTCCTCTTTATCCGCCGAAGAGCTGCTCTTGCTGTCTTCACTTTCGGAGGAAGAATGACTTCCTGATCCCTCGGTCTTCTCTGAAGAGGAGCTGCCAGATTCACCAGCGTTTCCGCCGCCTGACGATGTGCCGTTCTCTTTATTGTTTGAACCTTCCATGGCAGAACTGCTGCTTCCTGATCCCGTCTCTGTACCAGCTTCGCTGCCGGAAGAGCCTGTATGATCCTTCGAACCGCTACTCGTATGACCGGTATTATCTGCTCCTGTGCTGTTTTCGGATGAGTTTCCCGAACCGGAAATTTCCTCCTGACCGCCTTCAGCACCGCCGGACGTATCCGCTGTGCCTCCGGAGCCGGAAACCGGTTCCCCTGTCCCCGTATCCGTATTCGTTCCACCTCCTGATCCTTCCGGATTCTGTATGCCCGAACCGCCGGATAGAATCTGATCAATGGCATCTCCCGCGCCGGAGCTGCCTGTTTTATCTTCTGTTTCTGTTACGGTTCCTGTCACCTTTCCGTCTGTTCCGTCCTGTGCGGCTCCATTTAAATCAACGGAAGAACCTGCACCATTTTCCGTCGTTCCGTTTTCTGACGTTCCTGTTTCTGATGTTCCGCCCTGGCTGCTTAATCCACCGTTTCCTTTATCCAATATACTCTGATCCGCCACGCCACTACTTTCCACTACAACTTCTGACGGCGTCGCCTCAGACGGAGTTGCTACCGGCGGCTCATAATTTTCAATTACTTCATATACCGCTATAAATTCCGTATCTCTATAAAGTTGGATTTCTGTTGGATCCACAATCGTCTTTCCATCCAGGCTCCACCCCATAAACACTTTATATCCTGCTTCTTCTCTCAGGGAATAGGTGCCGATCCCATCCTCCAAAGGAACCTCATCCATATATTCATATGGTGTACATTCCGGCGTCTCCATAACGCTCTGTCCTTCATACACGCTGGCGGTCCCTACCAGACTGCCGTCATCATCCAGAAACATAGCCTTCACTTCTGCTGCCACCTGGACGCTGATCGTTCCGTGGATCACCGTGGAATATCTGGAAAATGTCACGCTCGTCAGTCCCATACTGGCGACTCCCAGATAGAACAACCAAAGAGTGAGGGGCGTCCCGCTTTTTTTCTTTTGTTTCTGATCTTCTTCCTGCTTTTTCCTGAAAAAAACCGGCATCCTCCTTCCCCCTTCTTGCTTTCAATGTTGTGATATGAAAGACGCTGCCTTATTCTCCTTTGCAGCACCCTCATATTATCTATGGATCAGTCCGCGTTTTACAAATATCGATCGTGTCGTATATTATATGTTCTGTGACACTGCCCTCTTTCTCCGCCAATTAGGCATTTCTACAAGTAGAATCAGAATAACGATCATTACAAATATTCCCAGAGACGATTTTAAGAACAGGACAACATTTCCGAGATATGGGATCACAAGTCTGACCTTGCCGTAAATCCCATCCTCTCTGACCGCCTTTCCGTCAGGAGCATTGTTGGCATCCCCTTTTGTCAGATAGCCGTTTTCCTGCTCCTCTACGATTCTATGGGTGATAAATGCTCCCTGGTCTGCATAAGTAACGATATCGCCTGCCGTGTATCCATGTTGCTTATGGATAATAAGGCTGTCTCCAGGAGAAAATTCCGGCTCCATACTTCCCGACAAAACGGTAATCATGGAATACCCAAACAGGGAAGGCAGTTCTTCTTTGTAAACAATGCGTTTTACGAGTAAAATACCGTTCATTGCAATTATGGCCACCAGGCATACCATCAGAAATCCCTGAAGCCATCGTCCGATCCGTCTCATGTCTTATCTCTCCTTACGATATCACTTGCTCAATCTCTATAGTCACAATCACCTGATACTCCAGATTGGCGGCTGAACCAATTTTCGTATCCAGGGCGTCATTTCCCCCCTCATAAAGCCACTGCCATTCCAGCAGATACTCCTTCTGCTCCCCGGAATCCAATGTTACGGATTTGGCCGACAGCTGGTCTGACGTCAGCCACTCATTCTGGCCGCCGCATAAAAACTTATTGTCTGATTTTAACCGGTATCTAAGCGGGATCAGAAGCTGGCCTGCCGGAGCAGATATTTTCATTCTGTATGCCACTTTATAGGTATTTCCGTTGCTCACCAGAAATTCATAACTTCCTTTTGATCCGGGCAGCAGTTTTCTGTCCGCTCCTACCCCCGTTCTGTCAGCAAACAGGCTGATTGCCGTATTCTGCGTCCACACAGGTCCTCCCTTTTCCTCTACATCTACATTCAGGGGCTCTGCCGGCTCCGTTGGTTTTGTAGGCTCAGTTGGCGGCTCGGTTGGCTCTGTGGGTGTTGGATCCGTCGGCTCCGGTTCCGTTGGTTCTGTAGGGCTGGTCGGTTTCGTCGGCTCGGTTGGCGATGGGTCTGTGGGATCTGGTTTTGTAGGTTTTGTGGGTTCCGTCGGAGGCGGATTCGTCGGCTCCGGCTGGGTTGGCTCCGTTTGTGTCGGTTTCGTCGGGTCCGGTCTTGTAGGACTGGTTGGCCTGTTACCGGAAGAAGAGCCTGAACCAGAACTGTTGTTATCCCCCTGTATTCCCTGATTCGTTCCCTCTGTTGCCTTTTCGTTATTTTGCGTCTGTTCTTCTGTTCCCTGTACTTCGGAAGGCTGCGCCTCTGACTCCGGAGCTGCCGTATCATTAACAGCTAACTGGCCGCTTTCCAACTGGCCGGTCATGCCGCCTGGCGTCTCTTGCTGCAGATCCTCCTCTTTTCTTTCTTCTCCCTGAATGTTCCCTTCATCCAGCAATCCTTCTCCCGATTCCGGAACATCGTCCCTTTCATTTTCTCCTGCCCCCTGGTCGTCACCCGTCTTTCTTCCGGAAGCGTCCGTATTGCTTATATTCCCACCGCTTCTCGTATAGACCTCAGGTTCAACGGTCATTCCCTTATCATCGTCCACAATTATGTGAATCTGTACTTCTATGACATTTTCAGAAATATTCAGCTGGTATGCAGCCGAGCTTCCCCCTGTCACCTGGCCTGATTTTACTCCGGCCGTTCTGTCAATATTAATTTCGATCTCGCCCTCAATCTGACCTGCGTCGTCCAGCATAGCCAGATTGTGTTTTCCAATTTCAACGTCTTTAAAATGAAAAACCCCTTCCGAATCTGTTGTGGTTCGCTTGGGGTCACTGTGTAACTCGATCAGCCGGTTGGCACACGGCGTCCCATCCGTATAAAAAATTCTGCCCCCGAAATCGATCCTGTTCGGATCCACCGTTTCACTCTCCGGCGACAACACGATGGTATCCAGCATCTGACCCAGCCGGTGATCCGTGGCCCTTCCAATATGAGTTCCTGCGAGAAATGACGAAATCGATACAAACAGAAGAAGAATCGGAAGGAAAATCCACAAATTTCGATTGCTGCGGCCGTTCTTGCGGCCGTCTTTATATGATTGATTACCAGCCTTCGGCATGTGTATACTTCCCTTCTGTTGCATTCATACGGTAATTTGTTGCTCGATGGCTTATGTTCAGCCTCCGGCAGAGGGGGGTGCGAAATATACGGCCAGCATTGTAAATGATACCGGATTCCGTTCCAGGCAGTGGCCAAGTCACTCCATCCGGTATCATTTACAATGCTTTGTTCTATTTTATCGCAACCGCTTCTGCCCGGGGCTGAACCGCGGGATGCGGTTCGGCCCGGAAATTATTATCTCATAATAAATAGCTTTGATTATGGAGTTATGTCAGCAGCTTTCCCCTGAGTTGCAACCATTGATATTGTGTAATCTGCAGTTTTTCCTGCCATGGCAACCTCTGCATCGCTATCAGCACCAGCAGGAAGTTCCCAGAATAAGGAAACATCCTTATTCATATCAGTACCCGTTGCACTATATTCTACATCAGCTGTCAAACCATCTGCAGGAATTTCTGTAGTGCGCGCAGCGTCAGAATAGAACTTCATTCCATCTAAAGTTCCGCCATCAGCTTTTGTCACTTTAATCGTGTATGTGTATCCAACTTCTGCATCCTGTCCATAAATTTTAATATCAATCTGGCCTTTATCACCTGGTAAAATTCTGTCAGCCTTATCAGCAGATCCCTGCAAATTCATTGTCACATCCTTTAAACTTGTTCCGTCCTTATCATTGAATGCAACCTTCCACTCAGCAACCGTTGCCTTTGCTGTCCCTGTTGTACTCGTTACATACTTTGCGAACGTTCCGCCTACCAAACTGGCCGTTACAAGTGTTAAAACTACTGCTGCTGCTCCTACTTTTGCGAAAATACTCTTCTTCATTACTTTTCCCTCTTTCCTTTTAATTTTATATAATTTTTAAATTACATTCGATTAACGTTGCGACTGTCAGCCTTTTTCTGCTTTCAGGCGTTCCAGCTCGATTTCCAGTTCTCTCGTTCTGGAAACATCCCTGCGGTCCTGCAGTCTTCTCCGGATCACATCCCAGAGGATAAACAGTACCAGCGGGCATACTACAAACAGAATCATTCCGGTAGTCGTCTGCATGAACATCGCCAGATTACCGGCTCCTGCAAGCCTCTTACAGTAAATTCCTTCCACATCCTCCGGCCTTACCGAAGTCTGATCCGGGCTGTCGTTGGCATCGCCTGAGTAATGTAACGCGTCTCGCCGTTTTCCGTCGTCACGTCGATAATTCTATGTGTGATAACCGCTGTGCCGCTCTTGTAAGCGATCACATCTCCAGTCTTCAGGTTTGCCGAATCTGCTTCCTTCACAAATACCATATCGCCCGTCATGATGCTCGGTTCCATGGAGCCGGACAGTACGATAAACGGCTTGTATCCCATGAAATCCGGTACTGCTGTCGGATTCGTATAGGATTTAACAATCAATGTGACGTTAATCAGCAGAAGCGGAATGAAAATCACACAGAGTACAATACCGACGGCCCCCATGATCTTCTGCATCCAAGTATCCTTTTTCCCCATATCTTATTCATCTCCTTTCCTCTATCATATGATGAATCTGCAGGCTTGTCACAGCGACCGGAAAACGCTGTTTACCAGCCGCAGACTGTACTTCATCCGTCTTGTCTGCGCGCCTCGCAGAAGTTATGCAGTCTTATTCTATAAGATTAAGACCACAAAAAGGCAACCCTGAATCCAATCAGAGTTGCCTGAACTTTGCATAAACGCACCTTGAGCGTGCACTACACGAACCGAATAAAAATGTCCTCATCCCAGAACATTCCTATGGGGGCAACTGGCTGTCATATCATCTCTGATTTAGACCCTTTAGCTTTGCGTCGCTGATTTTCATCAGTTTTGCCAAATATGTAATTTACGTTTACAGTATAGCTTACCAAGTGCAACTGAAGTGCAACCTTTCATGCTAAATTATCCGTTTTTTCAAAATAAATACCAGGGAATTTCTTCCATTTTCTTCCCGATTAGTTATTTAAAAATATAATGATGTCAGGGACAAATGGCAGCGGCACCACATTTGAGTTCTGTCACCCAAAGCTTACAGCTCTGCCGAATTATAGGAAGCTGTATAGGCAGCTGTTTCAGAAATTTTATCCTCTCACTGCCTGACGGAGCAGGAAACGAACTTCCCGACAAGAAAAAAGTCCTCAGATAACGGTATCTATGCTCCTTCCGTAATCTGAGGATTTTCTTCTGTTCGTATTGCAAATCACCTGATATCATTTAATATTCAGAAGCCATATTCTGCAGCCTGGCATTCGTTTCCTCCGCCCAGCTGTATTCAAACATATACTCGTCTTCATAGCGGTACTGAGAATTCTTTCGATCCTTCATATATTCAAAATAATCGCACAGTACCTCTTTGTCCCTGATGTAGCATACCCCTCTGTGGTTACAGAATACGTCGGGTACACCGTGTTCTTCCATGACTGTATGAATTCCAATCACCGCTTTCCTGTAAAGCGCCTTCACGCGGCTGTCGTAATCCTTTTCCGGCCAAAGCTTATCCACGGCTTCCTCCATCGATACCTCGCCGCCCATATGATCCACACAGAGCGCCAGCAGTTCCTTACTCTTTGCATTGGAAAAGTTCACCAGCTGGTCGTCAATAAATACGTTAAAACGCCCGAAGGTTCTGAAAAATATCCGCTTCTTCTGCCCTTTCGAAAGGAGCCTGGCCCTCGTGAGGGCATCCATGATGTCCTCACGGCTGTACGGCTTGAATACGTAATAATCCCCTTTCATCTTCAGCGCATCCAGGACATAATCGCTGTAGCCGCTGACAAAGATAATAACCATGTTTTTATTAATCTCCCTCAGCTTTTTTGCCAGCTCAATCCCATTCATCTGCGGCATTTCAATATCCAGAAGTGCAAAATCCACCGGATTCCCAGAGGCATATTCCAGCGCTTCCAGTGGATTTGTAAACCTTCCAACCAGCTCAATTTCCTCTACCTGCGAACATTCCAGCTCAAATTGACGCATGGAAAGTTCTTCGTCGTCAACTACAATCGTTTTCATACTACATTCCCCATTTCTAATACGTTCTGAATCATACGCAATATCATTTCTTTTACAATCACATGCGGCTATTCGGCTGCCTTTTTCTTCGGCAGGATAACAACTGCTCTCGTGCCTTTTTCCGGAATACTGGAAATCTCCAGTCGGGCGTCCGCTATTTTTTCCAACCGGAACTGGATATTTTTAAGACCTGCCGAATTTCTGGGCGCTTCCGCGCTTGTATCAAAACCAGCGCCGTTATCCAGCACCTCGATCACATAACAGGTATCTTCTTCAAAGCTGTGGACTTTTACCGTACCTATTCCGCTCTTTCCTCTGATTCCATGTTTAATTGCGTTTTCCACAAGCGGCTGCACCGTCAGCGGCGGAACGAGAAAATCATCGGCCTCAATATGATATACCAGAGACAGTTTGTCTCCAAAACGCAGCTTTTCGATACCGCAGTAGTTTTTTATATGCTCCAGTTCTCTGGAAAACGGGATCATTCCATCCTGGCCGATGGAATCGATATTTGCCCTCAGATACTTTGAAAAATCATATACCAGGTCATACGCTTTATCCGGATCAATTTTAATCAGTGTTCTCACCGAGCTCAATGTATTATAGATAAAATGGGGCTGGATCTGGCTGATCATCAGCCTCAGCCTGGAATTCTGCAGTTCCTGTCCTACGCGTATCGCCTCTTCCCGCCTGTTTCTGGAATCCATGATCAGAGCAGCAGCCAGGCAGCTAATGTATACAAACAGGCCAAAACGCAGAAAGCTTCCGCTCATCATGTATTCCAGCCTGTAGTATAGATACACTTCGACTGCAATCGCACACGTGAGCAGGATCATTCCCACGCACTCAAGTTTAAAATCAAGGCTGACCGGCTTCTCTTTATAAAAGCGATGTATAATGATCGCGCTCAGTGTAATCACCATTATAAAAAAGCAGATGTGTGTTATCCACACAGATTCCGCAAAGTCTACTTTATCCGTAAGCTGAAGCGTGACTGAAATGAAGAAATTCGCAGAGAACAGATAACAGAGGCTTCTCAGATACGGACTGTATCTTTTAGGGAACCGGTGCAGAAGATAGACCAGGTATGCAACCGGGCTGAGCATAGCCATAATATAGCGTGTCAAAGACGACGAAAATCCACTGTTCCAGATGATATCCGGAAATTCCACCTCGCTCATCATCCATATGGAGGAAAGCACGATAAATATCCCAAGGCACCTTACCGTACAGATATTCGTAAGCATTTTTCTCAGAAAAACAGAACTGATGATAATTGCCAGGCCTATGGTAAAAAAACACCCCGCAGATCATAAACTGAGGGATATATTTATGCAGCAGATAAGAAGACAGCTGCAGGGAATCGCCAATCCATATTGGTGACAGCATTCCCGACGCGCTCCGGTAAGGCGAGCTGATCTTCAGCGTCACCTCCTGTCCCGTATATTCGATCGGAATCCGCACCAGATTCCAGTGGCTCGGAGCAGCCTTTCCGAAAGGTCTTGTACCGGATGAATCATATCGGTACAAAAGAGTACTTCCGGAACTGACTTCCACTGTCGAAAACATCGTATGGAAACAGATGGAATAGGGGATGTCTTCTGATTTCGGCAGCGTATTTTTCAGTTCAATCACTTCTGACGGAGCGGCATCCACTTTAAAAGGCATGGATATGATTCCCCTGTCTTCTCCGCTCAGAATCAGAGTCCAGCCGGAAGAAAAGTTCACAGGCGGGGAGCCGTTTACCAGCTTCTCCGCCTGTGCATCGAACTGTCTGTTTCCGGCCCATAAAATAATTGACAATGCTGCTATCATTGCTGTCAGAAACAATATATATGCTGTTCTGTTATCCTTGTTCTCTTCATCGAACATTTCCTAATCCTGCCTATATAGTATTTTGTATCGTATCATAATATTTTGTCTAGTAAATATTTCGTCTGTTCCGCTAATCGCAGCCCAGGGCGCGAGTTCATCTGCCCATTTGCCAGAAAATCTCAGGTTCCCTCTGCCTGGTCTGGCCCGGATTCATGAGCCTGCTGACTCTTGCTCTCGTCTTTTCTTTCGGAACGGTTCATGCCCTGCCCCCTTCGTACACATAAACACCTGTTAATTTCACTATACCAAACAGCCTTATAAATTTCAAGGGACTTCTGTAAAAGGATGCCGGCATTGAACCGTTCCGCAGATTAAAAAACGATCTCTTCTACCACCCGTTTTTCAATTCCGAATCTCATTGTCACGAGAGGGTCTACGATCTGGCATACCTGGATGTCCGCAAACTGAGACAGCAGAATCATGATTTCATAATCAGAATATCGTTTTGTCCTCTTACGAAGAATTCCATCATACCCTGAACCGCTTTATGGCCGGCCTCTTCCATGGTGCTGCAGGATGCCACCGTATACCACATATCCTCCGTCTCGATCACCGGCCACATCTCTTCCCGGCCTTTTACAACCTCCAGCTTCAGCTGAATCTCTCCGGACACTTCCAGGCCGCAGACGATTTCCCCGTCTCCCTGGTAAGCATGAATGTCGCCGGCCACTACGAGGCCACCTTCTACCTGGACAGGTACATAAAATACGCTCCCTTTCGTCAGCACTTTACAATCCATATTGCCTCCGAACCTGCCGGGAAACATGGTGCTGATCTTCTCTGTCGGAGCCAGGCCAAGGCAGCCCGGGAAGGGACGCAGTTTGACCTTATTGCCGAATATATCCGCTTCATCGCCTTCTATTGGTATTTTTATAACCTGTTCCTCGCAGACATAAGGCGCGAACCCCTTTAAAACAAGGTTGTCATTCACTACCATTGTAGCATGGGAGGACCCTACCCGTACATCTTCAATTGTAATTTTCATCGTATCCCCGGGCAGAGCTTCTTTCACATATACCGGACCGTTCAGGGGATTCAGGGCAAAGCCTGCCATATCTCTTCCCACGCTGCTCGTCTCATCAGGCAAACGGTCATTGTATGTATCCATACACTGAAATACCACGCTTTCTCCCGAATTTACCTGCATTGCCACCTGATTGTAAGGGCTGTAATAATGTACCTGATATTTTTTATCTACTGTTTTCATTTGATCCCTTCTCCTATTCCAAGAAAAACACATTACGCCCGATGCCAGACGGAGCGGCTCAACCGCTGCTTTAGAACAAATCTGGTATCGGGCGTATCTGTCATTTTAATTTTTCCACGCCTGCGGCAGCTACCCGTTTATCGCTCTTATTCAGCCGGGTAATACAGCCGGTCAGCTATAATACTTATCCAGATATTCCTGGACATTGTCTTTATTTACTTCTTCAAAATCACTGTATACGTCCTCATGGGTATCCGCCTCGGATTCCACCATGTCAACCAGCACATTGTACGTATTTGTTGCCTGTTTTACGTAGTTGTAGAACATGGAAACGTCCAGGCTTCCCTCTTTGATGTATTCCATCGCGTCCTTTGTACCGTCTACACCGCAGACATGAATCTTGCCCAGCATGTCACGTGCCTTGATCGCTTCTACAGCTCCAAGAGCCATATTGTCATTCAGTGCGAGAACTACATTAATCTTGTCTCCGTATGCCTGAAGCCAGTCTTCCATCAGAGCCATGCCTTCCTCACGTTCCCAGTTTGCTGTTTTAGAAGCCAGGATGGTTACGTCCGGACGTTTCTCTGCAAACACTTCTTTAATTCCCTGAATACGGTCCAGACTGTTGGCTCCGCCTGCCTGCCCTTCCATAATCACTACGTTTCCGTTTTCAGGGAGCACGGTACATGCCCACTCTGCCATCTGCCTTCCGCAGTTTACGTTTGATCCGCCTACATAGACGAAATCTTCTTCCGGAGCTGCAATGGGATTAACGAAATCAATCAGCGGAATTCCTGCTGCCTGGCACGCTTCCACGCACGGTACGCAGCCGTTCGTATCACTGGATGACATGACAATGTAATCACACCCCTGGGAAATAAAACTTTCGATCTGTGACAGCTGGATGCTGGAATCCATTTCCGCTCCCACGAACGACGCTTCCCAGTCCGGCTGATTCTCCGCAATCAGCTGCTCCAGATAATCCGCAACCATTTTTGTAAACGTATCCGTGTCCGCACAGTTGGAAACGCCGATTTTCACCTTTTTCTTTTCGGATGCTTCCTGCTTCTCCTCTTTTTCCTCTCCTTTTTTCTCCTCTGCCGTCTCTTCCTTCTTTTCTTTTGCAGCCTCTGCCTTTGTCTCTGCAGGTGCCTGCGTCTCTTTTGGCTTAGAGCTGCACGCCCCCATGGAAAGGATTAATGATGCCGCCAGCAGTGTCCCCAATACTTTTTTCATATAGTTTTTCCTCCTTGTTTTCGTGTTTTTCATCATTTTCCTGATGCCCCTGTTTTTCCCCTATGATTTTTGAATTAATTCTTTTGTCTTATAATCCACGATCACCGCCCCTACGATAATGAGTCCTCTGATAACCATCTGCCAATAGGTACTGATTCCTTTTAAATTCAGGATATTGTTCAGAATAGCAATAATACAGCAGCCGATAAATGTTCCGCTCAGCTTTCCGCTCCCTCCCATCAGACTGGTTCCGCCGACAACACATGCCGATATGGCGTCAAATTCATAGTTCTGAGCGCCCTGAGGCTGCCCGGAATTCATTCTTGACATCAGGATTACTCCTGAAATGGCTGCCAGTATGCCAATCATCAGATAGGAACGGAAAATAACGGCTTTTGTTTTATTCCGGAAGCTTTCGCTGCCTGGATATTGCCCCCTGTTGCATATGTATAGCGCCCGAATCTGGTTTTATTAAGCAGTGTGGAGCAGAATATAAACACCAGAACCATGATCCATATCGGCAGCGGTATGTCGCCGATTAACGGTATATTCAGGTGAAACAGGGTATTGATCGATCCCTGGCCCAACACCTTAAATCCGTCTCCCATGCCTGAAACCGGCTGCCCGTTTGTTACAAGATAAACGGTTCCCCTTGCGATTGTCTGCATGGCAAACGTCATAATAAATGCCGGAATTGCCGTCCGTACGATAATAAAACCGCTGATACATCCGCAGCCTGCCCCTACAAGAATTCCAGCTCCTATTCCCATAACTGCGGATCCCGTTTTTGCCCAGACGATTGCCGTACAGCAGCCTGCCAGCGCCATGACGGAACCGACAGACAAGTCGATCATTCCCAATATCAATACAAATGTCATGCCGCATGCGCTGATTGCCGTAATAGACATAAGACGCAGAACATTCATAAGATTATCTTTTGTACAGAAAGCTTCACTGGCCAGACATGAGATCCCGAACATAACGATAAAAATCACAAACATACCGTACGATGTGTAAAGATTTGCCAGCTTCCGCTTATTGTCTATGCTTAGTATTGACGAAGTACCCTTCTCCATTTCATCACTTCCTCCGCTTTTGAGTCGCTTATTTTACCAAATGCCCCCGTAATTCCACCGTCTCAGAGAAGATAATTTGCGATTGCACAGTGCATGATCTTTTCCTGAGTCGCTTCTTCTCTCGTAAACTCTCCCGTAAGCTTCCCCTGGCTCATCACGTAAATCCTGTCGCATATGCCCAGCAGCTCCGGTATTTCAGAAGAAATGACAATGACCGCCAGCCCTTCTTTCGCCATCTCGCCGATCATTTTATAGATCTCATATTTTGCGCCTACATCGATCCCTCGCGTCGGCTCGTCCAGTATCATCACCTTCAGATCGTGAAGAAGCCATTTTGCCAGGACCACCTTCTGCTGATTGCCGCCGCTGAGATTGGAAACGTTCTGCTCCGCCGAGGCCATTTTCACCTTCATCTTATCTGTCATCGACTTTACGAGAGACAATTCCCGTTTTCTGTTCAGGAGGCCTCTTTCTATAATCTGATCCATATTCGGCAGCATGACATTCTCCCGTATGCTTCTGCATAAAACGAGCCCTTCCATTTTTCTGTCTTCACTGGCCAGAGCAACTCCTCTGTTAATCGCATCGCCCGGATGGCGGATGTTTATCTCTTCCCCATCGAGATAAACGGTTCCGGAATCCCGTAAATCCAGACCGAATATGGTCCTCATAATTTCCGTTCTGCCTGCTCCGACCAATCCGGAAAATCCCAGAATTTCCCCTCTCCTGGCATAAAACGATATATCCTCAAAGGCTCCTTTCTTTGAAAGGTTTTTTGTCTCCAGCATGATATCCCCAATTGCTGAGTCCATTTTCGGGTAGACATTTGTCAGTTCACGCCCTACCATCTCTGTGATAATCCGCTCCATGGTATAACTGCATTTTGGTCCTGTGCTGATTTTCTCCCCATCCCGCATAACCGTTATTTCATCAGCAATCTGAAATACCTCATCCAGTTTATGGGTAATATAAATAATCCCGATTCCTTTTTCCTTCAGTCTGCCGATTTCCCGGAAAAGAATCTCAATTTCACTGTCTGAAAGGGAAGAAGTCGGTTCATCCATGATTACAAGCGCCGCATCTCTGGAAACAGCTTTTACCATTTCCACCATCTGCATGTCGGCTACCGTCAGCGCCGCCATCTTGCTCTTCGCCCGAAACCGGCCCCCCATGTCCTGAATCAGAATCTCCGTATCCTCTTCCATTTTTTTATAATCCACCATACCAAATTTCGTCAGAGGCTCCCGTCCCAGAAATATATTTTCCGCAACGGTGAGCTCCAGCACAGGGCTCAGTTCCTGCTGTATCATGGAGACGCCCATTTTCAGCCCTTCTGCCGGGGTCAGGTTTCTGATCTCCCGTCCTTTAAAATGGTATTCTCCCTTTTCCAGGCTATAGATTCCGCATATAATCTTCATTAATGTGGATTTTCCCGCCCCGTTTTCTCCCAGCAGGGCGTGAACCATTCCTGCTTTTACAGACAAATCAACATGATTTAATGCTGTCACACCTAAAAATTCTTTATGGATATTGTGGAGTTCGACAATAGTTTCCGTATCTGCCATATCGCCTCATCGCCTCCAATCGTATCTGCTATTTTTCGAACCAGACCTTTTGTGCTGTCCTTCCAAGGATGTCCTCCAACTCATCATCAGAAAGGAAATCGCAGTGTTTTGTGATGCAGTCTATATGCTGCTGATATGTACATCCCTTGAGTACGGTCGGCATGTCGCTCCCCCACATCAGACGCCCGATCGCTCCCTGTTCTTTCACGGTCTTCACTGCGCCGGCGATCGACGGATACGGGTACTCATCAAATTCTCCTACAATAATCGGAAGCCCGGAGAGATCAAACCACACATTTTCATTGAGATTAAGAATCGACAACGTTTTTTTCAGAAATTCATAATTCTTATGCTCGTCCGGATCCCACAAATGGCTGATCCCCAGATGGGGCAGAATAATTTTCAGCTGAGGATATCTTCTGGCGATCTCCAGCATGCTGTCGATCGGATAATCATACGGTCCTTTTCCCCATCCCATGTCCATCATAAAATATGCATCGTACTTCATGATTTCTTCATAGACAAACGCATTCTCCGGCGCTGTCATGTCAAAGGGAATATCCGGAGCTTCAAATTTCAGTGCTTTATAACCATATTCCCCCAAACAAAGCCTGGCTGTTTCCAGATATTCTTCTTTTACCTGCGGATTCGGCACCCCTACCGAAACGTATCTGTCAGGATATTTCTTTAAAATACTGTTAATATATTCATACTGTTCCCCATAGCACGGCGTCTGCAGAAGCACCACCTTGTCAAATCCCAGAATCTCCTCGTACCTCTGCATTACTTCGATCGGACAGCGGCAGTCTGCATATTCCGGCGGCAGAAACTGTTCTACTTCACCGGCAATTAACGTCTGCCCGTAACTGATCGGCGTATTTGTCCCCGTGTCAAAACGCCTGCCGTGAATCTTGTCCCACACATGGCCGTGGGCCTCGATAAACAGCATATCCCTTCCCCTTACGTGAATCACTTTGTTTCCTCCTTCTCCATTTTGCAAATCTTAATGGAATCTTGCAATCATTGATATGATCCTATCCCATCTTTTTTACAGAATCCTTCATAAGGACTTCGTAATTTAATATAATGCTGTTTTGATGCGCCTGCCTTCCACCGATAATCGAACATAGCATATCCACCGCCGCTTCCCCCATAGCAAATTTCGGCTGATAAACAGTAGACAGCTTCGGTGTCATATAATCCCCCATATAAATGCCGTCGAATCCTGTCAGGCTCAGTTCTTCCGGTATCTTCACCCCCCTCTTTAAAAATTCCTGCATACATTCGATTGCAAACACATCAGATCGTGCAACAAACAGCGCTGATACTTCTCCTATATACTTCATAAACTCGTCAACGACCTTAACCGCGTTGTCGTGAGACGTATCATCTACAAAAAACATGATGTTCTCGTCGATTTCCAGCCCAAGATCCTTCATCGCGTGACGATATCCCCGTTTTCTTTCATTCAGCGTGTGAAGGCTCTGTTCCATGCCGATAAAACCGATTTTTTTATGGCCCAGTTCCGCCAGATGTTCAACCATTTCATAAGCGGCCCTGTAGTTGTCAATTCCCACATATGGGATATTTCCAATGGAAGCATAGCGGTCGACCTGCACAATCGGCAGTTTATCCGCCTGTATGCTTTTCAAAAGCTCATATTCTCCCTGTTCCTGTTCATAAACGCCGCTGACGATGATACCGGCCACCTTTGCCGCCCTCAGTGTATCAATGGAGGCGATTTCATTTTTATAATTCTCATCTGAATCAAACAGCATCACGTTATAGCCCAGCTGCGTGGCTCTCCTCGCTATCCCCTTTGCCAGCTCCGGATAGAAATGGTTGGAGAGATCGGGAATAATCAGCCCGATGGTTGATGAACTCCTTCCCTTTAGTGTCTGTGCGTTGATGTCCGGAAGATAATGGAGCTGCCGGGCGACTTCCCTGACCTTCTGTTCCGTCTTTTCTGAAACCCTTCTCCTCGTCTGTGTCGCCTGATTCTCACTGGAGATACCATTTAGTACGATAGAAGCTGTAGCTACTGATACGCCGGCCGCCACGGCTACATCTCTCAATGTGACTCTCTTTTTTTCAATTTCTACTTCCTTTTTCATCTTTTTTTCATAGCCCTTCTTCCATTTAGTTATACGTATAACCTTTTATTTTTTACTAATTTGCTGATATATACGAAATATTCCACAAATTAGTTCCAGCATTTCCTATTCAATTGTGTTATTTTATCTTAAACGTTTAACTATCTTTTGTTTCAGTTTATACTATTTGTCGTTTTTTGTCAATAGGATTGTTTTATTTTTGTTTATTCTTTCCAAAGCACCTGAAAGTGAATACAAAAATCCAATAAAGACTGCATGAAAAAAGTCAGGCAAGTCAAATTTTCAAAACCGAATTTCACCTTTCGAGCGCCTGCCCATGTTCAAAAATCCGATTTTAAATACTTGACTTACTTGACTATATGGGCCTTTCCCCAATTTTTTCGCTTTCCGCTGCTTTTTCTCGCTAATCTTCTTTTTCTTTTTAAGCGATTTTACAGTACATTCTGGCAAATGATACTTAGCCTTAATTATGTTTCACTACATCATATGTCATTTTAGCCAACAGCTCTTTTCCAAAGTTTTCCTCAGAAAGACTTGTTCCATAAAGGATCCTGTTCTGTTCCTCTTCTGACATCACCAGGCCTTTCGTTAACAGCCTTGACAGGTATCTGCCGTACGCTCCCGATATATTAAATCGTTTCCACAAGATCTCTTTGATGTCCTCTTTGTGATACTGGTAAATTTCGTTCAGCCGGAACATCTCTATATTATTCCTGATCCGTTCCTCAATATCCCTGGGCTGTCCCGGCTGTATCTTCCATTCCAGGTTAAACTTCATGTTTCTCCCCGCACTGGCTTCAGTATTTTCGTAATCCAATGTCAGAATACAACTGTCATTGAATCCTCTGATCGTCGGAAAAAGGATCTTTTTCGTACTTGTCCATTTAAATATCTGGTTACAGGGCTTACAGCATGGCATAAGGTTCCACAGGGACATGGAAAACAGCTGATAAATATCTTTCAGGTACAAGTGGTCCAGGTCTCCCAGATAGCGGCTCCTTCCGTCATCAAAAGGCTGTATATACTGGCGGTTACAGTAAGGGCATACAGAGACATCCATCTTCCTGACCAGGCCGCCGCGGATATCCCCCGGTATATAATCATAGGCAAAGACTTTTTTTATCTTTTCATTCAGTTCTTCCAGCCTGCGGCAGGCCGCCTTATACAGCCGGCCAAATTCCGAAAAATTCTTCGCGTAATCATCTGCCTTTTTTCCCTCCACTGCCATCAGACGATCCAGCTCCTCACCGGAAAACTTGATTATAAACGCCTTCCTCTCCATTTTATACCATGATTTTATTCCACTTTTCCCGCTGCTTTTACTTCCGATTATACCTCCAATCTTTCCGCCACTTAGGCCGCCGCCCGACTTCAGTTCTTTCACAAAAAGGCTGTAAAAGGCCGTAAAATCGCAAAGCTTTCCATATTCCTTAATCCAGTCATACTTTTTCTCCAGACCGCCCCGTTCCAGAAAAAGGATGTCGCATATTTCATCATCCTTTAAATAAGATAAACGTTCTTCGATGGCGGGCGGCGTAGAAGAAACCGGTACGGTTGGAGGAAATGAAGCAGTATACACAGCAGGAGAAGGAGGAAGTGAAGCCCCGGACAAAGTTCCCGATAATGTTGGTGATGGAGGCAGACTCTTTTTCAGGTCATCTGCATGCGCCCTGATTATAGGTAGTATTTTGCTTTTATACCAGTTTTTTATTGAAGTGGAACGAGTATATGTGACCCCTACCATAATTGCCTCCTGAGTGTATGGATTTTTCTCTCCAGCCCTTCCCGGATGATCGGTTCATCGATAATTTGGATTTTCACTTCCAGACGATGCAGCTGCTGTTTCTCTTTTACAAATGCTTCCTTGTTATAAAATTTATTTCTGTCATCGTCCTGATCCTGCCGCCTGTACCGTGCTACTCTTCTATGTCCCAGCTTCTCTTCACTCCACTTGCCCTTCAGGCTGGCTTTCTGCCCTGTCTCCTGGATGGTTTTTCTGTTTTCCTTCTTTTTATTCTCTATGCGGTCTTCCAGCCTCCCCAGCTCTTCCATAATGCCATCGACATACGTTTCTGCGAATGCTCCGAAAGGTGACTCCACAAAAAAGCTGTCCAGTAGAATGTCGTTTATATTACTCATAAATCCATAGGCAGCTTTGCTCTGTACTGTATACCCGTCCCTGCATTCCAGGCAGCAAATATTCTCCTTTGGCACGTCCGACAAAAGAAGGGGCGAATGGGTCGCCATAATAATCTGGTACTGGTAATCCGAAAATGGCTCTGTCTGCAGAAGTTCCGTCAGATTCTTGATAAACTGCCTGGACCACTCCGGATGGAAACGCTCGTCCGGCTCATCTAAGAGCAGGATACAGGTATCCCCCTTCGAATACGCGCTATTTCTCAGGATACCGGAATATAGCGAGGCATACAGCCCAATAAAACGAATCTCTCCGGAGCTGAGATTTTCTACCGATACCCGCAGAAATGCCTCATGGTTCAGCGTATGGCTTTCCTTTTGGTTTCTGTCATAGACCTTCATAAATGGAATCAGGAAATTCTCCTGGCATTCCTTCAACGGGACCGATACCAACTCTCCCCTTTCAAAGTATGGTTCCGGTATCTGTTCAATTGCCCTGCAAAAATCCTCTGCCAGCCGATAGTCTTCCGAATCCAGCAGCATGCCGGAGTCATAGTTTTCTTCATATTCTACCTTCAGCAGTTCTTTCAGGAAGGCCAGAAGGTATCCTTTCCTGTATTCATATCTGGCTTCGGCTCCATTTCCGGCTTCATCCGGCTCCTGGTATTTGATTTTACTGGGAACCTGTTTTCGAATTAAAAGAGTTCCCAGAACATTTTCCAGGTATTTAATTACCATACACTGACGGAAGGTGTATTCCTCTTCCTGCTGATAATTCTTTTTCATATAGGCGCTGATTTGAGGGATTGGCATAGAAAGCAGCTTCTGATCTTCTCCATAGATCAGCCGGCCGACGCTGAATTTGACTTTCCGGTCCGCCTGTGCGGCATAGTCTATAGTTTCAGGCGCTGCGGAATCGTAGGCCTGCTCCTTTTCCCTCAAACGGTCTGACAGCTGAATACGTATTTTGACCGCCGATGGAACGCTGGCAATCTTCTCTTCCATTTCCCGGTTATGTACCGCATCGTACAGATATCTGCAGACACCTGCATAATCCGGCTCTCCTATGTAGGTCCGGCGGAACATAAATCCCAGCCCCCCGTCTTCCATCCTCCTGCTGTTGGAAGAATACCATGGCGCCGGCGTCTGGATATGGTAGGATAAGTAAAGCAGGTGGTTTAACGGATTACTCTTTATACACTTACTTTCAATATACTTCTTTTCAATATGCTTCTTTTTAATATCGTCCTCGATAGAGTTTCCGCCGGATTGTTCGAAAAACTCGCCCGGCATGTCTAGTTCCTGCAAAGCCTGTATACTCCCCGGTACAATATCCTGTTTATTAAAATCATACTGAAATCCCACCGAATAATGGTGCTGAAGCCACATGCCGGATGTTTGGGACCGATCCAGCAGCTCCGGACCATATCCTTCTGCAGCAAATGTATCGCCCGCCAGATGATACAGCGCAAACCATGTATGGCCGGTCTCGGCTGACGGCCAGTTTCTGTCACTATAGGGCGGAAATTCATCCTGCCGGTCTTCCCGCTTCATCCCTAAGAGGTTCAGGATCGTAGACTTCCCGCAGCCGTTTCTCCCGACAATCAGATTCAGGGATTTAATATTTACGCCGAAAATGGGGAAAATGGGGGCTGACTGGGATGATTTCTTTGTTATATGCAGACGATGAGATATTTCGTCGTATTGTATGGCGAAGTCGGTGGAAAAAGGAAAGCCCTGGGATTCGATGCAGCGGGATAGGTGGGCGATGTAGAGATAGATGAGACACATGAAGGGAGCCTCCTTAAAAGTTCTTTTTATCATTTGCTGTATGAATTATATCATGATAAATATAACTTGTATAGAAAAACAGGTCGGTGATGGTAAAATTTCAGATTTTTTAGGAATCCATGTTTTTTATAACGACAATATCAGGAAAAACTATGATATACTGTCCTTAGAGTGGACATTATGTTATGCGCATAACGGTTTCTGCGTCCACTGCAGAAAGCCGGGCGCTAAGTTCCACCGGAGGCTCATGGCCGCGCAGCGGTTATGATGTAGCGTCTTTAAATTGAAAGGGGGAGGATTATGACTAGTACTTTTAACTTAGGGAAGATAAAAACGGTGACATCATGCTTTTAAGCGTAAGCACCCAGGCGGGCTATTTATCCACTACTGTTTTAAAAGACGACAACGATTATAACGATTTATATATCAACCTGGCGTCCTGGTTTCCAAAACCATAATGCCGTCAGCAAGCGTTTTTATGGTTTGCCAAGGTTGATTTTTGTTCATAACACTGAATAAAGGAGGCGCAAATGGATTTTAATTTTCATTACTGCACAGTTAAGGTTTTGGCACGGAAGGCCGGCTTTTCGGAGGAAGACAGCCAGCTGCTGGCGTCTTACTCACAGTTTGTAGATGATTTTGACACCTATCGCGATCTTCATTTTACGGAAGTGCCGGAATATGCCCGCCATCTGGCAACAGAAGGCCCTCTATATTATACGTTTCACCCTGTAACTACGGGATTTAACAGCTTGCTCCTCGATTATCCCAGGCTGCTGACATTAGAAAATCAGAAGAAGATTACCGTGCCTTTCCATTTTATTCCCTTTAACAGCCTGGCTACGATCCCCCGTACAGACCGCGCACGGTACAGAACCCAGCCTTCATATATCGGTGACAGTTCAATGATCTCTGATTTGATGATCCAAGCCCGGAACTATTACTTAGCCAGTGGACAGACTCGAAAATATAAAATCTGCATTGGACTGCTGCTGCATATCTTCGCAGACACTTACGCCCATCAGTATTTTTCAGGATTTAGCGGATGGGAAAACGAGGCTAAGCTGTCCCTCTGCATAAACAATGAAAATGAAGTGAATATCACCAGTAGTCAAATACCAGCTGTATCCTTTCCCCTAGGGCACGCTTCTATCTTACATGCGCCAGATCTCACCTGCGCCAGATTTAACGTGGAGCTTAAAATGAGTGCAAACAGCACCGAACCGCTGGACTATCAACGAAGCAATACATACGACTTCTGCCAGGCGGCCAGAAATATATTGGATTACCTTTTGAGCCTGCAGAAAAGGGATCCTATATCCACGGATGACTGGCGGGCGATGATCCCGAGACTGACACAGGGATTTTTCACCGGATTAGAATCCAATAGAAAAAAACTGATGGAGCATTGGTTTACCCTCTATCCGGATATCGGATTTCATTACGATAAAAATGATATGTATTATGATTTCTTCTCCGTCCCTGAAGACGTCTGCCGCGGAACCGGCATGTCGGAGACAGAAGTTATCGACCAGATTATCCAGAATCCTGTCGCAAAGGAAACAGACGCCCCAATCCTGTTATCAGCCAAAAACGAGGCTTTCTTCCAATATAACGTATTGGCACATTCTGTTCGTTATCGCGTAAATTATGGATTTAGGGTTGCGGGTGGAAGTAAGGACATCGGCGCGGTGTTGTGATCCCCCATAAGAGTCAGATGCATATCCAGAAATGGCCGAATGTCATCCATCACTGCAGGTGAATCGCTTAAGTACTGGGTAAGAGTAACGCTTAGCATAATTAAAAACCAAATATAGAACTGACCTTTTTATTATGATACAATATAATAAAATAGTATTGGAGGGGGTTTCATGAGGCATTCTAATATTAAGCGACGTTTAGCATTAATTGAGTCGAATAAGACGGCACATATAGACCATCGCAAATTGGTAAAACATCGTAGATTGGTAAAACCTGCTTTTATATATTTAACAGTAGTTAGAGGGCTCCGAAAAACCAATCTTACTATCCTCGCTTCAGAACTTCCTCCTTTAGAGTCAATCGGGAAGCACAATGTCAACATTCTTGGATTCAAAAAAAATACTTGTGTACGAATTTCAATTTCTCCCTCAGTTGCTAATGCTATAATAGTAAAATATCAAAGCGATATCAATGTGTCTAGCATTCGGACAAACCTTGTTGTTACTATTAAACGCAATGAAAATTTTAAAATCACTCCCATTACAGGTGGCAGGCGTCCGCCACGTTTACCTGGCGAAAGGAAAATTACAGGAGGTGGTTTAAATTATAGATCTTTCTAAGATATTGCCACTTTTTATGTGGAATATTATTTATGGATATTGTATTATAAAAATATACCACTTTGTAACTTTAAAACGTAACTCAAACAATATAGAACATGTTCTTATTAATTCTTTTGTTGTAGGATTTCTGGTTGATTATTTTACTAATATTGCAGAGGATATTTTTAAAAAATCACGATACAGCCTGTATGGATTTTATGTTTTTCCTCTTTATTAGCCTATAGTATTGCAAAAATATTGCATAACAACAATATGATTTATCAGCTATGCGATTTATTAAAAATCAGTAATAGCCTGAATGATTATATTTGGGACGATTTAATTGATTGGAAAAATCCAACAAAGCTATGTGTTCACTATCCCAATAGAATAATTGAAGGGTATATCCATTTTACAGAAAACTATAGTAACGTTCCCTCTTTATCTCTTGCAGGCTATGTGATTAAAGACAGTTCCGGACAAATATTGATTGATAATCGACATACGGAAAATAAAGTGATTTTTATTGAATTGGATAAATCAGAGTATGTTGAAATTGAATATTACGATAAAAGTTCTATGTGCATTGATATAAAGACATTAGCGAGTAATAATCATTAACTACTCAATATCCTTTATGAAAAATAGCCAGCTCAATAGGTATTATTCTTTACCGCCATTACTACATAGTGCAGCCGGTAACAGTCTCTCTCCTGCGTTATACCAGAAGAAGAAAATCACACTAGAAAAGGTTCGGTATTTAAAAATGGAAATCACCAAAAAAGCGCTATTAGTAACCACCGTAAGTGGTTTTATCCCTCAATTTGAAATGAATAATGTCCGTCTTCTGCAAAAAATGGGGTATGAGGTTCATTATGCCTCTAATTATCATACACCTTCTTATGGTACTGATAATCACCGTTTGGACGGAACCGGTATTATACGCCACCAAATCGATTTCGTTCGCAGTCCATTTAAAGTCAAAAACATAACTGTTTATCGGCAATTACGGGATCTTATGCGTAAAGAACATTTTGATTTAGTCCATTGCCACACACCAATGGGCGGCGTCATGGCCCGTCTTGCCGCACACGCGACTCATACCGCCCCTGTTATTTATACAGCCCATGGTTTTCACTTTTTTAAGGGAGCTTCGCTTATCAACTGGTTGTGTTATTACCCAATGGAATGGTTTTTATCCCGATATACCGATCAGCAAATCTGTATTAATCAAGAAGATTACGAGAGGGCTAAAGGATCATTTCACGCTGCAAACGTAGACTATGTCTCCGGAGTTGGTATTGATCACAAAAAGATTCCGGCCCGAAATGAACTTCTGATTCAGAAGAAAAAGCAGAATTTAGGCTTTCCTTCAGATAAGCTAATTCTATTGTCTTCCGGAGAATTAATAAAGAGAAAGAATCACGAGACCGTTATCCGGGCAATTTCAGAAATCAAAAAAAGACATCAGGATAATCCTGATGTTTCTGTTGATATGCTCTATGTAATATGTGGCCACGGAAAATTAAACGATTACTTGAAAAAGCTCGTTCAGGAACTTCATGTCGAAGATATTGTCACCTTTCTCGGATACAGAGAAGACATGATGGACATTTATCAGACTGCGGATATCTTTGTATTTCCTTCTTATCAGGAAGGGCTACCGATGTCCCTCCTGGAAGCAATGGCCAATGGACTTCCAGTCATATGTTCCGACATCCGCGGAAGCAGAGATCTGATGGGGTGTCCACTGTCAGAAACAGGCGATTTGGAAATCTGCCAAGGCGGCATTATGGTGAAAAAGGCGGATCATGGTGAAGCATATTGTGAGGCGATCCAGTATTTATTCGATAATAAAACGACTTTGCGGAAACTCGGGGAAGCGAATGCTTTAAGGAGCAGGGATTTCAGTATAGAGGTAGTGAGTAAGATGATGGAGAGGGTGTATGGGAGGATGGGGGACAAGCATTAAGAACTAATAATTCTTAATGCTTGTCTGCAATTGCTTATTTCAATTTTTTGTGCTGCTCCACCAAATTCCCCATCCAGTGTCCACTCCATTAAATCTGATTCTACCTTTAGATTACCTGTTTGTATGTAAATAAACATCTTTTCCTCATAAATTTTTTGGCCAAGTAAGCTGACTATTATCTGCTGTAACTCATTCAGACTTTGAGGCGTTCTAATTAACAAAACTTCAAATAAACCATCATCCAAAACTACATCTTGACTTACCGGATTCTTGAAGCCACCTATTGATAATGAATTCATTACTAAACCAATACAAAATTCGCCCTTCTCAATTTTTCCATCATATACAATTGTTAAGGAATATGATTTAATATCCGTCACTTTTTGTATTCCCTTTAGAAGATACGCAAAATGGCCAAGTATATTTTTAGTCCACTGCGGCGTTGAATAGGATACTTCGGCCAAACTTCCAAAAGCAGCTACATATACAAAATACTGGTCATTAAACTTCCCGATATCGATCCTCCGTTCAGCGCTCATGCAGCTTTGCTTTAATATTTCTGTAAAGTCTGAACTAAATCCCAATGTACGGGCAAAATCATTGGTAGAACCCACGGGGAGATATCCAATTGGTAAGTCGCACCCTATTTCCATGCATCGGGAAATAACGTTATTTAGTGTACCATCACCACCAGCGCATATTAAAAGATCGAGGTATTTATTTCGAACTTTAGAATTTCTCTTAATTCATATGATGTTCCTGTAGGCAATGCTGTCACTAGATATCCTTCTTTAGTATAAAACTCGATAATAGAATAAATACGATTTACGATCTGCGCTTTACCTGCAACTGGGTTAAAAACAAACAATAGTTTTTTCACTATGTATTACTCCATTATAATGTATTTTTGATTATTACAAGGATCTGCTAAATAAAGTAAACGCTCAATAGCCAGTACCTTGTCCACAACTGAAACTCATGGCATAATTACTCCATAGTTTAAAGTATAAAAAGTTGAGTACTAAACTTTTTATTCTCTCTACAAGGAGGTTAGTACCATGAAAACCAAGGCAAAATTAGTTGCCGAATCTGTTCGTTTGAAACAATGGAGTCAACAGATCCGTGAATGTCAAAACTGTCCTGTCGGCTTGACAAAGAATGACTGGTGCTGGCTGCAGGGAATTACAAAAGCTAACCACTATTATCGACTACGCCGCGGCCGCCAGGCAGTGCTAAACTACACAGCAGAAGAAAACTAAAGTCGCAAACAGATCCTTGACTTTGTGGAGCTTCCCGCATCGGCTGGCTGTTTGTCTCCGGTAATACCTAATAAATAGACAATGTCGGAAAAGTCAGCTGCATAGATTGTTATCTGTGGAAATAATGGTATTGCAATTGATGTTTTCCCTGAAACATCACCAGAGCGCATAACTGTGACCCAACAATTTTCAAGGTACTGGCTATTGAGCGTTTACTCTTTAACTTTCATCAGCAAAGGATTATATGTGACCACTACCTTGTAATGCCTATATACTAATTACCAGAAAAATTAGTTAACACAAAAATAGTATTCAATAATAGGCCTTTTTAAAAAATGTTATTTATAGCTTTTATCACAAGTAAATAATTCGATGGAGTTACTTTACCGTATAATTTTCACATTCTTAAGAGGAAACTTATTTCCACAACATAACAAAATAATCAACTTTTTTCTTGATATGAAATAAACTCCCTCTCAATAAAAATGGGCCTATTTTTTACTTCAATATGAACTCTTGCTAAATATTCACCGAGTACGCCTAATACAGTCAATTGAATTCCCCCCATTAAAAGAATTAGTACGATAATTGTTGGATATCCTGGAACTTCAATCCCCAAAATTATTTTTTGACCTATAACAACTAACATATATATTAATGCTAATACTGAAGTAATTCCTCCTAACATAGTTGCAATTTTTAATGGAACTGTCGAAAATGATACTATTCCTTCTACTGCATATCTAAAGAGTTTTCTAAATGACCATGATGATTGTCCAGCATTTCTTTCGGCTACTTCATATGGCCTGTAATATACATTAAAACCCACCCATGAAAATATCCCTTTTGAAAACCTAAAATTTTCTTCTAGCCTTAAAATTGCATCAACAACAGGTCTCCTAAACGTCCGAAAGTCACTAGCCCCTTTATAGAACTCTACTTCGCTCATGGAATTAATTAATTTATAGAAGACATCTTTAAATGCCTTTAAAATCCTTCCTTCTTTTCTTGCTTCCTGATATGCTGCAACTTCATCATACTCATGGTTATGATCCAAAAAATCAACCATCTCTTTTACTACTTCTATTGGCTGCTGCAAATCAGCATCTATTATTGTTACATATTCTCCAACAGATTTTTTTAGCCCTGCAAACATTGCTGCTTCCTTTCCAAAATTACGTGAAAAGTTAATAATAACAAGATTATCCTTACACTCTTGAAATAGATCTTTCAATACCTTTATAGTATTATCCTTGCTACCATCATTTATATATATAATCTCATATTCAATTTCACATAAAATTTCTTTTACTTTTTCATAAAACACACGAACATTAGCCTCTTCATTATAACATGGTACAACCAATGACAGTTTCATTCGTTTTTTTTCACTCCTTTTCGGATATATAATATAAAGAAAGAATATTATACTTATATAGATATAACCGTACCTAATTTCAAATAAGGCAACTGATATATCAACTTCACACTGTTTTCTCCTTGTTCCACTGGTAGCATAATTAGAGCATTGCAACCCGTTTTAATATTAACTCTTTTACCATTGACATATGCTTTCCATCCACGTTCATTTGGTATAGTTAACAAGATATTCCCGTCTTCTTCAACTGTAATCCTTCCCTCCACATTTCCATCAGAAAAATGAGAAACTTCAAATGCATTATTTTTCAAATAAGTTATCACATCTTGAAACATCCCCATATCCAATCTGTAAAATACAGGATGTACCTGGTTTTCACCTACTAACGATTGGTGTCTAAAGGATATTGTATGCTCATCTGAAGCCTTCCCTATGTTAAATACCCTATAGCTTAACCACCTTTGGTAGTTGCAACGATAGATCCCATCAATGTGCAGTTCTACATCCTGATTATCTACATCTGCTAAACCATAGACTAAATCATTCCATGGCGTTTTATCTATAATATAATCTATCTTCCCATTTTCTTCTATAACCTGATAATATATAGGTTCAAATAGCCTTATTTCTTCCCCTAATATATTCGAATATATTGCATTTTGGAATTCAAAATTATTATTATTTATTTGTATAAAA
>NZ_QSDR01000016.1 GCF_003464085.1 Clostridium sp. AM58-1XD
CCAGGTGCTCATCCATCTCTGCTTCCATCATTTCTTTGATTGTGCCGCCAAGCAGATCCTTGAGAGCATCCTGAATATCCTCTGCGGACTGGATGTCATACTCCTGAAGGAGCTGCTGGATAATGTTCCTTTTCCCATCTGTCATTTGTACTTTGTGTACGGGTTTCTTTTCTCTTGCCATAATAAAAGGCTCCTATGATTTTTATTTTACCATAGAAGACCTTATAAAACCTTAGTTACAGAAAAACTTTCACATACTCAGCTTTGTTCAACATAATGCGGACTCGAATTAGGCAACAAGCCGTTGCACAATTACTCCAGCTCTTTTTCAATATCTTCAATGGACGGAAGGCTACTACGCAATTCTTCCGGTAATGCCTTAGCCATCTGGTTTTTCCACTCCTCCACGCCAATGGGATTCTGGTAGCCGGCTAGAGAATACTCTACTACAGTTTCGTTTTTACCCTTTACCAACAACAAACCAATCGTTGGCTTATCGTCCGGGTGTCGCAGAATATCGTTAACCACATTCTGATACATATTTAGTTGGCTAATAAATCCTGGTTCAAAGTCACAGGCTTTTAGCTCAACTACGACAAAGCACCGCAGTTTTAGATGGTAAAACAGAAGATCGAGATAAAAATCATCACCGCCTACTTCCAAATGTACCTGCCGGCCTACAAACGCAAATCCTTGCCCCAGTTCCAAAAGAAAGCTCTGAATATGTTCAGTAAGTTGCCGTTCAATCTCTATCTCCCGCCGGGGCATATCCGTTCCGAGAAAATCAAACAGATACGGGTCTTTAAACACCTGATTAATCAGATCGGAATCCTCTGGCGGAAGTGCTGCCGGGAAGTTATTCACACTCCTACCAGAACGCTCCATCAGTCTGCTTACTATTTGCAAGTCTAAACTTGTTTTACTCCAGCCATTTTCAATTACTTTATAAGCATACCAAATACGACTTTCTTCATCTTTCAGTTTATCCATTAAAGAAATATTAGTTCGCCATAGTATTTGTGCAACGACCCGTTACACAATTTCAAAGTCAGGCCAACTCTCGGCAAACTTTCTCATATATTTTATGTTTCTTGGAGAAAAGCCTGACATTTCCGGGAAGGCATCCTTTAAATCCTTTGCCATACGGTCAATGATTTTGGCGCCCCAGCCTTCCTCCGCCTGCCTTTTTAGAATACTTCTGCCAATGTTCCAGTACAGGTAAATCATATTGGAATTAGCATTTAATACAACAGAAACCCCTGCTTTTGAATTTCCGATTTTACTTCTTCTATAAATTTCAAATAAGCATCACTCATCTCGGAAAGATTCGGCACAACTGGGAATATTACTCCATTTTTATTCTTTCCCATTTGATTTCGATTATCCAATTTCTCACCTCGCTATTCCCTTTAGTTAAATTCCTCTACCTATGCTATACGCTTTTGCAACATCCAAATTATAGTGAGCAACCCGTCTCACTACGGTTTTTTCCCATCCTTTTGAACTATCGCAAAATTTGCGACAGTTGCAGGCTGGTCTTGCAATTCCTCTTTTTCAAAGCGTTTTTAATATATTTTCCAATCGTTTTTTACATTGCGCTCAATTAATTTGGCCATCTGTAAATAAGATAATTTCCATTTTATTCATTGTAATCCACCTGTCATAGCTATTATATATTGCCTTTCTGCTGCAACAGAATGATACTTTCCGTATGTGGTGAGCAGACTATAATAATGGCGAAAAGATATAGTTTCCTTCTTAATGGAAATTATTCGTCAGCATCCTACTAATTATTTTTTTCCGTCCATCTTATCTAATTCCCCAATACTCTCTAAAAAATGACATTCCACAGGAGACAATATATATTCCTGATTTCTTTTATATTTCTCATACTCCAAATGCGCCTTTTCTAAGGCCTGTTGATGTGTTACTTTCCCCTTTGTTGTTAATATATCACGTCTGGTCATCCTTAGATAATCATCAATCGTCTCCAGCCAGTCTTTCATATACATAGGCTCCTGATTTAAAGCATGTACCTCCGCAATATCTAAATATGCCGTAACAATTTTATTGAGCGCATCCAACTCTTTTTCATCAAGATAATTTTTCGCCACTTCTACATCAGAGCGATTTATACGTTTGCCACTCCATGTAGTCAGTCCCATATTATCTTTATCCGCATCTGCCCTTTGATAAATCACCTCTGCCGCTGTATACTTATGTGCTGCCCAATGCATCTTGTTCTGAACCTGTTTAAAAAACTGCACGGAGCTCTCCGCCTTCGGATTATAGTCAATACTAGTCGCATAAATTTCCAGCACTTTTCTCCAAAACACCTTTTCTGAAGACCTTATATTCCGGATACGCGCCAGCAACTCATCAAAATAATTTCCCCCACCAAGATTCTTTAATCGTTCATCATCCAGTGCAAATCCTTTTTTCATATATTCTTTCAGAATATTTGTTGCCCAAATCCTAAATTGTGTTCCTCGTAAAGATTTTACGCGATAGCCAACAGAGATAATAACGTCAAGATTATAAAAATCCACATGATATCTTTTTCCGTCGGAACCAGTTGTTGCAAAATTTGCAACAACTGAATTTCGGCTTAACTCGCCTTCTAAAAAAATATTTTTTATATGTCTGGATATCGTGGATTTATTTCTTTGAAATAGATCTGCTATCTGATCTAACGATAACCAAACAGTATCATTATCAAACGTAACTTCAACTTTGGTAACCCCATCCTCTGTTGTGTACATCAATATATTAGATTTTTCCACTTTCTCTTCCCCCGCCAAAAGATCTCCGAAAAAAATTCGATGATTATACTATTCCTTAAGTTTCCATATCCATTTCACTATATTTTACCATACTCCCCTCACCATTACCATCTGAAAGATTCCTTCCTGTCCGTTTATTTTCCCCTCTGCAACATAACATCCTCGTTTACCTATTATTCAAACTCACATATCTGATATCCCTCTTTTTCAGCATAACAAATTATCAACCGCTTCTCATAAACATCTATTCTCTTTACTCTATCTTTTACAACATTTTCACCATATTCCCCATTACACACAACTTCTCCCAACATATTTCTTACATATTGATCGTTCAAGGTAGGTGAATTTTTACACTCCACCTTTCCTTTTTCCAGCTTTGTCCCGCATCTCCACACAATCTTTCCACGCTCCGTTCTACGCCTGAATCCTCCCCCACAATCCCCACATACCAATAAATTACTAAGCAAATATTTGTTGCTATATCGGTTACCACTGCTAATCTGATTGCCGTCAGCTGTTCTGAGCAGTCTGGCTCTATTAAGCATTTCTGCCTGCACTTTATCAAATATTTCCGAAGAAATAATGGCCGGATGACTTCCTTTTACATAATATCTGATACGCTGTCCTACATTTTTCTTTCGTATACCATTTAGATAATCCTCTGTAAATGTTTTCTGAAGCATCATGTCTCCCTTATATTTCTCATTCTTTAGCATTTGTTGTATTACATTTGCACTCCATACCTCTTTACCTGTAACCGTTTTTATACCATTATCTTCCAGATATTTTTTAATCTGTGAAAATGTGTATCCCCTCAAATATAACTCAAAAATTAATCGTACTACTTTAGCCTGTTCAGGAACAATTACCAATTCCCCTTCCACACACAGATACCCCATAAAATGTTTGTAGCTGCTAAATAATCCTTCTTCAAATTTTCTTTTAATCCCCCACTGAATATTCTCACTCAAGTTTCTGCTTTCTTCTTGTCCCATTGCTCCTGATAAGGTTATTGCCGCTTCTGCATCCGGATCAAGCGAATTCACATTTTCAATTTCAAAATACATTTGAATCCCCCTTTCTTTCAAATATCTCATAATCTGCAATAGCTCTACCGTATTCCTGGATATTCGTTTTGCTGATTTAGTGATTATGTAATCGAATTTCCCCTCTATTGCACTTTCTAACATATGTTTCAATCCGTTACGGCCCTTTTTCCTTAATTCACTTCTTCCACAATCCCAGAATACTCCTGAAAATACCCAACCTGGATGATCTGATATCTGTTCTGTATATGCCACAATTTGATGAGCCAAACTGGTTAACTGCGTCTCTTTCTTAGTGCTGACGCGGCAATATGCCGCCACTCGCAGCGGTTCCATATTCTCTTTTTTCACAGGTATATAATATATCTTTTTCACAACACATTACCTCGTTTCATCAATAAGGAAAAGGCGCGAAAGCCAAAAGCCTTCACGCCTCACCACACGGCAACTATACAATCTCACCTAATCATCATTTAACACTCTTTTGCAACAGGACAATACTTTCCGTATGCCCCGTCGCCGGAAACATATCCACCGGCCACGCCTCCTTCGCCACATACCCCAGCTTTTTAAAATACTTTAGATCCCGGGCCAGCGTCTCTGGGCCGCAGGAGATATATACCACCTTCTTAGGCTTCAGCTTCGCCACCGAATCCATGAATGTTTCCGTACTCCCGCTGCGCGGCGGTCCATGAATACAACGTCGGCACGTCCGCCTTCTGCTGCCATCTCCTCCATAAATCTGCCTGCGTCATTGCAGTAGAAACGAATATTCTTAATCCCATTGCATTTCGCGTTGCTGATGGCGTCACGGACTGCCTCTTTATTCAGCTCTACGCCGATAACACTGTCCGCCGATTTGGAGGCGATAATGCCGATCGTACCGATTCCGCAATATGCATCAACTACCGATTCCTTTCCTGTAAGCCCGGCTAACTCCATCGCCTTTTTGTAAAGTACTTCTGTCTGAACCGGATTTATCTGATAAAAAGATTTGGAAGAAATACGGAAACGGCACCCGCAGAGAATATCCTCTATGTACCCTTTTCCATAGAGCACGTGTTCTTTATCTCCCAGCACCATGCTCGTTCCCCGTCCATTGATATTTTGAATGATCGTAGTGATATCCGGATGCTTCTGTCTGAGCGCCTTTACAAAATTATTCTTGGAAGGAAATACAGGAGAGGCCGTCACTAGAACGACCATAATTTCATTCGTTGTAAATCCCCTTTTCACCAGCACATGGCGAAGAAGTCCGTATCCCGTATCCTCGTCATACGTCCTGATCTTAAATGATCTCAGCATGCCGCGGATTGTGCCTATGATTTCATCCGCTTTCTCATCTTCAATGAGGCAGCTTTCTACAGGTACCACAATATGACTGTTCGCCTGGTATACCCCGGAAATTGGATTTCCTTTCCGATCATGATCGAAGACTGCGTGAACCTTGTTCCGGTAATGATAAGGATTTTTCATGCCGATGATCGGCTTGACCGGACAAATCCCCTTTAACAGTTCTTCCATCATTTTCTGTTTCTTTTTCAGCTGTTCATTATATGGCATGTCAAGAAGCTGACATCCGCCGCATTTTTTATATACAGGACACTGGCCCATTGTTTTCCCTCTTTTCTCCAAACTCTGATTTCATTTTTTCTTTCGTGTTACTGCATTCCTACATGATTTTTATACATGCCCGCTTTCTCTTCTTCCCTATCTCCGATCCCCTGTCTTCCTCCATATCCTCCGGATAGATTCATCCATTTTTTCGTCCGGCTTTCAGAATGTTGCTATTCCGGCAATTCCGGCTTTTCCAGCTTTTCCGGCTGCCGATTTTCTGTCACATATCCATGTCATAAGACTCTTCCTTATTTCTCTTACTTATCTCTCTACTCTGCCTGAATCCGTACAATGCCCTATGCTCTGTCTGTATCCATGCAATGACCTATGCTCTGGTATACCACCTGTTTTTTCCGCTCCGTTCTTGCTTTTTCGCTGATTTCCTGTATAATAATCAAAAAACAGAGGCATTGAGGGCTTTGCAAAGGAGAAACGATTCCTCTCGATATCAGATGAATTGACCTGGCTACTGCCGGGAACGAAAGCCGACATTGGGGCCATCTCCTATTTTACTTTTATACTGCCCTCAAAGCCACCGATAACGGGCAGGCACGGAAAATGCAGACGAAAAATGATACGGTTGTCGTTTTTTGCCATAAACTGCCGCTGCCGTTTTTCAGCCATCATTCAGCAGGAGGATAACAAACATGGGACATCATCATATGGACACGATTCAAACAAATACGCCTCAGTCAGATACCATTCATACCCATACGATACATACGGCCGATTCGGTAACAGCGCCGTTTTTTTATATCGACAGGACAATCTATACAGGACGTCCCAATTCACCAATGGGACGGCTTCCAAAAGAAATCCGCACTTATGATCTGCTGGACAGCCTGGGAGTCTCCTATCAGCGCCTTGACCATGATCCAACGGCGACCATTGAAGCCTGCCACGATATCGATCAGCTCCTTGGAATCGAAATCTGCAAAAATCTGTTCCTATGCAACGCTCAGAAGACAAAGTTCTATCTTCTCATGATACCTGGTTCCAAGAAATTCCGGACCGCACAGCTTTCCAGGCAGATCAATTCTTCCCGCCTTTCCTTTGCCGGCCCGGAATTCATGGAGAAGTACCTCGATATCACTCCCGGTTCTGTCAGCGTTCTGGGGCTTATGAATGACAGGGACAATCATGTTCAGCTTCTCATTGATCAGGCTATTCTGGAAAATGAATATATGGGCTGCCATCCATGCATCAACACATCCAGCCTGCGCATCCGCACAAAGGATATTATGGAAAAATTCCTTCCTGCCATTGGCCATTCCCATCTGACCGTTGTGCTTCCCTCAGATGATGAAGAACACCATTCCTGACCGGATATTTATTTCCTGATCTCTCTCGTATATTCCTCCAGCCATGTCCGTTCCTCTTTATCAAGGTAAGGGGATATCTTTTCCCGAACGGCTTTATGATAGCGGTTCAGCAGCTCGATGTCCCTCTCCTCCATCACGGATACGTCGATGGCATCCAGGTCAATCGGGGCAAAGGTCACGAATTCGAATTCCATGAACTGGCCGTATTCGTTCTTCTCTCCCCTGTGGCAGAGCATCAGGTTCTCTGTCCTGATTCCATGGCTTCCTTCCATGTAAATTCCCGGCTCGTCAGAGGTGAGCATGCCTTCTTCCATCACCCAGTCCTGATCTGCGGCGGACGATTTCCACCGTATGGAATTCGGACGCTCGTGGACATTCAGCAGATACCCGACGCCATGGCCCGTTCCATGATTAAAATTAAGATTTTGCTGCCACAGCGGCTCTCTGGCGATATAATCCAGGTTTGCACCGCTGCAGCCGTAAAGAAATCTGGCATTTCCCAGACGCAGCATCCCCATTGCCACAAGCGTGAAATGCAGTTTTTCTTCGTCTGTCAGTTCACCCAGAGCAATGGTTCTTGTGATGTCCGTCGTGCCTTCATAATACTGTCCGCCAGAATCCACCAGATACAGCCCTCTCGGTTCCAGCTTCGTATTATTCTCCCCGTTCACAGAATAATGGCACATCGCGGCATTTGGACCATAGGCGGAAATCGTATGAAAACTGGGTCCCAGATAGCCCGGCTGCTCTTTTCTCAAAGCTTCCAGTTGATCCGATACCCCCATCTCGTCCATCCTGACTTTTCCGATATTCTTTTTCAGCCAGTATATAAACTTTGTAACGGCAGCGCCATCCTTGATGTGGGCGCGTCTGATGTTTTCCATCTCCGTCTCATTCTTTACAGCTTTCATACGGGAACATGGGTTCATCTTGTCTATAACCACGTTGGAAGAGTCCACGCTTCTCCAGAGAGCCGTATTCATTTTCCCCTTTTCCAAAAGGATTTTCTCATTTTTCAGTCCCTTAACAAATTCATATATCTCTTCATACGGATGCACTTCCAAATGATTTTTCTCGAAATATGACCGGACATTCTGATCAAGTGCCTTTCCCTGAATGAAAATCATGTTCTTCTCTTCGGTCATTACAAAATAGCAGAGGGCCACTGGATTGGTAGGAATATCGTTTCCTCGGATGTTGAGAAGCCATACAATATCATCCAGCGTCGTCATAATATGAACGGACGCGCCTGCATTTTTCATTGCTTTTTTAAGCTCATCCAGTTTGTTGGCGGCACTCTTTCCAGCATATGCTTCGTCCAGAATCCATACGGGTTCTGACGAAAGCGCCGGGCGGTCATTCCAGATTTCTCCCACCAGATCCAAATCACAGCAGATCGTACCCCCTTTTTCTGCCGCACATCGTTCCAACGCCTCTCCCATCTCTGCATTGATGACTCTGCCGTCGAATCCCAGCACGCCTCCGTCCGGAAGTTCACTTTTCACGTATGCCTCTATGGACGGAACGCCCTCTTCCCCCATTTTCATAAGCAGAATACCACTTCCATCCATCTCCGTTTCTGCCTGTACAAAATATCTTCCATCCGTCCACAGGCAGGATTCCTTCTGTGTGACAACCACCGTACCTGCCGATCCTGTAAAACCGGTCATATATTCCCTGCACTTAAAATAAGAGCCTACATATTCCGATTCATGGCAGTCTGCCGTCGGAATCATATAGGCGTCGATCTTCTTATCCCTCATTACGTTTCTGAGGCGTTCCAGTCTGTCCCTGATTTCCATCCGTTCTTTCCTCTCTTTCTTTCATCTTTCCGGAACCGGAAACAAGACGCAGCCGTGATACCAGATGATATATAGACGCTTCCTCCGCTCTGCCTCCTGCCCCGTCGGATATATCTGTTCATATATAATATTATTATAACAGTTTGTCATCTGGTATCAAAAGCCTGCCTGCTTCTGCATTTTTCATTTTAATTCCGTTATCTGCTCATGGCATCCCTGATCGCTTCTGCGATTCCCTCACTGTACGTCGGATGGGCCCTCATAGCCAGCGACAGCTGGGAAGCAGTCAGTCCGTTGGCAATGGCCGTTGCCATTTCTCCGATCATATCCGTTGCACGCGGACACATAATCTGAGCACCTACGATCGTATTCGAGTACGCTTCAAATACCAGGCGGATAAAACCGCTCTGTTCCTTGACAATAATCGATTTTCCATTGGTGCTCATATTATAATGGCCGCATCTCACCTTCATATTCAGTTTTTTTGCCTGCTCCTCCGTAATTCCTACGGTAGCGATTTCCGGATCGGTAAATATACAGCTGGGCACAACCGGAAGGGATACGTACATTCCATTGGGAACGACTCTAAGGCGCATGCTGTGTTCTTTTCCCACGATGGATTCCACTACATATGTTCCCTGAGCAGCCGCCACATGGGCCAGCCGAATCCTTGACACCACATCGCCAACCGCATAAATTCCCGGTTCACTGGTCATGAATCCCTCATCTACAGCCAGGTGGCCGTTTTCCATCTTCAGTTCCACATCTGAGCCGAACAGGCCTTTCATATAAGGCGTACGGCCTGTTGCCATCAGAATCTGGTTGGAGCGGACGGATATCTCCTCTCCGTCCTTTTCCACCACACATGTCAGTCCTTCTCCAATTTCCTTTACGGCTGCTCCGCAGTAAATGGTAATTCCCTTTCTTCTCAGCTCATCCTCCAGTTCTCTGGACACCTCCCGATCCATAGGAGCCAGAAGCGTATCGCTCTGTTCGATAATCGTCACTTTCGAGCAGAGGGCGCTGAAAATCGTTGCAAATTCAACACCGATTACACCGCCTCCGATAATCGTAAGCCTGTCGTAATTCCAGTTTCTAGAGGACAATATCTGATCGCTTGTCACAACACCGGGACGGTTGATTCCAGGTATCGGCGGAATCGTCGGTTTCGCACCGGTAGCTATGATAATATGATCGGCTTCATAGAAATCTTTGCCGTTTACTCCATTCACCTCTATCGTTCTTCCACGCCTGATTGTGGCTGTTCCCATGATCAGGTCCACACTGTTCTTTTCAAACAGTGTTTTTATCCCTTCCCGGTATGTCTTGACTGATTTTCGTTTATAATCCTGCATCTTGCCGAAATCAAAGGAAATGAAATCCGTAGACACACCGAACTCATCACAGTTCTGCATTTTGGCAAACATACCGGAGGCGAACAGAAGGGCTTTCGTCGGAATACATCCCCTGTTAAGGCATACCCCGCCCAGTTTCTCCTTTTCCACAACAGCTGTCTTCAGTCCCAACGATGCGGCCTTCAGAGCCGCCGTGTATCCTCCTGGACCTCCTCCAATAATAATCAGATTATATTTTTCCGCCATATCTCTGCTCCCTTTTATTTATAATTCGTAAAAAGCCCCAGTTCCATGCAGGCTTTCCATATACCGTCCTCTCCAATATCAGCAGTAACGTAATCCGCCGCTTCTTTCAGCGCTTCCACCGCATTTCCCATCGCAATCCCGATTCCCGCCTCCTTAAGAATCTCATAATCATTCATGCTGTCTCCAAATGCGATTGTCTCTGACAGCGGAATCTGATAATATTCACATAAGCGGACAAGCCCGTTCGCTTTGGAGGCTATTATCTCTACGACATCGGCTCCTGTTTTTCCGGCAAACATGGGCAGCTTCAGTTCAGGGAAATTTTTTTCTATATCCTTTACACCCTTTTCCTCTCCAATATAAGCCAGCGTTCTGATCTGGCCGTCTACCAGCTGCCATGGGTCCTTAAACTTACGGCCGCACGTTCCCCAGCGCACCACATCCGATTGAGAGACTACTTCCGGATGCAGATAATAGTCTTCGTCGTCAATCGTAGCGCCGATGCTGTAACCCCTTTCATCCGCAAAGGCAAACAGCCGCTTTAAAAGCTCTTTATCCATCGTATGTTCATAAATCAGTTCTCCGTCCACAGTAATCTTCGTTCCATTCAAATGGATAATCGCATCTGGCTTTACAACTTCCTTATACTCCCTGCTGTAATAATTATCCATATCCCGCCCTGTCGCCAGGATCACATAGGAATCTTCCCTAAGCCGCTCCAGGGCAGCCAGGGCGCTGTCAGGTATGGTATATGTCGCATGATCCAGAAGCGTCTGGTCCAGATCGAAACTGACAATTCTTCTCTTCCTACAACTGTTCATCATCCCTGCCCTCTTCTCCTTTTTCACTTAATGGTTCACTTTCTTCATCAATTTTTTCTACGGCTGCTCCCGTTTTCGCCAGAGCCGCCCTTGCTCTCTTCTTTTTACTGCCCTTTATGATAAGGACTACGACCAGAATAATAATGAGAATCAGCACGATCACCGCAGCCACAGCACCGATCAGCAAAACTCTCATACTCCGTTCGACCGCTCGTTCATACTCAGCCACTTTATCCTCCACATTCATGGCCGCTCTGACAGAATCGGCAATGCCCGAAACGGTGCCGTCTTCAAAAATATTTTCCAGACCGCAGTCTGCTGTCACTTCCTTATAAGGCAGGCTTCCCCCCAAAGCAGAAAGGTGCATATATTTATCAACGGCCTCTTCTCTGTTCTCCAGAGATTCCAGCCAGATGTCCAGGGATGAAAGTGCCGAAGTTGCATAGCCGATATAGTACAAAGGCTCTCAAAGGTATGAGGCACCTCAATCCATGCATACGCCTGATCCGCACCATACGGATACTGATACCCATACTCTCTGGCGATCTCCATAAATGTCCGGTTGATTTCCTCCACGCTCATATCCGGATTTTTATAAACCGTATTCTGGAACTCGTCGTACAGGCAGCCTTCACGGATTCCGTAAAGCATCCGGCTTACCGTTTCATACCGGAATGCCTCTCCGCCCTCTCCAAACAAGTCGTCTGCATAAGGGTAAAACAGCATTTCCAATCCCTGGGAATGTATCTCAAATACATCCATACGGGACAGTTCCCAGATCGAAGGGGTCAGACTGTGAAACATCTGATTATAATGGCCGAATTCATGAATCACTGTGCTGTAATCCCCATAGTATCCGGAAGGACTGTTAAAAATAAATGGAACGCCGTAAGAATAGAGGGTGGCTGTAAAGCCAACGCCCATTTTGCCGTCATCCGCTTCTATATCATAAAGGTGATGATCTCTCATATAGGAATACGCCTCAGACAGCTCCGGATGGATTTTTCCAATATACGGCTCCACTTCGTCCAGAATCTCTTCCCCCTTTTTCCCTTCGCCTGCCTCGATCAGTGCATTTACATCCGTTGTGGACTGAGCAGCCAGTATTTCCGTATAGAGCGGAATAATCTTGTCTTTTACTTCCCTGTAAACCTGTTTTATTTCCTCTGTGGTAAAATCTCTGGCATATATTTCTTTATAAGCATAATCTGCATAATTATCATATCCGTTTTCCTGGGCTATCCCATTTCTCACCTGGACCATTTCCTTATAAATTTCACCGATTACGCTGTTTTTTTCCTTTGACAGGGCCAAGTACACATCATAATTCTCATCCGGGTCTTCCGGGGCTTCTTCGTTATACCGTTCCGTAGTCCACTCTTCCCCGTTCACTTCTGCCGTATAGCTGTCCATCAGCGCCTGATCATATTCCTGAACCAGACTCAGGTCCTGTGCCCTCAGTTCGAATTCTCTTTCCGTCATAGGCTTGTAATCTTCCAGCTGTTCTACGCCGCTTTCTCCTATTTTCTCTCTCAGAAACGGTCCATAGGGAGAATCAATCGCTTTTTTTAATACGATAAAAACGCCGTCTCCCAGCTCATTGCCCATCTGACTCAGCTTCTGGCTCTCTTCCTGCGCTTCCTCATTATGAACATCCTTATAATAAATCAGATCGTTCAGCGTATTCTGGGTATTAAACAGGTCGATCTCCGAGACCATGGTCTCATACAGTTCCTCCACCCGCTCTTCCTGCCCCGCCTTCCCCAGACTGCAGATTTCATCCATTTCTCTGATAGCTGCATCCAGTTTCGTTCTGTCATAGCCCGTATATTTCATTTCTGAATAGTCCAGATCGGAATGGTATTTCGGCTGATACCAGCCGCCCTCAGGTACCTCAGACGCCGCTGATACTGTCCCTGTTACAGTAACGGCAATGATCGCTGCCGATAGGATACTTTGTTTCCAAAAGCATTTACTGCTCTTTTTATTCATTCAATGCTCCTCCTGTATGCTTTTTATGCTTTTATTTCCAAGCTTATCCATAGACCAATCATACCATACCTTTTTGCCTTGCACAATCACGAAAGACGGGAAGAAGGCGCTGCCTTTTTCCTTTCAGCAGCGCCCTCCGTATATAGTTCCACACTTTTAAGGCGTAGAAAACGTTTCGCGCTTTTCATGCGCATAACTGTTTATCCGTTTGTCATGCTCCACATCATGGAAGAGTTTGCCAAGTATGACGTTTGTATGGTACAATCTCCGTAAAGAAACAAACAGAGAGGAACATACCATGCAGATCAGCATTTTACTTATAAAACAGATACTTCAATTATTCTTTATGGTCCTGATGGGATACGCCGTAGTAAAACTTCATCTCCTGAAAGACGATGACAGCAAAATACTTTCCAAACTGGTGCTTTACCTGATTACCCCCTGTGTCATGATTAATGCCTTTCAGGTAGATTTTACAAAAGAGAAAATGAACGGGCTGCTTCTTACCTTTGCAGCCGGCATTCTCCTTCAGGCACTTCTTTTGTTTGCCACATGGTTTTTGCGCTCCGTCTTTCATTTAAATGTCGTAGAATGGACATCAGTTTACTATTCTAATTCAGGAAATCTGATCATCCCGTTAATCACATATATACTTGGGGAAGACTGGGTACTGTACGCCAGCGGTTTTCTTTCTGTACAGATGATCATGCTCTGGACTCATTGTAAAAATGCCTTCAGCCATGAGGGAAAAATCGACTTAAAAACCATTTTCGGCAATATCAATATGATTTCGATCTTTGCAGGAATTATTTTATTTTTCCTGAAAATCCGGCTTCCGGAGGTTGTAAACGGCACTCTGCATTCCGTTGGCAATATGATCGGACCGATCTGTATGATCGTAACTGGCATGCTGATCGGAAATATGGATTTAAAGGCGGTATTTTCAAATAAACGGATTTACTTCATCACATTTTTGCGCCTTGTCGCTTTTCCTCTGGCTGCCATAGTCATCCTGTATGCCAGCCACCTCGCGGCGCTCATGCCGGATGGAAAAACGATCCTGCTTGTAACCTTCCTGGCAGTGATCACCCCGTCCGCTTCCACCATTACACAGATGGCGCAGGTATATGGTGACGACGCCAAATATGCCAGTGCAATTAACGTTATGACGACACTTTTATGTATTCTGACCATGCCGGCGATCGTGTTTCTTTATCAGCTTGTAATATAACAAAAAAACGCTCACTTTCCTGGAAAGTAAAAAACTTCGGCCTGAATACGTTTTGCGTAAACAGGCCGAAGTAAAAGGGGAGGATAAGTATTCTGTTATCTTTGGTAACTGTTTATAGTATTGGCAGAAGCCTGAAGTTTATTCACTTTTAATAAAAAATATTTTGCAAATTCGATCATTCTGTTGTATACTGGCAGTTGGAACTTCATATGAAGAATACGATAAGAAGGATGGAGTTATAAGATGGCTATTTTAGAGACATGGAGAAACCTGGCTTACGGTGACGGCCTGGACGAAAAAAAGCGCGAAGAATTATGGACAAAATATTTTCAGATCGAAAAGGGCATTTATGAAAAGATTCTGTCTGATCCTGCACAGATAATCGAAGGAACAGTTAAGGAACTGGCAGATAGATATGAAACAGAAGTATTGATTATGACAGGATTTTTGGATGGTATCAATGAAAGCTTAAAAGGATATGAAAATCCGATCGATACAATGGAAGAAGATACTCCTGTTAAAATCGAGATCGATCCTGAAAAACTGTACTACAACATGGTAGAAGCAAAAGCCAACTGGCTGTATGAACTGCCTCAGTGGGACAGCATTCTTCCAGAAGACAGGAGAAAAGAACTGTATAAGGAGCAGAGAGCTTCCGGCACGGTACGCCGCCAGACGAGAAAAGTTTATCCAAACGATAAGTGTCCCTGCGGCAGCGGAAAGAAATACAAAAAGTGCTGCGGAAAGAACATGTAATCATAAAGCAAATAACCGTGAACAGATCAGCAGCCCCTGTTTCCCATGATATCCATGAGGAAACGGAGGCTGTTTTTTTCGCTTTTTCGATTGAATCTGTTCCGGTTCTTCCTTAGCTGCGATCCTCCATCTTCGTATATTCTTCGTTTGGCATAACGCTGATATAAGCCGGACGGATGATTTTATCCATATTGATCAGCTCTTCAATACGGTGTGCACTCCAGCCTACAATTCTGGCAATCGCAAAGATCGGTGTAAAGAGTTCCAGCGGGATATCCAGCATGCTGTATACAAATCCGCTGAAGAAGTCCACATTGGCACTTACGCCCTTATACATACGGCGCTCTCCTGAAATCACTTCCGGTGCCAGGCGCTCGATCATGGAATAAAGGTTAAAATCATCATGACGGCCCTTTGCCTGAGAAAGTTTTTCTACAAAGCTCTTTAATATCTCTGCTCTTGGATCAGACTTGGAATACACGGCATGGCCCATGCCGTAAATCAGTCCTTTTTTGTCGAATGCTTCTTTGTGAAGCAGCTTCTCAAGATAATTGCGTACTTCGTCCTCATCCTTTGTATCCTTAACATTGGCGCGAAGATCATTCATCATTTCCACAACCTTGATGTTGGCACCGCCGTGACGCGGACCTTTTAAAGAAGACAATGCCGCCGTAATCGTTGCATATGTATCGGTACCTGATGAAGTTACAACATGCGTGGTAAAGGTAGAGTTGTTTCCTCCACCATGTTCCATATGAAGAATGAGTGCCAGGTCCAGAACATGAGCTTCAAGAGGAGTATACTGCTTATCCGCTCTCAAAAGGCGAAGCAGATTCTCTGATGTGGAAAGCGTTGGATCAGGATGGTGAATATACATGCTTTCCTCTTTTTCATAATGGTTATATGCATGATAGCCATATACGGCCAGGACAGGGAAGAGACTGATTAACATCAGACATTGACGCAGAACATTGGGAATAGAAATATCAGAGGCCTTTGGATCATAAGAGGCAAGTGTCAGAACGCTTCGTGAAAGGGAATTCATCATATCCTTACTTGGAGCTTTCATAATAACATCACGGACAAAATTGGTAGGGAGCGTTCTGCTTCTGGATAAGATCTCCGTAAACTGCAGCAGCTGCTCTCTTGTAGGAAGCGTTCCGAACAGCAACAGGTAGGAAACCTCTTCGAATCCAAATCCACGGTTGTTCATGGTCCCGTTTACAAGATCTTTAATGTTGTACCCTCTGTAGTACAGGCGGCCTTCGCAGGGAACCTTTTTTCCGTCGACTATCTTACTCGCTTCGATCGTTGATATCTTAGTCAGCCCTGAAACAACACCGTTGCCATTCTTGTCACGCAGACCGCGCTGGACATCGTACTTCTCATACAAGTCCGCGTCAATTCCTCCATGCTGAACGCAGATATCTGCAAAAGAGTCTATCGTGTTCATGAATTCGGTTTTGTTCATAACAAACCACCCCTTTTCATAATATTTTAATTTCCATGCGGAAATTTCTACTATTATATTATAAATTGGAAAAAAAATCTATAAAGAATCCCTTAATTTTAATAAAATTTAATTTTTATTGCATTTTATAAATTTTCTGGTATAATGTTATATGATTACGGGGTATGGCGTAGCTTGGTAGCGCGCTCGGCTGGGGGCCGAGAGGTCGCAGGTTCAAATCCTGTTGCCCCGACTATTCTGAAATGTGTCAGAATCCTTATTTTATAAGGCTTCTGGCATTTTTTATGCCTGATTGAAGTGTCATTTTTTGAAGGCAGTTTAAAACAACTTGTATTCGTATGTAAAATTGATATTTTCTTAACACGACATTTCGTTTCACTTTCCCTATATGGATTGTACAGATATTTTAATGTCGTTTCCTTGCTTGTATGTCCCAGCCACCGCCTAATTTCATCTAAAACCCATCCTTCTGCATTCATTCTGGAAGCAACCGTTCTTCTTATACAATGTGTATACTTAAATTCTTTTCCCTTAAATGAAAAGAAAATATCCTTAAATGAGAAAAAGTAAAGTATGCATCTGGAATTCTTTTTAAGAGGTAAAATCCCAGATGCTTTGTTTATATGCGTACAAAATGGCTATCTGTCTTTATCCGACACATATTTCATGGTATAACGCACCTGATGCACGATGCAGCACTGATATTCGGTCTTTGGATAGGCAGCCGCAATTGCTTCTTTGATACCGGTCAGCCCGTCAGCACAGAGGATTAAAATATCTTTTACTCCCCGATTTTTCAAACCATTCAAAACAGATCGCCAATATTTGGAACTTTCATTTTCGCCGACCTCTATGGTCAGGACCTCTTTCCGTCCCTCCTGATTAATCCCGAGAATCACATAAGCCGCAAGCTTGCGGATAACGCCGTTATCACATACGGATTAATGGATGGCATCAATGTAGAGCACCGGATATACTTCTGAAAGGGGGCGGTTCTGCCAGTCTTCGATCTGGGGCATAATTTTATCGGTAACATCTGAGATAAAGCCTTCAGATGCCTCAAAGCCATAAATATCCTCCAGCGTATCAGAAATTTGCCGCGTGGTCATGCCTTTTGCATACATAGAGATGATTTTCTGGTCGATATCGGAGATATCTTTCTGCCGTTTTTTTACTACCTGTGGTTCAAAAGTAGACTTGCTGTCCTGAGGAACCTGGATATCCATGCTGCCATAGCTGCTGTTGATACGCTTTGGTTTGTGGCCATTGCGATAATCATCATTGTCAGAGCGTTCCGACTTTTCATAGCCTAAGTGCTCATCCATCTCGGTTTCCATCATTTCTTTGATGGTGCCGCCAAGCAGATCTTTCAGGGCATCCTGAATATCTTCTGCCGACTGGATATCGTATTCCTGCAGAAGCTGTTGAATAATAAGTTCGCTTTCCCTCTGTCATTTGCACCTTATGTACAGGTTTCTTTTCTCTTGCCATAATAAAGTCCTACTATGGTTTCTTATTTTACCATAGAAGACCTAATAAAACCTTATTTACAGAAAAATTTTCACATGCTCCATTTGTCAATCCCATAAATCCACTTCAATTCTTTAAACCTCTTACCCATTTTCTTGAGTTTATATTGCACTGCATTATCAAAAGTGATTTCCTTCTTGGCTACCATTTTAGCAAGCTGTTTATCAGTACATGAATCATAAGTTTCTTTAACTCTGCAATGTGATTTATTAGGTCGATTTTCAAGACAGCGCTATCGTTGACAATTCATTCATTGTGCTACACATCATATCAATCTCCTTTACATTGTCATTTCTCAAAACAAAAAAGTGTAAAGCCCTAATAATTGTTAGACTTTACACTCTCTGTTTATGGTATGGTTATGCGATTCTGTTTTTTATCTCAGCAAGTTCTTTTTCAAGCTTGTTGACTTTTTCAGTCAAAATATTAACTCGTATTTCGTCGATTGTACTTTTGTCCGCAACTTTTATTGATTGGTTAAGCTTATCAATTAAGTTGCCATGGTTTTCAGCCAGTAGAGATATATTTCTATCAGTAACATTCTCAAGATGTAGCCTGATATCGGTTATGCTGTCATGGATTGGCTTTAACATTTTTGCAATTGCTTGTAAATCCTCATTAGTCAATGCCATTGTCTCACCTCCTATCACTTTACTGTGATGTCGATATAGTAAAGTATACCATATTTACACGGAAGGTGTAAAGTCTATTCAATTGTCATTATGCTCACCTTGAATGAAATTCCAATTTCCACCTACTAATCGTCTTATTTTCCTAAACTTACGTCCTAATAAGCGGATGCTACCCTTTCAACTATTATAGATAAGATTTAAAAATCTTGCCACTCATGCCTTTTTTGTCATTTTTGACGCATATAAACAAAGCATCTGGGATTTCACCTCTTAAAAAGAATTCCACATGCAGACTTTACTCTTTCTCATTTTCGACCTCTGCCTGCATGTTTTAATTCTACCTTTGTCTATTTTTTATAAGCGCCGGTGTCAATGTTACCCAATCCGCCTCAATCTTCTTCAACTGCAGAAGTTCCAGCAGCTTATCTGAATTCAATAATTCCGTCAGTTCAAATGGTATTTGTCCATTCAAACAAAATTCCCTTACAGCATTCTGAGTACAGTCTTCCATCAAAAATATCAGCATTAAAGAACTGTTCCGGTTCCTGCCGTTTCTTTTGCGGGCTTTATATTTCACTTTTTTCGGAAGATCAATGTTCCTGGCAGTGAAGACTCCCTTTTCGATATAATTATAAAGCGTTTTCACTGAGCATGGAATCTCTTCTCCGTGAGTCGCATAAATGTGGGCAATGGATTGTCCCTGCCTCAGTAACGGAGTTAACAGGCAGTTCAGCTCAACAATCAGAAAACACCATCGATCCAAGGCTTTTTGCCTTTCGGATTGATGGTGTTTTCTGATACACGTATTCTTTATCTGAGGGCGCTGCTCATGATCCCGTCAGTATCCATACCTGAAATTCTTCCGGCAAATACGATTAACTGAAGCCGATCCTGTGATATTCTCATATATGCGCGCATGCTGCCTGGTATTCCCTGAATTGTATTGTCCTGATAGGTATAGCAGTACCATGTTCCTGTAGGTAACTGCTTCACGGCTTTTTCTCCCGCATTTCCAACCTGAGAACGCATCAACTCGTCCAGCACCTGTTCCTGATAATCATCTATAAACTGTGCGGCCTCTCCGCTGAAAAGTTCCTGGCTCATAAGTCCGATTAAGATGGTCTCGTCCCCATTGCTGTAATAATTCGATCCGTCGCTTGAAGAGTCAAATGTAAAACCGGAAGGAACAGTAAATGTCAGATTATCAAATGCAACTGTCTCCTGTCCGCTTCCCTGAGACTGTGTATCCGCCTGAGCTTCTGTCCCCTGTGTCTGCACTACCCCGTCTATGACCCATGCTCCACTCTCGTCCACCGTGTAACCGTCCGGCGTCTGTGTTCCCTTCAGGCAATAGCCGTCCGGCATGAAATAATAGCACTTCCCGTCCACCCAGTTCCATCCGTTATTCAGATAGCTTCCGTCGTCGTTCTGGTACCACCATCCCGTTCCGTCCTGCTGCCACTGGCCTGCAAATGCTGTCATGCTCATAGCCGCTGTCATAAAACATACTGCAATTCCTGTTATAATTCCTTTTTTCATGTCCCGTCCCCTTTTCTTTTTTGGTTATGTTTATATCACTAGTATATCCCTTTCAGGACGGACAGTCAAACAGAAAAATAGCACTTATCTTGCAAGAGTTTTACGTGAAATGCCGCCTGTGAACAGCAACAATTAAATATCGGCCGCTTTTCTCTTCGCATCTTCAATTATAAACTTCAGTTTCGCCCTGTCTTCTTCCGGCATTGGAAGGAGCGGTTTTCTTGGCGTACCGCCGCTGCAGCCGACCATCTCCATAGCAGCTTTCAGCCCTGGAATTCCCCACCGGCCTGTAACCGCCGTATTTGCCTCGATCAGAGCAAGCTGTAGTCTGGAAGCCCGTTCCGTCTCTCCCGCTTTGGAAAGCTCATAGAGCTTCACGCATTCATCAGGAAGGACGTTAGCCAAAGCCAGTGTTCCTCCGGCGCCTCCCGCCGCAATTGTCGGGAACAGGAAGCTTGCGCTGCCGGCAAAAACGGCAAAGTCCTCCGGCGTATCCCGGATAATCTCCATGATCTGTACAATGTTGCCTCCGGAATCTTTTACGCCAATAATATTCGGGTGTTTTGCCAGCGCCGCAACGATTGCTGAAGACAGATTGATTCCAGAATTGCCCGGCATGTTGTAAAGAACGACCGGAATCGGACTCTGGTCAGCAACTTCCGTATAAAAAGCCTGAATGACCCGGTCTGTCTGCATCGCTTTTTTATAGTAATTCGGGCTGATCACAAGAGCCGCTTTTGCTCCTGCTTTTGCCGCATATTCACACAGTTCGATCGTATCTCTCGTCGTCTCGCAGCCGGTGCCCGCAATCACGGACTTTTCCGGTCCGATATTCTGACAAACGAGATCGATCATTTCTCTTTTCTCTTCCGGATTCAGGAATACGAACTCACCGTTTGAGCCCATTACGACGATGCCGCTCAGTCCGGTGCCGTTCCAGAACTTTACGTTTTCCGCCATTTTATCTTTATCCAGGTATTTTCCATCATCCGTAAATACGGCCGGCGCCGGTGCATAAATTCCTTCTAACTTCCACATAGATATGTTCCTTCCTGACTACTGTCCCATTGCATCCTTATACGGTTCCATTTGTGCCCACATATCATCCATATAAGTCTGAACTTCTTCGTACGGTACAAATGCCGGCTCTACAAAATATGCTTCTGAAATATCTTTTACATAATCTTCATTCTTCTGGATATTCGCTACTGCATCAGACATCTTCTGAAGGATTGCAGAATCTGTTCCCTTAGGGAATGCGATAAAATATGCGCGTTCTGCGTCGGAGTCCGTCATCCCCAGCTCTGTAGATGTAGGTACGTCCGGGAAGTTCTCATTTCTTTCTTTACCGGTAGTCATTAAAGGAATGATGTCTCCGTTATCGATGTACTGCTTAAATACGCCGTAGCTGTTTACCGCCAGATCCACCTGATCTCCCAGCAAAGCAGGAATCATGGCGGAAGCGCCTCCTGCGTCTACAGGGTTGACTTCAAATCCTCCTGTCTTCTCCATTTTGCACAGAGTAAAATATGAGAAACCGGATATTGTGGTGGCACAGGAATATTTGCCTGGTTCTGCTTTCGCCTTCTCCAAGAAATCAGCGGCATCCGTAATTCCCAGATTCTTTCTTGCGCACAGTACATTCGTATTGTCTACAACGCCGATGCATGCGATATCGAAGCTGTTCTGATCCAGATCCGTAGCTCCCAGCAGTTTGTTCGTATACATGTTTCCTGTGTGATAGAATAAAATCTTATAGCCGTCGTTCTTGGCGTCAGCTACGCTCTGAGCACCTACCGTGCCGCCGGCTCCTTCCGTATTGATAATCGTAACCGTCTGTCCGAGTTCTTTTTCCAGATATTTCGCATACGTTCTCGCATAAAAGTCGGTATCTCCGCCAGCTTTAAACGGCACCACCATCTCGATCGTTCTCTCCGGCCAGCTCGTTTCCGCTGCCTGAGCGCCGTCTGCACTTTCTGCTGTGTCAGATGATCCTTTGGCCTCGGTAGTCTCAGCAGCAGGCGCTGTGCTCTCCGCTTTTCCACCGCCGCTTGATCCGCAGCCTCCAAGTGCAGCCACTGTCAGCCCCATTGCCCATTGTTAATGCCAGTCCCTTTTTAAATCTCTTCATGTTTTTTCCTTCCCTTCTTAAAAATGATTTATAGTTAATAAATAAAACACCTGTTTATGGTCTTCAGACCTACTTTCTTCTCGCAATACAGAACAGATCGTCCGCACCCATTTGTTCGGCCTTTGTGGCTTCTCCTTCCGCCACTTTTACCACAAGTTCAAACAGCTCTTTCCCCTTTTCCTCGATGGAAGCTTCCCCGGAAATGATTTCTCCTGCATGAAAATCAATATTTGCCTTCATCCTGTTGTAGCAGTAGTCATTTCCTGTTATCTTGATTACCGGAACAAAAGGAAATCCTGTCGGCGTCCCACGTCCTGTTGTAAATGCAGCAATCTGGGCGCCGCAGCCCACCATTCCGGTCACCACTTCCCCGTCCTGGCTCTCGTATTCCATCATATATACTCCGGCCTTTTTCTCTTTTGGAGGCACCGCATAGTCCAGGACATCCACGATCGGGGCCGTTCCTGATTTGTGAACCCCTCCCAGGGCCTTTTCCACAACAGAGCTGACGCCCCCGTCAAAATTCCCAGGTGAAATCAGTTCGTTTCTTCCAGGAAATCTCAGATCACAGCCGCTTCTTAGAACCTCTTCGATAGTTGCAACAGAACGGCGTATTTTCTCTGCGACCTCCCCGCTTACCGCACGTCTTGCCAGAATGTCCTCCGTCCCCAGCAGTTCATTCAATTCCGAAAGGATCGTGCTTCCACCTTCCTTCACAAGGAGATCGGACATCTCCCCAACAGATGGATTTGCAGCCAGTCCGCTGGTTGCATCCGTCCCGCCGCATTTAAGCGCAACAGTCAGTTCGTCCAGTCCGCATTCCTCTCTTTTGAGAGAATCGGCATATTTCTTCATCTCTTTGACAATCAGAACCCCTTTCTCTATAGTCTGAAAAGCGTCGCCTACTTCCTGGATTACCAGCTTTTCCACCGGCTTTTTGCTGGCTTTTATTCCTTCATACAGCTCTTCCGGACGGAATCGTTCACACCCCAGCCCTACAACCAGGACAGCTGCGATATTCGGGTGCCTGCCCATGGCAATCAGCGTTCTGGCCGTCAGTTCAAAGTCAAATCCTACCTGGGTACATCCTACCGGATGATGGAGCGCAATTATGCCGTCATCTCCTGCCCTTCTGGCAATCAGCTCCGCCGTCCTGTTGGCGCAGAACACAGAGGGGATAATCGCTACATAATTGCGCACGCCCACCGTGCCGTTCTCTCTTCTGTACCCCAGAAATTTTCTGCCCATTTTTATTCCCCCTGCTCCATTTTTCTACCTCTGTCACATCCCATATTGTGGTTGTGAATCCAGGTTCTTCGGGACTGCCTCCTTCATATATCCGATCTCTTCCCCGTATTTATACACCGGCTGTTTGGCTTCGTAATCTACAGTAGCCACTTTATGGGCAAATTCAACATCCTCCAGCAGAGTGATCACGCCCCTGGCGTCTCGATCGTATCTCCTTTAAATGCATTCTCCAGAACAACGGCTACTGTATCTTTTTCCGGATTTATCACCAAACATCTTCTTACCATGATTTTTCCTCCTTAACCGGCATTGTCTTTAGACGGCCGCCTCACTTCTTTTTTTCTTCATTGCTTTTACATTTTTATATATAGTCAGGATCACAGAGATCATCGCTATCGCCAGAAACAGCCCGGATATCGGTCTCGTAAAGAATGGAACATAGCTTCCCTTGGAAGTCATCAAAGCCCTTCTGAAATATGTCTCTACCGTTGAACCGAGAATAAATCCCATAATCAGCGGAGCAACCGGAAGCTTCAGTCTGATGAATATGTATCCCACTATTCCAAAGGCAATTACGATAAACGTATCAAATACACGGCTGTTAAGACCAAAAGCCCCCACAATACAGAGTACAAATATAATCGGAAGCAAAATGTGTTTCGGAGTCCGAAGCATCATGACAAAAGCCCGCAGTCCGAAAAATTCTTCAAACAGCATCACCACATTTGCGATCAGCATAGCTGCAAATATTCCATAGACAAAAACGGGTTCCTGCTTAAACAGCAGCGGTCCCGGAACAAGTCCGTGTATCATCAGCCCTCCCAGCAGCATGGCCGTTGCCATATCTCCCGGAATGCCCAGGGTAAGCAGAGGAATCATTGCTCCTCCGACAGAGGCGTTATTCGACGTTTCCGTTGCCACCACGCCGTCGATAATCCCTGTTCCGAATTTTTCCGGATGTTTGGACTGATTTTTAGCAACCGTATAGGCGATCAGATTCGATGTGGAACCGCCAAGCCCCGGCAGTATGCCAATTCCTAAGCCGATCAGCGCAGAGCGGACGGCGTTTGGTATCTGTCCTACCCCTTCTTTCACAGAGAAGCCAAATCCCCTGGTGCCCTTTGTCGTGATCCGAAGCACTTCTGCCTTTCCTGTCTTTCTTGAGGTTTCTGCCGTCGTCATAATTTCACTTAATGCAAACATTCCGATCAGTACCGGCAGAATATCCAGACCGGCGCTCAGCTGTGTGCTTCCAAATGTAAACCGGGGAGCTGCATCGATCGGAGCGAGGCCTACGGTGGCCAGCATGATCCCGAATACGCCCGACAGCAGTCCTTTTATCATGGAATCACTGGACAGAGAGGCAATCATCGTCAACGAAAAAACAGCAATTGAAAAGTACTCATAGTCTCCAAACCTCAAAGCCAGATTTGCCAGGTTTGGTGCGATAAAAATCAGCGCAATAATGCTGACAAGCGTACCGGCGAATGAAAAGAACACACCGATTCCGAGAGCCTTGATCGCCTCCCCTTTCTGCGTCATCGGATACCCGTCAAAACAGGTTGCAACTGACGACGGCGTCCCAGGCATTTTTAACAGAATTGCTGAAATTAAGCCTCCGGATACACCGCCTATGTAGATCGAAACCAGCATGGTCATTCCCATAATCGGAGTCATGCTGTAAGATACCGGCAGAAACAGTGCGATTGCCATAGTCGCGCTCAGTCCTGGAATCGAGCCGAATATGATGCCTGCCGCCACACACAGGATAATAATCATAAATCCTGACGGCGTGCAGATCGTTCCCAAACCGGCTGCCAAAGATGATATCATAGATTTTTCCTCCTTATAATGTAATGGATTTCCTGAACAGTTATGATTTCTTTCATGCCCTCTATAAAATTCCCGTCAGAATTCCTGATGGAAGCATCAAGTGCAGGCCATTTCTGAACAGAAAATAGATAATTGCCGAAGCAGCGATCGATATGACCACATAAAGAACCGGCTTCTGTTCTCCCTGGGGGCAAAGAACTGCCATCTGCGCCGTCATATAGAGAATCGAACTGATCAAAAATCCTACCGGTTCCAGAAGCATGACATAGATGAGCGACAGCGCAAATGTCATAATGACGCACCTATAGTCTTTTCTCTCCTCTGTTTTACCGTTTTCTGCCAACTTCATTTTCTTCAGAGCCTGATAGATCTGACAGAAAGACAGGATAATCAGCCCTGTCACACAGATTTTAGGAAAAAAAGCGGAATTAATTAATGATATCTTTGTCAGCTTTATCCTCGGTATCTGCGAAGCATAGACAACTGCGATTACAAGGAAAAAAACACCTGCAAACAGATCCCCCATATTCTTCTTTACTTTCATAAATCCTCCTCCTCGTTTCTTTATACATTGTGTCGTGTTATGCAGAACAGCTCGTCATGGCCGAGTATCTCTGCTTTTGTCTTTTTCTTTCCGTCTGCTACGGAAAGCAGATATTCAAAAATTCTGTTTCCTTCCTGGGCAATTGTCTCTCCCTTTGAAATAATTCCCCCTACGCATAGATCGATATTTTCTTTCATTTTTTCGAAAACCTCTTCATTTCCAGTTACCTTTACGACCGGAACAAAGGGAAATCCAGTAGGCGTACCACGCCCCGTTGTAAAGACGATAATCTGTGCGCCGCAGCCTACCTCTCCTGTGACCACATCCCCGTCCTGTCCTGTAGGCGCGTCCATTAAGAACAGTCCTTTCTGACCGTCTGAAGGAGGGACGGAATAATCAATGACATCTCTGAACTGGGATGATCCTGATTTGTGAACTCCTCCTAGCGCTTTTTCCACCACAGAACTGACTCCTCCGTCAAAATTACCTGTGGAAATCAGGGCGCTTCTGTTTTCAAATTTCTTAACGGTACTGATCTCGCTTAAATGGCGTTCTGTTTTTGCAATACAGTCCCTGATCTTCTGCGATACTTCCTCATTTACTGCTCTGGATGCCAGAATGTGTTCCGTTCCCAAAAGCTCTGTTATTTCTGAAAGCAGAACGCTTCCTCCATTTTCCGTCACCTTGTCGGACATCGCTCCTACAGCCGGGTTCGCCGCTATTCCGGAGGTGGCGTCCGTTCCGCCGCAGTTCAGGCCGATCATCAGTTTTGAAACGGGACACGGCTCTCTGTCCATCGCGTTCAGCTCTTCCGCAAATCCCTTAACAATTCTCACGCCTTTTTCAACTGCCTTCAGCGTATCTCCTTCTTCCTGGATCAGAACCATTTCGGCAGGTTTTCCCGTCTTGCGGACCCCGTCCAAAAATTCCTTGGCTGTAAACCGCTCACATCCAAGGCCTACGATTAAAACGGCTCCCAGGTTTGGATTACAGCCCATTCCAATCAGCGTTCTCGCCGTTATCTCCAAATCCTCTCCGATCTGGCTGCAGCCCACCGGATGTCTGAGACAAACGGCCCCCTCCACCTGACTGGCAATCAATTCTGCTACTTTATTTGCACAGAATACGGACGGAATTACTCCTATATAATTTCTTACTCCAACCTGGCCGTCCGGCCTGCGGTATCCCATAAAATGCATATATACGCGTCCTCCTTTTCCTCATATGGAACACAGAATCATTTCAACTTCCCTCTCCGTTTCCTTATCTATGTATAAAGCAATTTTCATACCAACTTCTAACTGTCTGAAAAAAAGGCCGTTTTAACTGCTGTGACAGATATCAGTCTCATGGTTTTGTTTCATTTTGAGATTATATGTTGCAATATAAGACAAATCGCCTTATACTTGTATTATGACTTATCATTTAGGGAGGGGTACTCTTGCATACAAAAAACGAAATTCTTCTTGTAGCGCCATATCAGGATATGTATCTTCACGCGCAGAATATCATTCAGGAAAACAGCTGGCCGATTGAACTCGTACAAGGCAGCATGGAGACGATCGAGGATGTCTACAATGCAGTAGAAGCCCTGAATCCGTCGATTGTAGTCAGCCGCGGCGGCACCTATCTGCTTTTGAAAAAAAAATTTCCCAATCTGATCTTCGTAGAAATTAAAATATCCGCCTATGATATTCTCAGAGCCTGTCTGGACGCCAAAAAGGCCCCTGGAGACATTGCATTTCTTGGCTTCAGCAATATTATCTGGGGGTTGGATGTCATTGGAACCATGTTGGGAAAAAAAATATACGCTATCAATTTTCAGAAGCGGGAATACAGAGAAAACGTGTCACAGTATATCGAAGAACTGGCTGGGCGCGGGGTCGGATACTTTGTCTGCGACAGCATCAGCCATCATGTAGCCACGCAGCTTGGTTTTTCTTCCCACCTAGTCAGCAGCGAACCTTCTACGCTGAAACAGTTTATGGAAGATGCGCTTCATCTGCTGGAAGTAAAGATTAAAGAGCAGATGAACACGCGGCGATACCGTCTGATTGTAGACTCTGTAGACGATGGGATTATCTCTCTCGACAAATATCAGGACCAGCCGATTATGAACCGGTCTGCAGAATATTTCTGCACCAAAAACCAGCTTGACCACGGACAGCTCATTGAACTGATTGAGAGCGGTGGAAATGACCACGGAGGAAAGACGGAAATTAAAACCCTTCATCAAAACTGTACCATTGCAATTCAGCGCTTTCCTATCGATATCGATGAAAATACCCTTGGCGTCGTAGCCAAGTTTCAGGACGTCACAAAAATACAGAAACTGGAGGAAAAGATTAGAACAGAATTGTCGCAGAAGGGTCTGATCGCAAAATATACCTTTGATGATATCCTGTATGACAGCCAGATTATGAAACGGACCGTAAAAACGGCTCAGAAATTCGCTCTTTCCGAATCCACGGTTCTCATACAAGCCGAGACCGGAACGGGAAAAGAGCTCTTTGCCCAGAGTATACATAATGCCAGTTCCAGGAAAAACAGGCCGTTCGTAGCCATAAATTGTGCGGCGCTTCCTGAAAACCTGTTGGAAAGCGAATTGTTCGGATACGCAGAAGGCGCCTTTACCGGCGCGAAAAAGGGCGGAAAAATGGGATTGATTGAATTGGCCCACACCGGTACCCTGTTTCTGGACGAAATCGGCGACATGCCCCTTGCCCTTCAGACAAGGCTGCTGCGAGTGATCCAGGAGCGGGAGGTTATGCGCATCGGTGACACGCTCATACGTCCCATCGATATCAGAATTATCGCGGCCACCAATATGGATCTGGGAAGCCGGGTAGCTACAGGGGATTTCCGAAGCGATTTATATTACCGGCTCCATATTCTGACCCTTCGGATTCCCACCCTTGATGAACGGCCGGAGGATCTGGTGATTCTGGCGGACAAATTTATAAAGGATGCAGCTTATACCATGAAAAAGCAGATCATCGGCTTCACCCCTGACGCATTCCGGCTGCTGATCAACCATCGGTTTAAAGGCAACGTCAGGGAACTGCAGGGAATTATTGAGCGCTCATCTGTGCTGACAGACGGCCCCTATATCACCAAAGAGGATTTAGACCTGGAGCCGGAACATGATTCCGGGCAAAAAACTTCACCGGCTACGTTGGATGAACTGGAAAAAGATCTTTTGGAAAAAACTCTGAAAGACTGCAATTACAACTACGTCAAGGCCGCAAAGCTTTTAGGGATCAGCCGGTCTACCCTTTACCGCAAAACAAAAAACGCCCTGTAAAACAGGACCAGCCGGAATTTTATAAAATCACATTCTGGCCGCCTGCTTTACAGGGCGTTTCCTGACCGCTGTCCTAGACAGCTGCATTCATGCTTATTTCTGCTCCGAGAACTTCCCCGCATCGATTACAGGATAGCTCTCCTGGCCTATCTTCTTCACATTTACTGGAGCCGTTCCCTTTACAACCTCCTTCTTGCCTGTATCATAGACAGAGCATTCCACCACCGTTCCCTTATCCGCAGTCGTCAGCTTTTTGTCCGCCAGACAGAGCACATAGTCGTCACCATTTTTATACAGAACCCATGTCTTATTCTTAATGTAGATTCCCTGCTTGCTCAGCTCATTTGCAACGACGCCTGCAAGGGAACCCGCACTTCCGTATGCGTTGTCCGTAGTCTTTGCTTCCGAGTCCAGAGTTGCGCTGTTGCCTAATCTTTTAAAAAAGTCTGCCAGTGATTTGTATGTAAAGGTTGCGCCTGGATAATCATCCTTATTGAAAGTCAGCTTGCCCAGCTCATTCTGCAGAAGCTTGATATCCAGCTCCCATTCCCCATGCTTGCTGCAGACAATCGAAATGGTATGGAAGTCGTCTGCAAGCCTGCACTGATACCGTCCTCCGCTCTTACAGACACCGGAATAGATGGCATACATGTCGTACTGATCCTCCTCGTTTACCTTGTATGTACTGATTACGTCGTTCAAAACCTTAAACGCCCCGCTGACATCATCCGGCGGGTCCTGAATTGCCTCCATGGAATACGTATGGGCAATTGTTTCCATATCCGTGATACATGCCGCACGACGCGACCGTTCAATATATTTCAGAAGCTGAGGGGCCAGAAGGCCGGTGAGAACCACCAGAATTGCAACGGCAATAATCAGTTCAATCAGGCTGAATCCCTTTCTGTTTTTATTCATACTACTCCCCCTCTCTTCTTTTATGTTATCATTATCCCATCATGATTACAAGAAGATCGAACCGTACTTTTTTAAATTATCACCGCACAGACGGCCGTCCGAACGGTTACTTTAATTATTTTGCCGCTTCTGTAATATCTACTCCGTCATAGAAAAATTTAAGGATCCGCTCGTATGTACTTCCCTTTTTAGCCATTCCCTGAGCGCCGTTCTGACTCATTCCCACGCCATGGCCAAAACCGCCGCCATAGATATGGAAGATTCCGTCTTTGCCTTCAACGGTAAAGAAACCGCTTGGAAGCGTATCCCATCCATTGACTTTCTTGCCGTCTTTTCTGATAAATTCCAGAGAAGCGTTGCCCAGAATGGATCGGATCTGGCTCTGCCCGTTCACAGTCTTATTGCCTGCTGTTCCTGTAATCTCCAGCTTCTTCGCAATGCCTCCGGCCCCCCGTTCCGTCACCTTAACGCTGGTGATGTTTCCAATTCCCGTTACTTTCTCCTGCAGGATGTCACTCGTTGTAGTAACCTCCCAGCGGTAAAGCGGAAATTCCGAATCATACGCTGCGTATTTCTTGTTTTTAATGAATTCACTGAATGCACTGTTGTCCGTAAGATCGAGTTTCTTTCTGTCGTCCCGCAGAGCAACGCTTTTCAGATATGGAATATCTTCCGGATTTCCTCCCCAGATCGCCCCGTCTGTCGTGGTTCCACAGGACGTTGAAAAGTAAAATGCTTCAATCGGTTTTCCCTCGTACATAAGGATTTTACCATACGTCTCGTCTACAGCCTGATCCGTCCGCGAATCCCTCTCTGCATTATTATAAACCTGGTAATTTGTGCTGTCGTCTACGTGGGCCCCATACTGGCTGTAGCTGTTCGTCTGGATCTGCTGGTATGCAAACGTACGCGCGCAGACAGCCTGGGCCTTTAAAGCCTCTTTCTCATATCCCGGAGGCATCTCGCTCGGTACGACGCGTTTCAGATAATCTTCTACGTAGAGTTCGTTGACAAGAGCAAGCACCGTTCCCTCTTCTGACGTTTCCCGAGTCACCTCCAGACGGCCGCAGTACGACGGCGTACCATATCCCCGCTCCAGCTCCTTAACGGCAACCTCATGCCCGTCTTCTGCAAAAACCTGTACCCTTCCCTTTTCCAGCCTTTCGTCATCAGGAGTAATACATAACTCTGTTCCCGCTTCGATACGCTCTTCTTTTCCATTTCCCCATACAACATTCATTGCGCCTTCTGAAGAAAGGGTCAGAACCGGGTGCAGTGTGGACTTAAATCCTGTATTCATAATGAGAACGCGGATCGTCTTTGCATCAAAAGGGCGTACAATCAGTGCCGCGCAGACCTTCCCCTCCGAAACAACAAATTCCTGTATATCATATCCGACCAGAATATCTTCCGGCTTTTTCTTCTGAAATTCTCCATATGTCTGGAAAACCTGAAAATCGGGACTCAGGGGCATAATTCCATGGCCTTCAATTTCAATCGTATCCTTCTTTACGGCCAGCACGCGTCCCGTCATCCGGTCCTTCTTAACGACGATTTTTTTCACTTTTCCGCGTTCCATCGTGATGTCAACGATGTTGTTGTACATTTCTTTCAGCTTTTCTTCCTTCAGTCCGGTTTCCATATCGCGGATAATATTGCCTACATAAACGCGGCATTCCGTCCCGTTTCCTTGAGAGAGCCATACATTTTCGTATACGACCTTATCGGACACCAGCCCACGCACATCAAGAAGCTCCCCGTCCCTGATCATTACTTTAATTCTGCTGTCTATGTAAGAATCGAGAGCCAGTCCCTCGAATCCGATCGTTCCCTCGCTCGTATATGCGGTCCACGCAGGAGCCTCCTTCACATTCAGCGGTGTGCCGTAAACCAGAATTTCCTTTTCCTGCACCTTTTTTTCCGGATCATTTTTATTCACAAGAGAGTCATAAAACAGCCACCACTCGTCCTGCGGAATTGCTTCGCTTTTGTTCTTTCTCGTCAGACGTATTTTATTTTTCAGTTCCTTTGACATGGCTTCTGCCAGGTAGTCCGCTTCTTCATATGTCAGGTATCCCTGCGCTGATTTCGCATCCGGAGGCGTCAGCTCTTCCGTCAGATATCCCTTTTCATATAAATAGTCCATATATTTTGCATACCAGGCTGAACGGGAATTCTCTGCAAAGTGAGATTTTTTGAGATTCTTCTCAAATTCTTCGCATTCTTCTCTTGAAATCATGGAAAGCACTGCTGCTTTGCAGGCCAGTGCTCTCGAAATTCCCTCTTGTCTTGGTTCATTGCAAACGATGATGACAATCAGCAGCACAACAAGTAGCGGGATGCCGGTTATCCATCCAATAAACTTATAACGGTTTTTCATGTCTCCCTCTGATCTTTCACATATGTCTTCTGTTCTTCATCAATATAATTTAGTCCCCGGTAGTCATCTGTATGACCAGATAATTGTTTTTTATGAAGTGAAGCTTCAATTCCCTCTTTCGAAAGGCGGTAAATGACTGCAAATGTCGGCACGCCGATAATCATTCCCACAAAGCCAAACAGGCCGCCGAACAGCAGGATGGAAAAGAGCACCCAGAAGCTCTGGAGCCCCGTAGAGTTCCCGAGGATCTTAGGTCCGAGTATATTGCCGTCAAACTGCTGGAGGAGCAGAATAAATATCAAAAAATAGAGGCATTTCATAGGACTTACAAGCAGAATCAGAAATGCACTTGGCACGGCTCCGATGAACGGGCCGAAAAACGGTATGATATTTGTTACACCGACGATTACGCTGACAAGCAGCGCATACGGCATATTCATCGCACTGACGCAGACAAAACAGATAATGCCGATGATCAGGGAATCCACCAGCTTGCCGATAATAAAACCGCCGAATACCTGGTGAATAAACCGTACCTCTTCAATGATCTTGTTCGCCAGCTTCACCGGAAAGAGGCCGTAAATTACTTTCTTCCCCTGGGCGGCAAACGTCTCTTTGATGTTCAGCAGATATACCATAACAATTACGCCGATCAGCAGATTTTTCAGGGAAATAATGACACTCCACAGCTTTGTGGATATATTTACCACAATTCCACTCCACAGTCCGCTGGATACATTGCTGATAATCTTGTCCAGATTGGGGGCAACCTTATTGTTTACCCAGTCCTCAACATACATGCTCAGCTGATTGTATATCTGTATTGTCAGTTCCGCGTTATCAGAATCCGTTTTTAATACATCCGCGATCCAAAGCTCCAGATTCTCAAGCATGGCCGGGAGCGTATCGATGATTCCCTTAATACTCGTCACCAGCTGAGGCACAAGCATGGACAAAAGGCCGGCTACGATTAAAAACAGAACGACCAGACTGACGATTGTACCGCACATCTTAGCCGTTGTCCTGATCTTTGCAACATCTTTTCTCTTTTTCGCATACGTTCTTTCAACGGCAGCAACCGCCTTATTGTAGATCGGGTTCAGGAGGTATGCCAGTACTGCACCGTATATGATCGGTTTAAGAATATTGATCAGTATTCCCAGCCATCCCTTGACGCTGTTCATATGAATCATAAGAAATACGAAGGCCACACTGAGCCCAATAACCGATATGGCTGTGACCCCCCAGTAGATATATGTCCGAAAACGAATATTTTTCATGTCTTTCCCCTGCCTGCGATTGTTTTAACTGCCCTTATATTATAATACCAGGGCCAAAAGGTCGGAAATCCGCGCAAGCTTACCTGCATGAGGATTTTGACCCCAACCTCATATTATCATATATTTGCAAAAAGATAAAGCAGCGATTTCTCGCTGCTTTCATCTTTCGTAATCCCAAAATGCCGGCTCTTACCGATTGACTCCTAGCGTTGCTAGGTGGGCAACCTCACTCAGACTTCTGCCTTCCACTACACAATCGGAGGCCTGACATCCGCCTGAAAATATTGGAATCCCGAATGTCATATTGTAGGTTCAAAAAAAGTAAGAGTATCGAACATCCCAGGAATTACAATTCCTCTGTTTGATTGATTTTATTATACAACATAATATTTTGTTTTTCAAGTTCCTTTTACTGTCAAATACCTGCCGCCCCACCCGGTTTTCGACATCCCCTCTTATTTCAGGCTGTCCGGGCCAAAACTCAAGGGAAGCAGTTCCTCCAGTCTGTATTCTTTGACCGGTCCGTCTTCCTTTACAAGAAAAATTCTGAATTCAGCCGGATTGCAGAATTCCCGCATCACCTGACGGCATATGCCGCAGGGCGGGCAGTAGTCCTCTGCTCTTCCTTCCGGGCCGCCGCAGACTGCAATGGCCTCAAATTCTCTTTTCCCATCGCTTACCGCTTTAAAAAATGCCGTTCGCTCCGCACATACTGTAGCTGAATAGGAAGCATTTTCTATGTTATTGCCCGTATAGATCGTCCCATCAGCCGCAAGAAGCGCCGCTGCAACATAAAAATGGGAATAAGGTGCGTACGACTGCATAAGCGCATTCAGTGCAGCCTCTGCCAGACGTCTCTTTTTTTCTTCCATGCTGCCGCCTGCAGCCATCGTTAACCGCCTCCTCCAACAGATCAGTTTTAAATTCGATCCCATTCCCTAAATGACAGAACACAGAGTTCCGCAAGCGGAACTCTCGCGCCTGCGGCGGGTCGCTTCAGCGACATCATTCCTTACCGCTGCAGGGCGACCCTGCCCGGAGGGCTTTTTTGTTACATAGGATAGTCCGGAGAACTTTCCTATGTAACAAAAAACTATCTGCATTAGCAGATAGCCATCGTCTCATGCTCTAATTTCCACTGATCTCTGTACACTTCCAAATCTCTGAGCAGGTCGTCGCATTCGCTGCTGTGTATCCTGAGTTCGAGGTTTCTCGCTGTACGCATAGCAAATACTGCCAATACAGACTTCGCATCCACCACATAATTTCCGCATGACAGTTCCATGTTATAACTGTATGTTCCGGTAATTTCCATAAACTTTATAATAGAATCCATATCCCAAAAGCTGATCCGTACTTTCGTCATGGTGCACGCTCTCCCTTCACGGTATATCTCGCTATTCTGTCGCTGATGCGCCCTGCATCGATCGATTAACAATTAATACTGCTCATAAGAATATTATTATATTTAAGTACTTCTTATTATACCCGTGACCTTAAAAAAAAATCAAGCAGATTATGACAAAATTTTACACAAATTTTACGCACTGTTTTTTTATCGTTTTCGTTATAATACATAGAAGCCGCCGGAACGTCTGTGAAAAGAACATGTCTTCCCATATCAGCTTCGTCCCGGCGGCCTCATTTTTCGTTCCATCTTTCATCTATCCGCACTTTTTTCATGATCCCGCCTCTTTCATGAGGCGGGATCACGCCCTGGCCTAGCGGTCAGGCTTCAGTAGTCTATTCCGCGCTTTTCCGGCGCGTAATTAATTTCAGTTATTGCAGCCGCAATCTGTGTCTGCCTGTACAGCGCCATACCCATCATTCTGAAGCGGCATAATGCCGTTTCCAAACTGCTGGCAGTTGAAGCAGCCTACACGGTATCCTTCATTGTATCCTGCATTAAATCCACTTCTGTAAGCTCTTCTGTTGCTGCACTGGCAGTTATTGTTGCAGCCACAGCCGCTGCAGCTTCCACAGCCACATGATCCTGCTGCCGCTGTTCCGTTGCAGCCTCCGCAGCTTCCTGCTGTTGCTGTTCCGTTGCAGCTTCCACAGCCGCAGCTTCCTGCTGCCGCCGTTCCGTTGCAGCTTCCACAGCCACAGTTTCCTGCTACTGCCGCTGCTGTACCTCTCCAGCCTCCGCAACCACAATTACCGCAACCACAATTTCCACAACCACAATTTCTATTACATCTACACATCCAACACATAACCTTAATCTCCTTTTTTTTGATGTTTGTAATATATCGTATGTCCATGTGTCCAAAAGTGTGCAGCGCGTGTCCTTTCTGCTCTTCATGACGAGATATTTATGAATGAAAGTATAAAAAACCTTTCACAGCCCCTCTTTCTTTTCCATAGACTATTATTAGAAATTCTTCCGAGCTGGAAAGGAGTATTCACCTATGGATTCTTATACAAATTCCCGGCGTTCTGAATATGGACGTTCTCAAATGTTCAGAAACGCCTCCTCTGGGATGACCGTCGGCGTACAGTCATGTTGCTGTACACAGCCGAATATGCAGCCAGGACCACGGTCAAATATGCAGACCTGTCCTTCGTCAAATGTACAGACCGGGCCGCAGCCAAATATGCGTACCATTCCACAGACAAACATGCAGACTGCCCCGCAGACGAATATGCAAACCACCCCGCAAACGAATATGCAGGCAGCCCCTCAAATGGATATGCAAGACAGAGGGCAGGCAGATATGCGCATGCCGATGCAGTCTTCCATGCCCACTCCTTCTGCGCAGGCTGGGGCTTACGCTCCTTCAGGTAATATCAATTGTCCCGGATCTTCCATTGGACCGATCGAAAGTTATACTGAAATTTATCCTGTCGGTATGGGTTATGTTCCAATGCAGCAGTGGCGTCAGACCTACAATCTGGAACAGGGCTTTTCCCGCGGAACCATCTTTCCGGAACTGGATCTGCCGTTTATTATGGGGAGGTGTCAATAATGGAAAATACTGTCTTCAGCACATCGAATCAGGAATCTACTTCACAGCAGATTATGCAGGTGATTAACCAGGCCAGTTTTGCTCTTGATGACGTTCTTCTCTATCTGGATACCCATCCATGTGACCAGGCTGCTCTGACTTACTATCAATACGTTAAGGATTTAAGAAAACAGGCGATGGATGCCTACACTTCTCAATATGGTCCTCTTATGAAAGATCAGGTAAAGCCAGGAAGTTATTGGAATTGGGTAACAGAAAAATGGCCTTGGGAAGGGGGAATTAATTAATGTGGGTATATGAAAAACGATTGCAGTATCCTGTCAATATCAAAACGCCGAATCCAAAAATGGCTCAGTTCATTATGAGTCAGTATGGCGGCCCAGAATGTAAAAACAGATAAAGGAAAACAGATAAAGATGGAACGGAACCATGTACAGCCGGCTGCCGCTCCTGGACATGTTCAAATATGATACAAAAAAGCGGCGGAAGGTTTCTTCTCCTCACCGCCGATTCTCACATGTTAATTATGTACTGTTATTCTGTCTTTACGATCTCCTCTGTCCGACCGTTCCGAATTTTAATTACATATCCGCCGGCACTGTAAACGAGCACGTTTACCTTTGGTACCTTTCGGTTCACAGACATACTTATGATCTTGGCCTCTTTCGGGCAGATATCTCTCAGCGAATCATACAGGCCGTTTCGCTCATCCCCCAGCGGATATGCCATCATCGCTTCATAAGGTACAATATTATCTATGGTTCCCTCCAATACTGCCTCATACAAATACTGTTCCACAGTCTGATATACGGCCAGCGCCTCACTCTCGTGTATATTCTCTGCATTCAGGCGATATACGGCCTGTGTCACAGCGATACCGCTTCCTATCGTCAGGGCCGCCGCCGTAACAGCCAGCACGATCACTGTATCTATGAGTGCCATTCCCGAATTTTTTAACCGCATTTCCCATCCTCCCATCATACCTCTGGAAAAATTGTAACACGGTTAGCTACGTCTGAATGATGGTAATTATTTCCAGCTATGTCCATCTGGTTTTATATCATGCTCCGGCTGTATACGGTGCCGTCTGCTGAATTTCGTTTATGAATGTAATTATATTCTATCATTATCCGGTATTCGGGACAAATGATGTTCGCCGCAAGTTGCGACAGTTGTTGACATCTTACGTCCCTGCGGCCTTTATCCGCATCTCCTTCCTGGAAAGTAATAAAAAGACCCAGAATTATTTCCAGGCCTCCTTCTAACATTACATTCTAATTAACATTTTTCGAAATAACGGCATTTTCCATCCGTCAATCATGCGTTCTTCTGTATCCGGCAGCTCCATTACCCGCTCCTGCAATAGGATCTCAGTCTTCCTTTTACGCTCCCCGGTTAATTCCTCCATTAAAAATGTCTCACCGGATATCTCGATATAATTTACAATTGTCGGTTCAGCCATGTGATCATTCCTCTCTGGTTCATCTTATGTATTTCGGTTTGTACCACTTGCCAAAATTGTTTTTTCACTTTTGCCCGGCCCATACTAAGCGTATTTATTTTTTTCTCAGGTCATACACTGTCACAGGAGATGATTTCATGAAACCTGTGCTGCCCGCGCTCAACATCGGCGCTGCCTACGTCCGTGTCAGTACCGACGACCAGACGGAGCTTTCCCCAGACGCCCAGCTGCGCGTCATCCTGGACGCAGCCAAAGACGACGGCTTTGTCATTCCAAAAGAATATATCTTCATGGAGAAAAAGGGCATTTCCGGAAGGAAAGCTGACAACCGGCCGGAATTCCAGAAAATGATCTCCCTGGCCAAGTCCCAGTCACCCGCTCCATTCAAACGGCTGTATCTCTGGAAATTTTCCCGTTTTGCCAGAAACCAGGATGAAAGCACCTTTTATAAAGGTGTGCTGCGCAAAAAATGCGGAGTGGAAATTAAAAGCGTATCTGAACCGATCGCAGAAGGAATGTTCGGCCGACTGATTGAAACGATCATCGAATGGTTTGACGAATACTACTCGATCAACTTATCCGGAGAAGTATTACGTGGTATGAAGGAGAAGGCAATCCGTCACGGATATCAGATTCCTCCATGTCTCGGATATGATGCTTTAGGCGGCGGAAAGCCTTATATAATTAATGAAAGAGAATATGCCGTTGCTGAATTCATCCATACCTACTATCATGACGGCCATGATCTCTCTTCCGTCGCCAGGGAATGCAACCTCAGAGGCTACCGCACAAAACGGGGCAATCTGTTTGAACGCAGGACCATTGACCGGATGCTGAGGAATAAATTCTATATTGGCATTGTGGAATGGAACGGCATGGAATTTCAGGGTACTCATGAAGTCCGAAATCCTATTTTAAGCGTATTTAAAGAAAACCAGCTCCGCCTGGAGCAGGAATACCGTCCCCTAAAACGGCGGGAGGTATCCTCCTGCCGTCACTGGCTTTCCGGACTCCTAGTCTGTGGTACATGCGGAGCCAGCCTGGCAGTTAATACGGCCGGTGGTAAGGCAAAACGGTCGGACTTTTTTCAGTGCTGGAGATATGCAAAGGGATTCCATACCGGTTCCTGCAGCATATCTGTATCAAAAGCTGAATCAATTGTTCTGATGTCTTTAAAACAGGTACTGGATACCGGCAGGATCGAATTTGAATATATAAAAAAGACGGCTGAAAAACAAAATGACGAAATATCGTCTGTAGAACATGCGCTGAACCGCCTTGCTCTAAAAGAACTTCGGATCAGAGATTCATATGAAAACGGCATCGACACGCTCGAAGAATACAGCCAGAGCAAAGAACGGCTGAAAGCAGAAAAAGAATGCTTAACCGAGCGGTTGAAGGAACTGGAAGCAAACAAGAAGTCAGGAACTGCTTCTATCTCTGTTCAGAAAGAAACCATCATGATAAATATACGGTCTGCTTATGAACTGATTGCTGATCCTGATGTGAGCTATGAAGTAAAAGGAACTGCTCTGCGAAGAATTATCCGTAAAATTGTATACGTCCGGCCGGAAAACCGATTTGAATTTTACTATTACGTCTAAACCGTCTGGTTCCAGGCATGGATCCGGACGGCAGCTGATTGTTCGGAGTTGTTGACACATTACGGCCGTATCCGTTCCTGAATTGTTTTATGGTCCAGCAGGGAATTTCGCGTTTGCTTTATGGTTTTGTACCCGTAATGCGGCAGACGAGAAGTGCCATCTGGCGGGTGTCAATGGAAGGCTGTTCCTCCCTCAGCCATTGCTCCAGCATGGCGACCATACCGCTGATAACAAAGGTTGCCGCATATTTCTGCTCCTCCTGAGATTCCGCTTTATTTCGAGCATAATGGAAATATGAATCCCTTTGCAGGTATTCTCTGCACTTTCTCTGAAGCACACAGCTTTTTCCATTTTGAATTATCAGCCCCAGAATCTCCTTATATTCCCCGAAGAACGCAAAGAACAGCTTTGCGGCATCACAGAGGCTGCCGATCGTTTGCTGACTGTAATGCTCAATAAATTTCTCAAAAATTGTATCCAGATAGAATTCCAGAACTTCTTCTTTGGAATCGAAAATCTGATAAAAGGTCTGGCGGGACAGGCCTGTTGAATCCATAATCATCTTAATGGATATCTGTTCCAGTGAAGTATGTGATAACAGCGATAAAAAGGCTTTGACGATCTCATCTCTTGACCTCAAAGCTGACGGATTGCTTCCCCGATACATAAAACCTCCTTTTGTATAACCGAAGATCATACACGATATCAAATATGTCAAATTTAAGTCCAGTTCATTGACAACCACCTATTTCCTGTTTATACCATAGCATAAATACATACACCTGTCAAAAATAATACATGTGTCTTTTCTGTCTGCTTTGATGATTTTAAATGAGAACGACTCTTTAAAAGCGCTTCGCGTAACACCTCTGCCGTTTCTTTCTAAAACATTTATTTCGGAAAAAACATATGAATACACACCGCTGTTATCTGTTTCTGCACTCTGGCGGACCGGACGGAGAAATCGGTGCTTCTATGCGCTACCTTTCTCAGCGATATGCAATGCCATTTAAAGAATGCAAAGCACTGCTAACCGATATCGGAACAGAAGAACTTGCCCATATGGAGATCGTGGCTGCAATTATTCATCAGCTGACACGGAATCTTACACCTGAGCAAATCGAAGAATCTGGTTTTGGGCCGTATTACATTGATCACACCACAGGGATCTGGCCTCAGGCAGCAGGCGGTATTCCATTTAACGCCTGTGAATTCCAGTCCAAAGGCGACACGATTACCGATCTATACGAGGATATGGCCGCTGAGCAGAAGGCCCGCTCTACCTATGACAATATTCTCCGCCTCGTGAAAGATCCAGACGTCTGTGATCCGATCCGCTATTTAAGGGAGAGGGAAATCGTCCATTTCCAGCGTTTTGGTGAAGCCATGCGCATTACTCAGGATAAACTGGATTCTAAGAATTTCTATGCTTACAACCCTGCATTTGATAAACGTGCAAAGAATTCGTCCGGAACGGGCTGCCGTTAATCCGTAGCCTCAACTCCCGGTTTAAACTTTAAACGACGTGAGTAAAACCATGAGAGCCGCTTCCTGCTGTATACCTGCTGGAAACGGCTCCCATGCCTTTTATCAATTCATTTTCTTTTTAGTCACAAGCCCTGCAAGAATATCATTCATTTCCCTGCCGCTGTCTGCCTTTGCCATCACGGGCTGCTCCTTTCCTTCAACCACCCTACGGTTCTTCATCAACTTTTCCCGGCAACTGGGTAAACTTCAACACATATGTTACATAAAAGAACCTCAGCTCGACCCGGTGAATGCGCCCGTCTATCCTAACGAGAGCCGGTACTGCTTTTTCCACAAACTCCAGTTCTTTGTGATTTTTCCTGCAGTATTCTTCAATCTCATTATAAAATTCATCGGCATTTTCCGGTTTCCGGTTAAGGGTCTCAATCAGAACCCGCTCCCCATATACTTTTCCTCCGTTCAGCTCCCTGGCAACTCGTCTCAGATAAAAAAAAATCTCCGAGCCATATCACGAGCAGCACTGCAAGGTTCACATTTATGATCGGCCTTATTTCATAAGGAATCAGCTGCTCCGCGAAGACTAACATGAATACCAGTATAATCCAGTACATAAGTGCAGGCCTCTTTAACCAGATATTCTCCTTTCCGGGCATCGTATAGAGCCATTGAATCAGAATTCCGGCAAACACATACCCGGTTATAATCATAGGAAGAATTGAAAAATACGATTCTGCCAAATCCATCTGGCCTGCGATGCTGATCCACAATACGGACGATGTCCAGAGTACCAGGCCCAGGAAACTTCCCTTCCAGAGAACTTCCGTATATCTTTTCTCATCCCATTTCCTTCTGCTTATTATATGTCTCATCGTTTCATCTCCTCTCTCAGCCGTTCCTTCAGCCCTGACAGATACCGCCTGGATATATAAACCTTTTCTCCGTTATCACACATGGCTTCCATCAGACCGTTCAGCAGCGGTTTATATGCTGCGATTCTTTCCAGATTTACAATAACAGATCTGGATATTCTGGTAAAATTTCCTGGCAGAACGCATTCCAGTTCGTATAGTCTGGCCCTCGATGTATAGCATTCTTTTTCCAGATGAATTACAAGAGTGTCTTCCCCTGATGTCTCAATAAAACGAATCTGATCGCTTGCAATCTGATATACTGCGCCGTTTTTTTCACCCGCTATTGCAACCAGACGGTATCGCTCGTCTTCTATATACTGCTTTAAGTTTTTTACAGAACTGTCTATTTCATGGACATAGAGCTTTCCATGTTCATCCAGCTCTCTTTCGATCTGGACCACTTCCACTTTCATACCGTTTCCTCATTTCCATTTGTTTTGAATGATTCCTTCTTTTCACAATCAGTATATAATGTTCCCGAAATTATTACCATACCTTTTTGCCAAGCGGCATTTTATGGCAGGTAAGCGGTATAATTCGCATTTTCATACACCAAAAAGGAGCAGATACGACTGATTCTTACTGCCGTTCTGCCCCTTATTATTTCATTCTTTTATGAACAATACTCTTTCTGAAGTCCCGCAATAACCAGCCTGTTACCCTGAGCGGAACGAGAGTCCTTTCCTTCTTTCCCCAGTTTATCATAAAAATACTTTATAATATCTTTTCTCCGTATAATTCCGATAAAATTCTTCTGATCATCCACTACCGGAATAAAGTTCTGTTCCAACGCACGATCTACCATATCTTCCATCTTGGCATCTGCCCGTACCGGTCTGTAATCGATTCGGCGTGGGATCACTGTAACGGGAACTCCCTCTGCCTCCTTGAGATTCAGATTAAACTTATTCTTAATTCCCCACAGCATATCTCCCTCTGTGATGGTACCTATGTATCGTCCCGAGCGGTTAATCACCGGAACAGAAGAATATTTGTGATATTCCATCTTCTCCAGTGCCTGACGAAGCGTTTCGTCTTCATAAATATAAGCCACCTCACTTTTTGGTGTGAGAAAAAATAAAATATTCATCAAGCCCCTCCTATGAATCCTTTTTCATGTTGTTATCAGTATAACACGTTCTTATGAAACTCTTGTGAACGAATTATAATTTTTTTATAACTTTTTTTACATTTTTCTCCAGTATTACATAAGAATAGCAGTCTTTATTCTTAACAACTTTTTATTTACCGACATTCGTTTCATGGCAACGAGGGGGCGTAAAAAGAATACAAAAACAGCACAGCAGATTTGTTTTTTGAAGCTCCCTCGCCTTCGTACCATTGAACTTAATCTCATAAGCCCGGATCTCTTTATTCAATCAAATTGACCGGCTGATCAGGCCAAAAGAAACAGTTCCGCGCCCCAAAAAGCGCGGAACTGTTTGTTATTCCAGATAGTCTAAGGGATCAATCGGTTTACTCTCATGAGCAAGTTCCAAAAATACATTTGTACCTTCTACAGAGTAGTATTTCGTCGGTTCAGCCACATAGCCTAAAAGCTGACCGCGTTCCAGATATTCATTTTCGACAACAGGAATTTCTTTTAACTGGCCGCATGTTGCCAGATATTCATTTCCCATATCCAAAACGATGTAATTTCCAATTTCTTCATTGGAACCGATTTCCACAACTTTGGCATTGGCAGGTGCATAGACAGGCGTGCTTACATCACTCTGAATTACCATGCCAGGATTGCATTTGTACTGCTCAAGTGTTGGGAAAAAAATTGTAGAATCCATACTGTATCCAAGAATTACATTTCCTTCTACCGGCCAACCCATCTTTGAAGTATCCGTAAAGTCAAGTACGAGCGCCTGGGCCGCGTTGTTTCCGGCTCCGGCCGGTTCTACTGTATCATTGCTTTCCTTAGCCCCTTTTGTCTCATGTACCTGGTTTGCCTGATCGGCTTTTTTTGCAGAGCTTTCATTTGACTTCTTGCTGCTCTGCTCTTTTGCCTCTGAACTTCCTGCAACCTGCATGGTCGGTTCCGGCTTTGTCTCTTCCGCGATCATCTGACCATCCTGTTCCATCGGATAGTAAGGGTTTCCATCTTTTACGCGGTTTCCTCTTTGAATAGTAACAGCCCCTGCTGCGGCAACAATAGTCAGCAGGCCTAACACGAGCATAACGAGGAACAATTTGTCCTTCATCAGCTGATTCATTTTCTCTTTCACGTTTATCACCTCGCTACTATTCTTACCAAACCAAGGTGACTTATACAGAGAAAAAAGATTTTTTTCTAGCTAGGAGCCGGGAAGAAACAGCTCAGTTATCCTGTGGATGAGGAGCTTGCTCATCAGACACAGGATGACTGAGCTGGTTTTTACGGCGACAGCCGTAAAGCGAGGAAAACCTCTGGTTTTTCGAGCCTTCCCGGCTCCTTGCGGGCCTCTTTCCGGACTCTTGGCTGCACAGACGGCTGTTCTTTCTACTGTCTCCCTACCTCTACACCGCTGTAGAAATATTTTAATATGTCTTCTGCCGTCCATCCCTCTTCTGCCTTTACTTTGGCGCCGTACTGGCTCATGCCGTAGCCATGGCCGATTCCTTTTGCCACTGCCCGGATGTTTCCTTCATAGTCTTCCAGCACAAAACTGGGGGACGACAATCCCAGAGCATATTCAACTTCCTCTCCCGTATAGCTTTTTGTACCGATCTGAATTTCTTCCACATAATCGGATTCATCCCTGGATATCATTTGAATCTGAGAGATTATGTTTTCTGCCGCCAGTTCTCCCGAATCCGGTATCTCACGAATCCGCGCGGCAAACTCGTCTGCAGAAAATGTTTTTACCTGAAGGAAACCGTCTGCTCCCACATCTTCAGCGCTTTCTGCAGCTTTTATGTAAGGCGTTTCTTCACCAGCCGCCCTTGTTCTTCCGGTACTCGCCCTGTGAAACAGCGGTGTAATCAGTTCGCCTTCATATGTAATTACCATCCCATTCGTATCTTCTACGGCATCTTTTATATTTTTATAATACTCTGCCATCTTTTCCTTTCCCCACATCTTTTTCAGCTGTTTTTCTTCCGGATAATCAATATCAAGAGAGGATTCCGGTATTTCATTTTGATCTCCCATGATACCGTAAATATACGTACGGGCGATTATCGCCTGCGCTTTCAGTGCCTCCTTTCCATAGTCTGCCGGAATCTGCTTTGCGACTACTCCCCACAGATATTCCTCTGCATCCATGTAGGAAACGCTGGATCCCCGGTCCAAAATAATTCTCTTTCCGCTCAAAAGAGCGGCGTGTTTTTCTCTTCCCCCTACACTGCCCGTCCAAGCCAGTGTCACGATGGAAGGAAACAGCACTGCCAGAAACAGTGTCAGCATAATTCTGCGCATCAAAAAAATCCCCTCCTTTCATAAACGTTTCTGGTTTCCCATACTATTTTATGAAAGAAAGGGGTTTTTCATACTTATTAACTGTTCAGGCAGTGTTATCTTCTAATAGATGACCTGCGTCATTAAAAAGCCTTTATTATAATTCCATATCAACTTTTACTTTGTCCAGATGCCAGATATCCTTTACATACTCTTCAATCGTTCTGTCAGAAGTAAATTTGCCGGAGTGAGCCGTATTCAGCATGGCTGCCTTCGCCCACCACTTTTCGTCGCGGTAAGCCTGGTCGATCTTCTTATGAGCCTCTGCATAGGAACGGAAGTCTTTCAGGATGAAATACGTATCCGGCCTGTCGCTGTTCTTCGTATTCAGAAGAGAGTTGTAAATATCGCGGAACAGCTCGGAATCTTCCGGAGAATAATAACCGTTGATCAGCTGCATAAGCACGCGGCGGATATCCTGATCCGTATTAAAGATAATCATCGGATCATAATCACGTTTCTGCTCGTGGCTGATTACTTCGTCAGAAGACATTCCAAAGATAAATGCGTAATCCTGGCCTACTTCTTCCACGATTTCCACATTTGCTCCGTCCATAGTTCCAAGCGTGAGCGCACCGTTCAGCATAAATTTCATATTTCCAGTACCGGAAGCTTCCTTACTGGCCGTGGAAATCTGTTCACTGACATCAGCAGCAGCAAAAATAATTTCTGCGTTGGAAACACGGTAATCTTCAATAAACACAACTTTAATCTTGCCGCCGATGCTCTTATCATTATTGATGACATCTGCAACCGCATTGATTAATTTAATCGTCTTCTTTGCAATGCGGTAGCCTGCCGCCGCCTTTGCACCGAAAATAAATGTCCTCGGAACCATATCCATATTTGGATTGTCCTTGAGCTGATTATACAGATGCATTACATGAAGAATGTTCATCAGCTGACGCTTATATTCGTGAAGTCGCTTGACCTGTACGTCAAAAATGGACCGGGGATCTACATCGATTCCGTTATGCTCTTTGATGTACTGTGCAAGACGTACCTTGTTCTGGTACTTAATGTTCATAAATTCCTGCTGGCATTTCAAATCGTCCGCATATACGGCAAGCTTTTCGATGTGTGCCAAATTGGTGATCCAGTCGCTGCCGATCTTATCGGTTACCCAGTCAGCAAGAAGCGGGTTGCCGTGGAGAAGGAAACGTCTCTGTGTAATGCCGTTCGTTTTATTATTAAATTTATCCGGCATCATTTCATAGAAATCTTTCAATTCCTGATTCTTAAGAATCTCTGTGTGAAGTCTTGCAACACCGTTTACGGAAAAACTTCCTACGATAGCCATATGAGCCATTTTTACCTGGCCGTCATAGATGATTGCCATCTTTTTTATTTTTTCCATGTTTCCAGGATATTGTTTCTGTACGTCTTCCAGGAAACGGCGGTTGATCTCTTCAACAATCTGGTAAATACGCGGAAGAAGTCTTGAGAACAGCTCAATCGGCCATTTTTCCAAAGCTTCTGCCATGATCGTATGGTTCGTATATGCACATGTCTTTGTAGTAACAGCCCATGCTTCATTCCACTCCAATCCCTGCTCGTCAACGAGGATTCTCATGAGCTCTGCCACTGCCACCGTCGGATGCGTATCATTTAACTGGAAAACGACCTTCTCATGGAAATTGCGGATATCGTCGTGTTTTTCCAGGTATTTCTTCACCGCACGCTGCACGCTGGCGGAAATGAAGAAATACTGCTGTTTCAGACGCAGCTCTTTTCCGGCATAGTGATTATCATTCGGGTAAAGAACCTCTACCAGGTTTTTTGCAAGATTCTCCTGTTCTACCGCCTTCTGATAATCTCCCTTATCAAATGCTTCCAGGCTGAACGTGTTAATTGGCTGGGCGTCCCAGATACGCAGTGTATTTACAACGTTGTTGCCGTAGCCCACGATCGGAAGATCGTAAGGGACTGCCATAACGGACTGGTAACCCTTCTGAACGTAACGGTTTCTGTGTCCGTCCCATTCGCTTTCTACATAGCCGCCGAATTTAACTTCTGTCGCATACTCGGAACGGCGGACTTCAAATGGATTGCCGTCTTTCAGCCAGTCGTCCGGCACTTCCATCTGATATCCGTTTTCGATTTTCTGCTTGAACATACCGTAGCGGTAGCGGATACCACAGCCATATGCCGGATAGCCCAATGTTGCCAGAGAATCCAGGAAACACGCTGCAAGACGGCCAAGGCCGCCGTTTCCGAGAGCCGCATCCGGCTCCTGATCCTCAATCGCATTCAGGTCAAATCCCAACTCATCCAGGACTTCTTTGATCTCCTTCTGAGCACAGATATTGATAATATTGTTTCCAAGAGCCCTTCCCATCAGGAATTCCATAGAAAGGTAATAAACAGTTTTTGCGTCCTGTCTTTCATATTCCTTATGAGTCGCAATCCATTCGTCAATGATGACGTCTTTTACCGCATAAGATACGGCCTGAAATGCCTGTGCCGGCGTAGCCTCATCGATCGTCTTACGGAATAAATTCTTCGTGTTGTATATAACACTCTTTTTAAATGTTTCTTTATCAAATCCCCGGTTCATCTTTTCCTCCTATTTGTCGGTCGTCTTCTCAACGCCCAGCATTACTTTCTCGCCGTTGATATTCCATTCTTTTGCATATCCGCCCATCTGGCCAAGCATGATGTGCTCTGCCAGGACTTCATCTTTGATTTCGTCCGCATGGGCTTTCAGGATCTCTGCAATTTTGTCACTGTTATCCTGGTATACGTTAATATGGTCTGTCACTTCAAAGTCTGCTTCTTTACGCATAGTCTGGATTTTGCTGATGATTTCGCGGACAAATCCTTCTTCCACCAGTTCAGGCGTCAGATTTGTGTCCAGAACGACTGTAACCGTATTGTCGCTCTCTGTTACAAAACCTTCTGTCTGGGCCATATCGATCAGTAAATCATCTTTCGTAAGTTCTACCTTTACGCCGTCAAAATCGAGGTCAAAAGCCCAGTTTCATTTAAGGTATCCATTGCTTTATTGCCGTCTGCCTCAGCAAGGGCCTTTTTAATATTGCCAAGCTGTTTTCCGTATTTCGGTCCTACTGTCTTCAGCTGTGGTTTAAAGGTATAAGAGGTAAATGCTCTGACATCGTCAGTAAATTCAACCGCTTTTACATTCAGTTCATCCCTGATGATATCCTGATAAAATTCGGGGAGATCGGCAGGAGCCTTAACGAACATCTTGCCGATCGGCTGACGGTTCTTGATATTGGCTGCATTTCTCGCCGCGCGTCCCATAACAACGATTTTCAGTACTTCATCCATCTTCTCTTCCAGATCGCTGTCAATCATTTCCTCATGTACAGCCGGGAATTCACATAAATGAATGCTCTCCGGTGCGGTTTTATCGATGTTTCTTACGAGGTTTTGGTAAATATCTTCCGTCATAAACGGAATCATCGGGGCTGCAGCCTTGCTGATGGTCACAAGAGCTGTATAAAGCGTCATGTATGCATTGATCTTATCCTGCTCCATGCCCTTAGCCCAGAAGCGTTCACGGCTTCTTCTTACATACCAGTTACTCATATCGTCTACAAATTCCTGAAGAGCTCTTGCTGCCTCCGGAATTCTGTATCCGGCCAGGTTTTCATCCACCGTCTTTACAACGGTATTCAGTTTGGACAACAGCCATTTGTCCATAACCGGAAGTTTCTCATATTCCAATGCGTATTTTGTTGCATCAAAATTATCAATATTCGCATACAACACAAAAAATGCATACGTATTCCACAGAGTTCCCATGAACTTACGCTGGCCTTCCATAACGGCTTTGCCATGGAACCTGTTCGGCAGCCATGGCGCGCTGTTAACATAGAAGTACCATCTGATCGCATCTGCGCCGTACTGGTCAAGAGCTTCAAACGGATCGACGGCATTTCCCTTGGACTTGCTCATCTTCTGTCCGTTTTCATCCTGGACATGTCCCAGAACGATAACGTTCTTGTACGGAGCCTGATTGAAAATCAGTGTAGAAATCGCCAGAAGAGAATAGAACCAGCCTCTCGTCTGATCCACAGCCTCGGAAATGAAATCGGCCGGGAACTGTGCCTTGAACGTTTCTTCGTTCTCAAATGGATAATGATGCTGTGCAAACGGCATCGCACCCGAGTCAAACCAGCAGTCGATTACCTCCGGTACACGGTGCATCTGCTTTCCGCACTCCGGACATGTGATCGTCACGCCATCGATATATGGGCGGTGCAGTTCGATATCATCCGGGCAGTTTGGAGACATTTTCTTCAGTTCTTCAATGCTTCCAACGGAATGCTGATGGCCGCACTCACACTCCCAGATATTGAGAGGCGTTCCCCAGTAACGGTTACGGCTGATTCCCCAGTCCTGAACATTTTCCAGCCAGTCGCCGAAACGTCCTTTTCCGATGCTTTCCGGTATCCAGTTAATTGTGTTGTTATTGCGGATCAGATCGTCTTTTACAGCCGTCATTTTGATAAACCAGGATTCTCTTGCATAATAGATCAGTGGAGTATCGCATCTCCAGCAATGAGGATAGCTGTGTTCAAAATTAGGAGCTGCAAAAAGAAGGCCTTTTTCTTCCAGCGCCTTTAACACAAGCGGATCGGCCTTCTTACAGAAGGTTCCCGCCCATGACGTTTCTTTCGTCATCTCGCCCTTGGCGTCTACCAGCTGAACGAACGGCAGGTTATAATTTCTTCCTACCTTTGAGTCGTCTTCACCGAATGCCGGCGCAATGTGTACGACGCCTGTACCGTCCGTCAGTGTTACATAGGAATCACATGTAATATAAAATGCCTTTTTATGCTGTTTTTCACATATGTCCACAGCAAAGTCAAAGAGCGGCTCATATTCTTTATATTCCAGATCCTTTCCTACATAACGCTCGTTGATCTCATAAGTGTCCGCGCCAAGAACCGTGTCCAGAAGAGCTTCTGCCATATAATAAACGGTTCCGTCGTCCTTCATCGTCACCTTTGCATAAGCTTCGTCCGGATTCACGCAGAGAGCCACGTTAGACGGCAGCGTCCATGGAGTGGTCGTCCATGCGAGGATATACGCGTCTTCATCCTTGCATTTAAATCTTGCGATTGCAGAACGTTCTTTTACATCCTTATATCCCTGGGCAACTTCATGAGAAGAAAGAGGAGTTCCGCAGCGTGGGCAGTATGGAACAATCTTAAATCCCTTGTAGAGAAGTCCCTTTTCCCAAATCTGCTTGAGAGCCCACCATTCTGATTCGATATAGTCATTGTGATACGTAACATATGGATCGTCCATGTCTGCCCAGAAACCTACGGTTGATGAGAAATCTTCCCACATTCCCTTGTATTTCCAGACGCTTTCCTTGCAGTGGGCGATAAAAGGCTCCAGACCGTATTCTTCGATCTGCTCCTTACCATCCAGCCCAAGCATCTTTTCCACTTCCAGCTCTACCGGAAGTCCATGAGTATCCCATCCTGCCTTTCTCGGAACCATATAGCCTTTCATCGTGCGGTATCTCGGAATCATATCCTTGATTACACGTGTGAGAACATGGCCGATATGCGGCTTTCCGTTAGCAGTGGGCGGTCCGTCATAAAACATATAGGTTTCGCCCTGTTTCCTGCTGTCGATACTCTTTTCAAAAATCTGCTCGTCTTTCCAGAACTTTTCAATTTTCTTTTCCCTGTCCACAAAATTCAGGTTTGTAGATACTTTGTCGTACATTTTCTTCCTCCTTACTTGCTTGCAGCCGGCAGAATACAAATTCCCCTATCATCTCTCCGTAAAATCTCTTTGCACGCAGTTCCCATTTCCCGAAAAGAATTTTATTACATCTGGAAATTCAAAGAGTTTTCTGATTTAATCCGATGTAATAAAAAGAGCTCCGCCCTGTAAAAGGACGAAGCTTCCTGGAGACTTCGTTAGACCACCTGTTACTGCATACCGTCATATGAGTTCCCTGTAACGTGGGACATTCGTCAAAGCTTACCACGGCAGTCCGCATTCAGCCCGCAACTCCAGAGTGATTTTCAGTATTGCTTTACTTGCGTCGGGCTCACACCATCCCCGATTCGCTGCTGCTTTCCGGCAATCCTACTGTCTCCTTCATAGTCTTTACACTTATTCATCTATTCTAGTTTTGATATTATCAGCTATTCTAGTATAAATTTACCACTTGTAAATGTCAAGGAATTCTTTCTTATTTTCCCTGTAAACCCGCCTTTTTCCGTCATTTCAGCAGTGGAAGCAGGTTCCCGATCTCTCCCTGGGCGGCCGCTTCTCTAAAACTTCTGTATGCATAGAAACAATAACCGGAAACAGCTCCGTTTTCCCGTCCCTCTTCTACCTGGCGCTTTATGATATCATTTCTTCTCAGCCATTCGGATGAATCGTTATTATCTTTTACATTTGTTCCTGCACGGTAAAGCCCAAGACCCAGATAAAGCCTGACGCCTCCTTTTTTCTTCAGTTCTGCCCATGACTTCAGATTCGCTGAAAATGCATACGGGGCCTCACTGCCGTCTGACGTCCTGGCTTCAAAGCCCCAGTAAATCTGCGGCATGATATAGTCCACATATCCGTCTGATGTCATCCAGCGGTCTACGTCCACGAACAGTTTATTGTCACTTCTCAGATTTTTCAAATACCCCTGAGGGCTTATGCCGAAAAGGACTCCCGGCTTTTTTTGCTTAATAGAGTCGTAGACACGCTTAACAAGATCGCTCACCTGATCCCGCCTCCACTGTGCGATAGGCTGTGCGGAACCGGAAGCCAGATATTCCGGTTTGTCAAACCACAGTGCCTCTTTCGTATCATCTACCTGCGGATAGAAATAATCGTCAAAGTGTACACCGTCCACATCATAGCCGTTCACCACCTCCATAACGCCATTTACAACCAGGTTCTTTACGTCCTCGGAGGCCGGATTGTAGTAATACTCTCCCTGGTGGCACAATACATTTCTGTCATTTGCCGCATTGTTGTCAGAAAGCCATTTCTTAGCAGGACTCTTATCCGAAACCTCTTCCCATTTCATCTGATAACCTGTAATCCTGTAAGGATTAAACCATGCATGGAACTGCATCCCTCTCTCATGGGCAGCTGCAATCATGTATGCAAGAGGATCATAAGGAAGCGGATTGCCCTGCTGCCCTGATGCGAATTTTGACCATGGATAACAGGAGGAAGGATACATGGAATCCCCATGGGAACGGACGTGGACAAACACGGCATTCATCCCCCAAAGCGCACATTCATCCATGACCTTATCCACTGTTTTCTGAAAGTTTTCCTCATCCTTGGGCCATTCATTCCAATCCAGATATGAAATCCATACGCCATGCAGTTCTTCTTCCGCAGTTGTTCTGCTTTTACTCGTAACTGCCCCATAGGCAAACTCCTGTCCCGCAGCTGCCTGCCATCCTGGCAGCGTCAATGCCATTGCCGCTGCGATTATAAGGGATACCGCCCCTTTCCAATTTTTACCCACCCGATTTTTCCTCCTGATTATGTACAATATTTTTTTCTGTGCTGGTAGCGCACCCTACGCTTCTCTGTGGCGCGTCCGCTTCGCCAGACTGGCCTTTTTTCGCCCTCACGGGCTTTTTTCGCCGGGCTGTGACCTCAATTCCGCTTCGCTCCATTTCGGTCACGGGCTTCGCCCCATGTAATAAGCCAGAGATAAATTTCTTTACGTGCAAGCACGACATAAATTTTTCTCTAACTTATTTCGCCCGGCTCATTGCCTACGTGGACATTATACCAGAATTTTCCATTGTTTGGGGGGGATTTATTGTTATGTTTTTGACAATGTTCTTGTTATTTCTTGTAATTGTGATATACTACCTAAAATGCTTTCACAAAATACACAAGGAGAAGTTATTATGAATCAAAGAAACCTGACCTTACTCACTGATTTTTATGAACTGACCATGATGCAGGGATATTTCAAAGAGCAGAATGCCAATGAGACCGTAATTTTCGATGCGTTTTACCGCGTCAATCCAAACGGCAACGGCTATGCGATCTGTGCAGGGCTGGAACAGGTAATCGAATATGTTGAAAATCTTCATTTTGATAAAGAAGATGTGGACTATCTCCGATCTACCGGAATGTTCGAAGAGGATTTTCTGGAATATCTGGCAAACTTTAAGTTTTCCGGCGACATCTATGCAATTCCGGAGGGAACCGTCGTATTTCCCCGGGAACCTCTTATAAAGGTAGTTGCACCGATTATGGAAGCGCAGCTGGTGGAAACCGCTATTTTAAACATTATCAACCATCAGAGCCTCATTGCCACAAAGACGGCCCGCGTCGTACATGCCGCTCAGGGTGATGGTATTATGGAATTCGGCCTGCGCCGTGCCCAGGGACCGGATGCCGGGATCTACGGCGCCAGAGCTGCAATGATTGCCGGCTGCATTGGAACATCCAACGTCCTGGCCGGCCAGATGTTTGACGTTCCGATCAAAGGCACTCATGCGCATAGCTGGATCATGAGCTTCCCTGATGAGCTTTCTGCATTCCGCGCTTATGCGAAGCTTTATCCATCCGCCTGCATTCTGCTTGTCGATACTTATGACACATTAAAATCCGGCGTTCCGAACGCGATTAAGGTTTTTCAGGAGATGAAAGACGCTGGAATCCCTCTCACCTTTTACGGTATCCGCCTCGACAGCGGCGACCTGGCATACCTGTCCAAAAAAGCAAAAGAAATGCTGGATGAGGCCGGTTTCTCTGATGCGGTCATATCGGCTTCCAACGATCTGGACGAATATTTGATCGACAGCCTGAAAATACAGGGAGCCACGATCAATTCCTGGGGCGTCGGTACCAACATGATTACTTCAAAAGACTGCCCTTCTTTCGGCGGTGTTTATAAACTGGCTGCCGTAATGGACAAGCAGACCGGAAAATTCATACCCAAAATCAAGTTATCTGAAAATGCCGAGAAGATTACGAATCCCGGCAACAAGACGATCTATCGAATCTATCAGAAGGACACTGGTAAAATTATTGCTGATCTGATTTGTCTCGCAGAAGAACAGTTTGACAGCAAAAATTCCCTGCTCCTCTTTGATCCAATCGAAACCTGGAAAAAAACTCATCTGGCGCCAAACAGCTATACGCTTCGCGAGCTTTTAATACCTGTTTTCAAGGGAGGAACCTGTATTTATCATTCACCGAAAGTCATGGATATTCAGGCATACTGCAGAAAAGAGCTGGATACCCTGTGGGATGAGTCACGCCGCCTGATCAATCCTCATGAAGTTCATGTGGATCTTTCCAATGAGCTTTGGCACGTAAAGAATCAGCTTCTTGACTCCTATCATTACGGTGAATAAGTTGTTCATTTTATATTCACAATCTTTTTACATCTGTGCTTAAATTTATTCATATTTGTCTTTTATACTGATTACAGTAGCAAAGCAAATAAAGCAAATACCAATGCTAGCCAAGCACACTATTAGATTAAATTTTTTTCATAATTGCCGGCTTTCCCACAAGGGAAGCCGGCTCCTCCCTTTTTATGGGGTGTTTTACACACATTTCTTTCTTCTTTCACCTGTTATCCCCAGATTCATATAATAATATAACTGAATTTCCAGGAGGTTCTCATGGATTCCTCTTACTTATCGGTAACAGGTACGGTAACCGCCATTGAAATGATGAATACATCTTCCAATGACTGGTGCGGCTGTTCCATGCTCATAACCATAATCTCTCCATCCCATGGCACAGCCAATCTTGTGATCGCACCTTACACTTATATTCTGGAGCAGGAACCGATCGCCGTCGGTGATACCATTACTGCCTTTTATTCTGCAACTGCTCCCATGCCTCTGATCTATCCGCCGCAGTATCGCGTCATGGCCGCTGCGAAAGATATTGCCGGCAGAAACGTCGTTCTGGATACATTTGATGCATCTCTTGTCAGCGGCAACGGTCTTTTAAAACTCACTCCTGACGCCTCGACACGTGTGATTCTCCCAAACGGACAGCCATATTCCGGTTCTTTAGAAGGCAGAACCATGCTTGCCGTTTACGGCGCTTCCACAAGAAGCATACCGGCGATTGCCACACCTTCTATCCTTGTTGTCTTCTGCTGCCAGAAGTAACAGGAGGCTCAATCTTTTCCCCTGATAAATACGCTCATTTTGCAGGGCTCTGCTGCCATCTCAAAGCAGCTTCCGCCCACACATAAGCACCACAGAACAGAATACAATAAAAAAGAAAGAAATCTTATCGTGCCATCTGGCCGGCTGTAGATTTCTTTCTTTTCAGTTATTCAATATTATTCATACCAGCAAAATTCTCTGCTGGATTTTTTTGCTGTGTACATGGCTGTGTCACTTCTCTGATAAACGGTTCTGAACTCTTCGTGACCATGTATCTGCGTGATTCCAATCGAACAGTTCGTCACACATTCCGGACAGATTTCTTCGGCTGTCTGCCTGAATCCTGCAGTCATTTTTCCAATCATCGCTTCTATTGCTGCCATCCCGATAGTCTCTGAAATAAGAACGGCAAACTCATCCCCTCCCATGCGCCCAATCACTGCCGTTGCAGGAAATACTTCCTTTAACAGACCCGCGGTCCGCTCCAGAACAATATCACCTGTCAAATGTCCATACAGATCATTAATTCCTTTAAAGTTGTCCACATCTATCATCAAAAAATATCCATCCTCTGTTTTTTCCAGCTTCTGACTCACATAAGACTCAAAACTCATTCTGTTGTAAAGTCCAGTCAGTAAGTCCAGCTCAGATCTTTCCTTAAAATACAGAAGCTTTTGCTGTAATTCCTTTACCTTCTCTTCCTCTGTCATTCTTCTTCCTCCGAGCGGCAGTATCTTAATCTTTCACGGCGCATATTTGCTCTAATTATAGAGCAATTCTACCTTATTTTTATCATAAAATCAATAGTAAGTTCCCATAATAACGAACAGAGGAGAATCTTATGGAACAAAAAATAAGGCATGATGTCTATCTTGGCCATAATATCAGACGCCTGCGGCTCTCCCGTGGTCTTACCCAGGAACAGACTACTGCGCGGATGCAGATTCTGGCTGCAGCCTCAGCAGAGGAACTTATGCAAAAATCGAAGCCGGCATACAAAATATCAGCGTTGAGGAACTTCTTGCTTTAAAAGAAGTATTTCACGCTGAATTTGAGGACTTTTTTTCATCCTATCTGCCCTCCGGCTTCTGATCCTGTTCTTTTTTACTTTTTCTGGAATTCTTTTCCTTCCCGGAGTATAATCATATTCTGTCAGGAGGATTGATCATGGAAAATTTCTTTCAATTCACAGCATGGCCGATGGTGCCGCCGCTTCCCTATTCTGCTTTTCACATGATTTTGAGCCTTTCAGGAATTATTCTGGCCATATGTTCTGCCCGTCTGCTTGCCGGATGTGCCGGAGCCGGAAAACATCCAGGCCGCGTGCTATTTATATCCGGCCTGTTCCTCTCAATTTGTGAACTGTACAAACAGGGATTTTTGTATACAATTGTCAACTCCGGCAGCTATGACTGGTGGTATTTCCCCTTCCAGCTCTGCAGCATACCGATGTATCTCTGCCTCCTTTATCCTTTTGTATCATCTGGCTCCCGTTATTCGATGATGAGTCAAAAAGTCTGCGCAACTTTTATACAGGATTTTGGACTTCTTGGCGGTTTTATGGCTCTGGCCGACCCATCCGGCCTTATGCACCCATACTGGACTCTGACTATGCACGGCTTCCTGTGGCATTTTATTCTTATTTTTATTGGCTTCTACTGTTGCTTCAGCAAGATCAGCGACCTTTCCTCAGGAAGCTTTTCCCGTGTGCTTCCTCTCTTTTTTCTGTGCTGTATCATCGCTACCGTGATCAATGTAGCTGCAGGACCTGACGGCAATGCCGATATGTTTTATATTACGCCCTATTATCCTTCGCTTCAGAGAGTATTTCATACAATTGCTCTATTCGCAGGAATTATTCCTGGAAATATCGTTTATCTGTTCTGCGTATGCCTTGGGGCCGGCCTGATCCACGAGGCTGCAGGCGTCTCATAACCCTATCAGAAAATAATTAGAATGCTGCTATTTATTTGTTGTAAATATGCCGCTCATCATTTATAATAATCTTATGGAGACATAGCTCAGCTGGGAGAGCATCTGCTTGACGTGTAGAGGGTCGCAGGTTCGAGTCCTGTTGTCTCCATTTTTTTATACTATCCAGCCACTATGTATGGAAAAAAGTCAAAAGAAGAGAGGTAATGGGCATGATCAGCTACAAGAATTTGTATGACAACGGCAACATGAAATTAATTTCAGAACGGGGATGTGTGAAGGTCTTTGAACACCAGAGGGATTTAAGTGTTACTCCAGCTTCCGCTGTGACCGCTTACTATGCAGCTGAAATGAACGTTCGGAAACGTCAGGTTTTAATCGAATTGGACGGAAATGCTTTTACTGTTCAGGCAGGTGCTATGCAGTGGATGGCAGGTGCCGTAAAGATGACTTCAGGCATCAAGGGTGTAGGCGACTTTTTTGGAAAGGCCATCGCCTCTAAGGTTACAAAAGAATCGTCTGCAAAGCCGGAGTATACAGGAAACGGCCTTGTGATGCTGGAGCCTACATATAAGCATATTATTTTGGAAGATGTTTCAGAATGGGGAAGCATGGTTCTGGAAGATGGCCTGTTTCTGGCATGTGATTCCAAAATCAAGCAAAACGTTGTTGCCAGATCGTCCCTTTCCTCTGCAGTTGCCGGTAAAGAAGGTCTCTTTAATCTCTGTCTTACAGGCAGCGGCATCGCTGTTTTGGAAAGCCCGGTTCCGTACGACGAATTAATTGAATTTACTTTAAAAGATGACGAAGTAAAGATCGACGGAAATATGGCAATCGCATGGTCCAATACCCTGAAATTTACGGTGGAGCGCTCTTCCAAATCCCTGGTTGGCTCCGCTGTATCCGGTGAAGGACTTGTAAACGTATACCGCGGCTCCGGTAAGATCCTTATGGCTCCGACTGAATAAAAAGCTGCATTCCTCACGGGAAAATGATTCTGCAAAGAAGCACGTGAGAACCCATGAAAGTAAGAGTACTGCAAAAGCACAAAAGCAATGCCCCCAATACCGGATCCGGCACCAGGCAGCAGCCTTGGAACACAATCCGGCATTGAGAGCATATGTGATTTTGTCTTTGCAGTACTCTTATTTTTTACATAATCTTATTTTTACGTAATCTCATCTTTTAGTGAACAGCAGGCCCGGCACAGACAAGCAGCCGGATCATTGAATCCATGACCCGTCCTCCCCTGTCATATAGCCGTCCGGCGTCCGTTCCCCCGCATACATTTTTCCTTTCTCACCATCGGAAACGGTATGAAAATAATACCACTTTCCATCGATCTGCCTCCAGCCGGAAGCCATGGCGCCGCCTTCATCTAAGTAAAACCATTTCTGATAGGATGGATCATAGAGCCAGCCCGTTTCCATTTTTCCATATGTTCCTGTATCCTGGCTCAGATAATACCAGACTTCTCCCTGGTTAAACCAGCCGGATTCCACAAAGGTATCTTCTTTGAAATAATACCATACCCCGCCTATTTTCTCCCAGGAAGACCGGGCATATGTTCCGTCATTTTTCATAAAGCGCCATCCGCTGTCTCTCTGTTCCCAAGAACCGTGAACCGTGTCTTCTCTCATCATCTGGTTCGTAACTTTCCCGGACTCTCTGTCGTCATCTCCTGAGCCAGTTCTTCCTCTTACCGTTATCCGGCAGACCGCCTGTCCGTCTCCTGCTTTCGCCGTTACATCAGCCTTACCTGGTTTTAATGCGAGTACCCGACCGCTTTTATCAACTGAAACGATGTCCGGCCTGTCTGAAGAATACATGATGGTCAGTTCTTCCTCTGCCTCCACCGTCGCTTCCAGTCTCTGCATCTCTCCCACATTCATGGTCAGACTTTCCGGTCTGATCTGTACCTTTGCCGGGACAGACTCGGTAATTTCGATCCGGCAGGAAGCCTTCAGACCAACATCGGCCATGCTGACTGCCGTTACCGTCACTTCTCCGGGTGCTTTTGCCGCAAGTACAGTAAATTCTTCTCCGCTTTCAGAAAGCTTCCTTTCCTCCTCCACACTGCCGATATCTCCTGTAATCTCCCAATAAATCTGCGGGCTCCCCGGGTTAAAATAATCGCTGTCCGAATACAGTGCGGCAGAAAGATTTAGTGGTATCTTCTGTCCTTTTTTGAGTTTTAAGGAAATCGTCCCGCCAGTAATCACATCTTCCTGCGAAATGAGATTTACTCCCCTTGGATAATTAATCAGCTGATTGCCATACCGTAAATAACTGGCTTCCAGCGCGCCTGCCGCCGCAAATGCCCAACACAGATAACTATTTCCCTGATGCTTCGCCTTTGTGATCAGGTTGTAATCCCTGGAATTATATTTCTCGGGGAAGTTCAGGTTGAGGGAAGCCGTATCAATCTCATCGGCATTTTCAAAACTCACGATACCCTCGTCCTCAGTTCGTATTCTCAACATGTTCAAAGAAGCTTTCATCTCTGCTTCTTCTTTTTCGGCCAGCCTCGTTTCTTCCCTGTCATCCTCCAGAATCATTTCATCCGAACCAATCTTATCCCCCGCCTCAGAGGCAGTGCCTTTGCGATTGGACCATCGTCACTTTCATATTCTGCTTCTGAATCCGTACTCGTTTTCATTTTCTCCGGTTCCGGTCGCTGATGTTCCATTTTTATTCCGGTTTCCGACGGTGTAGCCTTTGTCTCATTAACTGCACTGCTGTTTCCGGTACCGGAAGCAGCCCCTGCTTCCGACGGTGTAGACGTATTAGCTTTTTCAACATACTCTGATTTTGTAGCTGTGTCCGGCTGCGCCTCCGGATGAGGTACGGTAGAAGTGTCATATCCTTCCGCCTTTTCTTTATTATCCAATATCGTAATCTCACTTTTTAGCGGAGAATATGTATAGGCATAAATGCAGGGGTATTCTCCCACAGCCGACGCATCCCATCCTTGCTCCTCTTCGTCCCAGCTGTCATAATAAAACGATTTTCCAGGAATTGCTTTCGTTCCATTAATCCACCCCTCCCGGTCGTGGCATGAATAAAAGATTAAATCTCTGCTATCATCGGAAGAGATGGCTACATGAACTTCAAAATCAGTGTCCGCCGGAATCATAATTCCGTCCTCCAGCCTCATCGTATAAAATCCCGGATATTTCAGATAACCTGACTTGATCTTCTGAACCGCCCCGTCTCCTATACGAACTCCAATCTCATAAGATACATCATTGTGCGGTTCAGCAAAGCCTACCGCCCTTAGGACTTCACCCGTTCCTTCGTTACGAAAAACCTGAACTCCTCTCAGAAAACCGCTGTTTTGATATGCTCCATTGTCAATTCCTCCTGCCGAATTGCTGTACAGATGGTTATAATTATCCCTGCTCTCGCTTGGTGCGAACGCTGACGGCACCTTATCCGCACCGCCAAAATCAGCCGATTCATAGGAAACGTAATAGTATTCCGGGTACATTTCAGCGTCGGCTCCCTCACCTTCAGCTCCATAGGAGTCACGGCAAATCCATGCGCCGTCGTGTTCCGGCATGGTTTCATCAATCAGACTGATGACCGGTTCATCCATTCCGGAATCGATATCCCAGTCCCGCTTTGTAACACGGAAGTTTTCCCTCTTTACCGTGTCGTCCCAGCCTACAATCAGCACTGCATGGCCGCCCATTTTATCATATTCCCAGTCCTCCGGCGCATAGAAGTATCTGTAATCCCATTGTGGATATCCATCGCCTGGATTCTTATCTCTATAATTATAGCTGGTGGTCATCCCTGTATCAATGGCGCCATATGTCATAATCGCATTCTTCCAGTGCTCCATATAGCTGCCTGTACTGTTATGGCTCGGCACCATAATTACATTCTGTTCATGAAATTCCGGCTCCGCCTTTTTGTAATGAATATATTCACTGGGCGTTTCCTTAAAATCACCTTTCTGATAATAAGGCATGACTGATTCATTCACTGGTCCCTGCCAGTGGGCAAGATAGTGAATGATATGAACGGGGGAACCACCTTTATTCTTCTCCTCTGCATTTTGGACATTGTAAAACCGGAACGGTGATTCCGGATCAAATATGGCCCCTGCAATATGCGCCTCTGAATAATCCGGCGCCTTTTTTCTGTCAGCCTGTCTGGATATCCTCAAGGTGTAAGAAGACGCTTCGATCCCTTCCTGAGGGACAATGCGCAGCGTGTAGGTTCCCGCTTCCAGGCCAGCCGGTTCCAGTAACTGGCTGTCTGGCCTTCTGGAGGCTCCAATTACACTGCCCTTTGAGATCAGTTCCAGACCGCAGGGATACTCCGACTGCAGCAGTACCGTTAAATCCGTCTCTTCCTCCAGGTGGAAGGAATAACTGTCCACATCATCCGGCGAAGAGATTGCGGCCTCAATCTGGCTTGGAAATGATAGGATAACTTCCCCATCGCCCTCCAGTTCTTCCCATCGATCCCTCGTATCAGACTTAACTTCTGGAATATCTCCGTCTATATCCCCTTCCATTTTTTCTGCAAAGCTGGGATAAGCATAAGCCGGAATCGGCTCAAATACCAAAATTCCGTTCAGACTCAGCATAACCGTTACGAGAATTCCCGCCGTATACGCTCTGCACTTTTTCCTGATCATTCCTGATCGGTCTCTCAATCTCTCTTTCATCTCTCCGACTCCCTGCTTCTATGAATCTGTATACATCCATATCTGTTTCAAAACACATTAAAATGACCTTATCACCAATTATATCACAGAAACGGATTCTAATGAAATAAAAAGCAGAAACTACGCAGGGGTAAGAACAAGGTTTTTCCTATGGAACAAAAAATCACGTAAACTCAATAGTTTACGTGATTTTTAATACTTATCTGTTAAAGCTGCTGACGGGAATCGGACCCGTGACCTCCGCACTACCAATGCGACGCTCTACCGACTGAGCCACAGCAGCTTGTTTGCTTGTGTTCCACAAACCTTGGATATATTATCATGAAAAGCTGTGTTTGTCAACTGGAAATACAATTTTCCACTGGTTTTTACAGAGGGGTCTACAACGAAAAGACGGGAACCGGCTTGACCTTACGGCCAAGCCGCAGATAACGTTCCACACCTATTCCCGTCACATTATTATTTTTAATTTACAGCAGATTTTCAGGGTTTAATGCCTGAAGGCTGTCCGGTACAAACCGTCCGTCTTTGCGGATCAGTACGCCGTCAAACCAGATTTCTCCGCCGCCCCACTCTGGTGTCTGAATGGAAATCAGATCCCAGTGTACGGATGAATGATTCCCATTCGTCGTATTATCATAGGAATTACCAGGTGTCAGATGGAAACTTCCCGCTATTTTCTCATCGAAGAGAATGTCCAGAATCGGTTCTTTAATGACCGGATTGACTCCGAGAGCGAACTCTCCTATGTAGCGGGCTCCTTCATCGATATCGAAAATCTGGTTCATCCTGTCCGTATGGTCAGAAACAGCATCTACAATCTTACCGTCCCTAAATGTCAATGTCACATCATGGAATGTCACCCCATCACAGATGGACGGCACATTATAATAAATCACTCCATTAACCGAATCCTTCACAGGAGCCGTATAGATTTCTCCGTCCGGAATATTGCGGTTTCCGCTCATGGGACTCGAACCGATTCCTTTTATGGAAAATGTGATATCTGTTTTCGGTCCTGTAATATGAACCATATCCGTCCGGTTCATCAGCTCGGCAAGAGGCTCCATCGCTTTTGCCATCTGATCATAGTCCAGAAGACATGCCGCAAAATAGAAATCTTCATATTCTTCCGTACTCATGCCGGCCAGCTGTGCCATAGCGTCATTTGGATAGCGCATAACAGACCACTTTGTGTGATTGCAGCGCTGGCTCAGATGAATCGGTCCCCAGTACTCTTTCCTGTAAATTCCCATCTTATCATCGGGAACCTTATTCCAAACACTGATATTTTCCGTCGCACGGATATCAATATAAGCATCCATGTCTTTCATTCTGGCAAGCTCGTAAGAGGCTACGTCTCTCATATGCTGTTCGCTTGCCCCCGCAATCATGGCCCCTTCCAGCACATAATCAAACTCGTGAAAAAACGGCTCGCCTCCGGCTTTATACGCTTCTTCAATCAAAGCTTTAGCCAATGGCCGTTCATGGCCGTGAAGTTCAATCAGAATTTTCTCGCCCTTCTGAAGGTATACGGCGTGCTGAATCAAAAACCTGGCAAACTTTCGGATTCTGGGATCTTCCATTTCTTTTCCTCCTTAATCCTTAGCTCTCCTGCTGGCCGTACAGATCTTCAATCGGCTTACTGCCTTTTGTAACAGCGCTCACGATAATGATAGCAAGAACTGATACCGGTACGGAAATAATGGCACTCTTGATTCCATATGGAGACTGAAGAACCACGTCCCATACAATCGTCGTAATTCCTCCGGCCAGGATACCGCAAATACCGCCTGCCGGCGTAACTTTTTTAGAGAACAGTGCACATAACAGTGCAGGTGTAATCGCTGCTCCATACATGCTGTAGGAGTACATCTGAACGGCCAGAACGCTCGGGAAAAGCATACAGAGTGCACAGCCGATCACGGATACCGCAACGACCATAGCCCGAAGGAAAACGAGCTTTTCTTTGTCTGTTGCATCCTTTTTGATATATTTTGCCCAGATATCATAGGTGATGTTCGTCGCGGACGACAGCAGATAGGAATCGGCCGTAGTAATAACGAATGCCACGCACGCTGCCATCAGAAGACCGCCGACTACAAATGGAAGATATCCGATTGCGATCTGGAAAATGATTGTATCCGCTGTTTTACCTTCCGGAATCTGCGGAATCAGGAAAATACCTGCTGTTACAACGAGAATTGTCAGCGTTACAACTGTCATCTCTCCGAAGAACATGCCGATGTTGGATTTCTTAGCCTCTTTACTGCTCTTTGCAGAGGAAAAACGCTGCATCATATTCTGATCGCCGAGAATCAGGAAAAATGACGGAATCATATATCCCAGAAGCTGAATCACGTTTAAGGTTGCCGTCGGGCTGCTCTTCGCTGCCGGAAGGCTGGCAAATGCATGGCTGATTCCGCCGATCTGGTTGTAAAGCAGAGGAACTGCGATCAGGAATCCGCCTACCATCAGCAGGGCGCTCATGGCATCCGTGTAAGCAACCGTCATCATTCCACCGCTGACGGTTAAAACGATAATACCTACCGCTGCAATTACGGTAGCAAGGCCCTGATCCATGCCTGTCGTTACATTGATAATCTGTCCGGCAGCTTTAAACTGTGTTGCCGCAATACCGATATACGCCAGAATAATGCAGACAGCCGATACAAAGCTTCCCACCTTGCCGTATCTGGCCTCAAAAATCTCCGGAATGGTATATTTCGCACACTGACGTACCTTTCCTGCTACGAAATACAGCGCGATGATTCCGAGAGGCGGTCCCATAAAATGTATGATTCCTACAAAGGGACCATATGTATAAATAACGTTAGGCGAACCGGTAACACCGCCTCCGCCGCACCAGGAAGCCAGCAGTGTTCCCACCAGTACAACAAGCGGAAGGCTGCGGCCTGCGACAACAAAGTCATCTGAATTCTTCACCTTGCGGTGTCCGATAAAGATACCGACAACGACCAGAATGACCAGATATGCCAGAATGACATACAAATAACTCATACCCAATTACCTCCTATTTTTTCTGACAATTTAGAAATACTATTACTTCATTATAGCAGAGCGTGAAAGTTGTGTCAATCAAAAGGCGGAATACTGCTTGTTTTTCCATAATTCCTGTATTATAGTTATGATAGTTCTAAAATCAGAAGGCGCACTGTCTTTTTTGTCCGCTGAATTTATTAAAAAAATGATACAGGAGGAATCGATCATGAACAAATCAAGGCTCGAACATGTGCTGAATCACATGAAACAGGAGGGAATTCCCAGATGATCATCAGTGATCCCAGCGCTATTTTCTATTTGACAGGGTACTACCATTTCCCATGGGAAAGGCTTTACGCACTCTATCTTTCCGAAACCGGCGGCCATAAATTTTTCCTCAATACGCTGTTTACCGTCCCTGACGATCTAGGAGTGGAAAAAGTCTGGTATGCTGACGGAGAAGATGGGGTGAAACTGATCGCAGATGCTGCCGACCATAACAAACCTCTCGGCATCGATAAAGATTTTCCCGCACGTTTCCTGCTTCCGCTGATGAACTATAACGCTGCCGCTTCTTATCACGTCGCTTCACAATGCGTGGACCGCGCCCGTGCATTAAAGGATGAAGAGGAACGTGAATGTATGAGAAAAGCTTCTCTTTTAAACGATGCATGCATGAAGCGCCTTCCTTCCATGATTAAAGAAGGCATGACGGAATTGGAGGCTGCTGATATCGTCATCTCTTTATACAAGGAACTGGGAGCCGACGGCACGAGCTTCACTCCTCTTATTGCATTCGGCGCCAATGCCGCCGTCGGCCATCACGATCCGGACAATACCCGGCTGAAAAGAGGGGACTGTATTCTGGTGGATATCGGATGTAAAAAAGACAATTTCTGCTCAGATATGACGCGTACCTTCTTCCTTGGAGAAGCCACGGAACATCAGCAAGAAATTTACAATCTCGTACTCAAAGCCAATTTGGCAGCGGAAGCTATGATTAAACCAGGCGTTCGTTTCTGTGACATCGATAAAACTGCCCGCGATATCATAACAGCCGGCGGATACGGACCGAATTTCACTCACCGCCTTGGCCATTCCATCGGCATGCAGGATCATGAATCCGGGGATGTTTCCAGTGCAAATACGGATTGTGTACAGGAGGGAATGTGTTTTTCCATTGAACCTGGCATCTACGTAGAAGGAGATACCGGAGTTAGAATTGAAGATCTGGTTATTGTAACAAAAGACGGCTGCGAGATCTTAAATCATGAGCCGAAGGATCTGATGATTCTGTAACACTTCTTTTTTTCAGACATAAAGTAAAGTAAAAAGTACCAGAGGTATGTTTATGGCTGAAAACAATTCTTCCGCCACCGCGGCAGGCTGCCTTTCCAATATGGAACTGCAGACTGCTTCAGACGGCGGTTACAGCTGTGGCTGCACTGCGGATTCCCGCTCTTTTAACAACGTTTCTTCGCAGTCACAGGAAAATATTCTTGCCCCGCTTCCAAAATCTCCCGAAGAAACAGGCGTCACCCTGTTAGACACAGCTGATACCCCATCCAACTGGACTTCTTATCCGGAGGATGCCTTTACTTATGGGGAGGTACGATTTCTAATTGCCGCCTCCACCCCATTTCCGCTGACAATTTCTATCGATAATACAGTGTATGCACAGAATGCCCGTTTTGGGACAATCGGAGATTACAACTTCGTTCCGGACGGGTTCCATAATGTAACAATTACGCGCGCTTCCGGTCCGCGGACCGTGCTCTTTGAGAAAATGTTCCCTTTCCGCGCCGGAGAAAAGAGTACAATGGTCGTTATGGATTCAGAGACCACCGGCCTGGGAATTTCCCAGCTGTCGGATACTCCCTGCAATAACCTTACAGGAAATTACGGCTGTTACCGCGTTGCCAACATGTCATTTGTAGGCTCGTTCTACGACATTCTGCTTCAGACAGGAGAAACCGTATTTCACGATGTTTCCTATAACACGGTGACCCCATATAAACAGGCGCAGGAAGGCAGCTGGAAGTTCCAGGTTGCCGGCCTTTCCTGCTCTGACACATATCGTGAAATACCGGTCATTTCATCTGGAATATACCGTTCTTCCTGCACCTGGTCCTCTCCGGTTCTTACTATTTCTGCTGATATTGCAGCCGGAAAAAGCTATACGACCTATCTGATCGGCAATAACTGGTCTGACTACAGCCTGCGCGCAATTACCGTAGAGGACTAGACTTCTCTATCCGGAACAGACCACATAGTTCATGACGTATTTACTCAAGAACACCTTCATAGTTTTGTCTCAGTATTTCACAGGATGACTGAAAACGCTCCATCTCTTCTTTTGAAAGGTTAAGCGTAAGGACCCTCTGAACGCCGTCCTGAGTTATGATGCACGGTACGCCGGCAAACACATCTCTCTGGCCGTATTCCCCCTTTAAATTGGCTGATACGGTCAGAACACTGTGTTCGTCTCCCAGCAAAGCCTTTGTAATCCTGGTCATTGCCATTCCGATTCCATAATAGGTCGCCTTCTTCGCTTCAACAATTCTGTATCCTGCGTCCCGCACTTCCGACGCAATCTCATCCAGCTTGTCGCTGCAGATCTCGCCGTCGCTCTCCTCACACAGATCCAGAATTGGCCTTGTGGCAAGCATCGCCTGACTCCATGGCACGAATTCACTGTCTCCATGTTCGCCCATAACGTATGCATGAACGTTTCTGGGATCCGCTTTCAGATAATCCCCCAGCAGATAACGAAGCCTTGCCGTATCAAGGGTAGTTCCCGTACCAATGACTCTTCTTGGATTAAATCCAGACAGATCGCAGGTAATCCGCGTCATGATATCAACCGGATTCGTTGCGACGAGAAAAATCCCGTTAAAGCCGGATTCTGTCACCGGTTCTATAATCGAGCGGAATACCTGTGCATTTCTCTTCAGCAGATCCAGCCTTGTCTCACCTGGTTTCTGAGCCACACCTGCGCTGATTGCTACGATATCGGCATCTCGGCAGTCCTTGTAATCGCCTGCATAGATATTCATATTGGCGCCTGAAAATGCCAAACCATGGCTTAAATCCATGGCTTCTCCTTCTGCTCTCGTACGATTGACGTCAATTAAAACGAGCTCATCGCACACATTCTGGTTCAGCATGGCATACGCATAGCTCATGCCTACCATACCTGTTCCCACCAGTGCAACTTTCTTTTTCCCTATTCTCATAATGAAAACCTCTTTTCTGTCAGATTAGCTGTTCCTATATCTATTATATTTTGTTTCTGATTTGCTTTAATTATACCATCCGGCTATATTATATGCAATATAATTGATAATAGTTATCATTATTTATTCTAAACAATCCACCTCTAATTATTACTGACCAGGTATCTTCAACAGACAGACCGGCCGCAGGCCGGACAGGATATTCTGTTTCCTTTGCAATATCGGTTTCCTCTCTGATTCCGCAGCGGCCTGGTTTCTTATGACTGAACCTCCATTCTGCAGAAAGGTTCAAAGCTGCCGCAAAAAAGATACCATCTCCGCCCTCAGTATTTATATTGGGTGGAAATGATATCCGGATAATCATATTGAAATTATATGGAGAAACTATCCCCTGTTCAGCTTTTTCTCCATCAATTCGCCGTTGGAACTATATGCCACAGCATTTTCCCTGCTGATAATCCCATTGCGGTACAGTGTAATCAGGCTGCTGTCCATAGAAAGCATTCCCTCTCCCTGGGAAGCTGCGATCACACCATCTATCTGATGAATTTTAGCCTCACGGATCATATTTCTGAGCGCATTATTTAAAAACATGATCTCAAAAGCCGGATAAAGACCGCCGGTTTCCGAAGGGATCAGTTGCTGAGACACGACCGCCTGGAGTACCATGGCAATCTGTGCCCTGATCTGCTGCTGCTGATTCGGCGGAAAGGCATCGATAATCCTGTCAATCGTATTGGCCGCCCCGACCGTATGCAGCGTCGAAATAACGAGATGGCCCGTCTCTGCCGCCGTCATGGCCGTGCGAATTGTTTCATAATCACGCATTTCTCCCAGCAGAATAACGTCAGGAGCCTGTCTGAGCGCCGCCCGAAGTCCTGACACATAACTCTCCGTATCCGTAACGATTTCTCTCTGTGTTACGACGCTGAGCTTATGGCGGTGAAGGTATTCGATGGGGTCCTCCAATGTTATAACATGGGCATTTCTTGTATTGTTGATCTCGTCAATAATGCACGCCAGAGTCGTACTTTTTCCGCTTCCGGCCGGCCCAGTCACCAGTACAAGCCCCTTGTTCATCTTAGCGATATCGATTACTGTTTTCGGGAGATGAAGCGCCTCAAAATCAGGCAGTTCAAATGTTACTACGCGGATTACAGCAGCCAGGGAACCTCTCTGCCTCAGCACGCTGGCGCGGAATCTGGAAACGCCCCGGATTGCAAACGAAAAATCGTCATCTCCCGTTTCCAGAACTTTCTTCAGATCCCTTCCTCCGGCAAGCTCGTAAATCTGCCGGATAATTTCATTCATCTCGTCAGGATAAATTTTTCTGTCGTCCTGGCATACTATTCTGCCGCCGATCTTATATGAAAACGGCATGCCTGGAATCAGAAAGATATCACCTGCTTCCCGTTCTACTGCCTTTGTCAGCAATTCCTGTGCCGTATATTCCATAACTCCTTCGTTCCTCCCTTTTACTGTCCGGTCCATACAGGTATGGACTGGTCAATTTCATAGTCTTCCTGATTATATACGTAAAATGACCGGACACTGCAGAAGGTTCCTCTCCTGCTGTCTTTTTCAAGGTCAAGCTCTACATGAAGCGCCTGCCCCCGTTCCATGGAGATGTCCGTACGGATGGTGCGCTCGTTTTCATTATAATAATCTCCCATTATTTGTTTCAGCTTTTCAGAAGAAACAGAAGGAAAATTATTCATGCCGGAATCAGCTGCGAGTTTCTTTAGCCTGCTGTCCGCCATCGCTATAAAACGCTCTCCTTCAGTATCTGCCCTGTAGTATTCCTGAACAGCTTCCGCGTTGCGCTCCGCCAGGACAAGGTCATTTCTTGCACTGCTCAGCGACAACAGTCCAAAGGTAACGAGACACAGGACGATAAAAATCAAAATAAGGGACGATATTCCTATATTCATCTTCGTTTTCATCGTCGTCCTCCCGCTTCTGAACCTATATAAGAAGAAACGGTCAGCTCATATAATACCTTCCTGTCTCTGCTTCGGATCATCTGAATCGTCGCCGTTTCCATGGTTCCATTTTCCTCATCTTCCCGACTGACAGTCACATCTCCGTAAAAATCCGCAGTCCTGCTTCTTTCTTCCGTCTGAAATGCCTGTTCTGATTCCCACAAACTGTTCCAGGCAAAATGATAAGAATCCCCGTTTCTGTCAGCTCCTTTTGCAGTCTCCGGATAATTCTTATAATTCTCCAGCTCATCGGCCTTGAATATTTCCGCTATGCTCTCCGCCCTGGTAACCGCCTGATTTGTATCGGCAGCCAGTCGGCTCATGTTATCTGCTTTCACGAATAACAGAATACAAACAGCTGCACAGAGACTGAAAAAGAAGACCACTACGATCATCTCCATCATAAAAACAGAAGTCCCAAGACCACTTTTTTTAATATGTTCTTTCTCTTTCTCATTTTTTCCCGGCTTTCGGCTGATCATTGCCTATCACCTCCGCTCCTGACAGACAGCATAATCCTGCTGCCGGCTTCTCCTTCTGTGGTGATCGTAACGAGGCTGCCGTCTTTTTCCACATCCAGGCCGCTGCATTCCGTAATAGGGAGACCGTCCGAGAGTCCCAGACCGCTGTCTTCAAAGGTAAACAGCTCCCTGATCCAGCCATCCTGACTGTATATCCACGTTATATATGTTTCATCTTCTGTTTCCTGCCGGATTTCCAGTACAGGCGTTCCGTCAACTTCAGTCACGTCAATCAATCCCATCCTGTCCCCCTGGCGCACCTTATTCGCTACATAATGGAGCGCCGTGCAGCCTGAAAAGTTCTCCTCTGTTCTCCTGTTGATATTTTCATAGACCTTTCCGCCGATTAAAACAGTAAACAACGCGCAAAGTACAAATACGAGGAAGAGAATCATGGTGAACAAAACATTGACCGCCTGACCCTTACGGGCACTGAATTTCTTCATTATCATCCTCCCTGTTCCTCGCCCTGAATCTCCACAACCGTAATATCCGGCATAACATTCGAGGCGAAGCCGCTGTAGAAAACACTGTATTTTTTCCTGTCAATCTGAATGTTGTAGTTTTCTTCCAGATACTCCACACTTGGAGGATATCTTCCCTCAATGGCATAGCACTGGACAGAGGCCCTTCCAATGCTGGACCGCAGCGTTTCTGCCCCATTTTCATTTGCTTTCCTTGCAAATGCGATGGTTCCTGCTCCAAACAGGAGAAGGACCAATACAAAAATGAGCGCCGACATCAAATATCCGCCTGCGGCTTTCCAGCCTTCTTTCCCATTTTTTATCATATGCTCCGTCCTTTCATCCGATTGCAGAGAGGATCCCCACCAGCGGAAGCATAACCGACAGCAAGATAAATCCAACAGCTACAGCCAGTACTGCAACAAGCGTCGGTTCAAAGCGGGCAAGGATTCCGTCTATGGCTTCGTCTGCCTGTTCTTTATAGCTGTCGGAAATTTCCTCCATAACCTGATCGAGATGGCCGCTTCTCTGCCCCACCTGAATCATCTGAATGTGAAAACCACTGAATAATTCCGTTTTTTTCATGGACTGGTAGCAGTCGCTTCCGTCCTCCATCATGTCGCGGCAGGCCATAATCCTGTCCCTGATTCTGTCGTTTTCCACCAGGTCGGAAGCCAGCTCAAGCCCTTTTTCCATATCCATCCCACAGCGTATGGAAAGGGACATCACAGAAGCCAGACGCCGCTTTGCCACAGCTGCAGCGATCCTGCTTCTGCCTTTCACCGCATATATGCATTTTTCTGCCAGAGATACCTTCATGCCCATTGAAGACATGATATACGCACCGGACGCAGCAATCACCAGTACGGCTCCAATAAAAAGAGCCGTTCCGCTGAAAATTCCTCCCAAGCGGATTGCCGACTGAGCTGCAGGGGACATTTGCGCACCAAGCTGACTATATACGTTTTCAAATATGGGCATAACCTTTACAAATAAAACGAACAGAACTGCAAACAGCATAAATATCATCACGATCGGATATGTCACTGCATTTTTAATGTTTCTTAGAAGCTGGTATTCCTTTTCATAGTAATCTGACAAGGATGACATCATCTCATCGAGAGTACCTGTTTCCTGCCCCAGTCTGGCCATACGGACCACATAGGATGGAAATGCCCCTGTCTCTTCCAGTACCTGAAAAAAGGGCAGCCCCAGCTCCGATCCTTCCGCCATCGACAGCAGCATTTTCTTTTCAGCCTCATCTTTTGCATCCTGAGACATAATGGAAAGTCCCTCATCAAGAGGGACCGCTGCATTAAGGAGCATGGAGATCTGAAGGCAGAAAGCTGCCAGTTCCTGATATGTATATTTTTTATTTTTAATCTCTGACATATTCTTCTCCACACAAGGCTGCCGGCAGATCGTTCATGCCTGGCAGCCTTTTCATCTAAATCCTTTTTAACTGTAATAATACTAATAGGAATATTTTGCCTTATAATTCGAACTGTTCCCGATGTAATCCATGATTTCCTGACTCTTCTTTCCAGAAGATGCAAAGGTTGGATCCATCAGTTTCCAGTCCTGTCCGTCAAAATAAATTACGTTGTCCACCCAGCCAATGTTGTCCAGGTATACGCTGACCCATGCATGATAGATACTTCCCGTATAGCCTACCACCAGCTTAGTGGGTATATTCTGGGATCTCAGCATAGACGTCATCACCGCCGCATAATCAAAACAAATGCCCTTCTTCTGTGCCAGCACCTGGTCTACATTCGGCAGATATCCCGACTGGACCGACGAAGCTTTCGCATTGTCGTATACGATGTTATCTGTCACGTAATCATAGACATTCTTTACAATTCCGATCTGGTCCTGGGCGGAAGTCGCCAGACTTTTGGCGACAGTCACTACCTGGCTGGAGTCCGAGAAATTGACGTACTGGTTCGGGTACAGAAACGGCTTGAACTGGCTGGACAGCGTTACGTTCAGATCATTGCTGGAAGCCTGCATATACTGATTGCCTGAAATATTTTCGAATACCTTTACCGTATATGTACCGTTTCCCTCTGTAAACGGAAACACTTCATACGCATCCCTGGCATTCAGATCATACGTATATGTCTCCCCGCCAGACTTGATCACCTGGACCTTTATCTTTCCGCCGCTTCCGTTATATTTTACCATTACATAACCTTCGCTTATATTTGAAGCATCGACGGTCACTTTTTTATTTTCATATTTGGTCGTTCCCGGCGCAGACGGTATCAGGCTGCTCATCCTGCCAGGCACGCCTCCTTTTACAGAGGCGGCTGCCTCAAATCCTCCATAAGCCAGTCCGGATGCCATGACGACTGAGCACAGACCTGCTGCCAGAAATTTCTTCCATCGATTCACGATAATCCCTCTTTTCTTACAACCTCGCTTATTTCATCTGAAGACGCTGTCTTACGATTTCATAAGCAAGAACACCGGCTGCAACCGACGCATTCAGGGAATCAATATCACCTTTCATCGGTATGGATGCGGCCATATCGCACTTTTCTTTCACAAGACGGCCCACCCCTTCGCCTTCATTTCCGATCACAAGGCCGATCGGTCCTGTCAGATTCTGGCGATACATGACTTCTCCGCCCATATCTGCACAGACGAACCACAATCCTTTTTTCTTCAGTTCATCGATTGCGGCCCCAAGGTTGGTTACCTTGCAACCGGAGTATAATTCAAAGCTCCTGCCGATGTTCTGGCTACGGTAGCCGTAAGCCCTGCCGCTCTGTTTTTTGGAATAATGACGCCGTGAGCTCCTGCCAGGTTTGCCGTACGTATAATCGCCCCCAAATTATGAGGGTCTTCAATCCCATCCAGCAGAAAGATAAACGGCGGTTCGCCCTTCTCCTCTGCCAGTTTCAGGATATCGTCCACCTCTGCATATTCGTATGCCGCAGCATAAGCGATTACCCCCTGATGATGTCCCGTCGAAGACATCTGATCCAGACGCTCTTTCGCTGTAAAACGTACAATGGAAGACTGTTTTTTCGCTTCTCGCAGAATCGTCTGGACAGGGCCGTCCTTACAGCCTTCCAGAACAAACAGCTTATCGATTGTCTTACCGGAACGGTAGGCCTCAAGTACGGCATTCCTTCCTTCTATCGTCAGTTCCTCATATCTCATGTCGTTTCTCCTGCCTCCGTCTTCTCTTTATCCTCTGTATCCCCAAGCTCTCCGATTTTGGAAAGACCGGAGGCGATAATTTCCACCATACGTTCCATACGCCCTTTCAGATAGAGCCATCCAATCAGCGCTTCAAAGCCCGTGGCCATACGGTAGTCTTTCATCGTCGCGTTCTTCGCCATAGTCCCCGACTTGGCGTTGCGGCCGCGCCTGTAAACAGCTTTCTCTTCTTCCGTCAGCTCATCCTCCAGTAGTTTGTAAAGATTTGCCTGCGTCTCTGCCTTCACAAGGCCTGCTGTCCTCTTGTGCATCTTATTAACCTGCATGCTTCCGTGATTCATGACCTTGGTACGGATGATGATCTCATATGCTGCATCCCCGATATAGGCAAGGGCCAGAGGGGAATAGGAATCCGCATCCACATCATGAAGCTTTAATGCCTCACTGCAGCGTGCGGTTAAGCTCTTTTCCATTTAACGCCCTCTCTCGTATCCTCCAGAACGATTCCCTTTTCCAGAAGCTTTCCGCGGATTTCGTCTGCAAGGGCAAAGTTCTTATCCTTCCTGGCCTGCTGTCTTGCGGCGATCATCTCTTCGATTTCGCTGTCCAGCATCTCTTCCTTTTTCTCCGCAATGATTCCCATTACATCACAAAGCTTCACAACAGTATCCTTCATAAGGGAAATATATGCCTTTGTACTGTTTTCATCACCTGTGGAATTAGCCAGTTTTACGATCTCAAATACAGCAGCTATCGCGTCCGCCGTATTGAAGTCATCATCCATGGCAGCCTCATATTTTTCAACGAGGGACTTTAATTCCTTTTCATTTTCCTGTTCTGCATCCGTCAGAGCTTCGCCTGCTGCGCTCTTTAAAAGGTCGTTCATCTTATCCACGCAGTTCAGAATGCGGACAAGGCCGTTCTTGGAGGCTTCCATAAGGTCTGCACTGAAGTTCAACGGACTTCTGTAGTGGGCGCTCAGCATGAAGAATCTGAGCACCTGAAGGTCATATTTCTCGCTGATCTCTCTGACCGTAAAGAAATTGCCGAGAGATTTGGACATCTTCCTATTATCAATGTTCAGAAATGCGTTATGCATCCAGTATCTTGCAAATTCCTTTCCGTTTGCCGCCTCACTCTGGGCGATCTCATTTTCATGGTGTGGAAAGACGAGGTCTTCGCCGCCTGCATGAATATCGATCTGGTCTCCCAGGTATTTCTTAGACATGACGGAACACTCAATGTGCCAGCCGGGACGGCCGTTGCACCACGGGGACTCCCAGAAAGGCTCTCCGTCTTTCTTCGGCTTCCAGAGTACAAAATCCGTAGGATCTTCCTTTCCATCTTCTCCTGTTACCTTAATTTCACGGAAACCTGACTGCAGATCATCCAAATTCTTATGGGACAATTTCCCATATTCTTTAAAAGATTTCGTGCGGAAATAGACGGTGCCGTCTTCTGCCGCATATGCATGCCCCTTTTCAATCAGCTCTCCGATCATGTCCAGCATGCCGCAGATTTCTTCTGTAGCCAGCGGATGCCTCGTTGCCGGCTTAACATTCATACCTTCCATGTCTTTCTTGCATTCGGCAATATAGCGTTTGGAAATGGTATCCGCATCGACGCCTTCTTCGATGGCTTTTTTAATAATCTTATCGTCTACGTCAGTAAAATTCGACACATAGTTTACTTCATAACCTTTATATTCAAAATAGCGGCGTACGGTGTCGAATACGATCATCGGCCTGGCATTGCCGATATGGATGAAATTATACACGGTTGGACCGCAGACATACATTTTCACCTTTCCCGGTTCAAGCGGGACGAACTCGTCTTTTCTCCTCGTCAGCGTATTATAAATTTTCATGACTTTTCTCCTCTTTTCTTATACTGCTTCCGGCCGAACTCCTATCAGCCTTCTCTTTTACAGCCTCCGCAGCCGGAACACTTACCAGTATCTGCCTGCATTCTATCATAATAGCAATAATCACCACTGTCGTCAACAGGGTAATTGCAGAAGACGAGATTCCCTCGCCGGAGCCTGTAAATCCCAGCCCCTCCTCTGTGGTGGCCTTGATGCTGATCTGAGATATGTCAATATGAAGCGCTTCTGATATATGCATTCTCATCTCATCCCTATATGGTGCAAGCTTTGGCCTCTGGGCGATAACCGTAGCATCGATATTCTCAATCACAAAGCCCTTTTTGTCCAGCAGCTCTCCTACATTTTTTAAAAGTTGTATGCTGGAGACTCCTTCATATACAGGGTCCGTATCCGGAAATAGTTTTCCGATATCCCCCAGAGCTGCCGCTCCGAGCAGAGCATCCATTATTGCATGAACCAGCACGTCTGCATCCGAATGGCCCAGAAGTCCCTTTTCATAAGGAATCTCCACGCCGCCAAGAATCAGCTTTCTGTCTTCAACCAGCCTGTGTACATCATATCCCTGTCCTATTCTCATCGTCATACTCCTGTAGTTTTCATTTTTAAACCATCATCCTCAGTTTTTTCTGAATACAGCGCATCTGAATGTCTGTCTGCATAAGGCAGCTTTCTCCGTCCGCATGCACTGCCATCGGTCTGTCCATATGAATACTCACTTCACGGCAGTCAAAGTTCCGCACGCCGCGGTATTTTCGCTGTTTCCTCGTCAATGCATTTACGAGAAAGCTTAAAAGCTTCCATTTTCCGGAATGATGGGCAACACAAATCGTCAGCTTTCCATCCATGCAATTCGCCTGAGGCGCAAAACGGAAACCGCCGCCCTCATACGGATGAATATGAGCTGATATAAAATAAATATGATTAAATTCCACCTTCTGTACCCCGTCCAGGAGGATATATCCCTTTACGGGCCTTGCCAAAAGGAACTGCTTCATTCCTGTCAGGATATAATTCAGCTTACCCAAATAAAGCCTTTTTACACCTTGGTGAAGAAGGCTGTGGCAAACCGACGCATCCAGTCCGATACCGGCGCTCACGGCAAATCTTCTGTGAAGAATCTCATCTTCGCCATAGGATATGACCCCGTAGTCCAGCATCTTATGATATTTCGGATATAAAATCTTTTTCAGGCACCGGCTGCTGCTGGACGGCATCTTCAAGCTTCTTGCAAGATCATTTCCCCTTCCAGAAGGAATATAGCCCATTGTAACCGTTCCGCAGAAACATATTCCATCCAAGACCTCATTGACCGTACCGTCCCCTCCAACGGCCACAATGATTCTGGGATCTTTACAGCCTTCTGTCAGCTTTCTGGCAATTTCTCTTGCCTCTCCCGGCTCTCTGACTAGAAACAATTCATACTCAACACAGGCGTTCCCTAATTGTCTTTCCACTTGTCTGCATATTTTATACCCTCGACCATTCCCCGAATGTGGATTCGCAATAAAATAATACATGGAAAACCTCCTGTCACTTACTACCCATAGTATACCATAAAACAGGTAAATGAAAAAGAAAATTTCTATAAAATATTGTCAAAAAAGTATTGACAATTTAGACAATACCATTTATACTAATTTACGCAGTTACAATTGCAAAAGCAAGGTAACAGGCACGTCATTATGGGATCTTAGCTCAGCTGGGAGAGCATCTGCCTTACAAGCAGAGGGTCATAGGTTCGAGCCCTATAGGTCCCATTTTTTATTTTGAAATACCAACAGGAATAATTAAATTTTTTAAGCCCCTTCTGTGAAGGGGCTTTTTTACTTTCTAGGAAAGACCTTGTTCTTAATTTCTTCCGCCGTCAGGTCTGTAAAATGTCAGTGCTGTCATTACCGGAACGCACAGGATCACGCCAAACATATAGCGGACGATAATACATGGACCAGGTATAAGAGAAATCATATACCCCCACAGCACTGCTGAAAGGATTAAGTATGGATACCGTCTCCATGCCGCCAAAACAACGGTGCAGATCAAAACCATCCACGAATAAAAAGACGTATAAAAAACGATCGATAACATGGGCAGCGACTCCTGGATATTGCTGTCTGTAAACCAGCTGTATCCTCTTCTTAAAGCAGGAAAAAAGCTATGAGTCTCCACCACATGTTCCTCGTCAAAAGGCGGGCTCATGACAAACTCCACATAACAGCTCGAATCGCCTCCCATATACCATATCCCCATCGTGTTATAAACAGGCGCCAAAATAAACTCTCCCGTATATCTGCCGCCTAATCTCAGCCATAGATTCAGAAAATCCCTTTTGTGATCTTTCAGATAATCCACGTGAAGTCCGGATTTTACAGGATCGGACACATAATATGTATATCCGTTCATGGCATCTGCGGATATGAATTTCTCCATTTCCTCCTTATCATCTGAACTCAGCGAATCATTCTGCAGGACATACGTTCTGGCCAGCTGCTGACAGGGGATGCTCATCATTTCCCCAATACTTCCCTTACTGGCGCGGAGCGCTTTCTCCATCACGAAGAAGCTGCCGAAAGTACCAATCATACAGGCAAGAAACAGTACGGCAAACTGCAGCAGAATTTTATCCTTCTGTCCGGAAAAAGCTTTCATCCCCCATGCTCCAAAGCAGCAGAAGCCTGTAACGCCAAGCCCGTAAACAGCATTATTCCGAAACAGCCCCATGAGGATGGAGGCTGCAAGAAAAAGGATTAGCCTCCTTCCCCTGTAAATAGATTTCATAGTAACCATGTCGCAGATACACACAAAAAATATCAGAAAAAGGCAGCCAAATACAACATCTTTCGTCGTGCTGAGCCCTGTTATGGGGATAAATGGAAAAAGGATGTAGAAAGCCATTGCTGCCGTTCTCATTTTTCGGGACAAACGGATTTTCAACATAAATCGAACCGCAAATGCAATACTTCCGGAAAGGACCGCCAGCTGAACAAGTGAATGAATCGCCAAACCTGCTTGATAGGTACCGAAAATATTTTTTCCCATTTCTAATATCCCGCCTGCAAACAATGTGTGAATAAGGGGATGGTGAGTATTAAACGCCTTGTTTACGAACATCCCCCACTGCCAGATCATATCGTAACAGTACAAGCCTGGAAAAAACGCAAGAAAACACGGAAGATAGCACAGGAATAAAGTCAGCCATGTCTTGTAAAAAACCCGCTTTAGAGATCTGCGCCGACGGGCCGTTTCCGGCGGATTTCCGCCTTCATTTATCAGCTTAAAAAAGAACGGCTGCATCATAGGGCTGAGTATGACCGAACTCCCAACAATCCAGAATATAACCGGAATACTCCATTCCACTCCATCTGCATTAGCAGAAAGGCGAAGTCCCGTTCCCAGAATCTCAGTAAATATTAGAAGGAAGGAAAGTAGAAACGCAAAAGAAGCCGTTCTCCTGTCCCTTCCCCACTCTTCTCCTGATTTTTTTACCATTACCGCCGACAGCAAAAACACTCCAAAGGATATGACGCCTTTATTAAAATAGATTCTGTCATATAACCCATAAATTTTAACCAGTCCGCTGACCGCTGCAACAGCTCCCATGGCAATTATCATACTGCCTATCACTTGGTATTTCTTATATGTAATCACCCGGTAATCCATAAAAATCCTCCATTTGTCAGTAATTCCAATTATTTTAATCCCCTGTCTTTCTTTTAAAGTCTTCATTTACCTCCAGTAAATGAAATTCAAATTCCTGACGGTTTTTCTGAATAAGGGTCTGTAAAATAAGTCCTGAAAACAGGGACAGCAGGGCTGCTATTACGCAGAATCCACAGACAATTAATGTGGGGAAATGAGGAACCAGACCGGTTTTAATATACTCAATAAAAATGGGGACAAAAAAACAGGCTGATAATAGAAACAGGATCAGAGCCGCCATACCGAAAAATCTCACAGGCTTGTAATTCCTGTATAAATTAAATATGGTTTTTAATACCCGCATTCCGTCCGAAATCGTATTTAATTTTGATTCACTCCCGGCCGGCCTGTCCCGGTATTCAATAACGATACTTTTTATGTACATATTTTTATCGACTGCATGGACCGACATTTCCGTCTCAATCTCAAAGCCTTTTGAAAGCACCGGAAACGACTTCACAAACTGATAACTGAAAGCCCTGTAGCCAGTCATGATATCACTGATACTGCTCCTGAACAAATGATTGATGCAGAAACGCACCATGGAATTTCCCATGTTATGAAACGGCCTTTTATTCTCCACAAAATAAGTGGACGACAGGCGGTCGCCTATCACCATATCCGCCTGCCCCGCTAAGATTTGATCCGCCATGCTTCTGCCCGCGTCCGCAGGATATGTATCGTCACCGTCAATCATAATATAACAGCGGGCATCGATTTCCCGGAACATCCTTCTGACGACATTCCCTTTTCCCTGCCGGCTCTCGTACCGTACGACCGCGCCGGCCTCTTTCGCCAATATGTCGGTCCCGTCTGTGGAATTGTTATCATATACGTAAATAACCGCTTCCGGAAGCTCCCGTTTCCAGTCATTTACTACTTTTCCTATTGTCTGGCTCTCGTTAAAACAGGGGATTAACACTGCAATTTCATCCATTTTGTATCTCCTGGTGTTCATTCACTCTCTGTCCATGCCCCGTCCGAACCAACGGTATAACCGTCCGGCGTTACCGTATCATGAAGCATATAACCGTCCGGTCCAAAATAATATTGTTTTCCATTAATCTCTCTCCACGTATTTACCGGATATGAGCCGTCTGTATCTCTATACCACCAGCCATTCTCATCCTGCATCCAATGATCTTCCGTAGAGTCTGAAGGGGCGGAACCATTCGCGTAAATTACATATTTTGACAGATATCCTAGTGATTCTTTCGTATATCCCGATGGCATTTTAAACAGATAAATATTCGCATCGATATCGTAATCATCATATTCTTCAATCACATACTGCAAATAATGATATCCCGTCGTATCTGCTAAACCTAAAACAATCGGATCTATTTCAGATGGAGAAATCTCCTTTAGTTCAACGGGCTTCCTTGTATATAAATGGTATATAAATTCTCCTATCACGCTCTCCATAGTCTTGCCGGGATCCACCGGTACGAGATCCGAAACATAAATGACATCCGCTCCCTCTACAATCCCCATATATCTTTTGTTCTGTTCATTCTCTATATAGACCTGTAATTCCTGTCCAAACAGCTTCATTCTGTTCGTGTCCTCGACTGCGAAAGCTGTTATGGAACCGGCTGCGGATAAACAGGCTGCCATTCCTATTATTGCCAGACTCTTTGCTGCTTTTCGTAAGGATACTGCTTTTTTTAATCCATCGTTCTTCATATCTTTTCCTCTCTTCAACCCTTTTCCTTGGTTTTTGTGGTGAGAATCACGGATTCCTCATATCCCGCTCCTGTATAATAACTGTTGTATCGACATTTACAAAGTTCCACATGTAATCGATGTCAGAATCCCGTATACCAATACATCCTCTGGTTTCATCCGTAATCCCTCTTTTTCCATGTATCATAATTTCACCGCCCAACGGAGTATACCAGTCTGGTTATCCTTCCTGTTCGATTGCATGAACAATTTTGCTATAGTGGCCGGCTGATATCAATCCTTGTGACAATCCTCGTTTTGCGTCCTCGATATTGGGATATGATAATCCCCTTCCATCTCCTTATCACCTGTTAATGCTCCTGCTATCCCCAGGCAATGATAAATCTTTTCTCCATTCAGCCAAGGCTCCATCTGATGGCTAAATTTATCAAATACAAGTGATCCGTTCACACTTTTTCCTGCCACTCATTTACTGAATATGATCCATCATCATTTAAATAGCGCCACCCTGTTTCATCTTGCGCCTATTCCCCCGCAAATGAAATCATTGGACTTGATAAACAAAATAGAAAGGTCAATATTGTGCTTTTTATCAAAGTCCTCATAGTATCCTCCGAATTATTGTCTTATAGTTACCGAAACGCCAATTGACTAATTCAACATATCTTCGGTAACTGCGCCTGTGGAGCTTGCTACAGTCACATAAACCATGCCATTTTCTACCTTCCATTTATATCTGTATATCCTGTTCGGACTATACATAACGGCGCACTTATTACAAATATCGTGTGCTAATTCCGCAGAAACTTCGTCGGAGTTCGATACTGTAAAAGTATGTTTTACTACGCCTGTAAGCTTAGGATCTGTTTTTTTAGCTTCTGCGCACACACTGCTATAGCTTGCTTTCCATTTATTTGCAAAATCCATTTTCCACGCTTCTAACGACTCATTCATTGCAATCTTATGATTCATTGCACGTATTTCTTTAATGATTGCTTCATAATTTTCTTCCGATATCATACCCAGCATTAATACTGCATCGTATCGAAGTTCAAATTCATCTGCATAAACTCCATCCATCCAGTTTTTCACAAGTACATCATAAATTTCTTTCCCAAATTCGCCATATCTGCCCATACCTGCCACCGGATCGCCTTGTGAGGTTCTTCCGTACCATGTGCCATCATCCTCCACGTCAAAAACTTCTACCTGTATCTTTGTTCCGTCTCCTGCGTCAATTTCCATAAATTTTCTTACAGAATCAATCACGACACCGTCCGTACCGACATAATAATTATCTGGTGTCCACGAACTACGGAGCATATAGCCATCAGCCCCAATGTAGTACCACAGCCCCTCTGAATCCTGATACCAGGAATTTGTTATGTAAGAACCATCGCTATTTTTCGCTTTCCATCCCTTAGAATCCTGTACCCATCCGTCCGCAAAGGAGGTAATTGAAGTTGAAACTGATAAGCATAATGCAAGTATTAATACGATTAATCTTTTAATTGACTTCCTCATACTATAATTCTCCTAATATTTTTCCTATTATTTAAGAGTAATAAAATCGACTGACTTCTTCCGCCTTTTTGCTGTTTTCGTGTTTAAAGTTGTAACGGATACATTTTCTTCATACCTTCTTTACCTCACTTTTATTTTTTATTCTGCTTGCAAAACTCTTCGGTCTTTCCCTGATTTACATAATGCAAATCATCTTTCACCTCATATCCTTACTATAAACTATTAGTTGTTTATTTTCAACTATAAGTTGTAATTCGATTTTAATTTGCCGCCTTTCATTTAAAATAAAGAGTAAAATACGATAACCTGCACGCTCTGCGCACAGGTCGCTATCAGTAATTAATTTGAATAAATATTTTCTTGAAAAAATTGTAAAATAAAGTGTTGACAATTAAAACAATTCGTATTATACTATCTAAGCAGTCGAGAGAAACAAGCACTGCAAACAACAGAATATGGCGGAATAGCTCAGTTGGCTAGAGCACACGGTTCATACCCGTGGTGTCGAGAGTTCAAATCTCCCTTCCGCTACTGAAAATCCCTCGTAAGTTTATGGCTTACGAGGGATTTTTTGGTGTCACAGTAAAAATAAACCATCTGCTCTGCAGGTGGAGAGAATATCTTCAGATAAAAGCAACTCCTGTGCTAAAATAGATGTAGGTCTGCAAACCACAAATAAAAAAGCACAGAAGGTCCAATAATGGACAATAATAGTTTAGCTCATACAAAATGGGATTGCAAGTATCATCTGGTTTTTGCACCAAAATATCGTAGGCAGGTAATATATAAAGATATCAAGGCCGATGTAGGCCAAATACTAGGGACCTTATGCCGAAAAAAAGGGATTGAGATAATCGAGGCGCAATGCATGCCAGATCATTTCCATATGCTGGTAAGCATTCCGCCCAATATTCAGTGTCAGAGATGGTGGGATATTTCAAAAGAAAAAGTTCACTCATGATATTCGAGAAGCATGCGAACCTAAAGTATAAGTACGGAAATCGTCATTTCTGGTGCCGTGGATATTACGTGGACACAGTAGGGAAGAATACGGCGGCCATAAAGGCATACATACAAAATCAGATAAAGGAGGACTTTGAATATGACCATATGACGTTAGTAGAGTACATTGACCCGTTTACGGGTGAGCCGGTGAAGAAAAACAAGAAGTAAGACTCTTAAGAGTCAGTAGGTAGTCAAAGCAAACCAGCAAGCCCCCCTTAGAGGCTAAGCGGGAGTAAGGAAGTGCTTTATCAATACCCCCAACGTACAATAACAATGCCAGAGCCACCAGATGCAGAGCCAGTTGTGCCAACACCCTTTCTGGTTCCTGCACCACCTCCACCGCCTCCGGTATTGGCGTCTCCAGGTGTTGGTTCTATATTATTAACTTTTTCCCCTCCATGTCCGCCACCACCAACACCGCCATTACCATACCAATACCCTTGGTTTCCGCTTTTATTGTACCATCCGCCGCCTCCACCGCCTCCAGAATACAAAGTTCCATTTGATTCTTCAAAGGCACGTGTCGTAATTCCCTGTCCATAATTTTTTATATTGTAAACATTTGCTTCATTCTCCATTGCATCTTGATCTAGAATATATCCATTACTACTGTAAGCGTTTTCACCATCACTACAGCCAATTGTATTTCCTTCTACACTGGCCCCTCCTGCTGATCCTCCAGAGCCAGGAGAACCAGCATCATAATACGCAGTACTCGAACTCTGTGCTGTAAAACCTCCACGTGAAAAACAGAGGGAACCTAACGAGGAAGATCCTCCTCTTGATACTTGATTCCATGTTTTTTTGCTATTATTCGTATTCGAATTGCCTCCAGCGGCTCCAGCGCCTATAGTAACAGCATATGTCTGCCCCGAAATAACAGACGCGTGTATTTTTGTCCTTGTATAACCAGCTCCGCCTCCGCAACCACCTTTATCATATGTCGTTGAGGCATTGTTCTGGCCACCGCCTCCTCCTCCTCCAACGCAAAATATGTCAATACATGTTGTGTTCGCCGGTACAGTAAACGTTCCGGAAGAAGTAAATATCTGCTGTCCTCTTGCTTTAGTTGATGCTGCAGCCTGTAAATATCCAGAATACATATTCCCTGCTGAACATGTGCAATACACCCATATTCGAAAATAATATGCAGTTCCGCTGCTCCCTTCCTGAGCGCCACCGATAATTACGCTGGAACTGCCTCCTAATGCCGCATTGTTTCCTGTTCCCTGATAGAAAAGCTGTCCGTCCGATATGTTGCCTGGATAACCGCCTAGTTTCCCTCTGATTATGACTCCGGAATATGGTCCATTTGACGGCCATTTCCATGTACATGTAAACTGGGTTGCTGAGTAAGCTGCAACACTAAAAGAAGCTGCTGGACTTACCGCCATATTTCCCGTCCGTTTGACCCCATCCTTCCAGTATGTTTTTCCATTATAGACATACTTATCCTCTGCTGTTGCACCGCCCGTCTGGCTCGCCAGACTGTTGGCAGTCACCTTCCCGGCTCCATTGTGATATCCTGTGGGAATCGTATAGCTTCCGCCACTGTTCAGTGCTGCCGTCTTTGCTCCCTGGTTTGCCATGGTTCCCGTTCTCTTCGTTTTTGCATTCACGTTATAATACGTCTTTCCCGCAAGTACAGTGGAATCCGCCGCGTCTCCGGTCAATTCCAGCGTACCGGCAGCTGGCTCATCACTTCCTCTTACTCCAGCGGTCTTTCCTTTCAATACGTCAGCTGCTGCCGCTGTCAATTCATCCGTATCCAGGCCGCTGCCGCCACCTGCATTTGTATATACCGGCATTCTTTAATCCTCCTTTGTATTTTTCACTGCGCTCGTTCCCCGTTATAAAAAAGCGAGAAACGTCTTGACCCGACGGTCAAGCTATGCAGCCAATAGTTCCGCGCTTTCCATGCACATCACTATCTTTTGTTATGATCATCATACACCAGTATTCGGGACAATTTGTCCCCATTTAAATATATTTGTAAACCTCCCATCAACGTAAAAAAAGCCTGGAATTCTCCAGACTTTTTCTTTTTATGTATACCTGCTGTTCTGTTGATTTACATCCAGTCCGCTATCCGCCCTATTGCTTTTCCGCCTGCTTTCTGGCCTCTGTCATATCATTTCTCCAGGAATCCAGTTCCTCTATCGTAGGCTTTCTGCCCTCTGCAATTGCCTTTCGGCACGGTTCCAGCATAGGCAGTTCTGCTGCCGCTGCCCTCCTGCATGCTTCTGCCAGCACAGGAGCGATCTCGTGAGGAATTTTTACTACGCCATGGATGTCCGCATGCAGTAGATCTCCTGGATATATATCAAGCCCAAGTATAGAAACGGGGCAGCCGCATTCCACCACATGCGTATATCCGTGAGCCACTTCAACAGATGTGGAGAAGAACTGAAATCCCAGTTCTCCGGCCTCTTTAATATCCCTGACGCCCCCGTCGGTCAGCGTTCCCACACAGCCGATGGATTTATGTACCGTCGCCTGGACTTCTCCCCAAAATGCCGCCGCAGGCTCTTTGTCAATGTCCTGAACCACGGCGATTGTAGGATCAGCCATTCCTCTTACATGCCCGTAATATTCCATCAGCTTCTGATGAGCATCCGGCCGTGGAAATCTGCCTCCGGCCTTTGCCGTTGCCGCATATCCCACCATCGGCTTTCCTGCAGGCGTCCGGAGGATCATGCCCGGCTTCATATAGCCCTCCACCCGGCTTCTGCAATGAAATGTTTCCAGCGCATTACATACAGTAGGTGTGTCGAACATCTCCAGTTCTTCAATCTGTTCCTTTGTCAGTTTTTTCATGGCACTTCTCCTTTTGTTCATCTCTATATTGCGCTCCGTCCCTGTATTTACGCCGTCTGCCTTTGTCTCACGGCCCGTATACAGGCTGCGATTACAATTATTGCCGTTGCTGCTAAGATTGTTCCTGATATGGGAGATGTTAAAAACGGGACAAAGTTTCCAAGGCTTCTCTGCATGCCCCGGCAGTAATTGAGCTCTATAATCGGTCCCAGTATCATTCCCAAAATCACTGTAGCCAAGGAAAATCCCAATTTTTCCAAGGCAAATCCCAGTAGCCCAAAACCAATCATACACCACACATCAAATATGCGGTTATTCACAGTATAAGCTCCTACTCCGCAGAGGGCTGCCACAACAGGAAGCAGAATATAACTTTTTATAGTCAGTATTCTGACGAATATACGTATTCCAAAATACTCCACAACCAACATGAAAAAATGAGCCAGAAGCGCTGCTGCGAATACACTGTATACAAGTCTTGCCTCTTTTTCAAAAAGCAGCGGTCCCGGCGTAATCCCATGAATCATAAATGCTGCCAGAAGGATAGCGGTTGTGTTATCTCCCGGTATTCCCAAGGTCATAAGTGGAATCATTGCACCTCCTACAGTTGCATTGTTGGAAGTCTCTGAAGCTACAATACCATCTATAATACCGGTTCCGAATTTTTCTGGGTAATGAGATTTCTTCTTTACTGCCGCATAAGCCGCCAGATTTGATACGCTTCCTCCAAGTCCAGGTAGTATCCCTATCCCCACACCGATTAGAGCTGACAAAATTGCATTTCCTGTCTGCTCTTTCATTTCTTTCAATGAAAATCCAAACCCTTTCATACGGAATTTCAACACTTTACCCTGATCGGTCCCTAATTCTCGGTTTCCTGCGTTCAGCAGCTGTGATACTGCATAAAATCCGATCATAACCGTCAAAATATTAAATCCTCCTCGCAGATCCTTTAGGCCAAAAGTATATCTAGGAAACGGGCTGATCGATCCGACTCCCACGAATGAGATAAAAAATCCAATAACAGCGCCAATAAGGCTTTTGAGCATGGAGCCGCTGCCCACAGCTGAAATAATCGTCAATGCAAAAATTCCTACTGCAAAATATTCATAATAGCTGAATTGCAGCGTCACTTTTGCCAGCAGCGGTGCCATAATCGACAGCAATACTATGCTGATAATGCCTCCGATAAAGGAGAATACAATTCCGATTCCCAAAGCTCTTCCTGCTTCCCCTTTTTCCGCCATCGGAGCTCCGTCGAATGTGGTAGCCATTGCGGCCGGTGTACCCGGAATTTTAAGCAGCACTGCCGATATCAGTCCGCCTGACATACTGCCTACATATAGAGAAATCATAAGCGCCAAAGAAGTTACGGAATTGAATCCGAACGACAGAGGAAGAAACAGCGCCAGAGTCATGGCTCCTGATATACCCGGAGTCGCTCCTCCGATTATTCCAAATACAGTTCCAACCAGCATCATTCCCAGCACATGAGGATTGAGAATATCAGCACATCCCCCGAGCAGCAAATCCCACATACCAATTCCCCCCTTTATTTCAGAATGCCGGCCGGCAGCTGAACGTGAAACACAAGTACAAATATTCCATAAACTGCGGCGGTAACAGCGATAGAGATCAAGACGAACACTGCCTTCTTTCTTTCCTGTTTCGGACATAATATCATGATCAATGAGAAGATAAATATAGGCGTAGAGATCAGATAACCTGCCTTCTTTAAAACTGCAGCATACATAAGAAATACTGCCAGAATTGATATCGTACGGACAGTAATTCCCATCTTTCTGCCGCCAGACGCTGCCTGTCCCTGGGCCTGTTCTTCTTTCCTGTTCTCCATCAATGATGTTCCTGAAAGCAGCGCTCCCAGCACACACAAAATTACAGCACACAGCCGCGGCACTGTTGACGCGCTGACACCTCCTGATGTATCTTTTATGTGAAAGGAGGAAAGATAGGCGATTCCTCCCATGATCATTACCGACAATCCAATGCACATATCTTTTTGTTTGTCCGTAAAAGTTTTCATCCCATTCCTCCGGTCTGTCAGTCCATCAATTCTGCCAGTTTCTTATATCCCGATTCCGCTTCCAGCAGATATGCCGTCGCATCCGCAGAATTCATGTAAAGAGGCGTCGTATAATTTGCTTCTGCTGCCTTTACATACTCCGGATTTTCCACGACTTTTTCCAAAGCTGCCGAAAATTTATCTACAACAGCCTGATCCGTCTCTTTTGGCATAGCAAAAAAGAAATATTTATCAATACCAATTCCCAGATCATAGCCTTGTTCCTTTAAAGTAGGTATCTCCGGAAGCAGCTCATTTCTTTCATCACTCATCAGGCATAATGGGATAAAATCTCCATTTTCCACATAATCCCGAATCAAGCCGTACTGATTTCCCATAATGTCAATTTTACCAGCCAGGAGCTGCACTATCTTCTCTCCGTTGCTTTCGATATCTGTCAGATTAAAATCTACACCGAGCGCTTTCTCCAGAATCAGAGCGTTCGCATAGGAAAAACCGCCCGGCTGCATCGCCGGCAGTTCAATTGTTCCAGGATTTTCCTTTGCTGCCTGTATGAGCTCATCAACCGTCTGATAAGGCGAATCCTTTCTCGTCGCGAATACCAGCGTTGAGTCAAATACGCCAATCCCTGCAATCTTGAAATCTGATACTCCAAGGTCTGATACTCCAAACGCCTTTGGAAGAAAGGCTTCCGGATTGAAAAATAATACTGTATATCCGTCGGGGTCCGCATCGTAAACCTGTGACGTACCAATCGTTCCGCTGGCACCCGCAACGTTCACGACAACCACAGGGACGCCCAGCTCTTTTTCCAGATGGCTGACAAACAGCCGTGCAGCCGTGTCCGTATCTCCGCCTGCCTTAGCAGGTACAATAATCTGAATCGCTTTCTGCGGATAATCCGTATCCACTGCAGATGCCTTTTCTCCATCCGCCCCCTTTTTGCCGCCGTTTTCTTCTGATTTCTGTACACTCTCTGCCACCGATTCCTGCTGACCGTTTCCACGGCAAGCCGTTAAACTGCCCATCCCCAGTACAAGTGTTAATAACAGTGCTGCTCTCAGCCTCATAACTTTAGTTTCTCCTCTCCAAATTAAAGTATCTCTGCAAACGGGTTACTCTGATAAAATGTTTTTATAACTTCCCTTATTTCGTCTTCTGTTAGCCTTATGTATGGAAAGCCGGCAATTACCTCATCGTAATTATCTTTATAAAAAACATCGAATCCGGGAGTTTCGGATATCCAGGCTCTCTGTGCCGGACGAATAGTCACTTCAGGATTAAACAGCCACGCAAAATCAAACATTTTTTCCGGATGCCCCAGCGTAAAGCAGATCTTACCCATATATCTGTAGGACCGGATAGGGTCATCCTCTGTCAGCTTTTTCTTCCTTATCAGACCTTCTATATCAAACACACACGGCACTGCTCGTTCTACTGTCCAGCCGATCTTACGCATAGCTTCGATCGCATATATCTCCAGAATCTTGGGATCAAAACTGATCTCAAAATTGGGATGGACATGTGTGACGCTGTCGTCTGCAACGTACTGAAGAGCCTTTTTCCAATGCCATGAGTTGAAATACGTACGAATCGCTTCTTCTTCCCGCGGCCCTACCACTTTAAACGGAATATCATTTGTAAACTGATTCATGCATTCCCTGTCCCAGGAAAGCACATTTTTACCATGTTCTGACTCGGGAGCGCTCTCCGGCATGGCTTCCAGAACAGCATCCTCATTGAACCGGAAAATCATTTCCCAGTGTGGGCAGCCCGTCGGATGGATTCCATGGATGCAGCCCAGCTGATTTCTGGGAGACTGTGCATGCATACTCCTGTCCAGCGGACGGTTTACCGCCTCAAAATAGGCCGGTATAATGCTGTACATGGAATCCGGATGGATTGAGGTATCCACATACAGATGAGCGTGGTATACCTCTTCGCCGTAATTTCTGATCAAATGATGCTCCATAAAATCGCACCACTGTCTTCCTCTAAAATAATCGCTGACCCCTTTTACAAGGTGTTCTCTCATTTTTCTTGTTCCTCCTGCTTCTGCAGGTACACAAATCATACATCAGCCAATCGGCGGCGCAGAATATCCGGCAGCATAAGAAATGCTGGTCGCTGTATTCGCAAGTTCTGGAATAAGGCTCTTTAGCCCATCCGGATCGACTACGCTGTCAAAACTACCGATCGATACGCTAGCCGCTATTTTCCCTGTATAATCGTAAATCGGAGCGGCAACCGCATTCACATGCCTGATGTGTTCTTCTCTGCACCATGCAATTTTAGTGTGTCGGATTTCCTGAATTTCCTTCATCAGCTCACCTTTATCCGTAATCGAACGTTCCGTGTAGGCAGCCATTCCATTTTTCTCTAGCAGCCGGTCGATTTCTTCATCCTCTAGGCCGGCTAAAAGTACTTTTCCTACCGCTGTCGCATGGGCTTTTAATCTCGTCCCCGGATCAAATTCAAAGTGCGCAATCCCGCTTCCATTAAAGCGGTGTATGGAAAATACTTCTCCTCCTTCGATTACAGCCATATTGATATTCAGTTCCGGATGGCTGCTGTGAAGCGCCTGTAAAATAGGAAGAGCAATCCTTCTGATCTGCATGGAGTTGATCACGTTGTTGCATAACGGAAGAATCTTCAATGAAATCCTGAATTTTTCGGTTTCCGGATTGTAATGCAGATAACCGCAGTTCTGTAAGGTAGTGAGCGTACGGAAAGCCATATTGGCACTGATCCCTAATTCTTTCTGAATCATTACAGAAGACAGTTCATTTCCTATTGTTAAAAAGCAATCTAAAATGTGACATGCATTTTCGACTGAACTTATGTTGTAAGATGGTGATTTTTCTTTATTCATCTTATTCTCCTTACTCTTTTTTACTAAAGTACCATATTATCAAAGTAAAATCAATATTTTCAGTCGTTTTCAATCCTTTGTTTTGTTACACCTTCTTAATTGCAATAATTTTAAACTATAGTTTTATTTTATTTGCTATATCTAAATAATATCATATTATAATTTTAATATCAACCACTGGCATTCCAAAAAAGCATCCTGTTTTTTGTCTATTTTTCACAAATATACGAGTCAAAAGGCAGCCCTCGACAGGACTGCCCTTCATTTTTTTCTTTAATTGTTATTTTCAATCATTCTATCAGTTAATAAACAGCTGTGTCCAGTAATCTACTCCGGCTGCACTTCTGTAATGACCTACACCAATCTGTGTAAAGCTGGCATTCAGAATATTCGCTCTATGACCTGAACTGTTCATCCAGCTATTCATTACGTCTTCCGGAGACTTCTGACCATATGCAATATTCTCTCCCGATCCTCTGTAATTGACACCCGCCTCTGTAAGGGCAGTCGAAAAGCTCTTTCCATCCGGCCTCGTATGGGAGAAGGAAGATGTAATTTCCATTGCTCTCGTCTGCGCCGCATTCACCACACTGTTATTGACGGTAAGAGGACTGAGTCCCGCTTTTGCTCTCTCCTGATTGACAAGATTCACTACCTGATCTGCAAAAGCATCCTGATTTGTATCCGTATTCGGCCTGTTTATATCTGTATTCGGCCTGTTCTGGTTTGAATCATTCGGCTTTTCCATATCCGGGAAAATCGGAGAGGTCACATTTCCTCCGCCAATCTGAATTCCCGGAATTCCCTGAAAATTCACATCGCAGTCGGAATTTATGTTTCCACTGATCTGCCCGATCATTCCGGATACATCTCCCATGCTGCCGCCTCCTATCACAACAACTTTTCCGTTTCCGCCCGGAAGATCATATGTATTGGTCGCTGCATATGCTGCTACCGGAGCAATGCCCGGAGCTGCCATCACTGCAACTGCTGTAACTGCATAAATTAATAATTTCCTCATGGTAATTTCCTCCTTATTGTTACATAATTATTACATTTCTGTTACAAATGTATATTAACATATATTTTTTGGAAAATAACTAGGGAAACATTGGTAATTGCATCATCGCCGGCTGACATTTTAAAGAAGAATACGCCTGCGTACAGGCACTTGGTCACCAATCTTGAATAAGATACAGTATATTAATCCTGAAACGAGGTTTTATATATGAATACTGTGTCCTATATAAACGACCAGAACACCCCGGTCATTCCACTTCCGAATCCGGGCGAGGGCGGTCCTGTCGATGACGGTTTTACTATGCCGGACGACAACTTCCCGGTCATTCCACTTCCAAATCCCGGAGAAGGCGGTCCTGTGGCAGATCCTTCTGACGGCTCGAACATTCCGGTAATACCGCTTCCAAATCCGGGCGAAGGCGGTCCTGTGGCAGACGGCAATACTTCCGGTTCCTGGAATCCTCCTGGAATTCTGGGTTCTATTATCACAGTTTTCCCAAGACCGATTATCCCCTGTTTCTTCTGCAATACTACCCAGTACGGGACGGTTCGTTTCCTAAATGCTGCGGCAGGCTACAATCCATTTTTAATTTATATTAATAATCAGCTTGTCGTTAATTCTCTCGACAACGCTGATATCAGTCAGTACGGCCGCGTATCTTCAGGATCACAGACTATTACGGTATCAGGCATGAACGGATACGTATACATTCAGAAACAGATCAACGTCAGAGCAGGAAGCGCAATGACCGTAGCTATTATCAATACACAAAGCGGGCTGGATTTGATGACAATTAACGATACACAGTGTCAGTCTGGCTTTGGAACAGGCTGCTTCCGGGTTGCCAATCTCTCCGTTACAAACCAGAATCTGAATGTCTCCCTGAATAATTTCTTCAGTTTCCGCAATGTCACCTATAAAGAGGTTACAGGGTTCTCTTACATTACAACCGGCAATTATACCGTCCGCGTTTATAATAATCCGTCACTTACCGGGAATGCTCTCGTTACTTCCAGCATGACCCTTCGCTCCAATACAGCATATACGCTTTATATCTTTAACTGGAACCAGTCCAGAGATGCCATTCGTACACTGATTGTAGAAGACAGAAACTAAAACAGTGCTTTTTAGGAATATCCAACCTTTCTGTGGGAATAATACTTGTAAAGTTAGTAAAAATGGGCATAGAATTTTTATATTTGCTATAGTATAATAAAAAAATCTTAACATTTTATTAACGGTATTGTACTCTTGTTTTCGGTGTGATATAATCCGTAAAACACAGAAAGGTGGGATTCCATGAAACAATTCCTCGCTAAATACAAGCACGCCTGGGTTCTGCTGTATGGCTTTATCTATCTTCCATGGTTCTCCTATCTGGAACGGACCGTGACGAAAAATTATCATATCATGCACGTATCCATGGATGATTATATCCCATTTAACGAGTATTTTATCATTCCGTACCTGATTTGGTTTTTTTATGTTTCCGGAGCGATTCTGTATTTCTTCTTTCAGGAAAAAGGCAGTTATTACAGGCTCTGTTTCTTTCTCTTTACGGGAATGACCATCAGCCTTATCATCTGTACCATATTTCCTAACGGAACAGACTTCCGCCCGATGATCGATCCTGACAAGAATGTATTTTCATGGATCGTTTCCGCACTTTATCGTACCGATACATGTACGAATGTATTTCCAAGTATTCATGTTTACAATTCCATCGGCGTTCATATCGCTGTCATGCACAGCGAACGTTTAAAAAACCACCACTGGCTGAGGATTGGTTCTTTCATAGCCATGACCTCTATCTGTCTTTCAACCGTATTCTTAAAGCAGCATTCTGTGATCGACGGTTTTGCCTCCATCGCAATGGCTTACTGCCTGTACGGTATGACTTATGGAAAGGCTTATGGATACAGCCGAAGGAAAGCTGCCGAAAAAGCTCTTGGATAATTTCCAGTTAACTGAACAGATAAAAAAGAGGCCGTTGCATTCTTGCAGCAGCCTCTTTTTATAATATGCCTTGTTTAATTAAAACCAAAAAATCTCTGCGTAATCTTATAACCAGCTATAGAGACCTTTCTTCCGCCTTTTCCCGGCAGATTCATGCCCTGTCCCAAAAAGCCCCATCTCAGGCGCAGATAAAGAGCAATATTCATCTGCTTCAGATACTGCCACAGCTCCTTTTTCTTTTCCAGGTTTTCCTCGGTTCCTGATTTAATCGCCAGGATCGAAGACACTGTCATCATAATCTCCAGATATTTGATCATATAGCTGCGCAGCTTCCTGCACGGAATTTTCATCACATCGTAATATCCCAACATGAGCTTTGTCACGCGAATCTGCTGGTCAATCCGTCCGATCATCACCTGTTCATTGACAGACTGGTCTTCTCTTCCAATAAAATAACGATAGAAATTCACATCCAGATAATACAGCGTCTTTACATGAGGGAGCGGCTGATATACGAAGATATTGTCCACATAAAAGGTATGTTTCGGCAGCTCCAGGCCGCATTCCTGCAGAAGTTCCGTGCGGTAAATCACAGAATGCATCAGAATATACTGACCCGTCATGAATATCTTCACCTGGTCCCACGTAATCAGCTCTTCTTTTGGAAGAGCTGTTCTGTAATTCATGACTTTCTTCCGTTTCATGCCCTCTTTTTCATATACAAAATTGCTGACAAGCATATCCAGCGTTTCCTGCCCATACACAAATCTGCGGAGGGTGGCCAGAATTTCTCTGTATGCGTCTTCATTTACCCAGTCGTCACTGTCCACAACCTTGAAATAAATCCCTGTCGCATTTCTGAGTCCAGTATTGACCGCTTCTCCATGACCTCCGTTTTCCTGGTGAATCGCTTTGCATATACTCGGATACTTCTTTGCATACTCGTCTGCAATTTCTCCTGTCCTGTCCTTCGCCGAACCGTCATCTACAATCAGAATCTCTACCTCGTCGCCTCCCGGCAGAAGGCTTTCGATGCAGTGGCGCATGTAATTCTCCGAGTTGTAGCATGGAATCGCAACAGATAATAATTTCATGATGGTTCCTCCTGTTTTTATTTTATATCTAAATCCGGATTTTTGCCTCCGGACTGCTGTTTTCTTCACATCCATAAATCGTTTTAAACGTTTTTACTCCACCTTTTATCCCGCAGAGTGCAGGCAACTGCGCCCGCCAGTACGCAGCCGGAACATAGGCACCACGCAGCCGCGATGTTCTCCTGCATGCCTGTAATCACCGCACTTCCCATTGCTGCGACAGAAACGCCGTTGGCTGTCATATGCATAAGAAGCGGCGCTTTCATAGTTCCGTATACTTCTCTGACCAGGCAGAGCAGAAGTCCCAGAAAGAAGCCGTACACCCCCTGGATGATAGTTCCGTGTATATCCCGAACATCAGGGATGAAAGCACGGCCGAAGCAGCGAATCCCATCTCTCTCCTCAAATGCCCAAACAGAACCGCCCGAAACGCCCATTCTTCTCCGGCAGGCGCGGCCAGACATACAGTAATCACCTGCAGAAGAAACGGCCCTGTAAATATGCGTTCCCCCGTCTCTCTGTATGAACCGGCCATCCCAGAAGAAAACGGCAGTATCGATATAAGGGTATTAAAAAAATGCAGGCTGAAACAGCCAGCACGCATACACAGCCGGCACTTCCACACGTAAAATGTCTCTCTTCTTTAAAGTCTTCCCTTTTTTTAAGTCTTTTTCATATAGGCAGAAAAAAACAACGGCAGCGCCTGCTCCTGCCAGAGCTGTAACGAGCAGTCCGCTGTTTAGCTCTGTCCATATCCTGATTCTGCTGCCGAAAAGCCCGCATTGGACTAATAGAAACCAGATCAGCCAGCCGGACACAAATGCGATGAGTTCATATAAAACAATAGGAATCATACACCAAACCACTGTTTTTTTCCAACGCTTCATATAGATCCTTTCCGTCAGGAATTCAAACGTACTTTACTAGCTAAATGCTCTGCAATCCCCTGCCAAGTGTTCTCAGTATACCATATTTATTCTTCTCTTTCCAAGTACTTCTTGCTTTTTTTCCAGGGTATCACTATAATTATTATAAATTACTTTTAATACGAACATTAACTTCAGAAGAGAGGTATTTCCTATGGCAAAGAAACGACTCGTAATGGCTCTCGGCATGATGCGCTTGGCACAAACCTGCCGGAGCAGAAGGCTTCAGTTGCAAAAACCGCAAAGCTTATTGCTGACTTCATTCAGGACAGCTGGCAGGTTGCCGTTGTACACAGCAACGCACCTCAGGTAGGCATGATTCACGCGGCTATGAATGAATTTGGAAGAAACCATGAAGGCTATACTCCTGCACCGATGTCTGTCTGTTCAGCCATGAGTCAGGGCTATATTGGATATGACCTTCAGAACGGAATCCGCACGGAGCTTATCAAACGAGGGATCTACAAACCGGTATCAACCATTCTTACTCAGGTCACCGTCGATCCATACGACGAATCTTCTTATATTCCGGTAAAGAAAATAGGACGTTTTATGACTGCTGAAGAGGCAAAAGAAGAAGAGGCAAAGGGTAACTATGTTACCGAGGTTCCCGGACAGGGGTTCTGCCGTATTGTCGCCGCTCCAAAGCCTGTAGCAATCGTTGAAATCGATGCAGTAAAAGCGCTTCTCGATGCGGACCAGATCGTAATCGCCTGCGGCGGAGGCGGAATTCCCGTTATGGAACAAGGATCTACGCTGAAAGGAGCCAGCGCCGTCATTGAAAAGGATCTGGCCAGCGGTCTGCTGGCACAGGAGGTCGATGCGGATGTGCTGATGATTCTTACTGACGTAGATGAAGTTGCCTTAAATTATGGAGGATCTGATGAGCGCCTTCTGACCGAAATAACTGTAAAGGAAGCTGAAAAATACCTGGAAGACGGCCAGTTCGGCACCGACACAATGGCGCCAAAAATTCTCGCTGCCATATCTTTTCTGGAATCAGGAAAAGGTCGTTCCGTTCTCATCACTTCACAGGCAAAAGCCAAAGAAGCCATGGCCGGAAAATGCGGCACACGAATTACAGAATAATCCCAGGGACTGATCAATCATGCTGTTCTAATTCAGACAAAAACAGGGGCTGTTGAAAGGCAGATCATTCATCTGCGTTTACAACAGCCCCTGTTTTTGTGATTTATTATGCTCTTTATTTTGTGCTTTATTTTTATCCTTTATTCCTGGACTTAAATGGATTATCTGTAAAGCCCCTTCATCGCTGCAGCCAGCTTTTCCGGATCTGTCATGGTCCTCATGGCCTTTTGCTTTTCTTCATCGAAATCTCTCATCTTCTTTGCCCGTTCCAATACTTCTTTCAGATATTTTCTCGGGAATTTCACGGCCCCATTCTCATCCATATGGATAATTTCCATCGGAGCCACGTCCATGCCGCAGATAGAAACGGGTACATTTACCGCCTGTATGGAAAGTGTTCCATGGCCTGCCACAGTACCCGGGAACAGGCACTGCACCTTCATCGGGCGCATTTCATCCGCGTCCCTCGCCGGCGCATCTCCAATAACTCCAACTACCCCCAGCTGTTTAAATGCAGTCATCATGTTTCCACCGATCAGAGCATTACGGTTTTTCATTTTCTCAGTAAAATTTTCTTTCAGGAGAAGGATCACCGGCCCTTCCGCCTCTTTGATTTCTACCAGAATATCCTTAAACTCCAGCTCGTTAAAAGCAGAATCGGGCATACCGTAAACAGCGGTAACTGCGTAGCCGCAGCGCGGCCCCAACTCCGGATACATACATCTCAGCCTGTTATCCGTATACCAATCGATTTCCTGGGGATTATAAAGTCCCAGGCAAAGTTCATTTGCCGGATACGTAGCTACTACATTCGTAATTGTAGGCGTATCGAATTGTTCCAGTTCCTTCATAACTGCTATTTCTTCTTCACGAGTCAGCTTGCTGATTCCCATATTGTCCACCCTTCCATTTACCTGTTATTACAGCGCTTTAATTTCATTCCAAATAACATCTTCTACGAAAATACCCTTTTCATCGTGTTCTTTACGGAAATTGACATAGTCATCTCCAGGAGCAAAAATTCCGGTAGAATTTTCTGACAGCTTTGCACTCTTTAAATGATGAACAGCCTTCTCAATTTCCCTGTCCATCCGATCTCCATCCACCGTCTTCTTGGGATCGATCAGAATCATCACCTGAGACGCGCCCCCACAGCTTCCCTTGCCTACATGATCGATGTCTGAAGCGCCGATACCGTCTGTCAGAAGGGTTGCCAGCAGGTCCAGCATAAAGGAAAAGCTGGAGCCTTTCCAGTAGCCGATCGGAATCATACGGCGTGTCTTTTCAATCGTACCCGGATCATCCGTAATCGTTCCGTTCTCATCAAAGCCCCCCGGAAACGGAAGTTTTTTTCCGGCCAGTCTGAGCATGGCCAGTTTACCATATGCATACTGGGAAATCGCCATGTCGAGCATCATCGGCGCTTTTCCCTCTCTGCCTGGAACAGCCATAACAAATGGGTTGTTGCCTAGGCGGCACTCCTTTGCCCCCCACGGCGGCATGACGGATTCCGTATTCGTCCACATGATCGCAATATAACCACGGTTTGCTGCGTACAATCCATAGCTTCCCCCACGCATCCAGTGAGTCGTATTCTTTAATCCGACCATTCCGATCCCGTACTGATCTGCCAGCTTCATTCCTTCCTCTACTCCGAACATCGCGTTCAGCACGCCCGGGCCCATATTGCCGTTATATATACGGATGGCGCCACAGTCCTTTTCCAGAACGGGTTCCGCATTGATGTCTACCCATCCTTTTTTAATGTAATCGACAAACCGTGCTACTCGGCCTGTGCCATGGGAATAAATTCCGTCATATGTGGATTCCGTATGTACTCTTGCACAGATTTCCGCCTTTTCTTCACTCATGCCGTATTTCATGAAAACGCGCTTAATCTCATCCTTTATCTCATCAAATGATAATCTCATAATTCTCTCCTTCTTGCCTGTTCCTCTTACTTCACCAGGCCATTCTGAGCCATCAGATCAATCAGTTCATCTCCTTCTTTTGTAAGGAAGTTCTGCAAAATCCTGAGCTCCAGCCCGAGACTGAAATCTCTGACTCCCAGGTCCAGATAATATCGTGCCTCTTCTGCACTGTTCAGCTCACATCTTGGACGAATTCCATGACGGATAGCCGTTTCGATCACCTTTTTCTCTGCCTCCTGTACCCGTTTTTTGTCATCCTTCATATTGAATCCGGAGCTCAGTGCGAAATCATTCGGTCCAAACTGGATCATGTCAATTCCCGGTATGGAGCAGAACTCTTCGATGCAGTCAACCGTTTCCTTCTTTTCTACCATAAATGCCTTTACGGTTGCTGCTGCCATATCCGCATATTCATCCTGGGATGAGACGCTCTGGTACCCGATCCATCTCCTTGCAGCATAGCCCATCTTTCCTCCGTAGGCCGGACATTTTGGAAGAATCATCTTAATTGTTTCTTCCACCTCTTCCGGTGCGGTGTGATCTGTAAAAAGAATGGACTGAAATCCGGAAGCAACGGCTTTCTGCGCTGCAAATCCTCTGTCCTGGTAGTCAACCTTCATCATACTGCCCATGTTATGGAGCTCTGCTGCCCGCACCATATTTTCCATGTCATACTGGTCATAAGGCGCGTACTCGGCAACAAATTCGATGTAATCATATCGTCCTACCGCTCCTACGGCCTCTGTTACGAGAGGCCACGTAGAATGGAGCCTTGTGCTCAATGTAGGTCTGCCGCTGTCCAAAAGCATGCGGAATTTATTTTCTTTTACCATGATGTCCTCCAAATTAAGCTGCTGCTTTTGCAGCCTTCAGCTTTTTAATTTCTCCGTATGCTGTATAAGCTACCGTAATAACCGTACAGATCAGGAATAAAGCAGCGATTGGTGACTGGACGATCGGAAGGAACCTGCCGTCTGTCTTCATCAGCGACCGCCTCAAATACAGCTCCAGCAGCGGAGCCAGAATAAATCCGACTACCAGCGGGGCCAGCGGATATTTATGCTTCTTCAGCACATACCCCAGAACACCAAATAATACCATGATCAGAATGTCAAGCGTATTATTGTTTGCGCAGTATGATCCTACGAAACAGCAAACAATTACAACCGGAAGAAGCAGGGTTGACGGCACCGACAGCATTTTGGTAAATATGGGCAGTCCAAAATATTCGATAACAAAGAACAGGATGTTCGCAACAATAAAGGCTGCCAGAATGGCATATACCAGCGCTCCGCTTGTCTTAAAGAGCAGCGGTCCCGGAGCGATATCATGCATTTGGAATCCGGCTAATATGATGGAAGTGGCATTATCACCTGGAATACCGAGTGTCAGAAGGATAATAACCGCTCCGCCGACCGTCGCATTATTGGCTGTTTCAGAAGCAACGACACCATCGATAATACCCGTTCCGAATTTTTCCGGATATTTGGAAGTCTTTTTTGCATAAGAGTAAGCCATCAGATTGCTGACATTTCCTCCGAGTCCTGGAAGAATACCGATAACAAGTCCAATGATTGCACACGGAATTGCCGTTTTCAGCTGATAGAGAAATTCTGATACGCTTAACCCAAAGCCTTTCGTCGCCTTCTGCGGAATCTCAGAAATGTCAAAGACCTTGGAACTGTCCGCCTTGCTTCTGGCTGTCATCATAATCTGGGATACGGCAAAGAGGCCGATCAGTACGGGTACAAGGCTGAAGCCGTTTGACAGCTTTGTTACGCCGAATGTATAACGGTAAACAGAACTCAAACCATCTGTTCCGACAAATGCCAGCGCGATACCAAGGCAACAGGAAATCAGTCCCTTCACCATACTTCCCTCTGACAGGGCGGAAACCGTCGTTAATGCGAATAAGATAATTGCAAAATAGTCATAAGAACTGAATTTTAATGCAACTCTTGCAATGTGAGGCCCTACAAAGGACAGGACCAGCGCGCCGAAAATACCACCGATAAACGAAAAGAGAATCGCAGTTCCCAAAGCTCTTTTTGCCTCGCCTTTTTTAGCCATTGGAAATCCGTCGAAGCACGTTGCGATCGAAGACGGCGTACCCGGTATTCCTAAAAGGATTGCTGAAATAAGTCCGCCGGAGCAGCCGCCGACATACACAGCCATCAGGAAAGAAAGGCCATTGATCGGCTCCATACCAAAGGTAAACGGGAGCATGATCGCAAGTGCGGTAAATGCGGACAGTCCTGGAAGCGCTCCGATAATTAATCCGCCGAAAACACCGACAAACATCAGAAGCAAGGTGGTTACATTCATAAGTGATTGAAATCCATGTATTAATTCCATATTAAATACCTCTCCTTCTGTTAGAATAACTTACCTGCCGGAAGTGCAATCGAGAATACCTTCCAGAAGATCGTGTTGATAAAAATAGGAACGAAAACTGCAACCAGAGCTAAAATAACGACTTTCTTTTTATTTTTAAAGTCATCCTTGGACATCAGAATTGCGCTCTGGCACAGCAGGTATATAATGGACGTAATTGTAAAACCGATCTGAAGGACCAGCACATAGTATGCGAACAGCGCTGCTACGGTCAGGACCAGAGACATGTTCAGTCTGTTCTTTCCTTCTTTATCGGAAGACTTTTCTTTTTCCACTTCACCCTTTTTTACAAATGATATGGCGCCGATTAATTGAACTACAGCCAGAAAGGCGATTAAAAAAGCGATCATTCTCGGAAAAAATCTGGAACCGAGAATGTCCGAGGTTGTAGGCGGAATCCAGTAAGAACCTACAAATAGAAATACTGCAAATGCGATAAAAGCAATCGCTGAACATATGTCATTGCGTTTTTCTTTCATAATTGATCTCCTTTTGATAAAAGGAAAGGAGACGGAACGTATTTTTACGTTTCCGCCCCCTCCTTTAACTTTTATGTTTTTGTCGTTACACGTGGCCGTGTTTTCGGGAAACCCGAACTCCGCTTCGCTACTGCTGCTCGAGGAATGCATCCTTGTATGGAAGCAGGGTTTCTTCATACATTTTGTTTGCGAACTCCTGAGCTTCTTCTCCCGGCATAAAATCTACTGTCAGATAATAGCCTTCCATTGCAGATACAAATTCTTCATCCTCAGAGGCCTTCTTAACCAGTTCTGTAAGCGCTGCTACTGTTTCGTCCGGAACTTCAGGACCTGTAGCTACCCAGAAGAACTTGCTGAAGTCAACGTCTTTTAAGCCATAATCAGAAGCCATCGGTACGTCTGCAAGAAGTTCGTTCTTTTCAGCGCCTAACAGACACATCGGGATGAATTCTCCTGTTGTAAAGTAATCGGTTGCAAGTGCATAAGAGATATTGATAACGTCTGTCTGCTCGCCTAAAAGTGCCGTCATCTTAGCTGCGTTGTTTCCAACGTCTACAAACTTCAGTCCAGCTTCCCATTCTTTGTTCATTGCGATACCACAGATCTGGTTGGAAGCGCCGATCTTTCCGCCGTATTCAATGGTATTCGGAGCTGCTTTTGAAGCCTTTAAAAGGTCTTCCAGTGTATTCCATCCGGAGTTTTTATTAACTGCAAGTACCGTCGTATTGTCGATAACCGGGATAGCGATTGTCTTAAAGCTGTCAATATTGATCTGGGAAGTTCCCTGCATATATGGAACAAAGAGATCGGTTCCGTTTACAATTAATGTATTGCCGTCCGGCTTTGCGTCCAGGCATTCCTGCATTCCCATAACGGTTGCACCGCCGTCTACGTTCTTAACCACGACGTTAACGCCTGCGTATTTCTGCATAGCCTGTGCAAGAAGACGTGTATTTCTGTCTGTATCTCCGCCGGCTTTTACAGGGCAGATAATTGTAATCGTATCTTTGAATTCGTAGCTGCCTTCTGCTGCTTCTCCTTCTTCTGCTTTCGTATCCTCTGTTTTTGCTTCTTCTGCTTTTGTATCCTCTGCTTTTGCTTCCGTCTTTGCCTCTGAACTTGCAGGTGCTGCCTCTTTTGAGCCGCATCCAGCCATCATGGATACTGCAAGCGCTGTTCCAAGAATAATGCTAAAAACTTTCCTTCTCATAATTTCCTCCATACTCTTTGAATTTTCACTTTACATATGCTATAATAGTGCATAATTGTAATCTGATTTGCGTGTTCGTTTATGGCATGTTTTCAATACCGTCTCACTTTTACACGATAGAGCCGTTCTGCAGAAGCTGTCTATTTTGTACATCAGCCATGTTCTATTTATACCACGAATTATAAATTTTTACCAATACATAAGATTGATACCCTCAATAGAATTTTTCGATTGGCACAAACATTGCTAAGGAGATGACATCTTGGATACAAAATACCTAACTTACATTATTACCATTGCAGAAGAAAAAAACATGACGAAAGCGGCGGAAAAGCTCTTTGTCTCTCAGTCCTCTCTAAGCTACTATCTCTCCAAACTGGAGCACGAAATAGGTACTCCTCTCTTTCTGCGGGTAAAGAACGAGTTTCTTCTCACTCCTGCCGGACAAATGTACATCGAGTCAGCGCGCGAGGTTGTTGCCATCAAAGAACGTCTCTATCAAAATATTTCAAATCTGGATAACCGGGCCCATATCATCATTTCCACCACTTCCGTCTGGGGAAACCGTATGCTGGCAGATATCATACCTCAGATTCAAGAGGTCTTTCCCGATGTCACTTTTGAATTATCACAGAAGGAAATTAGCATCCTGGCAAAAGAAATTTCTGATGGAGCCATTGATTTTGCATTATTGTCCGTAGCTTCTAAAAGCGAGCTGGACGATATGACAGAAGTCCTCAGGGAAGAAGAGCTTCTGTTTGCCGTACCTACCAATCATCCATATGTACGCTCCCATCCCGGAAATACCATATTCAGAAGGGAACTTGTCTCTAGTTTCCGCGGCGAAACTTTTTACCTGTCTAAAAAAGGCACTGCTAATCGCTACGTAGCCGACCGGCTCTTCATGGAATACACTAATTCCATAGTTTCACATATCTGTGAAATAACCGGCCTTCCTCTAACATGCGATATGGTTGCCCAGGGAACCGGCGTAGCTTTTATCCCAATTTCCGGCCGTTCACGGGAAAAGCAGATTCACTATTACTCCGTACAACCAAAACTCTATCGGTATAATATACTGGTACACCGGAAAAATCTTGTGCTGAACAAGCCGGAGCAGGCTTTTTGTGATCTTGTTAAAAATTACTTTAAAAAATAAAGCTTCTCCAGAATAGCCGGACGCAGAATCCTGGTTTTCGTACTTAAACGTAAAAAAAGGCCTGTACCGCGGCATCATATCTCCGCAGCACAGACCTGTTTCTGATTCCTCTATAAAATTAACTTCATGTAAATCACATCATCCATAGGATTATCATAATATGCAGCTGTCTCATCAAATCCATATTTCCTGTACAGCCGTACCGCACTTTCCAGCGGTTTAATCGTATCCAATACCATTTCCCTGAATCCATTCCGTTTTGCAATCTGAATTATCGCCTCGATCAGATTTTGACCAGCATTCATTTTTCTGAATTCTGGTTTTACATACAGCCGTTTCATCTCACATCGGCTGTCCGTATGCCTGTGAAAGGCGACGCAGCCGATGACCTGGCCCTCATCCGTTACTGCAGCCAGAATTTCTCCGTTTGGGCTCGTATATTTCCCTTTCAGATCGCACAGCTCTTCTGTCAAATTCTGAAAAGCCAGATCCCTGCCAAGTGATTCCGTATACTCTATAATCAGATCCTTAATCTCATCCAGATAAAAATTACCATCTACTATTTTCATATTTCACGATTCCTATGCCATTTTTCCCGACTCTAAGCTGATGATAAGCGCTCCCTTATCGGGCTTTGCGGTACATTTCCACAACATCTTCTCTCGTCACATCAAACGCTGAACTTTTGATATTTTTTGCCTTCATGGCAATATCCGCAAATTTCTGAATCTCCTCATCCGTCATAGCCGTCTTTTCCTGGAGCAGTTCGTCCATCATCCGTGACAGTTCTGCAGAGTCCTTCATTCCCATCGCCTCAAGAATCTGTGCAGCTGTTTCCGGTATCCTCTCTTCAGCAAATTTCAGGAAGCTGCCCAAAAGCAGACCATTTGCTCTTCCATGGTCATCTCCCTTGAAATATGTCAGTTCATATCCCAGAGAATGAACGGCTGTCGTACCTGTATGGGCAATTACCATGCCTCCGAGAGTAGAGCCGTACAGTAGTTTTTCTCTCACATCTAAAGAAATCTCATTTTCAGACAGAAGATCATCAAAGCAGCTGCATATGTACCGGATGCTCTCTTTTGCCAAAATGTTCGTAATACTGGTGGCCTTTTTTGAAATCATCCCTTCCATAGAATGGGATAAGGCATCCACCGCCGTATTAATGGTAGTTCTTCTTCCCATCTGTTCCATATATCTGGCATCCAAAAATGAAACCTTCGGGAAGATCAACGGTGAAGTTACGCTCGTCTTCGTCTGGAGCCTGTCGTTCATCAGCACAGCTGCCTTTGTAACTTCTGATCCTGTTCCGGCAGTAGTCGGAATCATAACCATCGGAGGAAGGCAGTCTTCATAATTTCCCGAGAATAGGTCTTCTTCTCTAATATCCTGGCTGTAAAGCAGCCCGATTACTTTAGCCGCATCCATCGGCGAACCGCCGCCGATCCCGATTACGAAATCAGCACCGCATGCTTTCATTTTTTCCGCACCCCTGTAGACAACCTCAACCGTGGGATTGCTCATAACTTCGTCAAACACTTCATAACTGATTCCGCACTCATCCAGCGCCGCTGTTACATCGTCCTGGGAGCCATTCTTCTTGGCAGAGGATTTTCCTGTCACAATAAATGCCTTTTTCCCCATAGATTTCCACACTTCCGGATGATTTCGCACACAGCCTTTTCCCTGTATCACTCTCGTCGGCATATAAAATTCAAAATTCATTTCTGGCAACCTCCTACAGCATCTTTTTCTTTTTAAATATAATGATTTCCAGTACGATAATACAAATACTGACCACCACGATAACCGTGTATCCATAGGGCCATTTTAGCTCCGGCATATTGGTAAAATTCATTCCGTACCATCCCACCAGAATGCTCAACGGCAGAAACAGCGTCGTGACGATCGTGAGCATGTTCATATTTTTATTCTGTTCCAGATCAATTTTGTTCTGGTACATTTCCCTCAGCTGGTTTAAATATTCCCGTAGAAAATCTACATGGTCGTGCAGACGTCCAGCGCGGGAGGCAAATGTTCCGAATACGTTCTGTTCCTCGGGCTGAAAAATACCGCCGGTATCGGCCTGAAGATTTTCTCCAACATCGATCAGCTGCTCATAATAGGAATGCAGCGTCATCAGTTCCTTCCGGTATTTTAAAATCTTCTCAAAGAACCGATCAGGCACACGGTTTGCTTTTAAAAGAGAATCCTCAATTCCCATGAGCCTCTCTTCCATCTTTTCCAGGGAAATGCCGTCGTAAGCAGTCAGCTCCATCAGCAGAACTGCCAGAAACGCGCCTACGGTCCTGTCTTTCCCTTCGTCAGCTTCTCTTCCCTTCATCTGGGTGAGTATTTCCGCCTCGCCGACGAACATGACCTTTTCTTTTGTCAGACAGCAGCCGAATTTCTGTTTTTTTCCTAAAATATCTCTTTTATCCGGAATCGAAAACGTGCCGATCATGCATTTGCCGAACGTCTCCATTTTACAGTAATGCACATGACCCATGGACTTTTTCAGAGCTTCGCCATGAGGATAAGAATCCGCTGCTTTTTCAAAATCCTTCAGGCTGATAAACTCTATTTTTCCATCTTTATCAAAAACATCTTCCGGTTTACTGCCCATTTCTCATTTTTCTCCTGCCTGGCATATTTCATCATAACTAAAATAACTCATATTATGATGCTGGGGGCAAAAGGTCTTTGCCTCTGGTATTATATTATCATATTATTTTCTCTATTACATCCTTAATCTCAGGTTATGATGAACTTGATTAAGGAAATCAACGATAAGGCAGACTACCGAACAGTCCATACGTCCGGAGAAATCTCCTTGATCTATAGGAATTTAATAAATTTTGCAGCAGCACATATTAGCGGATTCGTCCGTACAATAAGTAAAATTAACGTCAATATATGCTGTTTTCATTTCACGCTCCTCCCCCCTGTATCCTTTAAATCGAAATATTTACTACATAATAGTATAGATCAAAGAACAGACACATTCAAGCAGTTTCATGTCTCTGTCAAGAACTCCTAAAATGAAATTTTAAATTCCGCTCCCATATTCCCCAGTGGAATTTACTTTCGCACAGTTGATATTTACTCTTTCATATATTAGTGATACGGTTATGTCTCCTTCTGACAGCAGTAGAAGGACATTTTATGAGCAACTATATTCC
>NZ_QSDR01000017.1 GCF_003464085.1 Clostridium sp. AM58-1XD
CAGCTCCTGCGACCCTGTCGCTCCTGTTGCCCCTGTCGCTCCCGCAGCTCCTGTCGCTCCCGCAGCTCCTGTCGCCCCTGTTGCTCCCACAGCTCCTGTTGCTCCTGTTGGACCCTGGAATCCTGTAGGACCCTGAGGACCTTCCGGCCCTGTTGCTCCTGTCGGTCCCTGCGGTCCGGGAGGTCCTGGAATCGGACAAGGACAGCAGACTTCCGGCCGCCTGCACGGACATGTCTGATTGGAACAGGACGGCTGAAACATACCGCTCTCCATGATATTATTATCTAAACCGTTATACATAATCATCTCTCCGCTATTCATTTATATGATTATATTATGTACAGCCAGGACAAAGTGTTAATTGCCTGTACGTTTACCTGTCCACTCTTCCGTTCCTGATCTCTACCTCACAGTCACCGACCTTATATACAATTGCTGTTACCTTCGTTTTCTTCCTGTCAACAGACATTTTGGTAATCTTTGCGTCCTTGGGACACATCCCTTTTACCAGGTTATACAGTTTATTTTTCTCATCTCCCAGCGGATACGCCATAATATCTCCGTACAAAGTCAACTCGTCCAGAGTCCCTCTGGATGTTGCTTCGTCCATATATACCACCACTGCACCATAGACCGCCTGAGCTTCCGTTTCGTGCCGTTTTATTCTGTTTCGCCCAATCTGACCTACAGCTGCTGTGCTTCCGATCATGACGATAACCGTCAATATCGTCATTGCAATAACCAGTTCCAGGAGTGTAAATCCTTTGTGATCATCCCGCATGCCTATCCCCTCCCTTATGGAAAGGAGAATATCATTAAAACAAGTCTAAAAAAGTCTATATGTCGTTTTTTCTGTTACCTTTTTATTCTGTCATCTTTTTCCTTTCGCCTCATCAAGATAACTGTAAATGGTCACCTTGGAACCTCCCATAATGTCGGCAACTTTTTCAATTGCACTTTTTACAAGAACAATTCCTTTTTCATTCATAAAGCGCATGATCTCTGCGCTTTTCTTTCCTGTAAGATTTTTTATATCTGCCGTGCCGACCGCCTTTAAAATCAGCTTGTCAATAATTGCCATAATCACGCAATCATTTCCGCAATCGAAAACTTTTACACTATCGTATAATATTATACATCTTCTGACAAGCATATTTTTATATGATAAGCAGATATGAACCTCTGGCGGAAATGAGGTGCTGCCTCAAATAGCCGCTTCGGAAGGTTCCGCCGCCGTTGGTGTTACAATCTTTATAATAAACTCCCAATGTAGCGTTGGATGTTGGCGTTCTTGTTTCCACCGTACTGCTGTATAAAAAGCTTGGAAAAGCGGCAGTCTTAAAAGTAATAGACGATACGTTAAATGATGCCGGTTCCATCGTATTTATCGTTTCTGCAGGCAGTGCCCTTGGCTTAGACCCGATCCTGCTGTTCTTATCTGCATCCGAAGGCGCCAGCATCTGCCGCCACGTAAGCGACAGCTTCTTCTGGCATATGCCAGATGGATAGGATTTAATATGAAAACAGCACCGAAAACTCTAAGCATTTCCAGCATCGTCGAATCTATAGGCGCGTTGCCTGCCACTCTCATCATCAGCCTGATGATCTAAATTAAGGAGGCATTTGGAATATGAAAAAACGAATTGTAATACTGGCGACAGGCGGAACGATTTCCGCCGGCGGTGAAAAAGGCGCTACAACAGGATATACCGGCGGTAAATTTGATGTGAATGCTCTGATATCAGGCATTCCCAATATCGGTCGTCTGGCGGAGCTTTCCGGTGAACAGGTTCTGAACGTATCCAGTGCCGATATCACTCCGGACGACTGGCTTCTGCTTGCAGACAGAATTCATACGCTGGCAGAGCGCGATGAGATCGACGGTTTTGTAATCACACATGGGACAGATACACTGGATGAAACAGCATATTTTTTAAATCTTTTTGTAAAGACTAAAAAACCGGTCGTCATTACGGGCGCCATGCGCCCAGCTACCGCTACCAGCGCAGACGGTCCCCTGAATCTGTACCAGGCTGTTGCTCTGGCTGCCAGCAGCAACTCCGCCGGAAAAGGCGTAATGGCCGTATTTGCAGACGCCGTGTACGGAGGACGTGACGTTCAGAAGATAAACAACTTCAGGGCCGACGCATTCAGCGGCCGTGATTTCGGCTGCATGGGATATATCAGAAATGATAATGTCTATTTCATAAATGAATCCATCAAAAGGCATACCACAGATACGGAATTTGACCTGTCTTCTGTCAAATGCCTTCCCAAGGTAGCCGTAGCCTATTTCCACGTTGGAGCTGATCCCGGAATACTGGAGTATTTAAGTGACCGGGCGGACGGTCTCGTCATTGCCGGGGCAGGCGGGTCTGTATTCAGCAGGGAATGGCTTGAGACCGTAAGCAGAATATCCAAAAAAATTCCGGTTGTCCGATCCACAAGGGTGGCCAGCGGGATTACGGTCTACGATGCTGCTGTAGACCAGAAGGGCGGAACCATTTACAGCGTTACTCTGCCTCCACAGAAATCAAAGATACTGCTGATGGCCGCTCTGACGAAAACCAGGAGCAGAGAAGAGATTCAGCGGATATTTGAAGAATATTAATATTAAACGAGTCCTGATTTCTTCCGGATGTTTTGAAATCCTTGAAATCAGGGCTCGTTTATAGTTTTATATGTATGGCAGAGGCCCTTTTAAAAATGATACAGCTGCGCCGTCCCCACGGTTCCGAACAACTCCATCTTATGAAGAGCTGCCTGCTGCATCGCTTTTACCGCCTCCGGATAAATGTCAAAGGGCTCTATCATATTTTCATTCTCTGCCAGAGTCCGGCGAAGCTGTTTATAAAATGCATACTTGATATCTGACGCGATGTTTACTTTGCTGATTCCCCGTCTTACCGCTTCTTTTATTTCTTCATCAGGATTGCTTGAACCTCCGTGAAGAACAAGGGGAACATCCACCGACTGCCGGATTTCAGAAAGCAGATCCAGTTTCAGCTGCGGCCTGAAATCAGGAGGATAGATTCCGTGAGCCGTTCCGACTGCCACGGCCAGAGTATCCGTTCCTGTACGCTCCACGAACTCCCTGGCTTCCTCCGGTCTGGTGTAAATAATATCCTTTGTCCCTTCTTCCGCGGCGCCCGCATTCTTTCCGATCGTGCCAAGTTCTGCTTCTACTGAGATTCCAAGAGGCCTGGCAATCTTTATCACCTGTTTCGTCATGTCCACGTTATCTTCAAAACTCATCAGAGAAGCGTCAATCATAACCGACGTGAAGCCGTTGCGGATAGCCCTTACAATATCTGCAATACCGCTGTGATCCAGATGGACGCAGACAGGTACCTTCGCGTTATGGGCGGCTTTCAGCACGGCTGCCATCCCTGATTCCCTCTGGAAATTCTGTTCCAATGGATGGACTGCCAGAATGACCGGAGCTTCCACTTCCTCACATAATTCAATAATACCGTTTAAGAATTGGCATGTTCCGATATTAAAAGCCGGAACTGCAAAATGATTTTCTACCGCAGTTTCCAGTAAAGCATTCATATTCATCAGCATAGCATTTACCTCTTTCCGAAGCTTTCAATCTGCTCCCTGTTCCTGACCGCCTTATTGGCTCCTATCTCTGTTACTGCAATCGCCCCTGCAGCGGCGCCGACAGCAGCGGCTTCTTCCAGACTCCTGCCGTTCATCAATCCGTAAATACAACCGGCTACAAAATTATCGCCTGCGCCTGTGGTGTCCACTGCATGAACCTCAACTGCCGGAATTGATGTGATCTCTCCGGTCAGGGCATTCCTTACCAGGCAGCCTTTTTTTCCCATCTTTAATATGATATTCGATGCCCCCAGATCAGTCAGGCGGCTGATAATCTTCTCCGGTTCCGTCTCTCCCGATACAGACGCCGCCTCTTCATAGCTGGGCCACAGATAGTCGATACACTCCAGCAGCTTCCTGATTTCAATCTCATTCCCTGTATACAGACCTGAGAAATCCGCTGCTGTCATAATTCCTCTCTTCTTTGCTTCCTGAAGCAGCTTCAGAGAACCGCCCCGGTCCATTCGGTCCATACAGCACAGGCTTCCAATCGATACCAGTTGATACGCATCCAGCCGGCTGAATTCCTCAAACAGATACCTGTGTTTGGCGTTCCCGCATACAAGGAAATGACGCTCTCCGGAGCTTTCACACAGGACGTAGCTGCCAGTCGTTACGCTTCCATCTAAAATTTCCACCATAGAATGTTCTACGCTTTCCTCTTTCAGAAAGCGAATAATATTGCTTCCCGCCTCATCGCAGCCTACCGCTCCCGCCAGGGATACCTTTACCCCCAGCCTGTTTAAAATTACTGCCTGGTTCAGCGCATCGCCTCCGAACTGTATTACCGGATCCGCAATGATTACCGAGTCCTGGTCAAACAGTTCCCGGTCCACCGGCTTTAAGAAAATATCCTGGATCAAAAGACCTACACATAAAACAGCTTTTTCTTCTCCCATATTCCTGTTCCTTTGCCTTATTATCCCGACTTTTTACTGCTGCTTCCCTTTCTTTAACAGGTCAATTCCCACTGCAGTAATGATAACAATGCCCTTAATAACCATCTGGGCATAGGAAGAAACGTGCAGCAGGTTCAGGCCGTTGTTCAGAAAACCGATTACCATAGCGCCGATAATCGTCCCGCCTACAGTGCCTATGCCGCCCATAAAACTGGTTCCACCGAGAACAGCCGCCGCAATGGCATCGGATTCATATGCATTGCCCGCCGTAGGCTGGCCTGAATACATACGGGAAGCCAGAATGATGCCGGCCAGCGCAGCCAGCATGGCAGAGATCACATATACACGGATGGTGATGGATTTTACCTTGATTCCTGAAAACTTTGCCGCGTTGATATTGCCGCCGATCGCATACATTCTCCGTCCAAATTTCATGTAATATAAAATAATGGAGGCCGCCACAATCGCTGCCAGCACAATCAGGATCGGGACTGGTATCTGTATCAGCGGAGTATAGCCGTTTCCGATTACATCAAACGTCTTGTTTTTGCATGCAACGCTACGCCCGTCCGTAATTATGTAGGCTACGCCGCGGATGGTCTGCTGCAGGGACAGCGTCACGATAAAGGGCGGCATTCCCGTATACGCAATAATGACGCCGTTTAACAGTCCGATCAGGGCTCCGATCAGAATTGCAAGCAATATGGACATAAAAACCGGAATCCCTCTGTTGATAAAAATAACTACTGAAACGCCGCAAGCGCCTACTACGGAGCCTACCGTAAGGTCAATTCCTCCAATAATCAGTACAAACGTCATTCCTAGTGCGATCAGGCTGTTCACACAAATCTGCCGCAGAACGGAAATCAGGTTTCTGGAGGTGAGAAACGTATCTGTGGAGAATGACAGGAACACGCTTAATACCACCAGTCCGATCAGAATTCCCATATTACGCTGAATAAAATCTGCCACAGGATTGTTTAAAATAATGCTGTTATTTTTCTTATTCATGTCTATCCCCTCCCGATGCAAAATACATAATCTTCTCCTGAGTAATCATTTTCAGTTCTTCCTCAGTTATTTCGCCTGTAATACGGCCTTCATACATGACGTAGATTCTCGTACTCAAATTAATGATCTCCTCCATTTCAGAAGAAATCATGATTACTCCGACACCCTGTTTCGCCATCTCAACAATGAGCTGGTAAATTTCTGTTTTTGCTCCAATGTCAATTCCCCTGGTCGGCTCATCCAGAATAATAATATCCGGCTTCGTAGCCAGCCATTTGGAAACAATAACCTTCTGCTGATTTCCACCTGACAAGAGACGGATCAGCTGTTCCGAAGAGGAATATTTGATGGAAAGCCTGCCGGAATACTCGTCAAATATCTCACTCTCCTTCCTGGCATTTACTCCGATTCCCTTTATAAAATTCTTCAGCACCAAAAGGGTCATATTATACTTGATCGATTTCATAGGGATAATTCCCTCTTCCTTTCGGTTTTCAGGCACATAGCCAATTCCACATCCAATCGCGTCGCTGGCATTCCTGATGCTGACTTTTTTCCCATTTACATAGATTTCACCGCTGGTAATCCGGTCGATCCCAAAAACAGCTCTCGCTGTCTCTGTCCGTCCTGCGCCTACCAGACCTGCAAAACCGACTATTTCCCCTTTGCTTACATGGAAACTGACATTTTTCAGCTTTTTATTGGTCAGTCCTTCTACCCTCAGGCACTCCGCGCCGATCGGCAGCTCTGACGTGTGCTTCATATACCGGTCGATCTGCCTCCCTACCATCATTTCAATCAACTGGTCGGAATTTACCTCTGATGCCTGAACCGTATCAATCAAATGTCCGTCTCTGAGAATCGTGATGGAATCCGAAATCCGGAAAATCTCATCCATTCTGTGTGATATATAAACAATTGCAATATTACTTTTTTTCAGCTTTTCAATCTGTACAAACAGCTGCTCAATCTCATTCGCCGTCAGTGAAGATGTAGGCTCGTCCATGACAATCACCCTTGCCCTCGACAGCAGGGCCTTGCAGATTTCCACCATCTGCTGTTCCGCAATGCTCAGCCTGCTGACAATCTGGTCTGCCTGGAAGGTAAGCCCCATTTCTTCTATGATAGCCTGAGCCTTCTTTTTCATCTGTCTGTCATCCAGGAATCCTCTGGCCCTTTCGATCTCATTTCCCATAAAGAGATTATCAAAGACCGTCATATTGGCTGCCAGGCACAGCTCCTGATGGATAATGCTGATGCCGTACTTCTGGGCATCTTTTACATCATTGATTTTAACCTCATTGCCTTCAATCAGAATCTTCCCGCCGTCCTTATCCATATCATAGATTCCGCCTAGGATTTTCATGAGCGTGGATTTTCCGGCGCCGTTTTCTCCCATTAATGCCCGGACTTCCCCTGCTTTCAGCCTGAAATCGATATTGGACAGTACCTTCGCTCCTGGAAAGGTTTTACTGATATTGAGCATTTCTAAATAGTTCTGTTCTACCATAAGCCGCCCCTCTTTCTTAACAGGGCTGTCTGATCAGAAACTCTTAACAGACAGCCCTTTCCTGGGTTAATGATTATTCAGCATTGCTGGCATCGATCAGTCCGGAATCTACTTTTGTATCTTTTTCCACTGTTTCTCCGTTTAATACCTTATAAGCGGTTTCAATGGATATCTTTCCAATTTCCTTCGGGTACTGCGCTGCGCTGGCATACATTTTTCCTTCTTTAATAGAAGCCTTTGCCTCTTCCGAACCATCTACGCCTACAATCGTAAGCTGGTCAAGCATGCCTGCCGTCTCTGCGGCCGCTACGATTCCAAGAGCTGACGGGTCATTGATTGCAAAGAATCCTGTAAGGTCCGGATAAGCCTGGAGAATATTTTCTGCTACAGGCAGGGCCGTATCTGTACCTGGTTCGATTTCCTGCTGCTCTACGATCTCAATATCCGGATATTTCTTTAAGACATCCATAAAACCGTTTGCACGGTCTGCCGTAACTTCCGCAACATTATATGTAAGAAGAGCGACCTTGCCTTTTTCTCCCATACCCTTTGCCATGGCTTCTCCTGCCAGGTTACCAGCCATTACGTTGTCTGTCGCTACCGTAGAATCTACCTGTTCCGCCAGATCAGCCGCAACCGGTGAGTTATAGCAGATGATCGGAATTCCGGCCTTATTGCATGCATCCAGGGATGTCTTAATCGCATTGGAATCAACCGGATCAATCAGCATAACCTGAACTCCCTGTGTAATCATGTCTTCGATGTCATCCATCTGTTTGGCAGCATCAAAGCCTGCATCCATGATGACAAATTCATCTCCGTCCTGCTTTGCCTCTTCCATGCCTGCCAGAATATCAACGTAAAAAACGTTCGACTGGTCGGCCACAGAAATGCCAATTAATTTGCCCTTTTCGTCGGAAGACTTGCTGTCCGTCGTTTCTTCCGCAGCCTTTTCCGTCGTCTCTGCTCCTGCCTCTGCAGTCGTTCCTGATGCAGTTGTCTCCGCCTTTTTCTCTCCTGATGAGCAGGCGCCCAGGGTCAGTACCATGACTGCTGCCAATGCTGTTGCTAAAACCTTTCTTCTCATAAATAACCTCCTTAATATATTATAATGATTTTGCTCTCTTTTGAAACTTACCAGGCTGTATATCCGCCGTCTACCAGATAGGACGCTCCCGTTACAAAACTGGACGCATCCGATGCCAGATATACGGCAATGCCCATCAGCTCATCCGGCACTCCTGATCTGCCCATTGGCGTCATGGAGAACCACCGTTCAATAGCCGGATCTTTTCTCTGATACCTGTCCTCACTCATCTCGGTCCTCATATATCCAGGGCAGAGGGCGTTCACTCTTACTCCCCGGTCCGCCCATTCTGCTGCCATAGATTTGGTCAGCATAATCAGACCGCCCTTGGACGCATTGTATGCACACTGGTTCTGAGGCGTATTGACAATCATTCCCGACATGGAGGCCACGTTTACGATACTTCCCTTACCCTGCCTGAGCATCACATTGCCTACTTCCCTGGAAACAATAAACGGTCCTGTCAGGTTCACATCAATGACTTCCTTCCAGTCCTCCAGCTCCATCTTCTCCGCATCGCTTCCTCTCCAGGTACCTGCATTATTAAAGAGGATATCGATCTTTCCGTATTCTTCCACAACCTGAGAGACCATTTTCTTTACATCGTCTTCCACTCTCATGTCTCCCTTGATTACGGTGCACTTTACTCCGATGTCTTCGATAATTTTCTTTGTCTCCATAGCCGTCTCAGTTCTCCTGGCAGCTATAACGATATCAGCTCCTGCCTGTGCCAGGCCTATCGCCATGGATTTCCCCAGACCCTGGCCTCCGCCTGTCACGATTGCCACTCTTCCTTTCAGTGAAAACAGTTCCATTACATTTTCCATAAAAATCTCCTCCTTTATGATAAAATTTCAATAAAATCTTCCTCTTTATATTCAGATACAGAACAGTCATTTTTATATACCCGTTCCGGAAGAACAATCAGCACGTGCGCCTCTTCTTTTGTAAGTGGCATTACCCCCATGTGCCATACGCCTGTCTTAATGGCGATCAGTGTTCCCATCGGTACGATAAATGCTTCTGTGCGCTCAGGACACGGTTCGCCTGTAGGAGGCGCAACATGTAAGATCACATCATCGTCCATGACAAGCATAGCCTCTCCCGTGGTATTATGGTATTCTGCTTTTGTAACAATCTGCTGCTCAGGCTTCCTGCATATCAATGTGGAAAATCCTACCGGCATATTCCCCGACACATGGTAGAGGACCTTATCGTTATAAAAATCCCCCAGGCAGCTGCCCTCCGGATGGAGAATATCCATATAGCTGCCGTAAGGTGCAAACCCCTGAACTGTTAATTTTTTTGCCTGAATCTGACGCATAAAATCCTCTCCCCTCTATTTGACTGTAATGCTGTCCGGCACTCCTCCTCCATTCTCAAGAAATCGTTCCAAAATGAAGGCTGCCGCGCCGATTGCCCGATAGCTGCTTACATTCTCTACCGTAATTAATTTGATTTCCCCGTCCCTCATTCTCATCTTTCTGTTATCAAGCGCCTCTTTGAACATGTTTATAAACAATCGATTATTCCCAAGCTTTCCCCCACAGATAATCGCTTCCGGATCTACCAGATTGATCACGCTGCTCACTGCCATCCCCAGATATTCTGCGGCATTACTTAATATATCTATCGCAGTCTTGTCTCCATTCGATGCCGCTTCAAATACAATATCGAGATCAACTTTTCCGGCCTCTCCATATACAAGATCGGTAATCATAGAATTCTGATTTCCTTTTACTGTTTCTACCGCCTTTGCCTTAATGGACTTTCCGGAAGCAAACAGCTCCAGACAGCCATAATTGCCGCAGTAACACTTCGGACCGTCCTTTTCTACTGCCATGTGGCCGATCTGTCCGGCAATCTCAGAAGCTCCGTAAATCAGCTTTCCCCTCATAACAAGAGCAGATGAGATTCCCTTTCCCAGGCTCAGACACATATAATTGCCGATTTCTTTTCCTATTCCAAACATTTTCTCATACATGGCGAAAGCCTGCTTCCTTCTTCCACCGTAATATAACCATCAAAATGCTGGCAAAAGAACTTCCTGGCACTGACCTCGCTCCACTTTAATTCATTGCTGTAAATGACATAGCCCTGCTTTGCATCCACCAGTCCCGGAACACAGACGCCGATTCCGGCAATTTCCCTGATTCGCTCACGGTTATCTTCAATAACCGATTTCACCATCTCGACAGCCTTTGTCATAATGGAAAGGCTGGTATCCGCAGACTGGTTGTCCCTGATTCTGCTGTCAATAATGTTCAGCTTTAAATCCGTCAGCAGCACTTCTGTCCTGTACTCGTCGATGTCCAGAGATATGATGTTGTACGCATCCTTATTCAGTTCCAGCATCACCGGAGGTCTTCCTCCGCTGCTCACTCCAATCTCTGTTACGTTTACAATATCTTTCTTCTTCAGGTCCTCAATAATCCTCAATACGGTCGGTTGGGAAAGATTCACCATCCGGGCAATCTCTGCCTTAAATACACTGTCATGTCTCCAAAGCACATCCAGGATATCCGTTTTGTTTTTTAAGTTTACATTACTACTGTTCATACTCTTTCTCAGCACCTTCTCCATCCCAGGATGACTGGATGTCCTCAAAATGGCGCCCTACGTTAAGATATTTCCTGTAAAGTATGTCGTATCTGGTAAAATTATCCTCATTCGGCGTGTAGACATTGGAAAATCCTATACACATCGTTTTCTGCGCTTCCACAATCGTATGATAGAATCCTGCCGCCACTGCCGCATAGATCGCCGCCCCTCTTGCACATGCCTGATTGCAATTCGAAACCTGTATCGGCCTTTTCAATGCATCCGCCAAAAGCTGCATAATCAGGGGCGATCTTTTAGAAACTCCTCCCACCGTAATAATTCTGTCAATCTGAATCCCTCTTGTAACAAAGGACTCAACTATTCTCCTCGCTCCAAATACAGTAGAAAGAACGAATGAGCGGAATAACTGCACCGTATCGGTACTTAATGATAAACCATAGACCCCGCTCTTTACTTTTTCATTGATAATCGGATATCTTCGTCCATTTAACCAGTCGACTGCACTGATGTCTTCTCCTTCGTAGGCCATCGCCTCTTGGGATAACCGATCCAGCAGCCTGTTTTTATAATCTTTTGTATACTGCCTTTTCTGTTCCTCGCTGATTCCTTCCATAGAATCCACGAAATCTCTTACCGACCACATCAGAATATCCCGAATCCAGGAATACACATCGCCAAACGCTGCCTGGCTTGATTCAATTCCAATATATCCCGGAACAATTGAATTTTCAGCCATTCCGCAGGAATCCTTGAGGTCCTTACCTCTGACATTTTGCCTCTTTTCGATAAGCATGTCAACAGCAGATGTTCCGATTACCATAACTAACGTATTATCTGTAATGCCCGCTCCCACCGCTCCTGCATGAGCGTCCAGAGAGCTGCCTCCGATTATGCACTTTTTACTGATTCCCAACCTCTCCGCCCATTCAGGAGTAATCATACCAGTATTGGTCGTGGAAACCTGAGGTCCCTGTCCATAGGTTTCCGCCACTTTTTCCAGATAAGGGTCGATCGCTTTCAGGCATTCATGGGCGGGAAGTCCGCCGAAATCACTGTGCCACAGGGCTTTATGTCCTGCTGCGCAGCTGCAGCGGTACATCTCTTCCGGCTTAGTTCTGCCGGTCAGAAGGGCCGGAATCCAGTCGCAGTGCTCGATCCAGGAATAAGCTGCTTCCTTTACCCTTGAATCTGTACGCGCACAATGAAGAATCTTGGCCCACCACCATTCAGAAGCGTATTCGCCCTGAAATCTGGTATAATTTTCTCCCCGAAAATCGCTGAGTATCCTGTTGATCTCCTTCGCTTCGTCAATCGCCGTATGATCCTTCCACAGCCAGAACATGGCATTCGGATTATCAGCAAATTCCGGAAGAAGTGCCAGCGGAATTCCTTCTTTATTTACCGGGCAGGGGGTAGAGCCTGTCGTATCCACTCCTATTCCCGCAATTTTCTCTCCGATCGGACGGCCGACTTTTTTACTTCCTTCAGCAACTGCCTTGCGGACGGCTTCCTCAAAGCCCTCTATGTATCTAATGGATGCTGCCTGAACCTGTTGGATGGGCTGTCGCAATATTTCTTCTCTGCCCACCTCTTATAAAAGACAGTTGACGATGACAGCTCAGCCCCATTATTCACATCGATCAAAACCGCTCTGACAGAATCGCTCCCAAAATCAATACCTATTACGTAGTTGTCCATATCTTGTCCTCACTACTTTCTTTCATACTGTAATTAAGTATTATAATATACTCATCTAACATTTTTGTCAATATTCTTTTCTTCATTTTTTATTTTTTGTGTCATTTGTACAACAACGCAAGGGGGACCGGATAGCTGCACTCCCTTGACAGAGGGTTCCGCCCTGCCGAAAGCCTTAAATTCCGCAAAAACCGGCTCTCCTAAAACAAAGAGTTCCGCAAGCGGAACTCTCGCGCCTGCGGCGGGTCGCTTCAGCGACTTGATTCCCTTCCGCCGCAGTGCGCATCCATAGCGGAGCGTTTTTTACTTTCTAGGAAATCATACGCTTTATCACTTTACAATAACAAGGTCTTTCCTAGAAAGTAAACAAAGAGTTCCGCAAGCGGAACTCTCGCGCCTGCGGCGAGTCGCTTCAGCGACTTGATTCCCTTCCGCCGCAGTGCGCATCCATAGCGGAGCGTTTTTTACTTTCCAGGAAATCAGATACTTTAATACTTCACAGCAACAAATTCTTTCCTGGAAAGTAAAAAGATCAGGCCGCTTCCACTTATGGCAGGCAGCCTGATCTTTTTTTAACTCTATTTTTCAAAAAACTGCTGTTTGTTGAAAACAGCTAATTTCCCTGTTCCTGAAGTCTGTTAAGTTTATTCTTGTTTCTGCGGAAACCGCTGCTGCACACCGGCATGATCAGGAAGATCAAAGCTGCTGCAAGGCAGACAAGGGCAATCGGTCTGTCCAGCACAGCGGCAAAATTACCATTTTCCGCTGTAAGCGCCATACGGAAATACTTTTCCACAAGCGGTCCCAGAATGTATCCTAAAATCACCGGCGCCATATCCACCTTGAACTGTGTCAGGACATAGGCTGCGATTCCGGAAATAATCAGCACCCACAAATCAAATGTCCTGTTGTTCAGCGCGAAAGTTCCAAGAAGGCAGAACATCAGAATCGCCGGGAACAGATAAGAAAATTTAATATTTACCGCTTTCACAAAAACTCGGATCAGTCCCAGTTCCATCACATACATGACGATATTTGCCAGGAAATAGGCAACCATAATCGCGCCTACGACATCCAGATTTGTCTTAAAAAGGAGAGGCCCCGGCTGCAGGCCGTGAATCATCAGACCTCCGATCAGTGCCGCCGTCGTCAGGTCTCCCGGTATTCCAAGAGTAATCAGAGGTATCAGCGCACCTCCGTTTACCGCATTATTGGATGTCTCAGAAGCGCAAATGCCTTCCGGTGAGCCGTGGCCAAACCGTTCCGGATGCCTGGATAATTTTTTAGCCTGATTATATGTGATCAGCGTAGATGCATTTTGCCCGATTCCGGGAAGAATCCCGATTCCCGTACCATACAGGCATCCCAGAGCAATGGGAAGGCCGCAGCCTTTCATTTCTTTCAGCGGAGGCATAAAGGACATCTTCCCCATCTGTATATCCTTTTTCTCCTTTCCCAGATCATGGCTCTGAATCAGTATTTCACAAACAGCAAACAGCCCCATCATCAGTGCTGTGGACTGAAGTCCGCTCATCAGCTGCCATGACCCGAATGTCAGTCTCTGGGCTCCCGACACTGCGTCCAGGCCGATACTGCCGCATATAATTCCGATCAGAGCGCCGATCAGTCCTTTGACGATGTCGTCTGAAGCCATACTGATCACGACTGCCAGTCCCAGAAATGCAACTGCAAAGTACTCCCAGTTTCCAAAGATCAATGACACCTTTGAGAGCGGCGGTGCGATAAAAAACAGCGCCAGAGCCGATACCGTTCCGCCGATCAGCGAAGCGAATACGCCGATGGAGAGCGCCTGTCCCGGTTTTCCGTTTTTTGCCATCGGATAACCGTCGTAACACGTAAAAATAGAAGACGGCGTTCCCGGAATATTGATCAATGTCGCTGTAATCAGACCCCCGCTGATTCCACCTACATAAATGGCAATCAACAGAGTTAGTCCCTGTGCCGGCGTTAAGCGTATGTAAACGGAATCATCAGCGTTACCCCCAGTGTTGCCGTCAGACCTGGAATACAGCCGAATACAATTCCTATGAAAACGCCTCCAAATAACACTGTCAGGCACATAGGGTCTGTAAAAATAGTGGAAAAGCCGCCGATAATCGCTTCCATGTGCTTGTCCTCCTTAAATTATTTACTGTTGTTTCATGTCTTCAAATACAGGCTTAATTTCTTCCACCCAGCCGTCGATCTTTTTCTGCAGTTCTTCACCGGATACATAATGTACTTCAAGGCCAAGGCTCAAAACCTTTTTCTGGAAATCCTCGTTCGCGCACACCTCTGCCACTGCGTCGCTGATCACTTTTATTTTATCCGCACTCGTTCCTTTCGGAGCATACAGTCCCCTCGGTTTTGTCGTTACAACATCATATCCCAGCTCTTTTGTACACGGTACATCCGGAAGGGATTTAGAGCGGCGGTCACTGATGACGAGAAGTGGAATTTCATCGCCCGCTTCTACGGAAGCCTGCACGTCCGCCCCAGTATTTACGCTCAGTTGAACGTGATTGCCCATATTGGCCACCTTGTTGTCCGCGCCGCTGTTATATGGAACTACTGTTACGTCGTCTTTGATTCCAAGGGCATCCAGAACTCTTAAGCAGTCCGCCATATTGCAGTTCATGGAGCCTGTGTTTCCCACCTTAACTTCTCCCGGATGTGCCTTAACATACTCTACGACATCATCCAGCGTTTTCCATCCGCTCTGTTTATTTGTCACAAGGATATTAAAGTCGTCAGCAATACCGCAGACAAGTTCCAGGTCCTTGTACAGTTCCACGTCCGTCGTCCCGCCCAGAGTATAAGAAACGACATCCATGGGATTATGCGCCAGAAGGGTATATCCGTCGTTTGCAGAATTATACGCCTGCTGACAGCCGATATATCCGGCTGCGCCGTCCACATTTACCGCAACAAAGTTCTGGTTGTTCGGAAGCTTCAGATATTCCATCATCGAACGGGTCAGGACATCAGAACCGCCGCCCGGTGCAAACGGGACGATCACATTGACCGGCTTTGTAGGGTAATCATCCTTTTTTTCTCCTGATTGACAGCCAGCCAGCAATACGGCTGCTGAAAAAATGCAAATGCCTGCCTTTAATATATTTTTAAATTTCATCTCAATCCTTCTCCTTTTTCTTACATTTTTATCTCTTCTGCTTGTTCCCTTTTTTATGAAGTTCGCGACATTGAATACTCAATACCGCTTTCTGTACCGACGCTCAGACCGCTACGGAAGCTGGATGGCCAGCAGTTTAGCAAATACAAGCCACAAAATCACGAGCAGAACCGCCCCTGTTATTACGCTTTTACGCCCGATTCTGATCATATCTTTTTTATCCAGCCCTCTGACGCAGAGTTTCTCTTCCTTCAGCGTATAAACTGCCGTCAGAAATACGGTCATCAGAAACGTCGTTGGAATAAATCCTGCTGCCGGCAGCAAGACCGCATATAAGATAAGAGCGGCAACTGTCAGCAGGATGGTGCTGTCCAGCACAAAATGGAACCCCTCTTTTTCTGCCTTACCAGCAAAATCCAGAGATGATACAACCAGAATCACGGCTACCAGAAACAGAAGCACAGCTATCATCTGCAGCCATACATCCGGCCTGGCGATCAGCCCGCCTGGCTGACTTCCGGAACATTGGACGTCACTTTTCCAAAAAACAGACCTGCGCTTAACACGATCATTAAAACGCCAAGAATAAAGTCATTCGCTTTTTTTATTACTTTCACACAAACTTACCTCCTGTTATTCTGCCCCCTTTTCACGGAGCATTTCTAACATACCTTTGAACTCAGGATATTTCTGGCTGTATTCTTCGATCATAGCCTGTCCGACTGCCCGGAACGGCTCTCTGTCTACCTCTGTCACATCGACGCCTAGTTCACGTAGACTTTCCAGATCCGAGGCTTCCCTTTCCATATATGCCCGTTTTACCGTTTCTGTGTAAGCCATACAGCACTCGTCAAAAGCCTTCCTGTCCTCTTCCTTCATGGAATCATAAAATTCCTTATTGACTGCGATCCAGTTATATGTGATCTGATGTCTTGTCAGAGACAGGTATTTCTGTACCTGATACCATTGGCTCGTCAGCAGCGCCGTAGGCGGATTTTCCTGGCCGTCAGCCAGCTTCTGCTGGAGTACGGTAAAAATTTCCGGAACGGATGCATTGATCGTTTCAAATCCCAGTCTGTGAGCATACTCGATAAACTGCGTTACATTCGGTGTTCTGAGCGTCAGTCCTTTACAGTCTTCAGGAGTTTTGATCGGCCTGACATCATTGGAAATGGACCGTACGCCTGTCAACACGAAGCCTTTGCATACAATTCCAGCCGGTTCGATCGCCTCGTTCATGGCATTCATGATATCCGGATCAGACAAAGCCGCAAAACTGCTGTCAATATCTTCAAATACAAACGGAAAATCTACCACTTTTAAGGCTGGAAACTGATCGGACAGTTCAACTCCCGCAATACCTGCTTCGATTGTGCCCTTTCTGATTCCTTTCAGGAAGTCTTCTTCTCCTCCCAAGTCTCCGTCAGAATAGACCTCTAATGTATAACGCCCATCTGTTTTCTCTTCCAGCATCGGCCGCAGAACTTCATTCAGAGATTCATTGACAGGGTGATCCTCTGCGAGAAAATCAGCAAGTTTTATCGGAATCGGTTTCTCCCTGTTTTCTGCAGAAGGCGCTTCCCGTTCCTCTGATTTTTGTTCCTGAGAAAGCTCTCTCTGACCTGATCCCTGACCACAGCCGGATATCGAACTGACTGCGGCTGCCAGTACAGCCGCCCCGCCGATTTTCCAGATTTTAAACAATAATCCTTTATTCCTATTCATTTATTCGGTACCTCTTTCATCTATCATGCATGACATGGCTATATTATATCTTTCCTTTATCTTGTGCACAATTGACATTTTTCTATGTTTCCCATGACATTTTATCGAATTTGTTTCGTTATAATTATTGTCATGTCATTTTTTACAGCCAAATTTTTGTATAATCTTTTGGACTATGATATAATGTCCCAATAACGGACATTATATCTGCGCATTGCGGTTTCTGCATTCACTACAGAAATCCGGGCGCTCTATTCCGCCGGAGCTTATAAGCCGCTGTGCGGTTATCTTATAATATCCAGGACAACTTTTGGATCGACGAGGTACAGACATGAAACAGCTCCGGCTTCTTTTACAGCTGTACAGGACAAAACGGCCTGCTTCAGCTTTTATTCGAACCTTTCTGCTTTTAAATGTTTTCGCAGTGATTCCGATTCTGTGTATGGCAATGTATTTCTCCAGCATGGCGGAACGATTCTGGAAAAGTGAAAGCTATCGTTTTAACCAGAAAGCGTTTCTCCAATATACCAATCAGGTTGACAGTAAAATACTTTCAGCCAGACAGGCTGCTTCTCAGATGGCAGATAATAAATCCATACTGTCCTTTATCACGGATCCCACATTTTCAGAAGTCCAGCGGAATACCCTGATTATGAAATCTCTGAACGATCTGAAAACAGCTGAAAACGGAATGGATCTGATTTATCTCTTTTCCAATTATGAAAAGCTGGTCCTGACATCGGATAAAACCGGATACACCTATGACCAGTTCTACGATAAAGCTGCTCTGGACAGCTATTCCAGCGGCTCTTATGAACCTATGATGGACCGAACTTATGATACAGATACAGGAGGCACCCATGAATTTATTACCATTTATCAGAATATACCGAGGATTCCTCCGGTTCACTTGGATGTCTGATTTTGAACATGGAAAAAAGCTTTCTTTTTTCCTCTCATGATGATGCCGCAATTCTGGAAATGTCCGTTTATGACGCATCCGGACGAAGCCTCTATATGCAGAATCCTGATTCCTTATATCAGAATTCGGAAAAATTTCAGAATCTGCTGTACAAAAGCCCCGGCACGTTCACCTATACGGTAGGCAGGGACGAATACGTAATCCTGAACACATTTTCCCCAGTTACCGGCTGGGTCTATGTAGGTGCGGCGCCCATGCCTGTATTCTTTAATTCCTACAGGCTATTTCCAGGCTGCTGTCCAATATTGCCGTTATTACACTGGTCTTATCCTTCTTCTTATCGATTCTGATTTCTTATCGCGTCTATCTGCCGCTCCGCGTACTGACCAACTTTATCAGCGGCAAAGACGGAAAAAAAGAAGCCCGGAGGCTTCCCGAAGAATATCAGTATATACAGAATGCTTACAAAAATATAGCCAGCCAGAATGAAAACATGGAATCCATCGTAAAATCCATGCAGCCAGCGGTAAAAAATGACTTTTTCTTCAGCCTCTTAAGGGGAGATGCCGTCTCCGAAGACGAAATTATCCAGAAATTAAAGTTCATAGACGGTGGTTTCTCCCCAGACAATTACGGCTGCATCGTATTTCAGGTCTCCGACTATGAACAATATCGAAGAGATTTCGATGAAAACTCCCGCACGCTGCACAGCTATACGATATCCCAGGTGGCAGAACAGCTTATGCAGCCCTTTCACGATCCTTTTGCCTTCATCAAAGTAAACCGTTCGGAGTGGGCGCTGATTGTCAACATTTCCAGCAGCTCTGACGGCTTTCAGCAGGAAGAATTCGTAAAAATCATCCATCTGTTCCAGGAACAGTTTTCCCTTGCTGCCACACCGTTTCTCCGCATGGGCTACGGCCGGCTTTACAGGAATCTATCCGACCTTCCCTACTCATACAGGGAAGCTCTGGAATCCTTGAAGTTTCAGCAGTACAGCGAACGTTCCCTTGCGGAAACCTCTGAAACGCTGGAATCCATCGACTATGCAATGCGGGTGCCGGATGCAAAATTAAAGGACTCCCTGATGGAGTCCGTACGAACCGGTTCTGCAGATGAGGCCAGCGAATACTGCAGCGCTATTTTTTCCGATGTGGAAGACGGTCTGACCGTAGAATATGCCCGTGCCGTCTCTTCTGATGTCGTAAATTCCGTCCTCGGTATTTTTATCGAACTCGGTATTGACATCGCTTCTTCCGGCTCTTCCGAATACTATGAGAAACTGAAATGTGCTGATTCTCTTGAAGCACTTCGTTCCGGTACAGCCGAATTTGTACGATCTGCCGCTGTAAGCGTTCAGTCGTTCAACAACGATCATTCGCCTAAAATTACGGAGCGCCTTCTGGAATATATTAATACCCATCTGGGTGAAGACATTTCTTTAAATGACCTGGCCGCTTTCAGCCATCTGAGTGCCCCATATGTCAGCCGACTGTTCAAGGAAAACCTGAATATCGGTTTTGTAGAGTATATGAATACTCAGCGGATTGCAAAAGCCAGACAGCTTTTAAAGGAAACTACCCTGACCGTCGAACAGATCGGTTTTCAGGTAGGTTTCAATAACGTACGCAGCTTTATGAGAACATTCAAAAAGTACGAAAACACCACTCCCGGGCAGTACAGAAGCCAGTTCAAAGAGGAATGAAATCAATGGAATAAACTCAATTTTTAATCGTAAACCCCAGTTCTGAAATTACAGGGATATCTTCCGAATCAATCCTGTCTATGGATATAAAGCGCCCTTCATAGAGCTGCTCCAGCATCCGGCCGATTGAATCGGGATCTCCCTGGACTTCCATTTCCACGCGGCCGTCCCACATATTGGCGACCCATCCTGTCAGTCCAAGCGACTGGGCGATATAATAGGACCGGTACCGGAAACCGACACCCTGGACCATTCCTGAAAAAAATATGTGTTTTCTTACCTTCTTCGGTTCTTTTTTCCAAGATATCATGCGCTTCTCCTCTCTGACCGCAATCCTTTCATTTTCCCGCTTTCCATCATTTCATTTCTGAAGAACTCCCTCAAAATTACATAAATATATTATCCTTTTTTCATATTCATCATAATTATGGAACAATATTTATGATGTGTTTTCTTGCGGTTTGGCTTCCGTTTCGTTATAATAAAAAACACCAGTCGCCTGGCCTTCTTTTCAGTTCCATTCGGAACAAACGATCCCTTTATAAAATTTCATACAAAGGAGGTATACTTGTGGTATACGAAATTTTTTTAGAAAACATCCGGCTTGCCGTTGCAGGGCAGCTCGGAAGTTCTTTTTCTGTATCTCTTCGTCAGATTCCTAAAAATAACGGGGTTCTTTCCGACAGTCTGTGTATTCAGAAACCGCCGTCCACTGTGGCCGCTGCCATCTATCTTCGCCAGTTTTTTGAAGAATACGAAAACGGTCTTCCGGTATCCTGTATTGTATCAGAAATTCTGAATCTCTATACAGGTCACTCTCTTCCTGCCACTCTCCATCCTGAACAGTTCCTCCGCTTCAGTTCTGCCCGTACCAGTCTGGCCTGCAAATTAATCAATACGGCTGATAATGAACTGCTTCTTTCCCAGGTTCCCCACATTCCCTTTCTCGATCTAAGCATTGTCTTTTTTCTCTTTCTTGAAAATGATGAAGAAGCATTTACCTCTATCATCAATATGGAGCAGCTTTCTCAATGGAACATGACGGAAACCGAGCTTTTCACAGAAGCGCATGCCAATTCTCCACGGCTTTTCCCCCCGATTCTGCAGGAGCTGGGGGACGCAATCGAAGGGATGATACAAAACGGCTCCGCCGGAGACGAAGAAGAACCGGCGTCTGCAGTTCCCGACTTTTGTAATGATCCCCAGCCGCTTCACGTCCTGTCGAATACCAAAGGCATGAACGGAGCCTACTGCATGCTCTATCCCGGTGTTCTGAAAGAATTTGCCGACTCTTATGGCAGCGATCTGATCATCCTGCCGTCCAGCGTCCACGAAATCATACTTGTTCCTGATACCTCTGATTCACGCTATGATGAAATGAACGAAATGGTGAAGGAAATCAACTGCAGCGACGTATCGGAAGAAGACAGGCTGTCCAGCCACATCTATCTCTATTCCCGCCTTTCCGACCGCATCTTTCTCCCTTCAGGAATCTCCTCCAAAATCCCATAAATACAAGAATAATGATACAGCTGCATAATCTATGAGACTAAAAAATTCTGCTTCCGATCTGATAGACGGCAACAGCCCCCGTCCATGCAATCACAATCTGGAATAGCACCATTCCAATCGTCCAGCGCCAGGAATGGGTTTCTCTTTTTATCGTCGCTACGGCCGCCATACATGGGGAATAAAGCAGGCAGAAAATCATCAGCGCATAAGCATTAACGGCGCCGAAGCCGGAAGCTGCCAGCACCTGGGAAAGGGAGCTCATGCCAGCTGCGGAGTTGACATTTCCAATTCCGTACAGCACGGAAAAGCTGGAAACCACCACTTCTTTGGCGGATAATCCGGAAATCAGCGCTACCGCAATTCTCCAGCTTCCAAGCCCCGCCGGTATGAGAACAGGGGTCAGGAAATGACCGAACATAGCAGCAAAGCTGTCTGAAACGTTATCTACAAATCCCTGCGTTCCCGTATTCAGAACAAACCACAGGACTATGGATGCGATAAAAATTGTGGTTCCTGCCTTGGTCAGGTAGTCTTTTACTTTATCCCAGACGTAAATAGCCACGGTGCGGGCATTTGGCGTCTTGTATTCCGGAAGCTCTATTAAGAGGGCATCCTCTTCCTCTCCCGGACTCATTTTATGTACCGCAAATGCGATAATAATCGCTACCATCAGTCCAACCAGATACAGCGAGTAAGCGACTAAAAGTGCGTGATTGGGAAAGAACATATCTGCAAACAGCACATAGATCGGCAGCCTTGCGGAACACGACATAAACGGTGTAATAAGAATTGTTCTGCGTCTGTCTCTTTCACTCGGAAGTGCTCTCGTGGCCATAACAGCAGGAACCGTGCAGCCAAATCCAAGAAGCATAGGAAGAAAAGCCTTCCCCGACAGCCCTACCATGCTCATCGTCTCGTTCATAACGTATGCAACTCTTGCCATATAGCCGCTGTCTTCCAGGAAGGCAAGCGCCAGAAACAGGATAAAAATATTTGGCAGAAATGTAAGTATGCCTCCCACTCCTGCTACAATACCGTCAACCAGCAGCGAGATCACCCACTGAGAGGCATGGACCGCTTCAAGGATCGACAAAAGCGTCCCCGAAAACCATCCCAGACCGACTTCGAAGTATCCTTTCAAAAAGTCTCCCACTGTAAATGTGAGGAAGAATACGAGAGCCATAATGCCTAGAAATATAGGAATTCCCCATACGGGATGCGTCAGATATACGTCAATCTGATCCGTTGCCGCTTCCTTTGATTCCTTGTTAAAAAGGCATTCCTTTACAATTTCATCGATATAATCGTATTTTTCATTAATGATTTCTTTTTCATAGCTTCTGTCAACGACGTTGTTTACATCAATTGGATGATCCCTGCATACTTCTTCATCATATTCCAGCATCTTAATCGCATGCCAGCGGATATTCTCCATCTCGCCGTAATGGGCGCGCAGAATGACTTCTGTCTTCTCGATCTTGTCTTCCAGGCCGTTGTCATAATGGACGACTATGCCCTTGGGTCCTTCTTCATAGTGATGGACAACTGCATGCATCAAAACGTCCAGACCCGTGCGTTTTCTGGCAGAAACCGGCACCACAGGAATATCTCCAAGCATTTCCGGAAGGCGGTGAAGGTCGATTTCCATTCCCCTGTCTTCTACGATGTCCATCATATTCAGCGCCAGAATAACCGGTTTTCTCAGCTCCAGAAGCTGAAGGGTAAGGTACAGATTTCGTTCCAGAGAAGATGCATCGACGACATTTATAATTACATCTACTTCATTCGCCTCAATGCTCTTTCTCGTTACAATCTCCTCAATCGTATACGAGGTCAGGCTGTAGATTCCAGGAAGATCGATTACCTTTATTGTCTGCCCCTGATAAGTTGTCTCGCCTTCCACACGTTCAACCGTAACTCCCGGCCAGTTCGCTACTTTCAGATTTGCGCCGGTGAACGCATTAAACAGAGTTGTCTTCCCACAGTTTGGATTGCCGACAAATCCGACCCGGATCACTTTCTCTTTCCTATCGTCCATTCTGTGGTTCCTCCTCTATTTCAATGCCCTCAGCAATCTTTCGTCCCAGAGCGAGTCTCGTACCTCTTACCTTTATGATTAAAGTACCGCTTCCCTTTTTATTCATAAGCGTAACCGTCGTGCCCTCATTCACACCCAGCGCCTCCAGACGCCTTGTAAGGCGTTCGTCGACCATCACGCTTTTTACGCGGTAAACAGCCCCTTTTTGCCCTTCATTTAACTTTTTCATGGCAGTCTCCATTTCTCTATCCTGTTATCAAGAAAATTGTATCATTATTGAGAATAATTGTCAATAATACTGTCCAATATCAAATGGACGAACAGTCCTTTCTATGGTAATATTAGGTATTATAAATAAAAATCAAGAGAGAACCGTTCCTAAAAAGTAAAATAAGGCCGCAGCTGTCTTTTCGAACTGCCGCGGCCTTGATAGCCTGATATCATTATGAAGAAATAAATTATGACCACTGAGCTGGCAAGTGCCAGCTATCTTTTTTAAGGAGGAAAGTGAGGATGGAATGTATAATCCGAAAGTGGAGGGCCGGCGATGCCGCTGATCTTGCTCTGGCAATCAACAATAAAAATGTTCAGAATAATTTACGGGATGGTCTGCCTTATCCTTATACCGAAGCTGATGCCGCCGAATTTATCCAGGCAATGCTGCATTCAGACAGTCAGACGACCTTTTCTTTTGCAGTTACAGTCGATGACAGAACCGTCGGCAGTATCGGCGTCTTCCGTAAGGACAACATTCATGCCCGGACTGCAGAACTCGGATACTATATTGCCGAACCGTACTGGCGGTGCGGAATCGGAACAAATGCGGTCAGACAAATCTGCCGGTATATCTTTGAAAACACAGACATCATCCGAATTTTTGCCGAACCGTTTGCCTATAACACTGCTTCCTGTCGAATACTTGAAAAAAATGGCTTTGAGTATGAAGGTACTCTTAGAAGCAATGCGGTAAAAAACGGACAGATAATTGATATGAAAATGTATTCACTTATTAAGCCTTGATTACCATAAGGGCACTGCAAACGTAACCTCATGGACAACCCCGGTATCCGTTTTCGCTTTATCGCTAAGACCTGCGGCCGCTCCATCTGGTTCACGGCAGTCCCCTTTTTCTTATTACCGTACCATCTCGGAATCTTGTTCCTCTTTTCCGCCTTCCAGCTCCAGCAGCATTTTTTTCACCTCTACCATTCTGTCCCTCAGTTTTGCCGCTTCTTCGAAGTTTAATTCCGCTGCCGCCTGATGCATTTTCTTTGTCAGTTCCTTTACCAGCTTGTGAAGTTCCTGTTCATCCATGGACTCAGGATCTTTCTTAAAGTCTTTGTCACTTTCTACAGCTGCTTTGGAAATTGCAATCAGATCTCTTACGGCTTTCTTTATCGTAGTAGGCGTAATCCCATGCTCCTCGTTATATTCCTGCTGAATCCGGCGTCTTCGTTCTGTCTCTTCAAGCGCCACCTGCATGGACCGCGTAATCGTATCCGCATACATAATTACGTGGCCTTCGCTGTTTCTGGCCGCACGTCCAATCGTCTGAATCAGAGATGTTTCCGAACGCAGAAAGCCCTCTTTATCTGCATCCAGAATCGCCACCAGCGTAATCTCAGGTATATCCAGGCCTTCCCTGAGCAGGTTAATTCCCACCAGAACGTCGAATACGTCAAGCCGCATATCACGGATAATTTCCGCACGCTCCAGCGTATCTATATCGGAATGGAGATATTTTACCCTGATTCCCGCTTCTCTCATATAGTCAGTCAGATCCTCGGCCATACGCTTCGTCAGAGTGGTAATCAGCACCTTATGATGACCGGCTATTTCCTTATTTACCTCAGAAATCAGATCATCGATCTGTCCTTCCACAGGGCGTACGATAACTTCCGGATCCAGAAGACCGGTTGGCCGAATAATCTGTTCGACCCGCATGAGTTCATGTTCTTTCTCATAAACGGACGGAGTCGCGGACACAAACATCATCTGATTGATTTTACTTTCAAACTCAGTAAAATTCAACGGACGGTTATCCAGAGCAGACGGCAGACGGAATCCATACTGCACCAGCGTTTTTTTCCTGGACTGGTCGCCCGCATACATTCCGCGCACCTGCGGGAGCGTAATGTGAGACTCGTCGACGATGATTAGAAAATCATCGGAAAAATAGTCGATCAGGGTACACGGCGGTTCTCCCGCAGCAGTTCCCGTAAGATGTCTGGAATAATTCTCAATACCAGAACAGAATCCCGTCTCTCTCATCATTTCCACGTCAAAATTCGTCCGCTCCGCAATTCGCTGCGCCTCCAGAAGCTTGTCCTCGCTTTTAAAATAAGCCACCTGTTCCTTCATCTCTTTCAGTATATGTTCCGTAGCTTCCATCATCTTTTCTTTTGGAACTACATAGTGAGAGGCAGGGAAGATAGCCAGATGGCCCAGCTGAGCCTTGATCTCTCCTGTAACCGTATCAATCTCCGTAATTCGGTCTACTTCGTCGCCAAAAAATTCTACCCTGTATGCTTCACTTCCCGAATATGCCGGAAATATCTCCACAATATCCCCACGGACACGGAATGTCCCACGATGAAAATCCATATCATTTCTGGTATACTGTATATCAATTAATTTATGAATCACCTCGTCCCTGTCCTTCTCCATACCTGGACGAAGAGATATAACCATCTCTTTATAATCGATCGGGCTTCCCAAACCATAGATACACGACACCGAGGCCACAATGATAACATCATTTCGTTCCGACAACGCAGCCGTAGCCGAATGACGCAGTTTATCAATCTCGTCGTTAATGGCAGAGTCCTTTTCAATATAAGTATCCGTAGACGGCACATATGCTTCCGGCTGATAGTAATCATAGTAGCTGACGAAGTACTCCACAGCGTTCTCCGGGAAGAACTCTTTAAACTCACCGTAGAGCTGGGCGGCCAGAGTTTTATTATGGGCGATGATGAGAGTCGGCTTCTGTAACTGCTGGATGACGTTGGCCATCGTAAAAGTCTTTCCTGATCCCGTAACCCCGAGTAAAGTCTCGAACTGGTTGCCTTCTCTAAAACCTTTTACCAGGGCTTCAATCGCCTGCGGCTGATCGCCGGTGGGCTGGTATTCTGAATGTAATTTGAACTCCATATTGTGTTTTTACCTCCTTGGTGACCAAATAAAATTTGCTCAAGTTCATATGCCAATTCTTCCTTTGTAAGCAATACTGTCATATATATCCTTTTGCCCAATATCCTGATGCATTAATTTATCAAATTTGTAATAGAAAATCCAGTTCCATTCTGCTCCTATTCCACAATTCTTTCACCTGTCTCCCAGTAAGCTTTGGATCTGCTGAAATAACGCTTTTATATGTTGAATTTCTCGTGGCCTTAAAAATATGTCGAACATCTTCATAAAAACATGGTTCCCCTTTGGTCCTGGATAAATTCAATACCTTTATTTCATCTAAAATATAGCTGTTTCAAAATGACCTATATTCTTTAAATTTGCTACAAGACTTTACCAGGAGTTAGGGAAAATAATTTTCTCCATTTTATAAATAAAGATCACTAAAAATTATAACATAGACATAATGAAAAGTATAGGTACAAGCAAGAACATTCGTTCTTTTTTGTACCTATACTTTTTTATATTTCATCTCCATACTATTTTACTTATTATAATATGATAAATAATTTCTGTATGAAGTGTCCGCTTTTAAATATATCCGTATGAAACACACAATTATACTGATAAGCCCCAGGTCTGATTTACACTCGGTCAACGAACCATTTTCCCTATCGTTATGTACTCAAATATGCTCCTCTTTCAGGCAGACTTTAATAAAACTCAATCTGCTTCAAGAGGAGCACATGAATCCCATACTATATAATCAACAATAATTCTGCTTCCATTTTATACTGTTTACGAAAATGCAAATATGATGATTTCTTTCTATATTTTTATCTACGAAATAGCAATTCCACCGCTTGCATAGCCTGCAATTGTATTTACCAGTGACAAACCTGTAGCTGAAGCAGTAAAGACAAGCATGAAACGTGTTCCTGCTGCTGCAGAGATATTAAGTCCTGCGGTAATCCCCGACGTAATCGTACCAACTGACAGAACTCCTGATAACGCAGGTGCCAGATTCACAACGGCTCCCGAGACCGCTGTAAAATTGTTGCTGGCAGCACTAGACTGATATAACTGTGCTGTAATCTGCAATGTTGACCCCACCAGGGACAAAGCTGCAGTTACACTGAAGTATGCTGCCAGGCTTGTTATCGTACCCGCTCTTGGCATAGAAAAAGCAAAGTTAGTCAACGTGCCCGCAGGATTTGTCAGATCAATCACCCCACCAACAATCGACAGACCAGGAGCTGAATTTCCGAAGCCCACGAATCCAGGGGTACCAACCAGTCCACCGGCAACCGTTGTAAGCGATACTGGTATACCAGAAGCAAATGGAATAATTGCTGAACTTCCGGCTATTCCTGTAACTCCAGTTGGGCCTTGAGTCCCCTGCGCCCCGGTTGGGCCGGTTGCTCCTGTAACTCCGGTTGTACCTTGAATTCCCTGTGCTCCCGTTGCTCCTGTTGCTCCCGCTGTTCCTTGAATTCCCTGTGCTCCGGTCGGGCCGGTTGCTCCAGCTGCTCCCGTTGCGCCTGTAGCTCCGGTTGTACCTCGAATTCCCTGCGCTCCGGCCGCTCCTGTCGGGCCGGTTTGCCCCATCGGCCCGGTTGGGCCCGTTGGACCTGTTGGACCTGTTGCACCATCTATTCCATCAACCCCATCAGCTCCTGTCGGACCTATAACACCGTCAGCTCCTGTTGGACCCATCGCCCCGTCGGCTCCTGTCGGGCCTATGACTCCATCAACTCCATTTAAGCCTGGTAACCCTTGTGCTCCGGTGGCGCCTGCTGCTCCCGTAGCTCCCGTCGGGCCTGCCGGAATGGTGAATAAGAGCTGAGCTCCATTCGGGGTAAAACTTTCATCAACACTGGCCTGTGTACCTGGGTCTCCTGTTACTGTACCAGCAATCGTAATAACTGGAGCCGGCCCAGTTCCTCCTGTAGTTCCTGCCGCTCCCGTAGCTCCCGTCGGGCCTTGAATTCCCTGTGCACCTGCCGCTCCCGTGGCTCCCGTCGGACCGGTTGCTCCGCGCAGTCCCTGGGGACCCTGTGCGCCCTGAGGTCCTTGTGGGCCGGCAATTCCAGGTTCTCCCTGTGGACCAATCGGCCCCTGAACACCTGTCGGGCCCGTATTTCCCTGCTGGCCCTGAGGTCCTGGCCGTCCAGGAGGCCCCTGTATCGGATAGCACCCTCCTTCATATGACGGATAACCGCAAGATCCAGGTCCTCCCGTCACACGATTAGGACATTGAGCCGCTGAGTCATACTCAGCCTGTTCCTCCTGAAATTCCATCGCTGCATCAGGACCATAAGGCTGCCGTCCAAAGGGATGCTGATTGAACGGAAAATATTGATTATTCATACCAAAAACCTCCTAAAATACTATGTCCAATATTATAATATGTCCCAATAGGAAAAGAGTTCGGCAGCCATTGTCCGGCAGTGTTTTCATAAAGGAAATCTCGGCAGCTTATGTAACTGCTGTTGCAGATAAGTGCGCAAAGGCAGGTTTTTTACGTATTAAATCTATTTGTGATCGGTGAAGTAAACGGCAGCATCGGCGCATGATTTTTGAACATAAAGCCAGGCAATCCACAGAATCAGGGGTAAGTTCATACCGTGTTGTTTTATATGGAAACAAGAAGTTTCTAATAATTTCTATGTTGCCTTACTTTTTTCTTTGCGGAAGGTATAATTTCCTCATGGAAGAAGTAATTCACCACAATAGGCATTTCCTCAAAGGGACGGCTGATAGAATCATCGTCCCGCACATAGAGAAGCTTCTCGTCCGCTGTAAACTTTCGCATTTCTTCATCCAGCATGGCCCAATAGCTTCTGTCATTCTTTTGATATATCTTCTCATACAGAGGAAGAAGGTTCGGATATTTATCCGCAATATAGTCCAGAACGACTTTCTTATATCCGCCGCGCAGGTTCAGATTTTCCAGCCAGACAAGATTACACTGCTTCTTTGCCCGGCGGATAATTGACGGAACATCGGTAATGCCGGGGAAGATGGGTGAAATAAAACAGGTCGTCCGTACTCCGGCGTCGTGAAAGGCTTTCATGGCCGCAAAGCGGCGGTCGATACTCACCGCAGTATCCATATCCGCACGAAAGGCGTCATCCAGCGTATTAATCGACCACGATACACGGGCATCTGGAAAAGATTTTATTAAGTCAAGGTCGCGCAGAATCAGGTCGGATTTTGTTGCAATACTGATCTTGCAGCCGCTGCCCTGCATTTGCTTCAAAAGCGCCCTCGTCCGGCCACAGATTTCTTCCAGCGGCTGATAGGGGTCGGTAACAGAGCCAATGAAAAGTTCCTTGCCTGCGTACTTTTCCGGTTTTTTGATTTCCGGCCAATGCTTCACATCCACAAATTCTCCCCAAGGCTCAGGGTGGTTGGAGAACCGCTTCATAAAGGAAGCATAGCAATATTTACAGCTGTGTTCGCAGCCCACATACGGGTTGACGGAATAGTCGCTGACGGGAAGATTTGATTTTGTCAATATGCCTTTTACTTCTATATCCTGAATGATTGGTTTCATAAAATAATTCCCTTTCTGTCGAAAACAGCCATGTCCAGCTTCAAATAATCCATCATGGGCGTAAATCCAATCTTCTGGTATAACTTTCTTCCGCAATCAGAGGTTTCCAAGTAGATTTTGGTGATACCGCGCTGCATGGCCTGCTCCATCAGCCAGAGAACGATTCTTTTACCCGCTCCCTGTCCGCGAAACTGAGGACGGATATAAATATTCATCAGGTAGGCGCACAAGCCGGTGGGATTGTCGGGGGAAGGCATCTCCTGATAGATACAGATGCCGCCGCAGCCGATGATTTCTTCCGAACAGGCGAAGCAGGCAACGTGCCCGTCTGTTTTCATCATGGTCTGGTAATAGCTGCGGTTTGCCTGTTCCAGTGCAGTCAGATCCTGCTCCTCAGGAATGCTGAATACCTCGCGCAGAACCTCCATGCGCCAACTCATCATAGTTTCGAGATCACCGATACCGGCCTGCCTTATTATAATTTCCACTAGAAATTCCCCGCTTTCATCACCACCGGAAGCCTGGTAATATCCGGTTTCCCATTGCTGTTCAGAGGAATCTGCGGCATTTTCACAATAAATTCCGGGATCATGAACTCAGTCAGATTTTCTGAAAGCTCTTTCCTCACTTCAGACACTTTTATATTTTGATTTTCCGGAATGACATAGGCAATCATGTAAGAAAGCCCGTCATCGTCCTTAAAAGCCCGAACGACAGCTTGTTCCACCCCTTTGCACTGATAGAGTGTAGATTCCACTTCCATGACCTCCACGCGCTTGCCGTAAATCATTATCTGCGTGTCTTTCCGGTGGAGAAACGCAATGTTCCCATCCGGGAGAACATAGCCTAAGTCACCGCTTCTATACATCACATTCCCATCCGATAAAACTACAAATGCTCTGTTTTCTTCCTCACGATCCCCAATGTAGCCGAGGGATACACCTCCTCCAAAAATGCAGACTTCGCCCGTTTCACCGTTAGGAACTTCGTTCCCGTCCTGATCCAGAATGTGAATTTCGCACCCCTTGACTGGATGGCCGATGGGATAGGTTCCGTCCGCCAGAACCATCCCGCTGTTGCAGCGGTAATAGGAGGCGCATACCGTAGTTTCAGACGGGCCATATGTATTGTATACCTCCGCCTGATCCAGCAGATGATCCACGTAGCTCCGCGCAGTACATCGCCTCCGCTGATTAAAAGCCTCAGGGACGGCGGAATTTCAGGCAGATGATTCATCTCTGCCAAAAGGTACGGAAACCCGCTGAGCATCGTGATATGATGCTTATCCACAAAGTTCATCAGCGAGCGGATATCCTCTTTATCTTCCGCAGAGGGAATAGCAAGCGCCGCACCGTTCAAAAGCCCTCCGTACACTTCCTCTACAAAAATATCAAAGGAACACACGGAATTTTGAAGCATTACATCGCCCACCGTAGGGTGAAATTCATGTGCAAACGCCTTGACATAATGGCACACGTTGCGGTTGCTGACGCAGACACCCTTTGGCTTCCCGGTTGTGCCGGAAGTATAAAGGACATATGCCGGACTTTCCGGATTCTGCACATTATTTCTCCGGGGAACCGGTGTTTCCACGCCGCAAATCTCGCAGTCCGTCAGCCGTATTTCAAACCCATCTAATTTGTCCGCGTATTCCCGCTCGGTCAAAATAAATTCCGCATTTGCCTCCGCCATCATGTAATGGATTCTACCAGTTGGGAAAGACGGCTCAGCCGGAACATATCTTGCCCCGCATTTTAATGCGGCCAGCATGGACGCGATCATTTCACCGCGATGACTCATGACAATGCCAATGCTGCTTACTTCCTTTGGAAAACTGCCCGCGATCATATCCACCATATCGGAGAGTTCTCCAAATGTCATGGTTCTGCCATTTTCAATAATGGCCTTTTCCTGCCTGTGATTTTTTACTGTGTTCTCGAAAAGTGTGTAAATGGTATCTGTCATAACAATATCCTCCTGTACCTTTTGCCTGTAACTCATCTTTCCAACAGCCATGCAATACCTGCTGCTGTTCGCTGTGTGCCATCTTTAAAATGATTACCGGGATTCAGTCTGAAACAAGTGTCAATGCCTTTGTCACGATAAAACCGCTCTATTTTCTCTGTCTGCTCCTGTACGATTTTTAAATAGGGATTCTTTGTCTTACGCTCCGCATCACCCAACGAAAAGTATAAATGTTCCGGTCGCTGCTTCATTTCACGGGAGCAGACATATTCCGCAAAGCCGGGAAACCAGAGGGAACCGGACATACTGGCAGCCCTTGAAAAATTCTCGGTTTGATACAGAGAATAGATTGCGAATAAACCGGCAAGAGAATATCCGGAAATTCCTCTCCATAAAGCACGCCCCCGAATCTGTTCTTCTGCCTTTGGAACGATTTGATCCAATAAAAGCCGCAGATATTCGTCCGCGCCGCCGGTACAGGGCGTGTCGTCCGCTGAAATGGGTGGAATGTCCCAGGGCGCCATGTCGTGATCCCAATTCAATCCGCTAATAGCCACCAGCGTGAAATCAGGACAGCGGCATTCTTGCAGCGCTTCATATACCCGGTCTCCTTCCTCTGAAAATGTATGCAGATAAATAATCGGCCTGTCCGCTTCGTCGCTGGGATAGACCAGAACCTTTTTATCCGCAATTTTATATTGGTATTTGTCGTAAAAATTTCTTTCCATATACATCACGCCTCCTTGACTATTGATAGTACATTAATTATACTATATCTGAAAACAGAAGCAAGTACGCAGATTTTTGGTACATAGTATCAAAAAACGTACCATGGATTTTCAGAACAGGAGGCTTATACTTATGCAGGGATTTATGTCGTATGAAGAATACTTACGAGATGTAAAAAAAGGAATCGTTACTGATTTAGGAAATTGTCCGGTTACACCGCTTCTGATTATGCTTCAGGGAAAATGGAAAACACAGATTTTATATGAGCTTTGCATTTATGATTCTGTGCGCTTTAGCGTACTGAAAAAGGATTTGCCCGGTATTACGAATACCATGCTGACCAGCGCTTTGCGCGAACTGGAAGCAGATGGCTTTATCAACCGGGTGCAGTTCAATGAAATCCCTCCCCATGTGGAGTATTCCTTTACGGAAAAGGGAAAAGACCTGATGCCCATTTTTTATGAAATTATGAAATGGGGATTCAAACATGAAAACGACCGGTCGGAAAAGGAGCAGCCAATCCGACCGGAATGACATATTAAAGTTTGCGCTGGAAAAAGACGCCCGCTGACAGCACAATGCCTGATCTGCACTATAACGTCATTGAGGCTTTCTACCAGAGGGAACCCGGCTGGCATGTGATTCATTCGACACGGGATTTGATTCTCCCATTCTCTTTAGATGTGAAAAGGCTGAAAGAAACTGCAACCGGCTAAATTTGTCGTCTGTATTAAGCATATCCACCTTGTATCCAATCTGCCGGCGTGAATCTGTGTCTTTCAGGCAAGGATCAAGGTGAATATTTTCTGCTGATATGATGGTGAAAAATTGAATATGTATTATATATGGTACTTGTAATCCCTGGCGTGGCTGCCGCAAACATATTTATCTAATCTTCCAGGTTCTCCAGGGCACTGTAACTCATGTCGCGAAATACCTGATAGTACTTCTGAAATCCTTCACGCCCTATAATATAAATATTGGGCATATATTCCATCCGGTTCTTTGAATACCGTATGCGCTCAAGACCGTTATCGACAGAGGTATGATTACTTAATGCCACGTCTGCGTTCTTTTCATTTGCCCGGGCCATAAAATAATCCAATGACCTTAAGTACTGCACAATCTGATTTTTTGACCGCGGAGGCGTCGTGCCTCCCCAAAGAGCAGCCATATGGGGCAGCCCATTTTCCGTTACAGAAAATAAGAAACTCAATCCTCCCGGAGTATGACCAGGCGTACTGTAAACAAAGATCGTTTTGTCCCCTAATGATATCGTATCGCCATCCTGAACATAAGCCGTGATTTCATAATCCTTCCAGGTCTCCGGCCTGTCCGGCTTTGTCGGATGTTCCTGCCAGAAACGGTCATCCGTCCTGGAGAGGTATGTATCCACGTGATATTGTTCCACGAACCATTTCCCACAGCCTGTATGATCCACATGTCCATGTGTCAGGACCAGTTTTTTTATATCGTCCGGGTTCCATCCCGCACCTTTTACCGCATCTACAATCGCCTGAAAAGCTTCCTGCGCAGGCCAGATGGCATCAATTACGATCAGACCTTCACTCGTCTTCAGCACAAAGCAGTTTGTTTCCTTTTGAGCTACAATCAGTAAATCATCAAAAATTCTGGCATATGTAAAAAATGACATATCCTCCATTCCACGAATTGTCTCTGCCGTAAAAACAGGCATCTTTAACATGTTCATTTCCATTGTCTCCCTTCGCCGCTTTCACTTTTTCGAGTATATATTACTGAAAATTATAGCATACCGGATATGAAAAGTACACCTGGTCTTGAACAGTTGTTCTCTATATTCATTTCTCGAATCCGATTTTCGAAATTTAAGATCTTTAACAGCTGCTCCATAAGTTCTCTGTAAATCTGCGCTTCGGATGTATTTGACAAGAAACCTTGGTCCATATATAATATTGTTATTACATCTGTAAGAATTAAGGAGAAGTTATTATGACAGATTTACCTCAAATCTCTGAAGCAGAATTTGAAGTTATGAAGATCGTATGGAAACTTGCGCCGATCAGTACGAATGAAGTGACCGATATTCTGACAAGAAGTACGGAATGGAGCCCCAAAACCATACAGACTCTGTTAAAACGGCTGGTGAATAAAAATGCTCTCACCTATGAAAAACAGGGCCGCCTGTTCATTTATACACCGTTAGTAAAGGAAGACGAATACCTCATTCAAAAAAGCTGTTCATTTTTAAAACGTTATTATGACGGCAATATCACCTCCATGCTGTCGTCCTTTATTGAGAATGACCAGCTGTCCGATACCGATATCAATACGCTTCGTTCCCTTCTTTCCAAAAAATCCAAATAAAAGGAGGGCTTTCAGGAAGTTATTCAGCAATCATCTTTCCGGCCGCATGCAGTACCGTCTCTGGTTTCTCATGCTCCTGCTTCTGTCTGTTTCGTTTTTCCCTGTCCGCCCCGCCGGATGGCTTTCTATTATTACATATCTCTCCCGTTGAACAGGCAGAGCTTCTGCAAAAGCTGCGCAACAATGAATTTGGATTTCATCCGGCTAATATTCAGGCTGTTAAGGAATCCATCCTGCTTTCTTCATCTGAGAACGGTTCTTTTTACGGAAAAACGGGTACGGGACAAATAAACGGAAAAAATGTGAACGGCTGGTTTGTCGGTTACGTGGAAAAACCAGACCGTGTTTATTACTTTGCCGCAAATATTCACGGCCGTTCCGGCGCAGTTGGAAGCAAGGCAGCCGAAATCACTCAGTCTGTTTTATCAGATATGCAGATATGGGACTAAATGCAGCCAGCATTTACGCTGACGGCACAATCGAAAAAAATAGGATAAATGTATCGGAATCAACAACAGCAAAAGGTATGACAGGCACGCGGAGGCATGATATATGGACAGAAAAGAGCTCATCAATCAAAGTATTGACTATATTATACAGCATTTAGATGAGGATTTATCACTTGATACCCTATCTGCTCGTTTTTTTATATCTAAATATCATTTCAGCCGGATATTCAAGGAAGAAACCGGAGAAACCATTTATTCATTTATTAAGCGCTGTAAGATCGACCAGAGCGCTGTCGATCTGAAATTAAATCCGTCAAAAGCAATTACAGACATCGGTTTAGATTACGGATACAGCTCTTCCAACTATAGTTCTGTCTTCAAAAAACATCACAATACTTCCCCCACCCTGTTCAGGCAGTCAATCCCTGCCCATAGTATGTCAGATCCCTTTGTTCCTGAGCGGATAGTTCACTTTAAAACTGCGGAGGAATATGCCTCTAAAATTGAAATTCAACAGCTGGATGACTTTTTTGTGATCTATGAGCGGTTCATTGGAAATTATGCAGATCTTGAAAATAACTGGTATCAATTTTTAGATCAGTACGAAGCACTTATAAATGAGAAAACAATTCTGGCAGAGCGCTTTTTTAATGATCCGGCTATTACAGACTCATCCCAATGTATCTGTGATATCTGCATGACAGCAGAACAGGGTTTTGGCTTCCATAATGTTATGTGGATCGGAGGCGGCAGATGGATTGTGTACCATTTCGATGGGAAAATCAAAGATATCTTTGAGACCTTACAGGGGATTTTCAGCGTTTGGCTGCCTGAAAGTGGTTACACCATGACGCAGCGATATGGATTGAATATTTATCACAGAATTGACCGTGATAATCACAGCGTTGTAATGGATTTATGTATCCCAATTTAAAATAAAAGCAAGAATTCAGAAGTCATTGAAGCGACTTTTCCTCTATAATCAGAAGTGGTTAAAAATACTTCGATAGATAGGAGGTCGTTTTGAAATGATGTTCGATATAAGAAAGCTACAGGAGTATGTCATATATGAATCTGTCAAAGCGGAAAGCGATGCTGATACAGCCGTTGAAGTGGTATATGGCGTGGAGCCGCCGGCGCATGCAGAAAGTAATGCCGATTGGGTGAAGTCTGCGATGCATCGTCTGGAGAGCAGGTTTAAATCCGACACCATAAAGAAAATACGGATGAACTGTCAATGTGGTTACGGCATGGATGAAAAGCTTGCGCTCGTGAAGGAACTGATGTCATCTGCATCCAGTATAGAAGAATTTACAAGCTCAGAAAAAGCAAAGGCTGCAGGGCTTTTCAGCAAGGACGGCGAACTCTATTTACAATTTGGTTTTTGTCCCTGCCCCATGCTTACAGAAGTGAAGAAATTAGAGACTAATACATGGTGCCAGTGTACGACCGGTTACAGCAAAGCTCTTTTTGAAAAGGCTTTTGCCTGTAAGGCGGATGTAGAATTACTTAAAAGTATAAAAATGGGCGACCCTGTATGCCTTATGAAAATTACTCTACATAATCCTGTCTGGCAATAACACGGTTCCATATCCGTTTATGAAGGTCAGAGGTACGCACACAGGGTAAAATGAATCGCCCAATCAGAGGAATAAAATAAGAAAAGTGCTGCATCCTGCAGATTTATGCCTTCGTGCAGTCCCTCTTATAATCTGCAACGATATGGAGCAGGTGACGGATGTCCCATTCCTCCAGAGCCCCTATATTCCCAATGCGGAAGGTGTTCGCCGCACTGATTTTTCCTGGATATATAACAAATCCACGCTCTTTCAGGTACTGGTAGAAGTCTGCAAAGGAAAACTCCTCATCCGGACACAGGAAAGTGGTGATGATCGGCCCCTGGTATGCCGGATTGATATACGGATGGTAGCCCAGTCCGTCCATGCCGCTGCTCAGCAGCTGCTGCATCCTGCTGTACCTCTGGTACCTTTTTTCCACACCCTCTTCTTCAAATTCCTGAATCGCCTCATAAAATGCCCGTACTACGTGAGTCGGAGAGGTAAAACGCCATTTACCCTGATCCTTTTCCATCGTCTCCCACTGTGCATAGAGATCGAGGGATAGCGAATGGGCATTTCCCTTTGTCTTTAAAAATTCTTCTTTTTTTGTAATGATGAAAGAGAACCCCGGCACGCCCTGTATACATTTGTTTGCAGATGAGATCAGATAATCGATTCCAAGCCTCTCCACCTCAATCGGAACTCCGCCGAAGCTGCTCATTGCATCTACGATACATACTTTCCCGTATTTCTTTACCGTGGCTGCCAGCTCCTCAACAGGATTCAGAATTCCCGTAGTCGTCTCGCTGTGAACGAAGGCCACATGGGTAATTTCCGTATGTTCCTTTAAATATGTATCTACATTCTGAGGATGGCAGATTTCGTGTTCCGGGAATTCCATAACCTCATATTTAACGCCGCAGTAGTCTGCCATTTCCACAATTCTTCTTCCGTAAGCTCCGTTGACAAGCACGAGAAGTCTGGCCTCTGTTCCCGCTGCCGTACCAATCACACTTTCCACGCCAAAGCTTCCGGAGCCCTGCATGAGTACGGCCGTGTACGTTTCTTCGCTGCAGCCGGCTGCTTTCAGGAGCTTTCTGCGGATATCCTGAACGATATCATTGTAATCCCTGTCCCAGGTGCACATGTCCTTTAAGAGGCCGTTTCTCACTCTTCTGCTGGTGGAAAGCGGTCCCGGCGTCAGAAGCAGATAGTCATTTTCCGGTACGCCCATCACATTTTCATCCAGAGCTTCCAGTTCATCAATCACCGGAATCAGTCCGGATAAATCGTCGATTACATAATCGGCTCCGGCTGCTTTCAGCACCGCCCTGACTTCACTCTTTCTATTCTCCAGTTCTTCCCTGTCCATAGACTCTACTTCTTCCTTTGTAAGACCGAGTACAGAGCTTCCCAGGATCAGGCCCACGCAGATACACCCTGCATTCTTTCCTTCCTGCATGTCAACCTCTGTGTCTCCCACCTTGATCATGGACTTCATCGGAAAAATGTTCATACGGCGCGCATTTTCATACATCATATATGGATACGGACGTCCATATCCCAGTTCATCGGAAGCGATGCAGACCTCCGGTTCATATCCCTTTTCCTTTGCGACCGGAAAGATACAGTCCATCATGGCCTTTGTATATCCGGTTGTACTGCCGATATGAATTCCTCTTTTTTTCAGCTCCGTAACCGTCTCGGTCACATATGGATTTAATTCCACATAAGATGTGAGAACGCGGAAAAGGTGGTCTTCAAAGAGGCCGTAAAACTCTCTTACATCTTCTTCCCCTGCCTGACGGCCATATGTCTTTTCAAACTGTTTTCTCACGCTTTCCATCTGAAAAAGCGCTCTTGTATGGTCTATTTTCAGCATGCCCATAGGTTTTCTGGCCTCTTCCATGGTCAGAGTGATTCCCTTATCTGCAAACGCCTCTATAAAAGCTCCCAGCGGGGAGAAACAACCATAATCCATTACCGTTCCTGCCCAGTCAAATACGACTCCATTGATTTTCATTTTACATATCCTCCTAAATTATTTACATTCTTCTGATAATTCCTGATGTTTTTTAAGCAGATCCACCGTCAGCTTTTCGGAAAATGTCTTAGGATATCCGGATACATTCTCCTCGTTGGCTGTTTCGCTTCATAAACAGGATTCGGATAATACTGAATCAGCTCGCTTCGGCCGTTTTTTACAATACATTCAGCCATTTTCATTGCCATGTCGTTTGTCTTATCGCCTTTATCCACAACAGCAACCGATTCTGTCAGAGAAAAATTACCCTCTGGAGGATCTACAAAATCTACAGGAAGGCCTGATTTTTTATCCGCAACCGCCTGCTGGCGCAGTCCGAATCCAAGTGCTACTTCCCCGGCGCGGACTTTTTTCAGAGGCGCAGAACCTGAGCTTTCAACATGAGGCCCGGCGTTCTTATAAATACCTCTTAAAACTTCTTTGGCGCCGTCTTCTCCATATTCGCTGATCAGCGCCTGGATCAGAAGCCATGCCGTAGAAGAGCTCTTCACATCTGTTACGGATACCAGATCCGCATATTCCGGCTTTGTAAAATCTTTCAGGCATGTGGGCGCTTCCAGCCCTTTTTCCCTGAGCATTTCCGTATTTACCAGAATGGTTCCCTCCTGGGAAGTAATCGGGGCATAGAAATCCGGGCACTCAGCCAGCGTCTGATATTCAAAATCCAAAGGTTTGAACATACTGTTCTTCTCCTGGGAGCTGTCCAGATAGAATGAGCTCATGGTGACCATATCCGCCTCAATATTCTTTCCTTCTGCCAGAAGCTTTCCTCCCAGCTCCGACGTTCCAAACGTCTGGAACAGATATTTCCCTTCATATCCATTGGTATCCAGCGTCTTTTTCATAGCCTCCACCGCTTCGTCATCCGCATTGGAATAAATAACAACCTGTTTTTCTTCTCCGCCTGATTTTCCGCAGCCGGCGATTGCCGCTGCCATGACAATTGCCGTTACTGCTGCAATGCCTGCCTTCTTTAAACCACTTTTTGCTCTTCTCATAATTGATGTTCTCCTTTATTTTTTATTGCGCTCGGTCCTCGCTCCATAAAAACACGCGGGAACCGCCTTGACCTTATGGTTCAGCCGCAGCAAATAGTCCCGCGCTTTCACGGCGCGTCACTATTTTTTCATCTGTCTGATTTCACGCCTTCCTGACATCCATCCCAGAAGGCCTTTCACAATCAGATTCGTAAACAGAATCAGCAGTGACAATACAAATACCTCGTTGAATTTTGTGTAATACTGAAGCTCTTTTATTTTAGTCGTTACAACTGATGTACGGGCTCCCGCGATAAATATGACGGCGCTGACTGTTACCATGGCATTTACAAAATAATAGCCGAATACCTCCAGTATGGTTGATATGAGATTCGGAGTCACGATTCTCACCAATGTCTTAATCCAGTTATCTCCCATAAGGCGGGCCGTCGTTTCCCAGGAGCTGTTCATCTTTTCCAGCGCTCCCTTCATCATGAGATAGGGCGTGGAAAAGAAATGAATGATATTACAGATTATAATCAGGAAAAACGTATTCTGCAGAGGCGTACCTGAAAAGATCAGCAGAAACGCAATACCGATTACCATTCCCGGTATGGTATTCGTCACAAGCGCGATACTTTCAATCACAGCCTTCAGCTTCTTGTTCATGCCGCTTCTGGCTGTTACCAAGGCTCCCCCATAAGCTGCCAGAAGGCCGAAAAAGGCCGTTGACGCCGCTACGAAAAGCGAATTCTTATACACACTGTAGAGACTCGCATCCTGAAATACATCTTTTACATGTTTCATCGTAAAATGAATTCGGTAAGGCCACTCCTCTACAAAAGGCACAACGAAAATCACAGCAAAGATCAGAAGCATCACTGCAATGATGACGGCGCTTCCAATTCCTGCGGCCACGTCCCTCAGCTTATTGGGAGGTATTTCCACCACCGACACCTTGGAATAACGGATATTGTACCGTTCCAGATATTTGAGCAGAAGAATGCTGAAGACGGAAGGAAGCAGCATGGCCATCGCCACAACGGCTCCCCGGCCGAAATCGGGAACACTCCCCAGCATTTCGTTGTAAAGGACCGTAGCCACCACATCGTATTTTCCTCCCACCGAAGCCGGAATCCCATAGTCGGTAAAGCAGAGAAAAAAGCTTTGGACAATGGCTGCTGCCAGCGTACCTGCCAGCGGCCGTACAAGTGTTGCAAAAAATGTCCGCAGAGGAGTATCCCCCATAACTCTGGATACTACCATAAATTTTTTATCAATATACTCCATGGTGTTCAGAATCAGCAAAAACGCTACCGGGAGCACATAGATCACATACCCGATCAGAAGGCCGTTAAAGCCGTATATCTCGAAGAGCTGACGGCCAGCCATCTTTGTGATCAGCCCCTGTTTTCCGAATGAATAGATAATTGCAAATCCATATGTAATTGTCGGAAGAAGCATGGGCAGCACGGCAGCCGTCCTGATCCATTTCTTCATCCATTTTGGTATATTCGTGTAATGGACGGCATAGGCCAGAAAAAACGCCAGAAGCGTCGCACACAGGGCACTCGTCACTGCAATCAGGATACTGTTTAAAAGCGCCCGGCCGAAGTCTTTTCCTCCGAACACCGCGGCATAATTACCCATTGAAACCGTTCCCTGACACATCATGGATTCTGCCAGAAGCCGAAAGACCGGCATTGCCAGGAATATGACAAATATGGCAGTCAGCACGGCAAATATCCCTTTTATTTCTCTCTCTGTCCTGTGTTCCATCATTACACCGCCTGTAAAGCCAGAGCTTCCTGTCCAAACAGACGGAAAATATTCTTACGCTTGATTTCCAGCTGATTCAGAATAAAGTTCTTAACAAAATCATTTTCCGGACTGGCTATGATATCTTCCGGACATCCATACTGGGAAATCGTACCCTCATTGATGATCAAAACTTTGTCCGAAAGCGTCAGGGCTTCTTCCGGGTCATGGGTAACGATAATCGTCGTCAGATGATATTCCCTTGCAATCTCTTTTATTTTTTTCTTGATCGACTCCTTAATCACTCCGTCGAGAGCGCTCAGCGGTTCGTCCAGAAGCAGAATTTTGGGTTTCATTACCATGGTCCTGGCCAGAGCAACTCTCTGCTTCTGGCCTCCTGAAAGCTGATCGATCTTTTTATGAAGATGTTCCCTCAATCCCAGAAGATCAATCAGATTTTCAATTTCCTGTTCTGTTGAAATACCAGGTTTGTTTTTCAGTCCGTACGTCACATTTTTATAGACATTGAGGTTGGGAAACAGCGCGTAATCCTGAAATACGATATTAAATCCCCGCTCTTCCATCGGCACTTCCGTAATGTCTTCTCCCTGAAAATAATTTTCCTTCGTCTGCATCCGTAATCCCCAGGATCATGTTTAAAAGTGTTGTTTTTCCACATCCGGACGGACCAAGTATGGAAATAATTTCCCCATCTTCCACCTGAAGGCTCAGGTTCTTCAGAACTTCCGTCCCGTCGAATGACTTCTTTATATTTTTAAGCTCTAACATAGATTCTTCCTTCCCTTTCTCGATAAAGTGTTTATCAGACCTCTATAATTTAACTCTTTTTCCAGTCTTCTATCTATCACATACTGGTAAAGACTTTGTAAAATCCAGATCAAAGTGTGAAAGGCTGTGATTGAATTCTTCTTGTTTTTGCGATATGATAATGTAGAATTCATTGCGTAACCGTTCAGACGCCAATTTTCACATCGGATGGACATCCGGTGCTTCCCGACCGTCGTTTCCGGTCAAGAAGAGGCGCCGTCGGAACAGTTACTGCATTACAGCAACCAAGTTAGGGGGAAATAACAACATGTACAGCTTCAACAATGATTACAGCGAAGGCGCTCATCCGCGCATCCTTCAGGCTCTTCTCACTGCCAATCTGGTACAGCATGATGGTTACAGCATGGACAGCCAGAATACGGCTCATGCAAAAGAATTGATTAAAAAAGAAATCGGCCGCAGCGATGCGGATATCCACTGGATCGTAGGCGGAACCCAGGCCAATCTCATAACGATTGCTGCCGCTCTCAAGCCTTATCAGGCCGTCGTTTGTGCTCATACAGGACACATCAACGTACACGAGACAGGCGCGATCGAAGCGACAGGCCACAAGGTGATCGCCATGACGTCAGCCGACGGTAAGCTTACCCCGGCCATGGTGCAGGAAGCACTGTCCATGCATACGGACGAACACATGGTACAGCCTAAGATGGTTTACATATCCAATACCACGGAAATCGGAACCCAGTATACAAAGGCCGAACTGGAAGCGCTTTGCCACCTCTGCCGTCAAAAGGGCCTGTACTTTTTCCTGGACGGCGCACGCCTCGGAGCTGCTCTTGCCAGTCCGGTCAACGATCTGACCATGGCTGATATCGCCGCCCTGACCGACGTATTCTATATCGGCGGCACAAAGAACGGCGCGCTTTTTGGAGAAGCTTTAATCATCCTGAATCCTGATTTAAAACAGGACTTCCGTTATATGATCAAGCAGAGAGGCGCCATGCTGGCGAAAGGCTGGCTGCTGGGAATCCAGTTCGAAGAGCTGTTCCAGAACAACCTCTTCTACGATATGGCAAACCATGCCAATGAAATGGCATCAATATTAAGAGAAGGCATTGGAGAGTGCGGATATCCGTTCTATTCCGAATCCGTAAGTAACCAGCTCTTCCCTATTTTCCCGGACAAGATTATCGCCAGACTCCGTCAGGATTTCAGTTCCTGGATCAGGCCAGAGTCGACGATGTTCACACCGCCGTCCGCCTCGTAACGTCATGGGCAACTACGGAAGCCGCCGTAAAGGCATTTGTGGCTGTCCTTAAAGATATTACTTCTAAGGAAAACTGAAGTGGGAGATAGGTTCTACAATTCATTGACATATTTTTTGATTCTCTATATAATAATAGTACAAGACAGGCAACGGCGTGTGTCTGTCAAGTGTCGAAGCATATTAGCGTACCGGAAAGCCTTGTTATGCGGAGCTTTCAGTAGGGGTTGTGCAGGAACCTCAAACCGGAGTAGGCAGATGTCGAAGGAAAATGCTCAAAGCCGCCTTGTTTTTTGCAGGGCGGCTTTCTTTTTATTGGAATATTGGTAAAGTAATTGTTGAATACAGCCAGTGGGGAAGTAAATTTGTTGAGAATTTATCAAAAGACTTGAGGCTGGAATATCCTGGAACTGAAGGGTATTCTGTACGCAATCTAAACTATATGAAGCAATCTGCTCTTCGTCTACAATCAGAGGACATTTTGCATCAGATTGGTGCAAAAATTAGCTGAAAGGCAATCAAGTTATTGATAATGCCTGTGGCAATGCAGTCCGGGGGGCTGATAACAAGAAACGGCGGTACGCGCCTCGTTAAGATTTGAGGGGATCAAAAGGGGGCAGTGCCCCTTTTTGCACACGACTTTGCGGAGCAAAGTATAGTGTGTTATACGCTCTGTCAGCGTTGTATTGTTCATATGGTTCGTAATACCTTAAAATACGTGCCAGACAAAGACCGCAAAGCATTTGCCGCAGATTTAAAAACCATTTATCAGGCTGCCGATGAAAAGAAGGCTCTGGCAGCATTAGAGGGGGTAACGGAGAAATGGGCGCCTAAATATACAAACTCCATGAAGCGCTGGAAAGATAACTGGGATGCGGTCTCCCATATTTTTAAGTTTTCCGCCACCGTTAGAAAGGTAATATACACTACAAATGCAATAGAGTCGCTAAATTCCACCTATCAGAAGTTGAATCGTCAGAGGAGCGTATTTCCAAGTGATACAGTACTTTTAAAGGCTTTGTATCTGGCCACTTTTGAAGCCACAAAACGGTGGACAAGTACAATCCGTAACTGGGGACAGGTGTATGGAGAACTGGCTATCATGTACGAAGGCAGGCTCCCGGAATAACCACATCTATTCAAAAAATAGGCGGAAGATTCCGCCTGCTGTTGACATGCGTGTAAGCAACTGTTATATATAAAACAAGGGCAATAAGCTGGAACTTCAAGCTTATTGCCCTCCCTTATCATAGAAGATTCTTAATTGCAGACTTTTCTTCATAGTCTCAATTTCCATACTATAATATTACTCAAAAATCCACTCCTCTTTTGGATATTAAATCATCTAGTTCTTCCTAGAATGTACCCTTTTGGTGTAGGACTTTTACGAGTATTTTCATTTAAGTCTTCTTGAATTGGATAATGCTTTAAATCAAAAGCGCCAATCATTAGGTGACAAATCTTTTCTTTGAATTTTTCAGTGTTGTTACTCATGTTATTTCCTTCTCGATATAAAATCAATAGAGTTAGTGCAAAAAGTGATACAAACTTTTCGGCGATAGAGGGAGGGAATTAGATGGCAAAGGTACTTTCTAAAGATGGACAAAAAAATCTTATAGGTTCACAATTTGTTGCGTTACGTAAGCACTTTTCGCTATCTCAAAGAGACTTGGCTGATAAATTACAATTAGCCGTATATAATTTTGATAAGAATGTCATTACACGAATCGAGAATTATCAGCGGTTTTGTGACTGATATAGCGCTGAAAGAAATCTATGGCAGACATCCTTTTTTCCCAGACTCCTTTTCTTTACTAAAAATTCATTCGGATCATTTCGATCGCTTTTTCCACACTGATTTTCGTTAGGTTTATACACAAATCGTAATTACTTGCCTTTCCCCATTCTGCATCCGCATATTCATTGTAATAAACGGCTCTCATTTTATCCATCTTATGTATTTTTTTCAACGCTTCATCGGGGGATACGTGATCTCTTTTGCATACTCTTTCCACCCGGTCTTCTTCGTTTGCCGATATGAATATTCTGAACGGGTTTTGATCTCTCAGGATATAATCCGCCGCTCTTCCTATGATGACGCAGCCGCCTTGTCCGGCAATTTCCCGGATCGCTTCCCTTTGGGCGTCTATTTTAATCTCTTCCACCGTTTTCTGACCGGATAAAATTCTCGTGCCCATAACAAGAGAATAGAGAAAGCTGTTGGTTGCCGTTTCGTCGTTTTGGAGGATGTATTCCTTTGATAATCCGCTCTTTGCCGCCGTAACGTCAATGATTTCCTTATCGTAATACGAAATATTTATTTTTTCCGCTAATTTCTTCCCCAGCTCACGACCGCCGGAGCCAAATTGTCTTCCAATGGTAATGATGATCTTTTCCATGTTCTATACCTCTCTTATACATTTTCTCTTCTCTCTTATGCCTCTTCTCTTCTGCATTTTCTCTTCTGTATTTTCTCTTTTTGTGGCTGCGGCTGCGTTTAACTCCTTCATGACAGATTTCATCATCAACAGCACTGCCAGAAATGATATGACATCGGCCGCAGGCCCTGAAAACAGCGGCCCGGTGATGCCAAATGCCAGCGGCAGAATCAGCACCAGGGGGACGCTCAGAACAAATTCTCTCAGCAGCGACAGTCCCATTGACATCACCGGTTTTCCTAATGACTGCAGGAATATGCTGGTTGCTTTCTGCACGCAGCAAAGGGTGATCGTACTCAGGAAAATGCGGAATGCCATGACGCCATATTCGTTATACAGATCGCTTTCGCTGCCAAAGAGGCTGATGATATTCATCGGGAAAATCTCAAAGCAGATCGTTGCGATAATTCCGATGCCCACTTCGATCATCATCATCTTTTTGTAAATTTCTTTGACACGGTCCATGCGGCCTGCGCCGTAATTATAGCCGACGATCGGCTGTGATCCGGCGGCAACGCCGACCACAACTGCTATTACAATCTGGAAAACCTTCATCACAATGCCAACGACGGTCATCGGAATATCCGAACCGTACTTGGACATGGCGCCGTATTTTACCAGCACATTATTCATGACTCCCATAATAATGACGATCGAAAGCTGCGTCAGAAAGCTGCTGATTCCGAGGGGTAAGATTCGTTTCAACAGAGCGGTTTTTATGGCAAAACATTTCCTGTCCAGCTTAAACGATTTTGTACGGAAAAGATAATAGAAGGCCAAAGCTGCGGATATGGTCTGGCCTGCAATAGTCGCAATGGCAGCGCCTTTCACGCCCCAGTGGAGCACAAAAATTGCAACCGGATCTAAAATAATATTGATAATACAGCCAATCAATGTGGATATCATCGCAAACTGCGGACTTCCATCGGCCCGGATCACGGAGTTCAAGCCGTTTGTAAACATAAAAAACGGAATGCCGATCACAATAATGTCAAAATACTCTCTGGCATATTCGATATTATTCTCTGTCGCGCCGAAGGCGTTTAAAATTCCTTCCCGGCAGACCATAAAAATCACCATGATAACAATGCTGCTCAGCACAAGCATAACGATGTTATTTCCCGCTCCCGTTCTTGTACCTTCCGTATCTTTTTTGCCCTGGCAGATACTTAAAAATGCGGCGCATCCGTCTCCCAGCATCAAAGCGAGAGCAAGGGCAATCACCGTAATCGGAAACACCACGTTCGTCGCGCCGTTGCCCAGATATCCCACGCCTCTTCCAATAAAGATCTGATCCACGATATTATAGAGCGACGACACCAGCAACGACATAATACACGGAATCGAAAATTTCATCATAAGCTTCCCGATCGGAGCCTCTACAAGGTATTGATTTGAATTTTGTTTCATATTTTGTTCTCTCTTCCCACAAAAAAATGATAGCCAATGTGTTGGTTTTCACATTTCAGCTACCACCTCTTTGATCTATTTTTAATTAATCACCCCGGTTGGAAAATCCCTCACCGGGTGCTCCTATTATACCTTATATTTTTTCCGTTCGTAATATGTGATTATCACTAAAGTTTTGCTGCTATATATATGTGCATAATTGCCATATCATATGCCTGCCCGCTAATCTGCAGATACATGATTTATGATTCATCGCCGCCGGAAATTTCAATCTAACGGTTCCGTCATATAGTCTTCAAGTATTCCCGCGGTGAAACATGATAATAATCCCGAAAGGCTTTGTAAAAATTGCTGCTGTTGCTATACCCCAGCGCCGTGGAAATTTCTTCTATCGGCATCCTCGTTCCTTCCAGAAGAATGACCGCCCGTTCCATTCGAAGCTCCAGTAAAATTTCAGTAAAAGATTTTCCCGTTTCACGGTGCAGTAAGGTTGAGATATAGTTGGGGTGATATGAAAAATTCTTTGCGATCTCTTTAAGCGATACCGTATCAAAATGTTCTCCTATGTACTGCACGATTTTCTCCGAAAGATTTTCCTTGGCGTTTTCCCTGTTTTCCTGAACATATTGACGCGCGATCTGAATCAGAAAGGATAACGCGAGGGATTTCAGGACCGCCTGGCTATCCTCCCGTCTGTTGGCATACTCCACTGCCATCATCTCCAGGAGGGCGCGTATATTGCAGTCGTCTTCAATCTTAAAGTGAATAAATTCATCAGAAAATTCGTTCGTAGCCGGATCAAGGAGGAAATGAAACAGCTTTGTATTGGCAGACAACATTGGCAAAAACGCCCGGCAAAACGTATCTTTCTGAATGAGTACGCCGATAATCGTCGTTTCCCTGTCGTCATGAACACAGAGAGCATGTCCAGCAAAAGGCTGGCCCGCATACAGCTCACCTTCCCGGATCGTAATGCGGTTATCATACTTGAAGCTGATCGAGTCGTATTCTCCCTGATATGTATAATTAAAATAGAAGTAATCGTGGCGGTGAAACAGCTCCTGCCGTCCGCCGCTCTGATGAACGACAACCATAATTTCATCTTCCGGCGCACCTGGCCAGTAAAACATCTTTTCCTCCTGATTTTCACAAGGACAATTATGATATGTCCAGTCCCATTCCAGGAATTCCTTCCGCAGTTTCTCAACTGCCGCACACAATACTTCCTGTCCCATCCTGCCGCTCCCTTTTCAAAAACATGCCATAAATGACCGCTTTGCAGTCATAATAATACATCCGCTACGCAGTCATTATACCATCTCACATTAGAAAATACCATTGTATATATTAAGATTTAGCGCTGTTTCTTTCATCATATTCTTTTATACTTGAGACCATTAACAAAGAGGTTCGCTATAAAAGGCGACAGGCAGGAGGTTATTTTTTATGAAATGGAATGAACTAAACGGCGAAAAAACCGCCTTCTACAAAAAACTATTTTCCCTTGTGCTGCCGATCGCCTTTCAGCAGTTTATGCTGGCGGCGGTGAGTGCTACCGACGCGCTCATGCTGGGATTTGTCAATCAGGATTCCCTTTCGGCGGTATCTCTGGCCGGACAAATCACCTTTGTATTCAACCTGTTTATGGGCGGATTGACAATGGGAACAAGTATTTTAGCGGCACAATATTATGGAAAAGGAGACGTAACTTCGATCGAAAAAATCTTTGCCTATGTCACGAAGATTTCTTTTCTGATATCATCCCTCTTCTTTTTAGCCTCCTTTTTCATGCCCGGTATATTGATGAGGATTTTCACCAACGAACAGCAGCTGATATCGGGCGGCAGCATTTATCTTAGGATTGTATCATTGTCTTATCTGTTCACCGGAATATCGCAAATATACCTTTGTATCATGAAGAACACAGGGGATGCAATGAAAAGTATGGCGATCGGATCGAGTTCCGTGGTCATCAATATTTTCTTAAACGCCGCGCTGATTTTCGGACTGCTCTTTTTTCCGGAAATGGGCATCGCAGGCGCCGCTCTTGCCACTTCTGTTTCGAAACTTGTTGAAATGCTGTGGGCTTATGCGGAATCTCTGGGTGAAAACAGAATCCGCCTGCATATGAAATATTGTTTTGAAGCAGATCGTCTTTTGGCCAGGGACTACTGGAAATATACCACGCCTATGTTAGGTGATTATCTTGTGTGGGGGTGCGGCTTTACTATGTACTCCGTGATTATGGGACACTTAGGCAGCGACGCCGTTGCCGCCAATTCCATTGCAAATATCGTAAAGAACCTGATTGTAAGTTTCTGTACAGGACTTGCAAATGGCGGCGGCATCATCGTAGGTTATGAACTGGGATTAGGAAATCTGCCACAGGCAAAGGCCTTCGGCAGACTGCTCTGGAAGATGGCGGTTATCAGCGGCGCAGCGTCCGGATTGTTCCTGCTTACCATAACGCCTTTGATTCTGAACGTGACCTCTTTAAGTCCCCAGGCAGCTGGATATTTAAAATGGATGCTTATATTCTGCGCCTGCTATATGGTCGCTAAGGCCGTCAATATGACAACCATAGCCGGGATTTTCCCCGCCGGCGGAGATTCTCAGTTCGGCCTGATCTGCGACGCGGTCACGATGTGGATTTTTGCTGTTCCCGCCGGTTTCCTGGCGGCATTTTACTGGAATCTACCCGTAGTCATTGTCTTTCTGATTATCAATTTAGATGAAGTTGTCAAACTGCCCGCCGCTGTGATCCATTACCGGAAATACGGCTGGCTAAAAAATATCACAAGATAAATAATGGAAAATAAGGAGGTTTTGATATGACCGAGCTTGAAAAATTAGATGCCGGACTGGAATACTGCTTTTTTGATACCGGCCTTGTGGCCCGTAAGGAAAGGGCCTTAAAGAATTGTGCAAAATTTAACGCCATTGATCCTGCCGACTATGAAACCCAGCTTTCAGCAATCAAAGAACTGTTCGGCTCTACCGGAAAAAATGTATATATCCAACCGAATTTCAACTGCGACTACGGAAAAAACATTCATGTCGGCAAGGATTTTTTGACGAACTATAATGTTACGATTTTAGATATTGCACCGGTACATATCGGCGACTATTGCATGATTGGGCCAAACACGTTAATCACGACTGTGGGACACCCACTTAATCCAAGAGGCAGGCGGGAGAAAAAAGCATATGGTAAACCGGTCACTATTGGAAATGATGTCTGGATCGGCGGCAACTGTACCATACTTCCAGGCGTTACCATCAGAAATAATATAGTCGTGGCCGCCGGCGCAGTGGTAACAAAAGATGTTCCCGACCATTGCATCGTAGCAGGCGTCCCGGCAAAAATCATTAGAAGAATCGAAGGCAACGATGAACAGTCAGCCGAATAAACGGATAAATTGGAAATTAACGCTCCCGTTTTAAATAAACCATATCAACGAGCTGTTTTCCATCTTCAAACATCGGATGGTCGTAATTGTCAGTAAAGAAGTTTATCAAACGGTGAGATTCCGTGAAACCGCACTTGTGATAAAAACTAAGAGACGAAGGAACATCGCCTGTTCCGACCAACATTGTGTTGCAGCCGTCATAATGGGAAAACAAAAACTCGATCAATGTTCTCCCATATCCTTTTCTTTGACAGCCAGGCATAACCGCAATGTTTTTAAGCTCATAGACACCATCCGCCTCTTTGGTGACTACGCATTCGGCCTTTAATCCATCGTCGTCCAAAACAAACATATCACCGCGTTCGAGGTACTTATCTATCATGCTTTCCTGTTCGTCAGCCAACAACAGCAAGTCAATATACGCTTTTTTATCGCCTGTTACTTCCTGAATATCCATAAGTACCCCCATAAATTTTTAGATTTAAAAAGTCTCCGTTTTTTCTTTCTTCCAGGTCAGGATCATCGACGTTCCTTTTCCTTCCGCGCTCTCAAGATCCACTTCGGCGCCAAGGCAGGCGGCTCCATGCTTCACAATAGACAGACCAAGTCCGGTTCCGCCGATCTCTCTGGAATGACTTTTATCTACCCTGTAAAACCGTTCGAATATTCGCTTATGGCTGGAAACGGGAATTCCAATACCAGTATCTGTAATGCTCAGTACGATCCTGGCGTCATCTTCTTTTACCTCTGCAATGACCGAACCGCCTTTTTTATTATATTTTACGGCATTGTCACAAAGATTATAGAGCACTTCATTCATAATTTCCCTGGCCCCTGTAATTTTGCTGTGCACGCCTTTTACTTCCAGCACAATTCCTTCTTTTTCCGCTGCGGAAGCCACCAGATCCAGATTCTCCTTTGCCGCCTGGAACAGGTCGATCTCCACCTTCTCATATGGAAGTGTGTTTTCATCCAGCTGGGAAATACGGATTACATCGTTGACAAGAGTCATAAGCCTCTGGGATTCATCAAATATTTTCCCTGCAAATCTGGGAATGTCTTCCGGTTTAACCATACCATCCCTGATAATCTCTGCAAAACCGGAAATCGAAGTAAGCGGCGTTTTCAGTTCGTGAGATACGTTTGCGGAAAATTCCCTGCGCAGCTGCTCGCCCTCCTGTTTTTCCGTAATGTCCACAAGTACAAGGACAGCTCCGGCACATTGATTATCCCGGATGACCGGGCTTGCAATCAGCTGACAGTAACCAAATGTCTCCAGTATTACGGTTTTACTCTCTCCGGAAAGCGCCGACTCCACCGCTTTCTGAAAATTCTCACTCCTGTTCAGCTCCAGAACACTCTGGTTTGCCCTCACCCGGTCAGCCCCCAGAAGTTTAAGGGCGCTGGAATTATAGGAAAGAATCTCTGTCCTTTTATCAATCACGAGCAGTCCTTCACTCATGCTTTCCGTTATAATCGCAAATTCCTGCTGCTGCCTCTGAGCTTCCATAAGCTGCCTGTTGATTGTCCTGTTCTGCCGCTCTATCTTTGTCAGGAACGGCTCTATCTCGTCATATATATCATTATTTGTTCCCATGGCCGTTTCCAGATGGTCCACATCCAGCTTATTGATCGGCTCCGTGATCTTTTCTGCCGCTTTTCTGGCAAACAGAAATGCCAGAACCAGCAGAATCAGCACCGCTGCTATCGCCGGATATGCAAGGCCTGCCATGATCGCCGCAATCGTATACTGCGTATTTGCTATTCTAAGGACGGTTCCGTCGTCGAGCCTGGTCGCAATATAGATCGTCTTAACCGCAAGGGTGTTTGAGTACCGGATGGATTCCCCATACGGCCCCTCCAGGGCTTCCTGTACTTCTGTCCTGTCCATATGGTTTTCCATCTGTGAAACGTCTGCCATATTGTCATACAGGACGGTCCCGTCCTGTCCAATCAGGGTAATTCTCTCCCCTGTATCAGAAAACCTGTCCAGGTTTTCTGTTCCGCCCATTTCAACTGCAAGGGCCAGATAATCGATTTCCCTTTTTAATTCCTGATGTATCTGCCTTTCAAAATATCCCGGAAGCAGGATTAATATCCACAAAAATGCCGCCGCCAGCATGATACCGGAAACAAAAAGTATGGAGTGGAAAATTCTCCTTGTCACTTCTTTTCTCCTCCGATCTTGTAGCCAACTCCTCTGACCGTCTCAATCAGGCTGCCTGCCTCACCCAGCTTCTGGCGCAGCGTCCTGATGTGCACATCTACCGTCCTGCTCTCGCCGTCAAAGGAGTATCCCCACACTTTATCCAATAGCTGCGCCCTCGAGAATACCATTTCCCGATGTTCCATCATCAGACACAGCAGTTCAAATTCTTTCAGCGTCAGGGTAATATTTTCCCCGTTTACCGACACCACATGTCTGGAGGGGCATACATAAAGGCTGCCAAGGGTATATTCCTCCCTTTCTTCCTCCTGGACCTGATCTCCGGCTCTTCTCATCAGCGCCCTGATCCTGGAAAGCAGTTCCATCATGCGAAACGGCTTTGCCACATAATCATCTGCGCCGCTGTCCAGTCCCAGTACGGTGTCATATTCGCTCCCTTTCGCCGTCAACATAATAACAGGCAGAGTTTTCGTTTCCCTGTCCGCCTTTAACTTCTTAAGAATACTCAGGCCGTCTTCCTCCGGCAGCATGATATCCAATAGAATCAGATTCGGAAGTCCCTGTTTCATCCCCTCGTAAAATTCTGACGGACGGGCAAAGCTTTTCGCCTCCATGCCCTGACTGTTCAGCGTATACGTGATCAGTTCCCTGATACTGTCGTCGTCTTCTACAATATATACCATGGCTTACCTCCGCCTGTTTTTATAACTTGTTACTATAAATCACTCCCAGTATACACAGTTCTCTGAACTCCTGCAAGACCACGTTAAGTGAACTGGTATGCTCCCATCTGCGGCCATTATGCCATAGCCGCAAGCGGCTACGGCGCCTCCGGCCGAACTTAGCGCACGGTTTTCTGCGGCGAGCGCAGAAACCGTTGATGCGCAGATATAATGTCCGCTCTGCGGCCATTATATCACACTGCCGGGCTTATGTTCATTGTTTTTTCGTTCACCTGTTACGGAATATTCTACCCATTCTGCAAGATTCACCGCATGATCTCCGATTCTCTCCAGATATTTTGCAGCCATGAGAAGATCAAGGGCAGATTTCGTGTCGACTTTCTGTTTGTCAATCAGGCTTTTCAGTTCATCCTTTACCTGGTTGAACAATCCGTCTACTTTATCATCATCTTCAATTACCTGATAAGCCAGTTTCAAATCGTCTTTTACAAAGGCTTCTACACTGTCTGTTACCATCTTTACCGCAGCTTCCGCCATATCTTTGATATGAACGCGGCTCTCTGATTCTCCTGCATCAATATACAGGGACAGCTCTGCAATATCGGCTGCCTGATCGCCGATTCGTTCCAGGTCGGATATCATTTTCAAAGCGGCAGATACCATTCTCAAATCTCTTGCTACCGGCTGCTGCTGGAGCAGAAGGCGGTAACCCATATTTTCTATAACGCGCTCTTTCTGGTCGATTTCACCGTCCAGAGCAAAAACCTTTTCCGCCATGGCTCTGTCTTTTTTCAGAAGCGCTTTGGAAGAAAGACGAATTGCCTCCTCACAAAGACCACCCATTTTAATCAGCTCAATATGAAGCTCTTCCAGCTGTCTGTCAAATTGCTGTCTCATTTTGTCACCTTCCTAATACAAATTCTATAGTAACTGTTCCGGCCGCCTGTGTGCTACAGGATACGAACATCGTTAACTGCTCCTGTAACGGAAAACTCCGTCCATTCGCATACATTTACCGCATGATCGCCGATCCGTTCCAAGTATTTCGCAACCATCAAAAGATCGACCGCCTTGTCTGATCTGCTTCCATCCTGCTTGAGCAGTTCTATTACTTCTTCTTTTGTCCTGTCAAACAGCGCATCGATGATATCATCCATCTTTTCTGTTTCTCTGGCGGTTTTCATATCCCTGTCGATAAAAGAGCTGATGGCGCTCCGCAGCATAAGCGTTACGTGATCCGCCATTTCAGGCAGATGTTCGATGATATCACACGGTTCCTGCCCGTCGATGGAAAGGGTCAGCTCTGCGATGTCCGCCGCATGGTCGCCGATTCGTTCCAGGTCGGTAACTACCTTGAGTGCTGTGGAAATATGCCTCAAATCGCTGGCAACAGGCTGCTGCCGTAACATCAGGCTCAGGCAGTGAGTCTCAATTGTACGTTCCATATCATCCACAGCCCTGTCACCCTTTATAATCTCGGCTGCCAGAGCAGCGTCATTATTGCGAAGAGCTTCCAGCGATTTTTCTATGGCCCGTTCCGCCATCAGGCTCATTTCCTTTAAACTTTTATTCAGTTCCTGCAGTTCGTGGATAAATGCAGATCTGGTCGTCATAATTCCCCTCCTGTCCCCATCAGCCGAAGCGGCCGGTAATATATTCCTCTGTTTTCTTCTCCTTTGGATGAGAGAACAGGTCTGTCGTAGGCGCATATTCGATAATCTCACCTACCAGGAAAAACGCTGTGTAATCTGCTATACGTGTGGCCTGCTGCATGTTATGGGTAACGATAATCACCGTATAGTCCTTTTTCAGCCCATCCATAAGCTCTTCAATCTTGAGCGTAGAGATCGGGTCCAGAGCAGATGTCGGTTCATCCATCAGCAGGACTTCCGGTTCTACAGCCAGTGCCCTGGCGATGCAAAGCCTCTGCTGCTGGCCTCCGGAAAGTCCAAGGGCCGATTTCTTGAGTCTGTCGTGAACTTCTTCCCAGAGCGCCGCTCCTCTCAGGCTCTTTTCTACAATTTCATCCAGCCTGGATTTAGACTTGATTCCATGAATTCTCGGGCCATAAGCGATGTTGTCATAGATACTCATGGGAAATGGATTCGGCTGCTGAAACACCATTCCGATTTTTTTTCTCAGAAGTGTTGTATCTACCATCGGATCGTAAATGTTTTCTCCGTCCAGCAGAACGGTACCGTCAATCTTCACGCCCGGAATCAAATCATTCATCCGGTTCAACGTTTTTAAATAGGTAGATTTTCCGCAGCCGGATGGCCCGATGAACGCAGTGATTTTATTTTTATAGATATCCAGGTTAATATTCTTTAGCGCATGATTGGAACCGTAATAAAGGTTTAAGGCGGAAGTTGAAATCTTTGTTTCCATATAGTCCTCCATTTATTTTAACTTTGTCACATCAAATTTGCCTGTGAGGTACTTTGTCAGTAAATTGATCGCCAGCACGATCACAAGAAGCACGACGGCAATTCCGAACGCCTGATCGTATTTCGCCTTCTGCATGGATAAATAAAGTTGAATCGTCAGAGTTCCGCTGGACTCAAATACTTTCGTAAACAGGTTCTTGGGCAGCAGAAAACCGCTTCCCGCCGTAAACAGAAGTGCTGCCGATTCTCCGACAATACGTCCAATCGAAAGGATGATGCCCGTCAGGATTCCCGGAGCCGCGCTTGGAAGCAGGATCGTACGGATCATATACCACTTTGTTGCCCCGATGCCCAGTGCGCCCGAACGATAGCTGTCAGGCACCGTTTTCAGCGCTTCCTGAGTGTTTCTCGTAATCAGAGGAAGTACCATCAGCGTAAGGGTAAAGGAACCGGTTAAGATGGAATATCCCAGCTTCAGCGTCACGCCGAAAAATACCATACCGAAAAGTCCGAAGATAATAGATGGAATACCTGACAGAATTTCTGTGGTAAATTCAATAATTCTGACCAACTTCCCCGGCTTTGCATATTCATTCAGATAGATTGCGGAGCCGATCCCCACCGGAGTTGCAATCAGAAGGGTAATGACAATGATATAAAGCGTATTGATAATATTTCCCAGAATACCGAAGGTTCCTTTCCTGGAGCTTGGAACGGTTGTCAGAAATTCTACGCTGAGCTGGGGAATTCCCCTGAAAAATACGTATCCCATGATTCCTACCAGGATGATAATCGCAATTGCGGCTGCCCCGTAAATCAGCGCTTTCAAAACCTGATCGGAAACGCGGACTCTTTTGCTGCAGATACTGTAGCTGTTATTCATTATCCTCCCCTCCTTTCTGGAATATTCTGGTCAGTACAATATTGATGAACATAATAAATGCAAACAGGACAAGTCCGATGGTAAACAGCACTTCCCTGTGAAGTCCCTGCGAATAGGACATTTCCGCAACGATAGCGGTTGTAAGAAAACGAACGGAATTAAATGGAAGCGGTATATTGACCGAACTTCCCGAGACAAGGCTGATTGCCATAGCCTCTCCAATTGCACGGCCGCAGCCAAGGACAATTGCTGTCATAATTCCTGACCTGGCCGCCGGAAGCAGCACTTTAAAAATCGTCTGCATATGTGTGGCCCCAAGGGCCAGAGAAGAGCTCTTGTAATGCTTTGGCACCGCTCGGAGCGCCGATTCACTGATGTTGATTACAGTTGGAAGTATCATAAGGGCCAGCACGAGAACTGCGGATATGAGGTTCGCACCTCCCGTAAACTGGTGTGTTGTGGAGCCTTCAAAAATTTTCAGCTCCAATTTATACATAAGAGGATTGAGAATCAGAATTCCCAGCAGGCCGTAAATTACGGATGGGATTCCTGCCAGAAGTTCAACTGCCGGTCTCACAATGCTTGCCAGTCTGGGCGGTGCGACCTCTGCAAGGAAGATCGCTGTAAATACGCCGATCGGGACTCCGATGAGTATTGCCAGAAATGTTCCTACAATAGAGGTCAGAATTACATATAAGATACCGAACATGGGCGGATTCGCAGTAGGCTTCCATACGGGCCCGAACAGAATATCCAGAATTCCAACCTTAAACAGGGCAGGCGTTCCGCTGATAATCATGTACAGGGTGATGGAAAAAACCGCCAGTACTGCAAGACAGGCACATGCTGTAAAAATATACTCCGCGGTTTTCTCCACCATCGATTTATTCTTTCTGTTGCCGACAATAGAAAAATTTTTCTCGTGCATATCTATCTCCTTCTATTTATGATGAAGCGGCCTGCTGTCAAAAGGAATGGTTTCCTATGAACAGAAAACAGCCTCAGACCAGATTTAGTAACTTGGCTGCCGCCTCGGAACTAAATCTGGTATTGAGGCCATATATCATATTACTTTTGCAGCATCCCCTACAGGATTACTTTGTTGTAATAAGTCCTACGGACTGGATCAGTTCATCGCCTTCATCAGAGTATACATAGTCAAACAGCGCTTTCACCAGATCATTCTGTGCATCGATTTCTCCATTCGTAGCCATAACGAATGGACGGCTCAGGAAGTAATCTCCGGATTTGATGTTTTCTTCATTCGCCTCAACGCCGTCCAGGGTAAAGGCCTTAACCGTATCATCCAGAACATCCAGGGAAACATATCCGATGGATCCTGGTGTAGAAGCTACTTTTGCCATAACGGCTCCTGTAGAATCCAGTTCATTAGCATACTTGCATGCATCTTCAAGCTCTAAAATCTCTTCGAATGCGCCTCTTGTGCCGGAACCTGCTTCACGTCCTACAACTACGATCGGCTGGTCTGCTCCGCCTACATCTTTCCAGTTAACAACTGATCCGTTGTAGATACTGCTCAGCTGGTCCTTTGTCAGATCGGCTACTGTATTGGATGGATCTGTAACAACTGCGATTCCGTCAATTGCAACGATGTTCTCTGCAGCTCCTTTTGACTTCTCCTCTTCCTTTAAATTTCTGGATGAATTACCTATATCACACTGTCCTGCAAGCACTCCCTCTACTCCTGCGGATGATCCTGTAAATTCAGCCTGAACCGTCACATCAGGATATTTTTCCATAAATCCCTCAGCCAGAGCATTTGAGAACTTCTCCATGGAAGTGGATCCGGCCAGAGTAATCGATCCTTTTAAATCCTTTGCCGGTTCCTTGTCTGTCTCTCCTTCTGAGCCGTCTTCCTTTTTCGCTTCAGAACCTGCTGTAGCTGCGGCCGTTGTGTCTGCTGCCTGAGCCGTTGTTTCATCTGCTGTATTAGAACCGCATCCTGCCAACATTCCCATTGTAAGCACTGCTGCCCCAAGTACTGCTGCTGCCTTCATAAATTCTTTTCTCATAATTTTTATCCTCTTTTCTTTTTACCTTATCTTACAGGCATTTGATATGCCCTGCTTGATTACATGGCCAGTATAAGGCACAAAAGGATTTTCAACTATCACGTTTCTGTATAATGTTTGTAAAATCCATGTAAAATCACATTCGATTTTTCATGCAAAAGGCAGCTTTTTCCTTTACATAGGTGCTGTGCCTCATTACAGTGCACTGCCCTTACAGAATGTGTTGTTTGGCGGTATAAAAAAAGAAAGCTTCTGATTTTACAAAGTATTTTACAAATACTTTACAGCAGCTTTCCTTAATTTACGGACTTTACAAACTTTACAAACCGATATTTCTATTCATTTAATATTTCAATAGCCTTCTGTACCTGATTATCCTCTTCCAGAGAATAATATCCTTTTGCAATCAGCTCATCGCTCAATTCAACTTCCACATCCGGCTCAATTCCTTTTTCATGAAGGTCATATCCGCTTGGAGTAAAATACTTGGCGACTGTTAATTTAATCGCCGAACCATCCCTTAACGGATACACGTTCTGCACAATTCCCTTGCCGAATGTCTTTGTTCCGACCAGAGTGGCGCGTTTGTAATCCTTCATGGCTCCTGCGAGGATTTCAGAAGCACTTGCAGAATTACCGTTTACCAGGATAGCGATTGGAATATCCAGTTCATCTTCATCCAGAACGGGGTACTGAGGAAATTTCGATCCTGTAGTCGTATCGACTCTCAGTTTCTTGTCCTTCGTCCTGTAAACGTCCTCCTGGCCATTTTTATACTCGGTTCTGAGAATATCCCCTTCCGGCAGCAGAAACGCCGCAATGGACACGGCACCGTCTACCACTCCGCCCGGATTGCTTCTCAGATCGATCATCAATTTTTTCATTCCCTGATCCTGAAGGTCCTTTACGGCGGCCTTAAACTGGTCTGCCGTAACCATCTCAAACTGGGTGATCAGCACATATCCGATCCCATCCTCCAGCATCTTATGCTCGACCGTAGGCACTTCAATGTTTCTTCTCGTCATTGTGATATCAATATAATCGCTGGCTGACGGGCGCAGCACAGTAACCACCACATCGGTTCCCTCTTTGCCCTTGACGTAATTTTTCACAACGAGATCCACATTTTCCTGACTGACATCCTTGCCGTCAATTTTGAAAATCATATCTCCCGCCAGAAGTCCTGCCTCAGCAGCCGGGCTTCCTTCAAATACGCGGATAACCGTCATCACCTTAGTCTCCAGGTTCTGGCTGATCATAGCGCCGATTCCACAGTAGACGCCCTGAGTGTCTTCCATAAGATCCGCATACTCTTCCGGCGTATAGTAGCCAGAATACGGGTCGCCCAGGCCGGCCATCAGACCGGCATAAATGCCCTCTTCCATGTTCTTTTCATCGGGTTCGAAATAAAAGGCTTCTCCGACCTTCTGATTGAGCAGTTCCAGTTTCACGTTGATCTTCTGGTAATCCAGCTCTCCTTTTTCCATGTCTGTTTCCGACTCAACTGTCTGAATCTGCTGTTGCTGTTCTACGTTCAGGGTTCTCCTGCCCAGCATCAAAATGCCGCTTGAGGCGCCGATTACAAGAAGGCCGCCAAATACAGTTACAAGGGCACCAACGAGAACGCCATGCCAAAATTTACTTTTACTTTCCAAAATATCTCCTATCCATCCGTCACGGACTCACATAATTCAACGGATTTACGTATTTTCCTCCGGTACGGACTCCAAAATGCAGGTGGGAACCGGTTGAATATCCGGTAGAACCAACCTTTGCAATGACCTGCCCCTGTTTCACCTGGTCTCCTACGGAAGCCAGGAGCTGCGAGCAATGCATATACACCGTATAAACACCGCCGCCATGGTTGATCATAATATAATTTCCAGCGGAATAGCTGTATGTAGAGATAATCACTTCACCGGAAGCTGCTGCAAGAATGCTGCTTCCCGCCGGCGCCGATATATCCACTCCCTGATGATTTGTGGAAGCCCCTTCCGTCGGTGATTCTCTTCCGCCGAAATTAGATGTGATCCTGCTGCTGGCAGGGCACGGCCATATAAAACTAATATTCCCAATACTTACCGTATTATACTTCTTACCGGCCTCTTCCGCCTTTTTTCTCTCCTCTTCTTCTTTCCGCTTGATTTCTTCCTCGATTTTCTTAATCTTATCTTCCTGGGCCTTGATATCCTTTTCATACTCGGTTAACTGGCCCTCAGCCGCAGAAATCTTGGATTCATAGTTTTTAAGCTCTGTGCTCTTTTCATCGATCAGCTTTTCTACAGAAGCCTGCTTCGCTTTCGTAGTCTCCTGCATATCCAGAAGCTCTGACCGCTCATATTCCAGCTCCGCCTTCTTCTTTTCGACCGTATCCTTCGCAACCGCGTACTGTTCCAGCTTCTTTCTGTCATACTGAGATATCTGGGAAACGTATTCCGCCCTGTTCAGCAGATCGGAAAAGCTTTTTGATTCCAGAATGACATCCATAAAGCTCGTTCCGCCGGTTTCATACATATATTTGATGCGCAGCTTCATGGACTCGTACTGATTTTCCTCCACCAGTCTGGCTTCCTCCAGCTCCTCTTTTGCGACCTGTATGTCCGATTCCTTCGAGGCGATCTTTCCTTCCAGCTCCGTAAGTTCGGCGCCCAGGACATTGAGATCTTGATCCAGACGTTTCACATACGCCGCAGCGTCGCTCTTTAAACCTTCCAGGTCCTTCAGCGTGGCCTCTACTTTTTTCTTTTCCTCTTCCAGCGAGGATTTTTTCTTCTTTTCATCCTCTACCTCATTTTTGGTGGCATAGGCCGGAAATACGCACGCCGGTACAGCAAGGGACAAAGAAAGAGCCAGAAGAATTCCAGGCTTTATTTTCATTCTTCTCATAGAGTTCCTCCTACACTTTCAAATGTTTTCTGATCGTGAAGAAGCTGACAAAAAATCCGATTCCGACGCCGAGTCCCAGGGCAACCGATACCATAGAAGGGAAAATTGCCTCTGCCGGAAGGAGGTTGAAAACTCCCGCCGCGTCCCCTGTCAGGAATCCGAAATTATTCATAATATACCCAACAGCCCTGTGATAGATATAATACATCCCGGACAGTGGAATAACAGCTCCCAGCAGACCGAGAATCACACCTTCCACGACAAACGGCGCGCGGATCATAAAATTCGTGGCCCCAATCAGGCGCATAATTTCATTTTCATTTTTTCTGAATGCAGCCGCCACATGAATGGTATTGCTGATCAAAAAAACCGATACGGCCAAAAGGATGCCGATAATAACCGCCGACAGCCCGCCTATGATACGGTTCAGACTGGAAAATCCCGCCACGACCGCGTTGGAGTATACGACGCGCCGTACTCCCGCGGTACCGTTTAAATATGTGACCATCTCATTCTGTTTCGATATATCTTCCAGAAAAATCTCATACGAAGCAGATCCTGCCAACGGATTGTCATCCGCAAATCCTTCTGCCAGACCTTCCATATCCTTGAAATATTCTTTCTGGAATCCTTCCCATGCTTCTTCGGCTGATATATATCTGATTTCCCGCACGTTCGGCTGCTGTTTGATCTCATTACCGATCGTCAGGATATCCTGCTCATTGATATCATCATTAAAAAATACAGTAATTCCAACTTTTGTCTCCGCAGTATGCGTAATATTCTGCACATTTGCTATCAGGGAGAAAAAGAGGCAAAATAAAAAAATACACGCAGAAATCGTTGCCACAGAAGCCAGTGAAAACAATACATTTCTGCATATATTTATGATTCCTTGTTTAAGGCAATATAAAAGTGTACTAATCCTCATGTGTATCTCCGCCTTCTTTTGTGTCGCTTACCACAGCTCCTCGTTCCATGGTAATTACACGTTTTTTCATGCGTTCCACAATCTCTCGGCTGTGGGTCACTACGATTACCGTCGTACCTCTGGAATTGATCTCCTCTAAAAGCTTCATGATCTCATCTGCATTCTGATGGTCAAGATTGCCTGTCGGTTCATCTGCCAGAAGGACTTCCGGATTGTTAATCAATGCTCTGGCAATGGCAACTCGCTGCTGTTCACCGCCGGAAAGCTGGTTGGGATAAAACTTATACTTGGATGAAAGTCCGACCATCTGCAGCATGGCCGGCACCGACTCCCGGATCTTCCGGGTGGATACGCCGACAACTCGCTGAGCGAACGCTACGTTTTCAAATACCGTCTTATCCTTTAAAAGGCGGAAATCCTGAAAGACGACGCCCAGCCGTCTGCGGTATTTCGGCACAAAACGCCTGGGCATCTTCTGTAAACTCATATCATTCACTACAATTTTTCCGTAACTGGGTTCTGTCTCTTTCAGCAAAAGTTTTAAGAGAGTGGACTTTCCCGATCCGCTGCGCCCTACGACAAATACGAATTCGCCGTTTTCAATCGTGATATTAACATTCCGCAGCGCCTTGTTTCCAGTCTCATACGTTTTGCTTATATTACATATTTCTATCATTATCTATCCTCGATGTGATTAGTAATCCAGACTCTCCATATACTTCATATACTTAACGACCATAAGCGCAATCTTAAAGGTAATTGCGTCCTCAAATACGCGGAGATCCAGTCCTGTGCTCTTCTGAAGCTTATCCAGACGATATACGAGTGTATTTCTGTGAATATACAGCTGCCTCGATGTCTCGGATACGTTCAGGCTGTTCTCAAAGAACTTATTGATCGTAGTAAGAGTCTCCTCATCGAAATCATCCGGCGACTTGCCGTCAAAAATCTCTTTAATAAACATACGGCACAACGGCAGCGGCAGCTGATAAATCAGACGTCCGATTCCCAAGTTGCTGTAAGCTACGACGTTCTTACTGCTGTAGAAGATCTTTCCTACATCCAGAGCCATCTTTGCCTCTTTGTACGAACGTGATACATCCTTAATCTCATTGACAATGGTACCAAATGATACGTGTACCTTTGTAAGAGCCTCCGTATTCAGCATATCCAATACCATATTAGCCGTCTTTTCCAGGTCATCGTATGTCTCGCCCGGCTTTACTTCTTTAACGAGAATGATGTTCTTCTCGTCCACCGCAGTGACAAAATCCTTTGTCTTCGTTGCAAACAGGCTGCGGACAGTTTCCAATGCGTTCGTATCCTTCTCATGCTTTGTCTCGATCAGGAACACCACCCGCTTAACGTTTGTCTCTATATGGAGCTTCTTGGCCCTGTTGTAGATATCTACCAGCAAGAGGTTATCCAGCAGAAGGTTCTTGATAAAGTTATCCTTATCAAATCTCTCCTTATATGCTACCAGAAGGTTCTGAATCTGGAACACTACCAGTTTGCCCACCATATATACGTCGTCGCTTCCGCCTTTTGCCAGCAAAATATATTCCAACTGATGTTCGTCGAACACTTTAAAGAACTGATATCCCTGAATAACCTGACTGTCTGCCGGAGAGTCTACAAAAGCAAGGATGGAGCTCTCGTATTCCTCAGCTTCCGGAAAAGTGGAAGCAAGTACTTTGGCTTCTGTATCACAAATACAGAAATCAATCCGTGTAATTCCCTTCAACCCTTCTATCGTGGTCTGAAGTATCTGATTTGAAATCATTTCTACACTCTCCTTTTTGTAAATTTACCCTGATTTTATATTAATGCAAAAAGATAAAAAAAGCAAGCAGGTATTGCTTCTGCTTGCTTAATTTTTGCCATATCTCAGTTTCTTTAACAGATAATGTCTCCAGTTTCTGCACAAAAGATATGTACTTTTTTTGTATCAAGTGCTAGTTTCACCATATCATTAGGCTGGAATTCTGCCCCTTCTGCCACGATTGTCCAGCTGTTGTCGTCCACATTTGCATAAATCAGCGTCCTGCCGCCAGCCTCTTCGCATCCTGTAACCGCAGCCTCCATAACCGCTTCCTCCGATGTCTCTGCAGATGTCACCTGTACGTCTTCCGGTCTGATCCCCAGGAACACCTTCTTGCCCTCAAACTCCGTTTTCCGAAGCCGGAACGCTTTCTCTTCCGGAAGGACAATCTCATTTTCATCAAAGCGAATAACAATGCTGCCTTCCCTGGACGCAACGGAGGCCTCCACCATATTGATCGACGGCATACCGAGGAACCGGGCTACAAACGCATTTGCCGGATGGCTGTACAGCTCTTTTGGCGTTCCCTCCTGCTGAATCTCGCCTTCCTTTAAAACCACGATCCTGCTGGCCATCGTCATGGCCTCTTCCTGTCCCTGTGTGCATATACGATCGGAATATCCAGTTTTTCTTTAAGTTCCGCCATCTTATGCTCGATAGTCGTCTTATTCTCTCCCGTAATTCTGATCAGAGGATCATCCATTAAAAGCACCTTCGGCTCTTTTACAATCGCCCTTGCAATGACTGCTTGAAGGGTTTCCTCCTCTGAAAGCTTCTCCGGCATCCTGCTGAGAAGTCCCTCGATCTTCATAAATTCTGCAATTGCATGAATTCTTCTGTCCATCTCTTCCTGGGGAATACGCGCCAGCTTCAGAGCAAATGCAATATTGTCATATACATTCATCTGAGGATACAGCGCATAATTGGAGAAAATCATAGCCACTCCTCTGTCCTTCGTCTCCCTATCATTGACAAGTTCACCGTCAATATAAATTTCTCCGGAGTTGCTTTCTTCCAGGCCTGCAATCATTCGGATCAGCAAAGTTTTCCCGCAGCCCGCAGGTCCTGCAAGAACGACGAATTCCTTATCTGCAATGTCCAAGCTAAAATTTTTCACTACCATATCGTTATTGGGACATTTTTTATTTACATTTCTTAATGACAATCTGGTCATCTCAAACTTCCTCCTGGACTTTCATTTCATTTTTATGCTATGAATACTCAGCACGTTTTCATACATGCTCAGTACAAAATATATACAAGCATATCATAACATGACAGACAATTTTTCATCCATATTCCATTTAACCAAAAACAATTGCAGGCTTTTAGCTATTTTGTATATTGTTAAATCAAACACACCAAAATAACAAAATAATATCTAATTTCTCATTTTTTCCTGTGAAGTTTTCCCAATCTGCAATCTTTGTCATTTTTCTTTTTATTCCGTCCCTATACCTCGTGAGCGGAAAATCCTTCGCCCCGTACTTCGCGGGCATCCGTAACGATGATGAACGCCCTGGGATCAATTGCCGCCGCAATCTCTTTTACTTCTACGATCTCTTTCGGTGAAACAACGCAGAACAGAATATCTTTTCTGTCGCCTGTGTACATACCCGTCGCCTTGATATCCGTAACGCCCCGTTCCAGCCGCTCCATGATGACCGAAGCAATTTTTTCTTTCTGGTCCGAAATCACATATGCGACCTTTGAATAATGCACGCCGGCCACAATACTATCGGAAACTTTTCCGAGGCAGATCACCGCGATGACCGCATAGCAGGCGCATGTGATTCCGAACACGGAAATACCGGCTATGACAACGATTCCGTCCAGAATCTGCAGAATCTGGGCAATGGATATATGGCGCATCTTCCTCTGGAACAAGACAGCCATCGTATCCGTTCCTCCTGTCGTCGCATGGCACAGCAGGAGAAGTCCCGTGCCGATTCCCGTAATGACGCCGCCGAAAAGGGCCGTGAGGAGCATGTCCTCATGCAGGAAGGGATAGTATGGAATTGCGCCAAGAAATACGGAAAGGGCGGCTGTCGCAAATATGGTCCGCTTTACAAAGGTCCAGCCGAGTGACTTCACCGAAAATATAAACAGAGGAATGTTCAGCACGGTATTGGTGGCCCACAGAGGAATATCCAGTTTCGCCTTTAAAATAATCGCAATACCCGAAATTCCCCCTGTTACAAGACCCATCGGATCATAAATATTCTTTATTGCAAACGCGATCATGAAAGCCCCCAGGCCGATCACTAAATAGTCCGTAAATGCTGTTCTTTTATAAGACACCCTTTGTTTCCTCTTTTCTTTCCTGTTTATTACACAAGGCTTCAGCTCCCTGTTTCCCTGCGTACAAATATGGTACGGCCCGGACACAATTTTCCATGCAATCCGGGCCATACGGGTAATTTTATGCTTTTCTTGCGAGAACATTGAGCCATGTTCCGTTCTCATGGCTGGAACTGTGTCCTTTATCTTCAGTCTCCCACAATTTAATCATTTTTAATCCATCAGACTCTTTAATAATTCGCTCCATCTCTTTTGCAGTGTAATCGCTGAAATAACGTTCGCCGCTGAAACCTTCAAAATCCCCCTCATGGAAGGACATGTATGCGACCCCGTCTTCTTTCAGCGCCTCCGAGATCCTGTCCAGTATCTCCGGAAGCTCCTTCTTGGGGATATGGATGAGTGAGGCACACGCCCAGATACCGTCAAATGCGTCATCAAATTCCATCTCGCGGAAATCCATCTGAAGCACCTCCAGATCGGTATGTATTTCCGCCAGTTTACACATCTCTTCTGAAGCGTCCAGAGGAGTCACGTCATATCCCATTTCATAAAAGGACAGACTGTCCCTTCCGGATCCGCAGCCCAGATCCAGAATCGTGTCTCCTTCTTCCATACACTCCAGGAACTCCTTCATGATATCACTCATATCCTGCTCAGCGGTGTCTTCAAATACTCTTGCAGCGTACTTATTATAATAATCAATCGAGTCCAAAATAATCCTCCTATACCCTCTCTATGGTCTTATCCGTAATCTTTACTTTGCCTTCTTTCAGCAAATGTCCTACAGCTCTCTTAAATGCATTCTTGCTTAAATTAAATTCCCTTTTTATAATATCCGGGGAAACTTTATCATTAAATGGGAGCACACCCTCGAATTCATCGAGGACCTTCAGCACCCGGTCGGAATCGTCGTTGATCTGCACATACGCTTTATCCCTTGGGCTCAAATCCAGCTTTCCGTCGTCCCGAACCTTAATCACACGCGCCTCAACCATTTCGCCCTCGTGATATTCACCGAACATCTCGCGTCTTGGAATCAGGCCGTAATACCGGTTATCTACGGCAACGAATGCCCCCAGGTTCTCATTGATCTCATAAATCGTTCCGGTTACCCAATCGTCTTTGTGGTATGGCGATTCATTGCTCATATAAGAGTATACCCTCATGGTAGCAGCCAGACGTTTGCTCTTGTCCACATAAAGAGCCACCAGGCACTTCTCACCCATTTTTACTTTATGATTCTGCTCTTTAAACGGGAGCAGCAGATCCTTCTCCAGGCCCATGTCGAGGAACGCGCCGATTTTGGCTACATCCTTCACCTCCAGTACCCCTACTTCTCCTACCTGCAGCCTTGGGACTCCTGTTGTTGCAATCAGCCTGTCTTCTGAATCCTTATAAATGAAAACGCTTAGCTCATCTCCTACCTTTGTTCCCTCTGGCACCTGTTTTTTCGGAAGCAGAACACTTGCCTCGCTGTCCGCCTCTTCACCCACATAGACACCGAAATTCTTGATTCTTAAAACTTTCAGCGTCTGTACTTTTCCTAATTCAATCATTTCTTATCCTTTCTGCGCACCAAACCAGACGACTGCAAAGATTTCGTCTTCCCCGCAAAGGGACACGACATATCCTTCATCCGTCTCGCTAATCCGCGGCATCATCACATTTCCCAGTACTGCAGCCTTCTTATACTCGATCCGCAGTTCCCTGATCCTGAAATTTTCAGGAAGAAATTCCCTTGCTATTTCCACGTACTGGGCATTATTTACATGGTGATTCGTATCTATATGGTGTTTGCAAACCTGAACAGAGTTTCCGTTTACAAATGTTTGTGGTATTTCGATTTTTCTTGGAGCGTAATCCATATTAAGACGCTCTGCATGAGGATCTCCGTATCCCCTCACATCATCTTCTGTTACCTTTACAGGACGGCCGGCGGCCGTATCGAAGAAAAACCAGATGGAATTGGCCCGTACCAGATAATTTCCTGACGTATCCTGAATCGTAAAGTTCCTGTAACCATATATCCCCTTAAAATCATATGGCCAGGTACCTATCACAATCTTCTCCCCCAATCGCGGATACCTGTCGATGATAATTTGCCAGGAAGACAGCCACCATGCACGGTTGTGATGATTCAGATACTCCACACCCAGTCCAAGGGATTCCGACTGAAATGTAGAGCAGTCCTGCAGGTAGTTGATGATTCCTGTAACAGATAAATTGCCATTCTCATCCGTTTCACTGTACCTCACACGGCTGTCAAATGTGTACATAAAGGTCTTATCCTTTCCTTTATCAAAAACTTTGCCAGACTATAGTATATAGCTTTTTTCACTAAATGTCCAGACTTTAGGGAACTTGTCGACAAAAATTTTTCAAAATTCACGGAATAAAGGCGCGAGGGGTATTTCTCACACCGAAAAAATTTAATTATTGATTATCCTTCCCATTTCTACTATACTTTTACATGTACTTCAGGAATCTCTTTGTGTTCGATTTGGCAGGATGGTTTTTCATCAGATGTGCGCCAATTTATGAGGCTTATGCGGCGCGTACGCCGAGCAGCTTTGTACACAGCCGGCGGAAAATCAACCGCAATGTCTGATGTGAAGGAAGATGTAAAAGGATTCCGATAGTACATTTACATAAACGGAGGACAAATTTATGTTAAAAGACGATATGATTATGAAAGCCGGCATCATCCACATTCTGGACTCATCCATGTCCATGCCTGTGCTTTCCGATTACCCCATCGATCTGGGCTCTGACCTTTGTGATTTTCTGAAAGCTCACATCGAACGTTTTACAGAAAGCGACGATGTCAAAATATGTCAGTTCTCTGATGAATCCCCTACTATGGCGCTGATTCGCGACTGTACGCCTGAGAACTTTGTGGAAACCAGCAAGGAACTGGCAGTCAACCTTTTCCAGATCATGAATTCCAATATTGCGATTCCTGCCGCCGATATCGCTCTGCTCGTTTTCAGCTGCAGCGGCAATGATTACATGGCTCTGCTGAAGTTAAACTACCGTACGTCCTATACTCATTCCACGAAGCAGCTGGAAAATGGAAACAGCAATGACTTCATCGTCCACCGTGCGCTACTCCCCGCCCAGGGGCAGAAACTTTCCGAGGCTTCGTTGTAGACCTGTCTACGGGAGAGATTCTTCTGACCGAACGGAAATATGAAGTAAACGGAGAAAAACGCCTTTATTTTTCCGAACTGTTCCTTCAGTGCCACGCCCCCATGTCTCAGAAATCGCGGCTTGACATCGTTACAAAGGCAGTAGAACAGGTAAACTCCAAATACTACGGCAGCGAAGCTCCCGAAAGGAAAATGGAAATTAAGAATGTCATCTGCAAGGAGCTGGAAGAGAAAGGAAGCATTCAGGTAGAAGAAATCAAAGAAAAAGTTTTTTCCGACAGCCCGGAAATGCAGGAAGATTTTGAAAAAAAGCTGGAAAAATATCACATGGAAAAAGAAGTGGTTCAGCCTAAAAGTGAGAGAACTATCAAAAAGTTTCAGAAGCAGCACCTGACTACGGATACAGGAATTGAAATCACTATTCCAATGGAAGAATACAGAAATCCAGACCGGGTGGAGTTTATTACAAACGCGGATGGAACGATCTCGGTACTGATTAAGAACATTGGACATTTAGATTCCAGATAAACATGCAGCACATCCGTTTTGTATGGATAACCGTCATTCCCTCTTACACGTATAGGACAAATGCCGTAAGGGGGATTTTTATGAGAAGTCATGTGCAAAACCGCTTTCTACTGCCGTTCCTTGCGCAATATGATTACTGTTATTTTTTTATATTATTCTAAATAATTAGTTTTTTTCTAGTCAATTCGACAATTTAAAGTTTTTTTATTTTAACAGCAAAAATTGATTGACATTTTATAACTTATTATGTATAATAAAGATATCAAACAAAGAGTTATAAAAAATTTAAAGAAAGAGAGGTATAGTCCAAAGGGAACATAAGATCATCCTCAGGAAATGGTTTTAATATGACGAGAAAGTATTAAAATCAGAGATAGAAGCAAAGATGATAATAGAGGATATTATCAAAAGCAGTTGAGAGTACTGTAAATTATTAATAGCATAAAGGAGTAAAGTCCAATGGATACAATGTATTAGGAATGGGTGCTGATTAGTGAAATCGGTATCCATTCCTTTTTGTTGCACTATAATTCACGTCAGTTTTTGAAACATACGAAAGAATCCCGCTCGCGGGATTCTCCGCCTGCGGCGGGTCGCTTCAGCGACATCATTCCTTACCGGCGCAGGGCGACCCTGCCCGGAGGGTTTTTTTGTTACATAGGATAGTTCGGAGAACTTTCCTATATAACAAAAAAACCGGAAAGTACAAGGTATCCCTCGTAATTACCAGTTTTTTCCGCGCTGGGCTACAAGGATTCGAACCTTGAAATGACGGAGTCAGAGTCCGTTGCCTTACCATTTGGCGATAGCCAATTCATATAAACTCACAATCTTATTGGCGATTGCGGAGTTTATTATACCCATAATCTTCTATTTAGTCAAGCCTTTTTCATATATTTTTTTACTTTTTTTGCATGTTTCTTCTTGACCCACCGGAATACTTCCGACCGGTCTTTCAGGAGTCTATATATATCCTCCACTTCTCTTTCGTCCAGTACGCAATCCATATGCTTAATCCGGCGCCTGATTTTTCCTGCTGCCCTGCTGCTCAGGCTGACGATCACGTCGGACGTTCCCATACGCCAGATCCGGCGCAGTTTAACGCCGTCATTAAATACGATCGCCGAAACTATCGGAATTTCCGGCAGCCCGTTCCGTTCTCTTATGAGATAGCTTTTCAGATGCCTGATATGATTTTGGTTCTGATATACCGGGCTGTAAAAGGACCGTTTTCTTCCCGGAAGAATCTGGCACCAAAATTCCCTGTCAGCTCTGCCGATAATCGTTCCCGAATAATTTTTATTCTCTATTACAAAAATCCCATTCTCATGAATCATGATAATATCTGTTTCTACATATCCTTTTCCGTCAGCCTTCGGAATATATGCATTAAATACAAAGCGTTTCTTTCCTTTGATCTTCTCAAGTACCAGGGAAGTTTCGTACTCTCCTGCCGTACCCTTGTCATTTTCAATTTTTTTTCTCCGTTTTCCTGTTTCCATTCGGTATTCTGAGCGCCTGTATCTTCGGAAACGGTATGTCTTTTTTGCCAGAAGAACCGCTGTTACAAACAGAAGAAAAAATATAATGTAAACAGGCATGTTTGTCGGTCTCCACTGTAATTTATGATATAATGAAAAGAAAGTCTGCAGATCTTGTCTGCAGACTTTCTTGAAACTGGGCTACAAGGATTCGAACCTTGAAATGACGGAGTCAGAGTCCGTTGCCTTACCATTTGGCGATAGCCATCACAACAACAAATCGTATTATACATGAAGGATCTCATTCCGTCAAGCCTTTTTTTATGAACAGCGAGTTCGCTAAAGCCATCTCTCGCGCCGAGCGCGGTCGCTGCAGCGAAGTGAAGTCACTTCCAAACTATTTTTCTATTGCTGCAGAATGAAAGCAGGACCTTGGCCTGACAATAAGATGTCCGCCGGAAATTTCGGCGGACTCATTATTGTAATTACGGATGATCAATCGTAATCATCTACAAATTTGATAATTGCTGAGACGGAGCGTACAAAGCTTCCTTCTTCCAGTTTGGATTCGTCAATTGCTGCTGACTGAGGAAGTTCAATTCCATCTTCCATCTCTACGGATATCCATGTAGTTTCTGCCTCTTTGGCATGTTCGATCGCCTCTTCGAGAGTATCCCCTTCTGCATAGCATTCTTCCAAATCCGGAAATGCAACGTGATATCCTCCGTCCTCTCTGGGCTTAAAAATTGCAGGATATACAAATTTCATAACTCGTACCTCACTCTATCGATAATCAACCAGGTTCGAAAACATCTCACCAAGTGCTCCTATTATACCATAAAGTTACTGCAGTTTCTACCTGGAATCAAATTTTATTCAGCGGTCTGTTCCTGTCTTCCTGAACTGCTTTCCTTATTAGGGCCTGATTCTTCTTTCCCTGATGTCTCTTCGGAACTTTTTTCTTCCGGGTCTGAGCTTGTATCCTTTTCTGTATTTTCTGTTTCGGTCGGCTCTTTGTTTCCGGAACTGCTGTCTGACGTCGTTTCCTGGCTGGAAGAGCTGCTGCCTTCCTCCGCTTCTGTTGTCATTTCACCTGTCGTTTCCTCTGCCGTCGTCTCTTCTTCAGGAGCCTCTGTTGCCTCCTCCGATATCATAGGCGTCTCAAAGGTTCCCGTTACGCTCATCGGCTTTCCGCCCTGTTTCTGACGCACGCCGCCAAGCGAAAACTTATAAGTTTTTCCGCCTTCCAGTCCCTTTACACTCACTTCACAGGAATCGGAATAGGTTTCCTCGATCATGGCTGAATAGCTTTCGCCGTTTTCATCACGGATGCTTACCGTCTCATCCTTCCACTTTACGCTTGTTGTAAAATATATGGTCAAAATTCCGTCTTCATAGTCAACAAAATCGATCTTCAGACGGTTTTCAGCTTCTTCTTCCACCTCTGTTTCAGGTTCTGTTGTCGCAGCCTCTGTCGTCGTTTCCGACGGCGTTGTCTCTGCTGACGTATCCTGCGTCGTCTCTTCCGGCGTTGTCGGTTCTTCCGGAGAAGAACTTTCCTGAGTCGTCTCCTCAGTTTCTGCAGCAGACGTTTCCTTCTTCTGCGTCCTCTCTCCCAAAGCGTAAGAGCTGTCCGTAATTCTCTCCGCAATCTCTTCCATGGTCAGCGGAGCAAGTTCTTTCATATCGTCCATGGTAAGACCGCTGTTCTGCTCAATCAGTTCGTTAAGGAAATATGCTTTTCCATAGGAAATTCCATAAGTCTCCGCCAGCTGCTTCACCTCGTCTTTTTCTATTACCTGCTGGTCATACACAACAGCCTGAACTTGATTTTCCATCAATGACTGTTCGATATCGTCGACCACTTCCTGACGAAGCACATCCGCCTTGCTGATGCTGTCATTCGTTACCGTTACAAGAATCGCGTTGTCGAGATCGTCCAGATACCCGTGAGTCACAAGTGAACCGACCACCGCATTGACAGCCACGTTCAAATCAACGCCTTCCAGATCCATCTCAGCCAGTATCGCCTCCGCATCTTCATTCAGAGGGATTGCCTTAAGCACTTTATTTTTTCTATTAATTGACAGTTCCACACTTGGATTGACATCAATACCGATAATGGATTCTGTCTGCTGATTTAAATAGAAATTATAACCTCCGCTGCCTGCAAGAATCACACAAAGGCATGCAGCTGCCGCAATTCCCCATGCCCGGAATCTCTTTCCAAAGGACACCACACGCTCCTTCTTCGATTCATCCGTTTTTTCCTGCCATAACGGAGCTTCCTCCTGAGGAGTCGTAAGGTCAATACGGCTTAAAACATCCGGCTTCAGCCCGTCGACAGCAGACTTCAATGGTATTCAATTTTATCGCGTTTCACCTTATTCCTCCTCTCCGAGATAATTCTCTAATTTTTTCATGGCTCGGTTATATTTTGACAGCACAGTAGCAAGCGGCATTTTAAGACTGGCCGCAATTTCCCTATGTTTCATTCCTGCTGCTGCATGCAGCATTACAATCTGCCGTTCTTCTTCCTTTAATATCTCCAGCGCTGCCTGAAGCGCCAGTTTATCTGCGATATTCTCCAGCTGCGGGCAGAATTCTCCTGTTTCTTCTCCTGTTAAATCGTCAAGCCCAATATCCGCCTGATGTTTCTGATCCCTGAATTTCATGTAGCATAAATTCCGGGCTATCGTAAACATCCAGGCCAGAGGTTTTCCCTGTGACTTGTAACTGGCGGCGGAAGTCCACACTTTCAGATATGTCTCCTGCATAATCTCTTCCGCATCCTGTACGTTTTTAACGATGGACAGTATAAAACTGTATATGGTTCTGTCTGTACTCTGGTATAGTTGTCTGAAAGCCTCTTCATCGCCCATTCCGACGCGTTCCAACAGTTCCTCATCGGTAGGCGTGCGCTTTTCTCCTCCCAGACTCATCATTGCCATAAACAACATGGTTTTCTACCCTTTCATTAACTTAATGCAGGAAACCAGCAACTTATTGCACAAACTGGACATTTTTTTCATTTCTGTCAGTCTTCTGCACAGAAGCTGCTTTCGATTGTGATGACACAACTGCATTTTTTGTCTTTATTGGCTACTTCTTCTCTGACTTTCTTTTTCAGGTTGTCTCTGGCCGCTTCCATATATTCCCTCGGCACAACCAGATCAAAAATCAGATTAATTCTCTCTGCCCCGTCCACGATGCGAAAATCATGGATGCTCAGTCTGGAATCCAGGTTATCAATAATATCATCTACCATAATCCTGTAATGATTCACGATTTCATTCTTAACTTCTACAGGATCCATATGGATTACAAGAAAGAGATTCATTTTGCGCAGGGCATCCCGTTCAATTTTATCAATCACTTCATGGGACCGTTCGATATCCACATCGCTTGGCACTTCTGCATGAATGGATGCCATGCTCCTGGAAGGTCCATAATTGTGCACGATCAGATCGTGGCTTCCCACAATTCCATCATATGATTCTACAAAACGGCTTATTTTCCTGTATACTTCCGGGTCGATTGCTTCACCGATCAGCGGAGCAAGCGTCTCTCGTGCAATATTTATTCCGGCAATCATAACGACAACGGATACGATGATACCAATTATTCCATCCAGATTCAGCCCCCATATCCCGAATACGACAAGAGAAATGATCGTCGCTGAAGTAGTCGTCACGTCTCCAAGAGAGTCAGCTGCAGTAGCCATCATCACCTTGGAGTCAATCCTTCGTCCCAGCCTGCTGTTAAACAGCCCCATCCAGAGCTTAACGCCAATAGAAAGAATCAGGATCACGACGGTAATCAGATGAAAGCTCATGGGCTCCGGTTCTCTAATTTTTCCGATCGACGTTTTAAACAGGGAAAATCCCACCTGGATAACGAGGAACGCCACAATAAATGCCGAAATATATTCAATTCTGCCATGACCAAAGGGATGTTCGTCATCCGCAGGTTTTTCTGCCATCTTCACACCGATAAATCCGATAATCGACGACGCCGCATCCGACAGGTTATTAAATGCATCCGCCATAACAGAAATACTGTGTACAAAAATACCGATAGAAAGCTTTACTGTAAACAGCAGGAGATTGCAGCAGATTCCAACTACACTGGCCAGAAGGCCATATTTGGTCCGCACGCTCGAATCCTGCACATTTTCATAGTTGTTAATAAATTTTTTTACTAAAAAATCTGTCATTCCTGCTCACTCTCATTCCTCTGCATACTCTGCCTTAACGAGAAAAAGACCTTCCGGAGGAGCGGTAAAACCTGCTTCCTGCCGGTTTTCTGCTTTTATTATCTCCAAAACATCCTTAGGATTGCGTTTTCCAAGCCCTGTTTCAATCAAGGTGCCTGTCATAATCCTGACCATATGATAGAGAAAACCATTTCCGCAAAATGTCAGTATTACCTTACTCCCACATTCTTCTATTTTTATGCCGTATATCGTTCTTATCGTCGATTTCTTCATTTTCTTGTTCGCACAGAAGCTTTTAAAATCATGTTCTCCCGTAAGGTATCCGGCGGCTTCTCTCATCTTCCCGATATCCAGCCGTCTGCCGAGGCCATAAACGTATTTTCTTTCAAAAACGCCCTTCTTTTTGTTCGTTTCAATGGTATAGCGGTACGTTTGGTAACAGCATTCAGCCTGCTGTGAAACCGGCTGTCTTTTTCTTCTGCTCCAATCACGGCTATATCCTCCGGAAGGTACTGATTCATGTATTCCTTTACCGACTGCACAGAAAATGTATCCGGAACCTTAAAATTAGCCGTCTGTGCCAGCGCGTGGACTCCCGCATCCGTCCTGCCTGCACCGTGAACCTCTACTGCAGTTCCTGTCATCTTCTCCAGGATTCCTTCTATCTTTCCCTGGATGGTCTGGTCTGTGTTTCCCTGCTTCTGCCAGCCGTCATATCTGCTTCCATCATATTGAAGCTCTATCTTTATATTCCGCATTCCTTTTTCTTCTCTTTCCCATATATGTAAAATTAATATATGCAGGCACTAATTATATTACAAATCCGTCCGAAAAACAAGAAAAACAGCGGTTTTCCCTATCTTGTTAAAAAAGAAAAGGACCCGCAGAACACTGCAGGGCCCTCCCTGATCTCTCTTGATTTTTACCGCTGTATAGATTATATGTACGTTCCGCTCTGAGGAACGTATCCTCATGAAACCTCCTGCTTGGCAGCCGTCTCCATTTCCGGACTCTGTACCAGCTGTGACGTACAGTGAGGACACCTCGTCGCGGAAAGCGGGATTCTGGATTTGCAGTATGGGCATTCTTTTTCGGTAGGCTCTGTCGGAGCCGCCGGTTTCTTATAAAGTTTATTGAGCTCTTTGATTACCATAAATACAACAAACGCCATAATCAGGAAGTTGATTACCCCTGTTAAAAAAGATCCGTATGCCAGGACAGAAGTTGCCGCTTTTGCCTCGTCCAGCGTTGCGTATGTTCCTCCATCCAGGGCGATAAACATATTCGTAAAATCAATCTTTCCTGTAAGAAGACTGATCAGAGGCATGATAATATCATCCACCAGCGATTTTACGATTCCGCTGAAAGCGCCGCCTATAATAACGCCGACTGCCAGATCCAGCATATTGCCTTTTAATGCAAAGTCCTTAAATTCCTGCATCAGTTTTTTCATGAATAAGTTCCCCCTTTTCCTTTGTATACGCAGGTAAAACAGCCAATCTGCTGCTGTTATACCATAGCCGCAAGCGGCTATAGCAGCCTCCTTCAGGACTGGCGCACGGCTTTCTGCAGCCAGCGCAGAAACCATTCATGCGCTGGTATAGCGACCGCGCAGATAGAATGCCGCTTTACGGACATTATATCATGGGTATGGATAAAAGTTAAGCGAATTCTTACAGCCCCACCTTTCGCTGTGCGGCTTTCTTTTGTCATTTTTATTATGAATTTTGTAAGAAAAACTGAAAGCACTTCTGTTTCTCCCGTGGTATAGTTTTATCAGACAGGAGGGATCAAATATGAAAAAGATGAAAGATCTGCAGCATCGCGGCTTTTTAATCTCAGCCACTTGCTTTCTGGCTCTGGCCTGATCTGCACCGCAGCCAGGTTCCTTTCAGACCGCCGTCTGAATCCTGACGGACACCTATGGATCGAGGCCTCGTCACAGAATTCGGACCGGATGAGCTCAGGCCGCCGAGCTTCTATATGTTAATCACCAAGGCAGACGGACTGGATTTTCAGGATGATATCAGTCAAAAGGCCTTCCTTCCTCCATATTATACGGATTTCAAAGTCAACAGCCTGCGTGTTCCAGCAGATATTCTGTATGATGAAAAAGACCGCCAGCTGTCAATGAGTGATATCTCTATGGGCACAAGAGCCAGAGCTCATATCAAACGTCATGGGGAGGAAGGTATTGATGAAATTGATAAAGTCATCGTTTATACAGAAGAGTTTAAAGCCAAACAGCCAACCGGCATGTACGGCGTTGGACAGCCCATGCTGATGGTTCATGGCCGCCTGTACAGCAATCCACAGCCAAGTACGTTTACCGAGCCGCCTGACGGATATGAATGGATCGGCACGGTTATGCTGAATTCCTCAGAGCAGCTTCCCCAGCAGGATTTCGAAGCATGTCATATCTCTGCTGAATCCGAAATCTATCAGAACCTTTCCTTCAATTCGGACATAATACTTGTAAGTGAAAATGGCCGGTGGTTTACCATGACCCCTATGCCCACAGATGAAAAGGTCACGGATCAACCGGTTTAGAATTTACGCGTATCTTTTACCGTTTTCAAATAATTCAGTATTTCTTCTCTATTCATACCGCCGGCGGCATATATGGTGGCAGCTACTGCCCCCTCTACCAGGGGGCAGTCTGCCATTTGAATTCTGTCAGAGCCGTATGCCTCTATCACCATCTCTGCAGTCATTACTGCGCTGCCCATATCCATCAGAATAATTACACCGTCCTCCGAATATACACGGTCCACAGCTTTATATATTTTATCGAAGCTTGTTCCGAATCCGCCGTCTTCCAGTCCGCCGGCAGCTGCAACCTTCGCCTCCGCAGCCATAACAGCGGTAAATTCCACTACGCTTTCTGCCAGGTTCCGGCTGTGAGACACAATCACTATTCCTACCATAAAAGCTCCCCCCCCCTTACAAGTTCTTGGAAATCTCCTGAATCATATAGGTAAATGAAACAGCACCAGGGTCCTGGTGTCCCAGACTCCTTTCTCCCAAATAACTGGCACGCCCTTTCGTTGCAATGATTTCCTTTGTATGCTCCGCACCTTTTTCTGCAGCGGCGGCCCCGGCCTCTATTGCTGTCCGGCTGTCCTGGCCGCTCTCATAGGCTGCTTTCATGGCGTTCAACGCCGGAACCATCGCATCCAGCATCGTCTTTTCTTCAACCGTGGACCTGCCGCGCATCTGAACGCCTTCCACCGCAGCGTCCATAGCAGCCAGAAAATCGTTAAAACTCATCTGCTCTTTTCCTGCCAGCACCATGCCCGCTTTCATGAAAGCAGTTCCATATAGCGGCCCGGAAGCACCGCCTACCGTTGAAACAAGTGTCATTCCTACTGTTTTCAAGATCGTTCCGATGTCATTGTTTTCCTGAGAAGGAAGCTTCTTTTTAACTTCTGTAAATCCCTTCGCCATATTAATCCCGTGATCCGAATCCCCGATTGGATTATCCAGCTCTGTCAGATAATCCTTTTCTTCTATGATTTTATCTCCGATTGCCTGAATCACGGCAATTACCTTCTTACTGTCTGCCATATCAATTTCTCCTGTTCCATTCCACATTCTAAGCTTTAAAGGCCGGCGTATCAGCCTGTGCATCCAGCAGTTCTTTGAGTTCATCATCCAGCCGCAGCAAAGAGATCGAGAAACCGTCCATCTCGATTGACGTCATATATTCACCGACAAAAGTCTTATAGACTCGGATTCCTTTTTCAGACAGTACATCTGCAACACGGTTGTTGACAATATACAGTTCCATGAGAGGAGTCGCGCCAGCTCCGTTGATCATAACCGCAACTTCTCTTCCGCTGTAATCGATATCCGCCAAAATCTGCTCCAGCAGAAGGTCGACAATCTCGTCGCAGGTCTCAGCGCTTCTTTATGCGTACCTGGTTCTCCATGGATTCCGATCCCCACCTCCATTTCGCCATCCTCGATCTCAAATCCCGGTTTTCCAGCTGCCGGAACCGTGCATGGCCGGATCGCCACCCCCATCGTCCTGACATTGTCAATAACTTTCTGTGCCGCCGCCTGGACTGCTTCCAGGTCTGCTCCTTCTTCCGCCTTTGCACCTGCTATTTTGTGTACAAATACCGTTCCGGCTACGCCTCGGCGCCCTATCGTATATAAACTGTCCTTCACTGCTACGTCGTCATTTACAACGACCTGTTTGACGAGGATCCCTTCCATCTCCGCCATTTCCGCTGCCATCTCAAAATTCATCACATCGCCGGTATAGTTCTTCACAACCATTAAAACACCAGCTTCTGTTGCGATCGCCTTAATTCCCTCGTAAATCTGGTCTGGCGTAGGAGAAGTAAATACGGCTCCCGATACAGCTGCATCCAGCATTCCTTTCCCGACATATCCTCCATGGGCCGGTTCGTGACCGCTGCCTCCGCCGCTGATGATGGCGACCTTGCCTTCCTTTTTGTGGGATCGGACCGCCACATTGCCACAGTCCAGCTTTCTTAAATACTGAGGATATGCTTTCACCATACCAAGAAACATTTGATCTTCTACCAGATCTACATTATTGATAATTTTCTTCATCACTGAATTCCTCCATCCTTCCGAAGTTTCATGGACCTGTATACATGTGCATAATTTTCCGCTTATTTCTATTATAATGTACTTTACTTCTGCTTTCAATCTTTCTTTCAAAGCGGCAATTGACACATACACCACTTCTTAGTTAAAATAGTAGAAACGGTGTTCGTACAGCAGACCGCTGTATCCGCCGGCAGAGGAGGTGTACGCTTGAACCAAACATATCAAACCATTACAATAGAAGAAGCTCATCGCAGGTTCCAGACGGGCCAGCTGGTGATCCCGCCTTACCAGCGATATTTTGTCTGGGATGAGACTCAGCAGAAGGGCCTGATTGAAAGCGTCCTCCAGGGCCACTTTATTGGTGTCATACTGATCGCAAAGTCTAAGTTCGGACAAACTTACGAAATTGTAGACGGCCAGCAGCGGTTAAGAACCATTTCCCGCTTTATTGACAACGGTTTTCGCTGCAGCGACGGCCAGGCTCCTTTGTCGCCGGAAAAGCAGGTACAGTTTTTAAGCATGCCGCTGATCTTTGTAACTTTAAGTGGAATTGAGGAGCCGTCTGAGATTGTGGACCTGTTCCGCGTAATTAATACCTCGGGAGAACGGCTCAGTTATCAGGAGCTGAGGCGGGCCGGTACTTCCGGTACCTTCGCCCAGACCGTAGAAATCCTATCTGCAGAATTATGCAGTCAGTCTGAGGTCTTTCCATCTGCTGCTTCTGATTTGGAATTCCGTGACTGCATCTGGGGACGGCTGGGCTTTTTTACGGAACAGGAAGTGCGGCAGGGCGAAGATCAGGTGCTGATAGCAAGACTGGTCCTGTCCATATTGTCAGACGTGCCTCAAACAGACGATGAAAACCAGCTGAACCTTTCCTACACTTTCGGCACGGCTGAATATCAGAAAACCGAGGAGTGGCTGCAGGACTATACGGCCGAACGACTGATACGGGAAATGAAGCTCGTCTTTTCCTTTTTTGACGGTCTGACCTTCTCCTGCGAAGACAGCCACCGTTCCAGAGAGGCGTTCTTTCTCCTTTATCTGGCCGCTTTCGACCTGGCCATCAAAAAGTGCTTGACCTTCTGTGACAATTCCGGGCTCAATAACGCTTTAAATGCCGTTCAGCTTTTAATCCCTCAAAAATCCGAATCGGCCTCCCAGTATCATGGTATTAAAAATTATGCCACCTGGCTGCTGGGCAGCAGTTTTTCTGATATGGACTATCAAAAAATAAGCGCAGCCTCAGAATTTGAAAATTCTCTCCGCCGCGCAAAACTGGAGACAGCACGTTTTGAATTTAAACAGGGCTTTTTGCGCCTGTCTCTGGATCGTTCCTACGACTGCCAGCTGAAAGATCAGATTTTGCACACGCTCTGCGGAATGGCAAACCTGGGGGACCTTACTCCCAGCTTTCTTTATATTGGAATCGCAGACAGCCGGTCTGACGCAGAACGGATTGCTCTGCTGGACAGAATTCATCCCGTACAGATTGCCGGACATTATATCGTAGGAATTCAAAGGGAGGCAGAGCGCATGAATGTCACCATTGAGGATTACTGTAAAAAGATCAAGGAATTTATCGATCATTCCGATCTTTCCAGGCATCTCGTCCTGTCTGTTCTGGCTCATATGGAGGTATTCGATTATAAAGGATTTACGATCATCTGTCTCGTTGTTCCGCCCCAGAATCAGCTCTCCTATTGCGGGGATGAGCTTTACCTGAGAAAATACAGCAATACCGTCAAATTAAGCAATCCAAGGGAAATTGTCGCTACAGCGGAGCGGTTCTCCACTTAGCAGCAATCATTCATCATCTGATAGAATATTTGGATATTAAAAGAGGGGATTGCAAAAAGCCGAATCACCTGCTCGCTTCTGAATCGCTTTTTGTAGCATGGATTATTGATGGTCATTTTATCGGACAGCATACAAAAATACAGAGGGCATCGCTTTTTTCGCAATGTCCTCTGTATTTATAGCTGCTCTGGCGGCTGCTTTCTCTGTGACGCTTTAGGCCTGATGAATCTCCAGACCATAATCCTTTGAAATAGCTGTCAGCTGTTCTCTGTAATCACCATAAACCATAGCAAAGTGATGGCCTACATATTTCTGTCCATCCAAAAACTTCTCAATATCCCCTACCTTAAACCGCATAGCCAGCTTACATTCCGGGGTAAGATAATCATCACAGCCCTCGATCGTTCCAACTACAATCATGATCCGTTTCATATCCGGACTGAGATTAATGAGCGTAACCTGATCTCCCTTGTCCCTGCCAAAATCGTATCTGAGGGTTGTTCCCCAGCCATCCATTGCAAAAGAAACCAGCTCCACAGGAAGAGGATCCTGATCGAATCCTTTCATATAACGGGTAGGAACATCGTGGAGAATCCTGCATATATTGTTTTCCCTGTCCCAAGGCATCGTATTGCCCATATACGGGGCTGCGTTAGCAACTGCCATAAGCATTGCAATGGTTACTACAGAACAGACATCGCCTGCACATGCAGCCGGAATTCCCTCTTCCTTCAACATGGATTTTGTCAGGCAGAAGGTGAACTTCCGTTTATTCAGTTCACGGGTAGCGCATACTTCAAAGCATGGAATCGTAAATGCATTGCAGTCATGGCCGGCCATGAGTTTTTTTATTGCCGCATAAAACAGCATGTCATTAACAATATACTCCGCAGGCATATGTACGCCTGCTGCATTTTCAACAAGCTCATCTGCCAGCTTCTTGGCCGCAGCCTTTTCCTCGTCTGAAAGATCATCGATCACATCGAAAACCTCCTGGGCATTGATATGAGAAAATTCCACACCAAACTGATTTCTCACATGATCCAGGGTCAGATAAGAGCTTTGGCAGCCGAATGTAAGCTGAGCGCTTTTTAACGGAAAGAAAATCCGCAGTTTTCTCAGGACTTTCTTGACCCGCATGATATCAATCGTACGCACCACGTCGTCCATATCAATACAGGCATATACTTCCTTGCGCCCAAGGGCAATGAGATGGGCGCTCATATCTACCTGATCGCATTTGGAATATGCAGTTTCGTTTGGAATAAAAGCAATGGCCTTTGTCGTACGCTTTGCCAGCTCAACGGTAAAGTAGCCGGATATGCGGAGGCCGCAAATCAGATACATATCTGCTTTATTATCATCCTCCAATGCCTTTTCCCATACATCCTGATGAATGATAAAATCCTCATTCCAGTGAAGCAGCACAGGTTCCAAAATCTCCGCTTTATCGGCATCTACCGATTCTGCAATCCGTTCCTGAAAACGCTTAAATTCCCTTTGGCTTGTTTCTATATCGGCCTCTGTTGTTAACGCGTAGCCCTGTCCATATCTGCAGGGCCCCTGATATGCATTAATATGGTACATCGTCCAAAGTATGGGTTTAATGACAACTTTTTCTTTCATTGGACTCTTTAAGTCCGGAATTGGGTATGCTTGTCTTTCAGGAATATTTGTCATACAATCTTCTCCTTTTTGAATAAACTCTGTTTTCCAAATGGCGGCCCTACTCCCTGCAGGACCGCCATGCCCCCTGTTGCGATGTAAGTTTAGATTAATCCCTCAAAGATCTTTTCATCCGGAATGTTCCCGAATAATTCTTCATCTGTAGGCACCGTATAGTTCGGAATCTCCCGCGCAACCCATGTTGTATTAATATAATTCTTCCATGTTACGTTTTCAGAAGTAATATTTCCTCCCCATGTTCCGCAGCCCAGGTTAATCGTAAACGGCATTCCGTTATTCCAGTTTCCTGCGTTGGATGTACCTACGGTCATACGGACAGCTACACGGCTTGTATGTGTACGCATGGCATATTCCATGATATGCTCGTCATTAAAGCTGTGAATTCCGCAGGAGTGTCCTGCTCCGCTGTAGGCCTGAATGCCGTTTACAAGTTCAATCGCATGATCAAATGTATCATATTTATAAGCGGTTACAATAACTGAAAGTTTTTCTCCGGAAAATGGATATTGAGGTCCATATCCGCTCTCTTCAACAATGATCCACTGCCTGTCCTCCGGAATTTTAAATCCGGCTTTTTCAGCCATTACCGGGGCCGGAAGGCAGATCGCGTCAGGATTTAATTTTCCTGGTGCTTTCCAGAGGAACTCCTGCATTTTGGCCTTTTCTTCCTCATTGCAGATGTAAGCGCCTGATTCCACACACTCTTTCATCATCTCCTGGTAAACATCCTGCTGTATTACCATTGCATTCTCTGTAGAACAGCCGATTGCATAATCATTCAGCTGCGCAGTCATGATCTTGTTTGCTGCGTCCCTGAAATCTGCCGTTTCATCAATGACAACTACTACATTGCCTGCTCCTACGCCGAACGCAGGTGTTCCGGATGAATATGCCGCTTTAACCATAGGCTTTCCGCCTGTTGCAACGATCAGATCAGCCTGCTGCATAAGGGAATTGGTCTTCTCTAAGCTTGGTTCTTCAATACATACAACCAGGTCCGCCGGATATCCCATATTTACAAGCAGCTTACGAATGTCTTCACAAGCCAGCATAGTAGATTTTTTGGCGCGTGGATGGGGGGAAAATACGGTTGCATTTCTGCCCATAATTGCATTCATAGCTCCAATAAATACGACTCCCATCGGCACGGTTGTGGGAACAAGTGATGCGACAACTCCTACTGGCTTTGCGATCTTTACCAGCTGCTTTGCCTCATCCACTTCCACGACTCCCACTGTTTTTGCAAACATATGGTCCCGTGTAATCCCTCTCGCACGGGCCTCGTTCTGTCAATCTTACTGGGAATACGTCCCATCTTTGTCTCGTTGTAATTGAAATCCGCCCATTCCTCTGCTCTGTTAATCGCCAGCCATCCAATGGCTTTGGATATTCTGCGGACATCTTCCTGTGTCAGATTCTGAATCTGATCCATTGCTGCCCGCGCTCTGCTTACGAGTCCGCCGATATACTGTTCTGTTTCTTTAGAAACTTCCATGACAACTCCTCCTTCAATCATGTGTTAACCGTTAATCCCAAGCCTTTTTGCTTTATTCAGCAATTTTACAGCCCTTTCCGCTACCGGTTTATCTACCATTTTATTGCGGTACATACACGCGCCCTTGCCTTCTTTCACGGATATTTCAAAGGCTTCTACAACGCCTTTGGCAAAGTCAATCTCCTCTGCGGAAGGTGAGAACACTTCGTTGATTATCTCAATATGGCCAGGGTGAATACAGGTCTTTCCCGTAAAGCCAATTGATTTAACATATTGCGCATCTCTTCTTAGTCCATCCAGATCTTTAATGCCCGTATAGGGAGTATCTAAAATATCAATCCCCCTGGCTCTGGCTGCCATCGCCAGCTGCTGTCTGGCATATCGTATTTCGTTTCCTTCGGACGTCCTGACAATCTCCTGTTCCTTTGTAAGGTCTTCTGCTCCCAGCTGAACCCCATCAATGCGGGGCGAAACGCCTAATACTCTGTAAGCATTTGCAATTGCATAGGCCGTCTCGAAAAGAGGTACTATGCCAATTGTTCCGATTTCCAATCCCAGCTCCTTTTCTACAGCTTCCAGCATGGTATCCACTGCGATCAGGGATCTTTCATCTGCCTTTGGAACAATAACCGTGTTAATTCCCAATCCCGCCACGGCTGTTATATCTTTATAACACCATGACGTATCTGCTGAATTAATTCTGACGATGATCTCTCTGTCTCCACCTGTCAGCTGGGGAAGAACGTCGGCCACGTATCTGCGTGCATGATCCTTTTCGTCGATGCTGACCGCATCTTCTAAATCAAGAATAACTGCATCTGCCTTGACATCTGCGGCCTTTCCCAGCATCTTCTGAGAGCTTCCCGGTATGTATAGAAGAGACCTCCTTGCATATCTGGTTTTCACAAATACCACCTCCTGTATTTACGGATTAATGACAACTTTTAGGCTGTGGTTCTTGCGTCCCACAAAAACATCCATCGCCTCCTGGTATTTTTCCAGCGGGAATCTATGGGTAACTAATGTATCCCCGTCAATGACTTTCCTTTCCAGCATGGACAAAACGGCCTCCGAAACTCCAGGATTCGCTCTTGAACCATATATGGTCAATTCGTTGCTTATCATGTCTGTAAGATTAGGAATCTTCAGATCAGGGTCGTGATAATGGCCTACCAGCCCCATTCTTCCGCCTCTCTTCAGCATCTTCATTCCCTGTACAGGAGTAGCGGCGCCGCCTGAACATTCCAGGACCTCATCAACGCCGAAACCATTTGTAATCTTCCTAACGGCTTCCACAGGATCTTCTTTGTTGATATCCACAATGTAATCCGCCCCTGACTCCTTAGCATGCTGTAATCTGTCGCCTCGTCCAATCATAATAACTCGAGCAGCTCCGTAGCCTTTTGCGATCTGCATAGCAGCTACGCCGGCCGGCCCTGGTCCAAATATGGCTACCGTACCCGCCGTGGTAATCCCTACTCTGTCAATACAGTGCATTGCAACACCGCATATATCACAAAGCGCTGCATGATCATAGCTTAAACCATCTGGAATACGATGGACCGCCTTTGTTGGATAAGCATTGTATTCACAATTTGCACCATTATAATTAAATCCGAAGTGGCGTGCTCCTGTTTCCGGTTTTCCGTAGTTTAAGCAGATCGTATAATTCCCCGCCAGACAGTTTCTGCAATACCCGCAGCCTGCATGAGCTTCTCCGGCAACCCGGTCTCCAATCTGAAATTCCGTAACTCCTTCCCCCAGTGCTACAATCTCTCCTGCCCATTCATGGCCCAATATATGAGGGAATTTCTGCGGCCATTCTCCTGGCCTGTCTCCACGTATAATCTGAGGATCGCTTCCGCAAATAGCCACTGCCTTGATTTTACACAGCACCTCGTTTCTCTGGGGAACAGGTACCGGCACTTCCTGTAATTCCAGGTGATTATAGGCCGTAAGAACCATTGCCTTCATCATCTTGGGAATATCTTTCATTTCAAATACCTCTTTTCTTGAATCAGCCTGAGAACAGCCTATTTGTCCAGTATTTTTTTAATCTCCGCAACAATCGATTCCTCATCAATGCCATATTTGTGCATCATATAGCTCAGCTGGGCCGTTTCACCAAAGTGATCCTGAAGGCCAAGCCTTACGAGATGAGCCGGCTGCTCTTCACACAGGACTTCCGCCACCGCGCTTCCAAGACCGCCATAGATCGTGTGGTTTTCAACCGTAACAATGACTTTCGTCCTTTTTGCTATTTCGGCAATCGCTTCCCTGTCGATTGGTTTGATTGAGGGCATATGAAGATGAGCAACGCTTATGCCTGATTTTTTCAGCTCCTCTACCGCCCGGATTCCCTCTGCCGTAGTGATTCCCGTAGTAATCAGCCCTGCGTCCGTTCCTTCCGACAGCAGTTCTGCCTTACCCGGGCAGAATTCTCTGTCCTCCGGAGTAAATGTGGGGACATTCCCTTTGTTGGAACGTATGTACACAGGTCCTTTATGTTTCGCCGCATACCTTAAAATCTGGGCGAATTCGTTTGCGTCTCCCGGATCATATACTTCAAATCTGGGGATGCTGCGGTAAATAGCCACATCATCGATGGAAATATGAGTGCCTCCATTTTTTTCACTTGTAAGGCCGGCATAAGTACCGATCACTTTTACATTAAAGTCATTATAAGCAATGGAATTCTTTGCCTGGTCGCAGGCTCTTTGAGCTACGAAGCAGGCAAATCCGGAAACGAAAGGAAGTTTTCCCATGGCAGCCAGACCGGCGCTAAATCCCAGAGCATCCTGTTCGGCAATCCCTACATTAAATGTACGCTCAGGGTATTTTGCTTTTACAGGATCGCTTCCGGATGCTTTCATCAAATCAGCCTCCACCACTACGAGTTCCGGATACTGCTCTGCCAGATCTGCCAGGGTTTCACCGTATGTGGTTTTCGTATCTTTTTTCTCTCCAAAATTCCTCATCGTCTTCACCCTCTCTCCAGATCATGCAGGCCCTGATTAAACTGCTCTTGTGTAATCTGTCCGCTGTGCCACTTATACTGGTTTTCCATAAAGGAAATGCCTTTTCCTTTAATTGTATTGGCAATAATCACGCTCGGCCTGCCTTCTGCGTCCTTTGCTTTTTTTACAGCCTCTGTGATCTCCTGAATATCATGTCCATCGACAACCTGAACATGCCAGCCAAAAGCCTTCCATTTATCGGAAAGCGGTTCCAGAGCCATTACATCCTCTGTCGTCCCATCGATTTGATTCATATTTCTGTCAACAAAAGCGATCAGATGATCCAGGCCGTAGTGGGAGGCTGTCATAGCCGCCTCCCAGACCTGACCTTCGTCAAGTTCGCCGTCGCCCAGCAGAGCATAGACATATAAATTTTTTTTATCAAGCCGGGCCGCTGCAGCCATGCCGCATGCTACAGAAATCCCCTGTCCTAAGGGACCGGATGAGTAATCAATTCCCTGTACCTTTAATCTGTCCACATGCTTTGGCAGGCTTCCGCCGTCCTGGTCCAGTTCCGGCAGACGTGCCTGATCAATAAATCCCAAATCGGATAGAATGACATATAATGGCGGACCTGCATGGCCCTTGCACAGAACAAACCGGTCCCGGTCTTCCCATTCAGGATTCTGCGGCTGGATATTCATTACATCGTAATAGAGCGCCGTCATTATTTCAATTGCTGAAAGAGAACCGCCATAATGCCCTCCACCGGCACGATAGATCGTTTCAAAGGTTTTTTTCCGCAGTTCCTGTGCCTTCTTATTTAATAACATCATCATTCACCTGATTTCTTAATTTATGTATTACATCAGTATACAAACTTGTTGATTCCATATACAGAACGCCATCCCTCAGAGAACGGTTCTTTCATATATGGTTCCATCTCTTCCGTTGTACGCAGAGTCATAGCCTCTGGCTTTGGAGTCGTTCCGGCCGGATAGGATTCAAGATACTCGTCTACGAGCATAACAATGTACTTCATGATACACAGCAAAGGCCGTTTTGCCTTTTCCAGCGTCGCTCTGGTCGGATGGCCTACGACGCCTTCCGGAGTGGCAAAAATCTCCATTGCGGAATGGCCCTCACCCTCAGACCATCTGGACGGTCTGCGGTAACTGTCGACCGAGTTGTCAAAATGTCCCCCGTCTGTTTTCATCAGACTCATCGGGTCCGTATCTACTGCATAATCCATATTGACCATCTTAGGGAACAGATAGAGTCCGCAGGATGTCTCCGCTTCATCTGCATGGGTAAATGGCGTGTCGTAGATACCGCCGTCTCTCTTTACGGCAAACATTTCACGCACTGCGCGATGCCAGTCGATACAACGGAAGATACCTGGCAGCTGATATGTCTTGCAGAATCTCTGGAGTGCGGATTCCAATACCCAGAACTGTCCATGGTTATTTACAATGATCTGCTTCCGATAACCATCGTTCCAAAGTCCCAGCATAACATCTTCCAGCTGTCCGATTACGATGTCTTCATGCACAACAACTGTGCCCGGCATACCCATATGGTGCAGCGGATGGCAGCCATAGTTCAGCGGCGGAAGGGCAATTGCTGTCGGATAGCCTTTATTGGCCGTATACCGGCGGACGCCTTCACAGATACAAGTTACAAAGAATGTATCCATTGCGCTTACGGTGTGATCACCGTGCATTTCCGTACATCCTACAGGGATAAGAACAACGTCGTTCTTTTTCTTTTCTTCTACCAGATCTTTGCGGATTGTCGTCTGGATGTACATGCCCGGAGCCCCAAACTGCGGTTCGCAGGGGAAGCCGAATTCGGCAAGCCATTTGTCCAGCTGCTCTTCGTCCGCATCGAAGATTTCCTTTTTCATGCGTCCAACCTTTGTGTCCTCAAAAGACATCTTTCCATTTTCGCTCCAAATTACTCCTGGGATATTGTTTAATGCCATGTTTTATTCCTCCTGTTTTTTATTTAAATAATTTTTTAATAACTTTTTTAACTCTCGTTTCCCGCGCTTTTCAGGCGCGTCACTATTTTAGATCGTAATAATTACTTTGATTACGCCGTCCTGGCGGCTCGTAAACAGCTCGACGGCCTCGTGGAATCTCTCCAGGGGGAAATGATGGGTAATCATTTTTTCCGCCTGAATCATTCCTGCGCTCATCATCGCCAGCACCTTGTCCGAAGAGTTCGGCGTTCCCCGGCTTCCTACCAGTTTCTTCTCATCCCATACAATGGTTTTAATATCTATTTCCATCTCATTCTTTTTAGGAATTGCCACTAATCCCACAACTCCGCCCCGGCGGCAGGCATGCAGCGCAAGATCCATGGACGCTTTATTTCCGGCACAGTCGAAGCAGCGGTCTGCTCCCGTTCCTGTAATTTTATGTATGTTTTCCAAAACATCCCGGTCCATGAAGTCATACACATAGTCAGCCCCAAATTCTTTCGCCTTATCTTTTCTGGCCCCTGTTTCCAACACTATGGTACGGCTTCCCATCGCTTTGTTCAGCATCAGCATAGCCATCCCAACCGGCCCGCATCCTACAATTACAGTCCAGCCTCCCGGAACTGTCCCCGCCTCCTGTATCGCATGAAATGCAGTACAGACCGTATCTGTCAGCGCGCCATGATCATACGTCAGATTATCCGGAATTTTATGAACCGTCTCCGGGCGGTATACGCAGTATTCCGCATAACAACCGGGTACTGTAAATCCATACTGTTTATGGCCTGCCGATACATTTCCAAAGTTCAGGCAGAGATTGTATCTTCCCATCTTGCAGTTTTCACAGTAGCCGCAGCCCAAATGAGATTCCACTGCAACCCTGTCCCCTACTGCAAAATTTTTCACATCTTTTCCGCATTCGACAATAACTCCGGCCCCTTCGTGACCTGCAATATGGGGAAGGCTCCCCGGAAGTCCGTCTGCCATGCTTCCGCCTGCTAGCAGTACGGGATCAGAACCGCATATTGCAACTGCTTTCATTTTCACCATTACTTCATTCGCATGGCATACCGGCATGGGGACTTCTTCAACTTCATATTCCCCCGCGCCTCGCATAATCAATGCTCTCATAGCCCTTCACACCCCTCTCTCTTTTTTATAATTAATTATTGCTTACACATTGATTCCAAGTACTCCGGGCAGCCATATGCTCAGTTGTGGTATGTAGGTGATAATCATCAGTACAATTATCATTGTAGCAATCCAGGGTACAATTCTTCGTACCAATTTATCAAACGATATCTCTCCCACCTGAGTTGCCATGAACAAATTGGCTCCCAGCGGCGGTGTAATAAATCCGATTGCAAGGTTTGTAATCATAATAATTCCAAAGTGTACCGGATTAACTCCCAGCTGAGTGATTACCGGCAGCAGAATAGGCGTCAATATGATAATTGCTGCGTTCGTTTCCATAAATGTACCTACAATCAGCAGCAGCACATTAATAAATAACAGCACGAGTACCTTGCTCTGTGTCAGACCGAGAATAAATGCTGCGACCTTGTTCGGCACCTGACTGATCGTCAGAATACGGCCAAAGCCTGTAGATATGCCGATAATAATCAGCACTGCCGCACACATCGTACATGACCGAAAGGCTATGGGGACCAGATCTTTCACTGTAATTTCCTTATAAATAAATACTGCTACAATCGCACCATACACTCCGGCCACTGCCGCTGCCTCCGTTGGTGTAAAAAGGCCTCCGTAAATTCCTCCAAGGATGATGACCGGCACCATTAATCCAGGTATGGCAGTCAATATAACATGTATGGCCTCTTTAAATGTGTATTTTTGATCGGTGCCTTTGTATCCGTGACGGCTGCAGTAGAAAACGTTGTAGATAATCAAAGCGATTCCTATTGCAATTCCAGGAAAGATTCCGCTCATAAAAAGGGCCGATACCGATGTGCCGGACGCAACTGCATATACCACCATGCAGACGCTGGGAGGTATAATGACTCCTACCGTTCCTGCCGTTGCAACGAGGGCTGCAGAATACCCCCTGTCATATCCTGATCTGACCATTGACGGAATCATAATCATTCCAATCGCCGCCACTGCCGCTGAACCAGTTCCTGAAATCGCTGCAAAGAACAGTGATGTAACAATCGCCACAATTCCTAATCCACCAGTAAATCTTCCAAAAAATATGCTTGTAACATTTAACAGCCTTTTAGAAATTCCGCCCTGCCCCATTACGTCTCCTGCAAATGTAAACAGAGGTACCGCCATCAGCGGAAATGAGTTCAGCCCCTGTATCATGGACTGCACGAAAGTCTGCATACTGATGGGATGGACCGCCGTAATTGTGGATAAGGCCGCCAGTCCAAGGGAAATTCCAATCGGTACAGATAAAACCAAAAAAGCTATAAGTGAACCAAATAAAATTCCTGGTACCATTTTCAGCCTCCTTCCTTAATATGGGCTTTTGCATCGCATTCTCCATCCAAAGCTTTCCTTGCTTTCGGAATAAAGCAGGGACGATTCTGCGGATAGTGCTCTCCATTTTCGTTTGCAAATATCTCGAAAGCTGCTTTAAAGTGCATAAGTTTCCACACAAGACTTTGAATACCGCGAACTGCCATCAGCAGAAATCCAACTAATCCGGCTGCATATAAAACATTAGCCGTAGCATGAATCGTAACAAGGCGGTCGCCAAACTCATTTACCTGTCCGCATACAATAACCGCTGCTTTAAAACCGAACACGACAAATACCAAAAAAAGCAGATCACAGACAATCATAACAATCCTCTGGCCTTTTTCCGGCAGCAGATCACGGGCAAAAGCCATCCGGACATGCCTGTTATTACGGGTCAAATATCCAAAGCTGATATAAGACAGCCATACAAATAATAATCTGGACATTTCCTCGCCCCAGTTAAACCCTTTCCCCACGATACGCAGGCATACCTGCATCGTAACCAGGAGAATCATGGCAAAAAACAGAAGTACCATAAGAAGGGGTTCAAAATTCACGTCAATCCATTTTATGACTGATTTCATATTCCACCTCCATAACTTAATTCGTTCTGGCCTCTTCACATGCGCTGAATACCATATCATATATTTCCTGACCGCAATTCGCTATGATGTCATCTTTTACCGCAGCATTCATCTTATCTCCCAATGCATGGCGAACTTCAAGGGATACTTCATTTACTTCCACACCTGCTTCTGACTGAATTTTTTCCAGTGCATCCGCCTCTGCATCAGCGATTTCTTTCCAATCGTAATCAATTGCTGTCTTTGCGGCATCCATAACAATCTTTCTGTCTTCTGCCGAAAGGCTATCCATGAATTTCGTATTTGCATACCACAGGAAATTGGTAAATACGTGCTGGGTCAATGACCAGTATTTCTGTGCCTCGTAGAACTTTTCCGTATAGAAGCTGGCCGTTGCACATTCCTGTCCATCGATCAAATTCTGCTGAAGTGATGTAAACAACTCATTCCAGCTCACATTTGTAAGCACTGCCCCGACAGACTCCCACGCCTTGATTTGAAGCGTATTATAGCCTCTCATCTTTAAGCCCTTAATGTCTTCCACAGCATTGATCGGATGTTTGCTGTTGGAGAAGTTACGAAATCCCATGAGCATATACCCAATGCCTGTTAACCCGTGAGCTTCCAGAGGCTCCATCATTTTCACACCAGCCTCCCCTTCCAGCACTTTCTTGGCATGGTCCAGGCTGTCAAACATATAAAAGCTTTCCCATACAGCAAATTCCGGTATTGTCTGAACAAAATTGCTCGTAGTAGAGGCACTCATCTCAATTTCACCCCGTCTGCACTGTTCAAATGTATCCTGGACGCTACCCATCTGTCCGCCTGGGAATATCTGAACCTCTATTCTTCCTTCCGATTTTTCCTCCACTTCTTCTTTGAACTTTTCAAAGGCTTTCTGAGCCGGTGTTGTCACACTGTTATCATGAGCGATACGAATGATGATTTTTTCACCCGTATCCGCCGCGGCCGCAACCGCAGCTGTATCAGCCGCTTCCTTCCCTGATCCAGAACCTCCGCATGCTGTAATTCCAAAAACAAGTGAACACGAAATTATTACAGAAACTAATTTTCTTATTATTTTCTTCATAGATCCCTCTCCTTTTCATAGATTAAACTATCGTATTTCTTCTTTCATACCCTGTGCCGTTTGCAGCCCCTCTCATCGATTCGTTAAAGTATTCCCTGTGTTAAACCTCCTTCCCCGGCAATTCATTCATTGCCTGAATTATTATATCTGCCAACGTATCTGTTTCTTCCAGCGTGTTTTTCTTGCTGAATCCGATTCTCAAAACACTTTCCAGCCTTCCTGCGCCAAGATTCATTGCCTGAATCACATGACTGACCGCCCCTGCTGAACAGGCCGAACTGCCAGAAACATATACGTTATGTAACCTCAAATAATTAAGCATCTCATCCGTCCGAATCCCCTGAGCCGAAATATTCAGTATATAATCCAGGCTTTTTTCCGGAGAATTAATGACAATTCCCGGTTCGGACCGCAGACGGTTAATGAGCCTCTCTTTCAGTTTCTTCACATAACGGTTATTCTCATCCATGTGAAGGACAGCCTTTTCTGCCGCCTGTCCAAAAGCAGCAGCCAATGGAACAGGCTCTGTTCCCGGACGGATTCTGCTTTCTTGTCCGCCTCCAAATCTCCTTGGCACGATTTTAGTTCCCTCTCTTACATAAAGTGCTCCTACGCCCTTAGGTCCGTGAATTTTATGTGCACTTGCCGAAAGCAGATCTACTCCGCATTGATAAAGTTTAAAGGGCATCTTTCCAAACGCCTGTACACAATCACAGTGTATGATTGTATTGGGATTTTTCCTGCGGACCTCCCGGACAATTTCTTCTACAGGCAGAATCTCTCCAGTCTCGTTGTTCACCGCCATAACTGAAACCAGGATTGTTTCTTCATTGACCTCTTTAATTACGTCTTCTGCACGAATAACACCTTTATAAGGAGTCACAAAAACGGAATCAAATCCCATCTTACCCAATCGTCTGACCGGATCGATTATGGAATTGTGCTCAATCGCTGTAGTCACAATTCTTCCCTTGCCAAAGTTTTCCGCAACTCCAAACACTGCCAGATTATTACTCTCCGTCCCTCCGGAAGTAAAATAAACATCTTTTGTAGGGGCACTGATCGTCATCGCGACCTGCTGGCGAGCCCGGGTCAGAATATGGAGAGCCTCCCGTCCTAAATGATATGGTGACGACGGATTTCCAAAGTTATTGACCATTACGTCACAAGCCGTCTGAGCAATATCATCATCAACCTGTGTAGTTGCGCTGTTGTCAAAATATATAAAGTTCATATCATCGCCTCTCATAATGAATACGTATTCATTTACAAGATTTATCATACATTAATTTATTTAACGTGTCAACAATTTTATTCTGAATCAGTATCAAAAGTCTCTATTTTGTATGTTTTTCCTATATTTATTATGCTTTTTTGTCTATTTTTCACATCCGAAATATTCCTAAAAACGTTTTTTCGCTTTTTTCTTAGTCCTTTTTTATATTTTTATTTTTTAAAATGAATTCGCTTTCATTCCTATTATTCCTAGCTTTTTTGTTCTAAAAAGCAAAAAAAGACCAGCCTGATTGTTACAGGTTGGTCTGATCTTCATATATCATAAGTTATACGAGACTTTAACTCTTAATTAAGTTGTTTTTCTTTCAACGAGAGCACACCGAAAAAGTCTAAGTCCGCCTTCTCTTTCCTCTCCAGCTTCAGCAGCAAACAGATATCGGCAGGTTCATCGATCATTTCTTCGAGGGGCTGGCGTATGGTTGTCAGAGATACACTTGTCCAGGAACACATTTCCACATCGTCAAATCCAACAATACCTACGCTGCCGGGAACATCAAGACCCAACTGAAGCCTTGCCGCATCCAACGCACCCATAGCGATCGAATCATTGGAACAGAATATACCATCTGGCGGATTATCCTTTTCATACAGTCTCAGCATTGCATTCCACCCGAATTCATACGTGTAGTCGCCCTCGTCCACAATTTCTACATATTCGCTTGTATATCCCCGTTCCCTGAGACGTTCAACAAATCCAGAGCAGCGATCCTTTCCACTACTTGTATTCTTACCGCATATAAATGCAAAACGGCTATATCCCTTGTCCAGAAGATGATTGGCAACCATACGTCCGGCCTCTCCATTATCGCTGCATACCGCACACAAATTACGGTTTGTAGAATAGCGGTTAAACAGCACCAGCGGCTTCTTTGTTCGAACTAATGCTTCCGTCAGTTCGCTGGGAAGCGCCGGAGCGGTAACCACTACGCCGTCCACTTGGTATTCCAATACACGTCCCATAATCTGTTCCAGATTCTTATTTGTTTTCATTTCAAAAAACAAAATTTGTTTGTTTCTTTCCTGAAACCGCTGAACAAGTTTTGCTAAAACGTTAGTATAGAAAGGATTGCATACATCAGAAAGTACAACTGCAATAATGTTTGTTTTGTTAGCCGATAGACTTCGTGCTATAACATTTGGCTTATATCCAAGCTCTTCTGCAGCCTTCATTACTTTCTGCACCGTTTTTTCAGATACTATTGTCTGCCCGCTAAAAACTCTGGAAACAGTCGCCTGAGATACTCCTGCCATTTCTGCAACCTGCTTTGATGTAGAATGTATAGGCTCTCTTTTCAATCGTGCCATTAAGCTATATCCCTCCAAATACTATTATATTTTTTCCATTCCGGTGCGTATCAAAAATAATTTCTGTCAGTTGTGTATCTCAATTTATAGAAAGTTATTCAAATGTTCCGTTCTAAATGGTTCCGGGGAATATATAAATTTAAATTGCTTAAAACGCAGAAAAGGAGCGGAATTCTTATGAATCCCCCTCAACCATTAGTACAAAGTCTATTCTTTAAGGTTTCTCTCTTAAAATAAAAAGCGCGAGACGGGATTCGAACCCGCGGCCCCCACCTTGGCAAGGTGGTGCTCCACCCCTGAGCCACTCGCGCATAAAGTCTAATATTTTTAATAATCGGGGTGACAGGATTCGAACCTGCGACCTCCTGGTCCCAAACCAGGCGCTCTAGCCAAGCTGAGCCACACCCCGTCATCACCGTTTTATTAAGTATGATCACATACCTTCAAAACCACATATTGAAATTATTCATCCGTTTCCTTTTGTTTCCCTAACTCTCTTCCTTCACGCCTTCTGGTTAAGCCCTCGACCGATTAGTAACAGTCAGCTACATGCATTGCTGCACTTCCACCTCTGCCCTATCTACCTCGTCGTCTTCAAGGGGTCTTACTCTTGCGATGGGATATCTCATCTTGAGGGGGGCTTCACGCTTAGATGCC
>NZ_QSDR01000018.1 GCF_003464085.1 Clostridium sp. AM58-1XD
GGCGACAGGAGCTACGGGAGCGACAGGAGCAACAGGGGCGACAGGAGCTGCGGGAGCAACAGGGGCAACAGGAGCGACAGGAGCGACAGGACCGGCAGGAGATGAAACAGGGTGTGCATGTGTTGCACAGATGAGAAATATCCTCCAGCAGATCATACAGCTTTATCCGACGAGTACTATTATTGTTTCAATGGAAAGCGGAAATAATGCAAGCGGCCGGCCGGGAAGTCTTATTCCAGCACCAAATTCGAATCCAAATGCAGGTCTGTTTCTGCTGACGAATAATCAGGGAGTCGTACAGGAAGCGCTATCGATTTGCAGAATTGCCTCCGTCCGTATTACGAGTGCCACGTATAATAGTGCCATTGTTTATATCCCGTCACCTACACCGGCACCTACAGGCTGCGGAGCAAACTGTGAGGCTGCTGTCCGTTCCTATCTGCCGATTGGCACCACAGGTGCTGCGATTAACGCTGGAGGACAGACGGTAGGACAGGGACGAGTTTTGATAAATACGTTTGGCGTAGTGGTTCTTGTTGGTTCGAATAACAGTGATCCGACGTTTATTTCAACGTGTAAGGCAGAAATTATTACAAAATAAGAAATGATATCTATACAGAAGAAATAGAGAGAGGCACAGTAGCAAAATCGGATATAAAAGAAAATCATGGATGTCCCCGGTACCGGATTACGTTTTTAGGCAGTGGCTCAGCCACTCCATCTGGCAGCGGGGACTGTTGTTTTTCTACGGCAGCGTCCGCGTTCATGAGAATGTGGGGACAAATTATCTTTCGGATAGTTGTAATATGGTATTAACAAATATAACGATCAAAGGAGGATTAACAGATGCCAGTCTACACAAATATGCAGGCGGCCGAACGACTATCAGAGATTCATGCAACGGATACATTGGGTATATTAGGCGCTGCTGGGTCAGAGGCAGTATCCCAGGCGCTCATAGACGCGATTGCAGATCGAGTAGTAACAAAACTGATTGAAAAGTCACAGGTTGTAAATAATCTGTTTGCAACAGAGCCTGGAAATGTCTTGGATGCTGTACAGGGAAAGGCTCTGAAGGATATGCTCGATCATATGAATAATAGTTTATCATCTAAGGCAAATGAATTGCATACCCATGATGATAGATACTATACGGAATCAGAAATTAGCAATTTATTAAGCAGTTATAAAAAACGTTACGATGGTAACATAAGCAATGGATCAGGGTTCAATCAGTACCTCACACAAGGACAGTACTTCGTTGGTTCCAATGCAGGCACTGCTAACGGTAATCCATATAATGGTTATTGTTGGGGTATATTATTTATTTTTGTCAGTGATGGTCTAACCTGGAACGGAGTAAATAATTGGATATGGCAAATATTTTTATCTACAAGTGGTCATGTATATTTACGCCAGAGAATCAATGCAGATGAATGGAGTACATGGGTAACATGGCTTTAAATAAATCTTATATGAAAATAGGAACTTATTGCAAAGGAGAAGTTGCATAGTGCATAGAATCGAAAAAATAAAGCGGAACAGGATAGTTTACTAAGAAGGAATGCATTATCAAAGCAACAAAAAAGCCTTATTTTAAGCGGATTTTATAACAAATCTGCTTAAAATAAGACTTTCTAAAAAACTGCACCTGATAGGAATCGAACCTACGCACGCAGCTCCGGAGGCCACTGCTCTATCCACTGAGCTACAGGTGCAACAGTGATATTTTACTACATTTTTTGGGGGACTGCAAGCACTTATTTCAGTTTAGGTTGCTTTTTGAATTATATTTTGATAAAATAGACAAAGACTGGAGATATAATCATCCGGACAGGAGGATACAGCAAGAATGAGAAACAGAAGGCCAAGGGATAAGAGAACGATGGGCGGCTTTGACGCACAGAGGTATCTCCGCCTGTTAGCAATTCCCGTTATTGTAGTCATTTTAATTCTTGTCATTGTAATCGTGGACAGGTCTCCTAAATCAAAAGAAGCAGATGTTAAAGGAAAGACGACGGAGGTGACGGCAGAAGGCGACGCTCCGGCTGGCTCAGACGGCCAGACCGAGACGAAACCGGAGGAGCCGTTTACATTGAAAAAAAGTGAGATTCCAGAAATCAACGCTCTCATGGAATCATACTGCCAGGCAAAGGCGGAATGCGATGCAGAAACTATGTATGAGCTTTTTGGAAAGACCGATACAGCAGGCATGGAAGAGCTGCGTGAGAAGATGCAGTGGAGAGCAAAATATATAGAGTCTTTTCAAAATATTACCTGTTATACGATGCCGGGACTAGATGAGAATTCCTATCTGGTATATGTAAGTGCAGATATAAAGTTCCGAGTGACAGATACACTGGCGCCGAATCTCATGTGGTGCTATGTGACAAAGAATCAGGACGGCAGATTTATTATTTCTGAAAACGTATCAAATGATGTGCTCTCTTATGTAGCACAGGCAGAGCAGTCGGAAGGTGTGCGTCTACTGGCAGCTCAGATTAATGCCAGGCTGGAAGAGGCGGCGGCCTCCGATACAAAGCTTGCAAGCGCATATGGAATGCTGAGGAAAGGGGCTCCGGCTCCTGGAGAAGAAACAACAGCAGCCATGAGCCTTGAGACGACTGCTGCGGACGGCAGTGAGAATGCAGAGGACGGAACAGGTACTTCCGAGGGAGAAACTTCTTTGGAAGGAGAAACTTCCAATGAAGAGGGAAGCGGTGATGGTGCGGAAGAGTCATCTGCTGCAGAATCACCCGTTTCTGAAGGAGATCAGAGCGCGGAGCAGTAATGCAGAAGCACGGATGGCCGGAGGTTTTATGCCTGAAAGAATCAGTAGATAAATGAAAATAAGGGACAGGGGGCTGCTGCAGGTCTGGGAAATCAGGCCGGCGGCGGCTCTCTTCACGTATCTCAGGAGAAAAAGAATGGATGTAAAAGACTTTTATTATGATTTGCCACAGGAATTAATTGCCCAGGACCCTTTGGAAGACCGTTCTTCTTCCAGACTCCTCGTACTAGATAAGGAAACAGGAGAAATTGAGCACAGAGGTTTCAAAGATATCCTTTCCTATCTGAATGCCGGAGACTGCCTTGTGATTAATGATACAAAGGTTATTCCTGCCAGGCTTTTTGGAGTAAAAGAAGGAACGGAAGCAAAAATAGAAGTACTGCTGTTAAAAAGAAAACAGAATGACATATGGGAAGTCCTTGTAAAGCCGGGAAAAAAGGCCAGAACCGGTACGGTTATCCATTTTGGAGAGGGAATACTGACAGGAACAATCATCGATGTGGTGGAAGAGGGAAACCGATTGATCCAGTTTTCCTATGAAGGAATCTTTGAAGAAATTCTGGATCAGCTGGGCCAGATGCCTTTGCCGCCTTATATTACCCATCAGCTGAAAGATAAAAATCGCTATCAGACGGTCTATGCGAAGAACGACGGATCGGCGGCAGCTCCGACAGCGGGACTTCATTTTACAAAAGAACTGCTGGAGCAGATCGAAGATATGGGAGTAAAAATTGCCCATATCACCCTTCATGTGGGCCTGGGCACATTCCGGCCCGTAAAGGTGGAGAATGTGTTGGATCATCATATGCATTCCGAATTTTATATTGTGGAAGAGGAAGAAGCGGCTAAGATCAATGATACGAAGAAAAACGGCGGACGGGTCATCTGCGTCGGTACAACAAGCTGCCGTACGCTGGAATCTGCCACAGGTGAAGACGGTGTTTTAAAGGCTGGAAGCGGCTGGACAGAAATATTTATTTATCCGGGATACCAATTCAAAATTCTGGACGGATTGATCACAAATTTCCATCTTCCGGAATCCACACTCGTTATGCTCGTTTCAGCGCTTGCAGGAAGGGAGCATATCCTGAACGCGTATGAAGAGGCGATTAAAGAACGATACAGATTTTTCAGCTTCGGCGATGCGATGCTGATTCTGCCTCATCAGGAGGAACAGAAGTCAGGCATGAAGTAATGGAATGCCTGTAACAGGAGCGTTAAAAAACAGGGCAAGTTTCTGATATCAGCTTTCGTTTCCGGGCGGTACCCGGATGCAGAAGACGATATCAGAGACGGCGCCCTTTTCTTGTTCCATAGGAAAGCTCTCCGAACTATCCTATGGAACAAGAAATCCCTCCGGGCGGGGTCGCCCTGCGGCGGTAAGGAATGATGTCGCTGAAGCGACCCGCCGCAGGCGGAGAATCCCACGAGCAGGATTCTTTCTTATGCTATAGGAAACTTCGTTCCCTATAGCACAAAACGCTCCGCGAGGATACGCACTCCGCGCTGAGGAAATGGTCGCTGTCGCGACCGCGCTCCGGCGCGAGTGTGCGCGAAGCGCACACTTTTTTATTTTCAGAAAGGAGCCTGTCGACACCGGACAGCTTATTATTTCAAAGATGGATGAGCTTCATGGCTACAAGTCGGATAGGTGGATTTTTTATATCTCCGATTCATGTGATTCGGACAGGAAATGACTGGTTGATAAGTTTTCAGGGCAATGATATAATGCAGAAAGAGTGAAAATACGAGGGACGGGAACAGGAATAAGGAGATAAAACATGGAAGAAATACGCCTGAATAAATTTTTGAGCGAATCGGGAATCTGCTCCAGAAGAGAGGCAGACCGTCTGATCGAGGCCGGAAAGATTCTGGTCAACGGAGATACGGCTCTTATGGGAATGAAAGTGGACGGAACGGAGACAATTATCTGTGACGGAGTAGATATAAGCAGCAGAAAGAAAGATAAGCCGGTGCTTTTGGCAGTGAATAAGCCGAAAGGAATCGTGTGTACAACTTCCGATAAAGACAGGGCCGAAAATATTGTAGAATTTCTCCATTATCCTGTCAGAATATATCCGATCGGGCGGCTTGACAAGGATTCCACCGGCCTGATTCTTATGACAAATCAGGGAGACATTGTCAATAAAATATTAAGGGGAAGCAATTCCCATGAAAAAGAGTACATTGTAAGAGTAAACCAGCCGCTGACGGATGAGTTCCTGCAGAAAATGAGAAGCGGCGTGGAGATCTTGGATACGGTAACAAAACCATGTTTTGTAGAAAAGACGGGCGGATACACATTCCGCATTATTCTGACACAGGGATTAAACCGCCAGATCCGGCGAATGTGTGATGCACTGGGATACCGGGTAGTGGCTTTAAAACGGATACGGATTATGAATGTGACGCTTGGAGAACTGAAGACGGGAGAATGCAGAGAAGTGACGGAGGAAGAGTGGAGCGAAATGTCCGGACTTCTGGAAGGATCGTCCAGCCTCCCGCGAAGAGAACAGAGATAAATCAGCCATCATGAGGACAGGGGGATTCAAAGAAAAAATATATGGAAGAAAAAATCCTTAGAATCAAAGAATTAGTAAAGATATTATCGGAAGCGGGAAAGGCATATTATCAGGAAAGCCGGGAAATTATGAGCAATTATGAGTATGACCGGCTTTATGACGAGCTCATTTCCCTGGAAAAGGAGACAGGCGTGATCCTGTCAGGAAGCCCGACGCAGAATGTGGGGTATGAGGTTCTTGGCGAGCTGCCCAAAGAGGCCCATGACCGTCCGATGCTTTCCCTGAACAAGACAAAAAGCGTGGAGGAGCTCCAGGAGTGGCTGGGAGATAAAAGCGGACTGCTGTCCTGGAAGATGGACGGACTGACGATTGTACTCACCTATGAAAATGGTACGCTTGCGAAAGCAGTTACAAGAGGAAACGGGGAAATAGGAGAAGTAATTACAAATAATGCCCGCGTATTTGCCAACATACCCTTGAATATCAGTTATAAAGGCCAGCTGATTCTGAGGGGGAGGCAGTCATCCGGTATTCTGACTTCAATAAGATTAATGCGGAAATTGAAGACGTGGATGCCAGATATAAAAATCCGAGAAACCTGTGCAGCGGTTCCGTCCGACAGCTGAATAACCAGATTACAGCTCAGAGAAACGTGAACTTCTTTGCATTTGCACTGGTCCAGGCCGACGGAGTGGAATTTGAGAATTCCCGAAAAGAGCAGTTCCTTTGGCTGAAAAATCAGGGATTTGAGACAGTGGAGTGGAGAGAGGTGACTGCGGAAACTCTGCCTGATATGGTGAGAGAATTTGCGGAAGCGATCGGTACGAATGACATTCCGTCCGACGGCCTCGTGCTTTTATTTGATGACATCGAATATGGCCAGTCCCTTGGAAGAACAGCTAAATTCCCGAGGGATTCCATTGCATTTAAATGGGCGGATGAAATACAGGAAACAAAGCTGTGCTATATTGAGTGGAGTGCATCCAGAACGGGTCTGATTAATCCTGTGGCTGTTTTTGAGCCGGTAGAGCTGGAAGGAACGACGGTAAGCCGCGCCAGCGTTCACAACCTGAGTATTATGGAGTCGCTGGATCTGGGCGTAGGGGATAAGATCACGGTTTATAAAGCAAATATGATTATTCCACAAATCGCAGATAATTTGACGAGAAGCGGAGTAAAAGACATTCCAAAAGCCTGTCCCGTTTGCGGCGGGGCAACACAGGTAAAACAGGTGAATGACGTAAAATCCCTGTACTGCATCAATCCGGAGTGCCAGGCTAAAAAAATCAAGAGTTTCACGTTGTTTGTGAGCAGAGATGCCCTGAATATTGACGGGCTCTCGGAGGCGACCCTGGAGAAATTTATCGGTGCAGGATTTATTCATGAATTTGCGGATATTTTCCATCTCGATGACCATAGAGAAGCGATTGTGAACATGGAAGGATTTGGGGAGAAATCTTATGAAAACCTGATTGCAGCTATTAATAATGCTTCCCACACCACACTGCCGCGTGTAGTCTATGGCCTTGGAATAGCAGGAATCGGTCTTGCAAACGCAAAAATGCTCTGCCGTCACTTCAAATATGATTTTGCTGCCATGCGCCATGCGGATACGGAGGAAATGGTAGAAGTCGACGGAATCGGCGGAGTACTGGCAGAGGCATGGATTTCTTTCTTTTTGAGCGAACGCAACAACGAAATTGTCGACAGGCTCCTGGCCGAACTGACCATTGAAAAGGAAGACACGGCTCAGGGAGAAGAGGCCGTTTTTGAGGGAATGAATTTTGTTATTACAGGTTCTGTGGAACACTTTGCAAACCGAAAGGAAGTCCAGGCGATCATTGAAGCAAAAGGCGGCAAGGTAACAGGTTCTGTTACTGCCAGAACGTCATATCTGATCAACAACGACGTGACGTCAAATTCTTCTAAAAATAAGAAGGCAAAAGAACTGGGCGTGCCGATTATTTCCGAAATAGATTTCCTGAAAATGATTGAATCATAGAAAATGATTAAATTAAAGAAAATGAGATTCCTGCCCGAAGACGAATCCATGCGTTGGCAGGGGAGGAGCAAAAGAGCAGATAGAATTTCTATCTGCTCTTTTAAAAGAATGGGAACGGGCAACTGTATATTTTTACCGTCCTGCTGATGTGGCCGGTATGTATCAGGAATATTCGGCCGCCAGCTGATGCAGGATATTTGCATGAATCAGTTCGTCCTGAGCAATCGATTTAAGTTGTCCTGAACATTGCAGTCCAGGATCCATTGGGCCTGAGCCAGGTATTTGTCCGCTGCAGCTTTTTCCTGTGAAGCGGCAAACAGAAGCACCTGGTGCAGGGAAGCCGGACGTTTCCGGCAGGAGTATGCAGGCGACCACCATGTATACGGGCCCTGACGCAGGGAATAAAAATTACTGCGCGTTCGGCTCCAGAGGCGTGGGTCCTCGCCCAGTTGCATGGCCAGAGTGCCGAAAATTTCCAGATGATGCATTTCAACAATGCTTATGTTGTGAAATACCCGGGCAACAGTTTCTGTCTGATAAGTGATCAGGTGATCGTAAAAGTAAAGGCTGATTGCAGACATTTCGGAATTCTGTCCGCCAAGGTTGTCTAACATTGCCTCTGCGTACATGGGATTCGTTCCTGCAGCCTGTACAGCAGGATAGGGAAGGGATGAATGGAATTCAATATCGGATATATTCTGCATGAAAAAGATCCTTTTATGCTTTTACAGGATTGTATGAAATGGGGAAAATCATTAGAACCTTTGATTTTTTACATAATTTGTGGTATGATGGCGGATAAATGATTATGAATGATAGAATAAGAGGGATGTTCAATGCCAATTAAAGTTCAGAATGACCTGCCGGCTAAGGCGGCGCTGGAAAATGAAAATATATTTGTTATGGATGAAGCGAGGGCGATGAGCCAGGATATCCGTCCTCTGGAAATACTGATTCTCAACCTTATGCCTCTAAAAGAAGAGACAGAGCTGCAGCTTCTGCGCGTGATGTCCAACACGCCTTTACAGGTAAACTGTACCTTTCTGATGGTATCCAATCACGTTGCGAAGAATACATCTGCAAGCCATTTAAACAAATTCTACGTATATTTTGACGACATTAAAAAACAGAAGTTTGATGGAATGATCATAACAGGCGCTCCTGTGGAGAATATGGAATATGAGGAAATTCACTATTGGGATGAACTGACAAAGATCATGGAATGGAGCAGAAGACATGTGACGTCCACCCTTCATCTCTGCTGGGGAGCGCAGGCCGGACTTTACTACCATTATGGAATTCCCAAATACGAAAGGGAAACGAAGCTTTCCGGAGTCTACAGACACAAGCTGCTCCATCGCCGAGAACCGCTTGTACGAAGTCTGGACGACTATTTTTACTGCCCTCATTCCCGTTATACGGAGGTGCGCCGGGAGGATATTCAGAAGCATCCTGAGCTGGAAATCCTGGCGGAATCCGAAGAAGCGGGCGTATTTCTTGTTATCAGCAAGGACGGACGGCAGATTTTCATTCAGGGCCATCCGGAATATGACAGGATGACGTTAGCAAACGAATACCACAGAGATTTAAACAAGGGGCTGAATCCGACTGTGCCGTGCAACTACTATGAGAATAACGATCCGTTTTCAAGTCCGATTCTGAGCTGGAGAAATATGTCTGGAACGATTTATTCCAACTGGCTGAATTATTACGTATATCAGGTAACGCCGTACACGCTTGAGACGGAATAGTAAGAAAAGCCTGAAAACCAAGGAAAATCAAGGGGTTTTGGTATGTTTGGAGATTTTTGCAGCAATTGAGCAGACGGCATAATGTGGTATAATTTAGCATAGTTTGGAGCCAAATTGGTGTCGAATCTGGGAATGGAGGATTTGAATGCTGACGATTAAGTTCCACTCCTCTTTCAAGAAAGATTACAAAAGAGTTATTGGTCTTAGGGTATGTCATATTACACCTAAGTGGTTATTGGTATATGAGATAGATCAAGAGGAACTTATCTTGCTATTGACAAGGACTGGAACACATAGCGATTTGTTTTGATACGATTAATGGGCTGAATTATTTCAGTCCATTAGTTATATAATTGGAAAATATAATATCGAAGGAATACTTGATTTTATTTGGAGGAGTGAAAATTGGGTAAAAAAGATAAATTAAGTGTATTTATAAGTCTTGTTTTGCGTCACAAGCCGGAAACTGCCGGGATTCAGTTAGATGAGCATGGCTGGGCGAATGTAGAAGAATTGATTACTGGCATTAATTCTACCGGCAGAAACATTGATATGAAGAAATTGGAAGATATCGTGGCAACCGATGAAAAGGGGAGATACAGCCTCAATGAGGACAAGACGCTGATCCGTGCCAATCAGGGGCATAGTATTCCGGTGGATGTGGAGCTGCGTGAGAAGGAACCACCAGAATTTTTATATCACGGAACTGCCGATAGATTTCTGGAAGACATTCAGACAGAAGGTTTAAAGCCAATGAGTAGATTATATGTGCATTTGTCAAAAGACAAAAAAACGGCTATTAAGGTTGGAAAACGTCATGGGAAGCCAATCATATTGCAGGTACATAGTGGCGAGATGTTTAGAGATGGAAACAAATTTTATCTTTCGGAAAATGGAGTTTGGCTAACAGAATTTGTTCCTGCTAGATACTTAAACATGGAGGAAAATATATGAGTGAAAGATGGGATATTAGCTGTGCTGATTGTGGAAAGTAGCTGGAAAGAGGCTTCTGAGCTTAAAGTAGGTGATATTTTGTAAAAGGATGATAAAATTGTATCTATTGGAGATGTACCTGGATGTGAAGTATATGATATTGAGACTGATTCCGATGGATTAGGATCTATGCTAACGATATTGTAGTAGGGGATTTCTCTATGAACAATTCTTTTAAAATAAGAAGAAGCAATAAGGATATGCTTGCTAAGCTGATGAAACTGTCGGAGGATTTAAATAGATAAATTATTATAAATAATATAGGAGTCCACATACACAGCCTGTAGGTGTTTTCTACCTTGATAAATGCCTACAGCTGTGTATCATATCAGGGAGGACTTCACTGCGAAAAACGAACAGAGAGGGATAGAATACCGGAGGTATGTAAGGAACAAGACAATATTAAGAAACAGTCAGAATAGATTTGTTGGTATAAAAATAAACAAAATTTATGTAATGTTTTCTTGAAAATGTACAAAATATACAAATGGCTGTTGACATGGGACGAGAATAGATATAAGCTTATGGTACAAGTAAATGTTCGCGCGAACTATAGCACAACTGAAGGAGGAGAAAGAGATGAACGTGAAAAAAATGGTGTCCATTGGTTTATCTGGCGTTTTGATGCTGACCTGTACGATCAGTTCGGCAGCCTGCACATTGCTGGGGGCTAACGGAACTGAGACGGAAGATCAAAACGCTTACATCGCGTCAACAAGTGACAACCCCTATCTGCCGGGCCCGCGAAAACCCGTTTACGTTACGATTCCGCAGGACGGAGGATATAAATTTGTTCACACGCCATGTCTGATCAAGGAGAAGGACGGATCTTTTACGGATGTCGGCTCTGATCGTGGTATGAACGAAAAGGGCTTCAGCTGGACGCGCTCGTGGGTAGTACCGGGTGAGCCGGAGTCGGTCGATAAGACGCCGGCAGTCGATTGGTTTCTCAAATTGGGCTCTACGGTCTCTACGGTGGATGAGGCGATTGAATTCGTGAAAAATAATCCAAAAGGCGTCGGATGTCAGGGAAATTATATTTTTGCGGACGCAGAGGGAAGCCTTGCTGTGGTGGAGGCTGGATATGATACGGTGACCGTCGTAAACAAATGGACTGGGCAGGAGTCGGGAAAAGCGGCCAGGGCAAATCGGTGGGAATCAGAAGAGATGAAGCCGTTAGACAGAAGCGGGACAGAGAACAAGATCTATTACAACACTTCTGAATACAGATACAACAGGGGAATGGAGCTTCTGGAGAAAAACACAGGTAAAATAAATGTGGAGACGCTGAAACAAATGATCAGCGACAGAAACATGGAAGCGGACCCATCTATGCCCCATCTGTATTCGATCAACAATCACGGAGTGACGGACGGAACGATAAGCGCTGAGATTTATGACCCCGCGAACAGAACCTTCTGGTATACGTATGGATGGCTGGACGGAGATACCAAGGAAGGGGATCCGGCTAATTATGGTGACAACGCGAATTCCTGGGGCGGCGTGTGGATACCTTTTATTCTGACGGAACTGGACGAGGAAGGGTTCTATACGAATTGGGATGGAAGCCTTACTCCGTTGGGCACTAAATACCTGGAAAAGATACGGCAAAGTGGGAAGGAATCTGAAATCGGAAATTAAAATTAACATAATAGTAAGGACTTTTACAGTAGATCGTGTTAAACTTAGTAAAGATATTAGTGACTGTATATAATATTAAGAGGATTCTTTGCTGAGGAGATTTTATGAAACATGTATCCGTAACTGACCTGAAAAAGGGGATATTGGAATGGCTTCAGATTATCGTCATAGCTGCTGCGATTGCTTTTGTGCTCAACCGATTTATTATAGCCAACAGTGAGGTCCCAACCAATTCTATGGAAAATACGATTATGGCAGGCGACCGATTGATCGGTTCCCGGCTGTCTTATGCCTTTGGCGGGGAACCAAAAAGAGGAGACATCGTGGTTTTTCATCATAAAACAGAACCGGGCACAGATAAGACAAGGCTGGTGAAACGTATCATAGGACTTCCGGGAGAGACTGTGGAGATACGGGGCGGGCATGTCTATATCAACGAGTCGGACACGCCCCTTGAAGAGCCATATCTTCCGGAGAAAATGGAATCGGACCCATATCATTTCGAAGTGCCTGAGGGCTGTTATCTGATGCTGGGCGACAACAGAAATTATTCTGCGGACGCCAGAGGCTGGCCGGATCCGTATGTGCCGGAGGATGCAATTTTGGCTAAGGTTCTGTTTCGATATTATCCCGGAATTCAAAAGGTACAGTAGTGTAATAAAATGACCTGTAATACTTGAGGAGCAGGCACGTCCATGTACATATGTACGTATCGGTAACTGCGTATCCCGCAGACAAGCCGGCACATAATACAAATTTATTTAAAAGGAGGGGTTACGAATGGGTGAAATGTTTTCTTCTTTCGATGGTACAATGCTGTATCTGAACAAAGAAATACCGGACGGCGCACGCGCAGCGGCAGTGATTGTCCACGGACTGTGTGAGCATCAGGGGCGTTATGACTACTTTGCCGATTTATTTCATCAGTCTGGGATCGGAACTTACCGGTTCGATCATCGCGGACATGGGCGTTCTGAGGGGGAACGGACGCACTATGACGATTTCAACGAGCTTTTGGACGATACTAATGTAGTGGTGGATATGGCAATCGCAGAGAATCCGGACATTCCGGTGTTCCTGATCGGACATAGTATGGGCGGATTTACCGTATCCCTTTATGGCGTGAAGTATCAGAATAAAGGTCTGCGGGGCATTATTACAAGCGGCGCCTTGACGAAGGATCATGGAGGACTGATTACCGGCGTACCAAAAGATATGGATCCCCATACACAGCTGCCGAATGAATTAGGCGCTGGAGTGTGTTCCGTAGCCGAGGTAGTAGACTGGTACGGGAAAGACCCTTACAATTCAAAGACCTTTACAACAGGTCTGTGTTATGCGATCTGCAGCGGTCTGGACTGGTTTGCAGAAAGGGAAAAAGAGTTTTCCTATCCGGTTTTGATGCTTCATGGAGAAAAGGACGGGCTTGTAAGCGTTCAGGATACATACGATTTCTTTGCAGCTGCAGCCTCCAAGGACAAGCAGATGAAGATATACGGAAATCTGTTCCACGAGATATTTAATGAGTACTGCAGGGATGAGGTAATCGGAGACGTAATTGCCTGGATCAGCCGGCGGATATAATTGTTTTGCATTAAGAAGAATAGATATTAAAAAGGCAATAGAAGGATAGTAAAAGGATAATAATAAAATAATAGAAAAGAATAGAAAAGAATAGAAAGCAGCGTCAGGAAATCGGCTGGAATTGCCGCCTTATCCTGGCGCTGCCTTTTTGCTTTTCGGTAAAAGATTTGCTATTATAAAGTGTTAAAGTACTTATTTCATTTACCGCCGTTAAGAATACTCTACGAGTCGGCGCTGACGGCTTCTATGGCAACGCTCCCGCCTCTTACAATTTCCACCCGGTTGCTGAAGTATTTTGAGAATACAATGGCGATTTTGTCATTCTTTTCGTCAGTATGGACGCTTTCAACCACAGCAGATGAAGGGCTACAGTCCGCAACCCTGATGTTAAATACTTGTGAAAGCTGGAAAATATCGTTCATGTCCTGCCTGCTGCAGCTGCTGATTTTTATAAACATAAGTTCTTTTTTATGAATACTGACATCTGTGAAATCAACCACCTTAATTACTTCGATACATCGGTTCAGCTGTTTTTTCACCTGTTCAAAGGTCATGTCGTCGCTTGTCAGCCCAATTGTCATTCGGGATATGGTTCTGTCCTCGGTCCTTCCTACCGTCAGGCTGTCCAGATTATATGATTTACCTGAAAACAGGCTGGAAATACGGGCGAGAACACCGATATCGTTTTCTACAAACAGGCATATCCATCTTTTTTTTATCACTTTTTTTCCTCCATTTCCAGGATCATATCAGAAAGCGTACCTCCCGGAGGCACGATAGGCAGCACATCCGTCTCCCGGCCGATCAAAAATTCGATGATTACAGGCGTTTTACGGCTGGATTGTGCCCGGGTGAGGGCCGGTTCAATATCCTCAGGAGCGGTCACACGTATTCCTTCGGCACCGTAACTTTCGGCCATCTTTATAAAGTCCGGAATGTATTCGGGACAGTTGGAACCTGGCGCGCTGCATGAGGAAGGACATGTTCTGCGGCGCCGCATGCAGACACAGGAATACCGTTTGTCAAAAAACATTTCCTGCCACTGCCTTACATTCCCCAGATAACCATTGTTCAGAATGCAGATGATTACAGGAAGTTCATATACCATTGCCGTGGCCAGTTCCTGAATATTCATCTGCATGCCGCCGTCCCCTGTGATAACTATCACGTCTGTTTCCGGATTTCCGATTTTTGCCCCTATGCCAGCCGGAAGGCCGAAGCCCATGGTGCCCTGGCCGCCGGAGGTTAAGAGACGTTTTTGCTCATTCAACTCAAGAAATTGTGTAGCCCACAACTGGTTTTGCCCGACATCGGTCGCAATGACAGCCTTTTTGAAGATACGGTTTACAGCCTTCATAATCTTTTCCGGGGTGATGCCGGTTCCTTCCGTCGTAATCGGCCAGCGCTTTTTCCAATCATCAATCAGGGCTGTCCACTCAGGGATATTCAGACGGACCGCCCGCTCCGTTAATGCTAGAATGGCGCTTTTGGCGTCGGCTACAATTGGAATGGATACGGCGATGTTTCTGGAAATCGAAGCGGAATCGATATCGACGTGAATTATGACTGCGTTGGGAGCGAATTCTTCAATTTTCCCCGTAATGCGGTCATTAAAACGTGTACCGATGGAAAAAAGTACGTCGCACTGGCTGACTGCGGAATTAGCAGCAGCACTTCCATGAATTCCCAGATTTCCTACATATAATTTATGGTCGGAGGGGACGGCGCCCTTGCCCATAATTGTGGTAACGACGGGAATTCCTGTTTTTTCAGCCAGTCTGCGCATTTCAGCCTGGGCTCTGCTGATATTGACGCCTCCTCCGATTAAAAATAAGGGGCGTTTGGCCTGGTTTAAGATTTCCAGAGCTTTTTTTATCTGGCCGATATGTACGGAAGCCACAGGCTTATACCCTCTGATTTCGATCTTTTCCGGATATACATCGCTTCCATAGGCCTGCTGGATATCCTTCGGAAGGTCGACGACGACCACGCCGGGCCTGCCTGTACCTGCGATATGGAACGCCTTTCTTATAATCTCTCCCAGAGATTCACGGCTGCGGACGGTTACGGCATACTTGCAAATGTTCCGTACGATCCCTACCGTGTCGACTTCCTGAAACGCATCATTTCCGATCAGACGGGTAGAAACCTGACCGGTAAAACAGACGAGAGGAACGCTGTCGGAATTGGCAGTCGCTATGCCTGTTACAAGATTGGTGGCACCTGGGCCGCTCGTTACGAGGCACACGCCTGTTTTTCCAGTGGAACGGGCGTAACCGTCGGCAGCATGGATCAAACCCTGTTCGTGACGGGGCAAAATAATGTCCATATTCTGAACATCGAAAAGGGCGTTAAACAGATCAATCGTCTGTCCGCCGGGATATGCGAATAATACATTGGTTTGCTCAGCTTTTAAAGCTTTTACAAATAACTCTGCTCCTGTAATCATCCTGTCAGTCCTTTCTGAATGCATGTACTTGCTTGCACATGGAATATTATAAATGGCACTGTCTGCACAGTACCATCTCGTTACGCCTGCGGTACGCCCTTTATGAACAGTTCTACCGTTTTTTTAATAAAGTCTTTCTGGCCGATTTTCGTCAGTTTATCATCGAAGGAAGCTTTTAAGAAGGTATAGCCAAATGTTGAGGAAAAGATCGTCATGGCCAGACATTCAAAATCCAGATGGGGAATCTTACCCATTTCTTCCATGGTACGGAAGTAATGGGTAAGAGTAGAGACGAACGACTGAGGAATTTTCATGATCAGAGGGGCGGTTTCCTCATAGAGCTGAGGCGCTCTCAGACCAATGGACAGGTTTACAAAATCAGGTGTAATTCTGTTCATATATGTGGTCATAAACATCTCCAGATCGGGCTGAAGCTCCCATACAACGTCCTGAAAGATCTCCGGAGTCACGCTGCCACGCCATTTTTCCTGATCGACTCCGCTTAACACGATCTCTTTTTTGTTTTTAAATTTGCGGAACAGGGTACATTCATTTACACCGGCTTTATGGGCAATGTCTTTTGTTGTTGTAGCAACATAGCCCTTATCGCGAATCAGGGCCATCGTCGCGTCAATTATCTTCTGACTTGTATCATCCACGATTCTTCCTCCATGCAAGCGCTTGCTATCAAATTATTTTATACGCAGGAGAGCAGAATGTCAAGAACTATTGAGGAATCGGTTCAGAGGAAATCAGCCTCATTTTCTGCAAAACGTATCCAATGGTATGCCAGTCTCTCAATTCTTCTCTCGTAATAAAAATCGTCCTGCCGATTCCGCAGACAGGTTCTAAGGCAATCACATCATTCACAATCACCTGGCGTAAATAGACCTTTCCACTTTTTACAAGCAGTCCGATCTGATTCGTACGCGGCTGGTGATCATTTCCGATTAACAAAACATCACCATCGATGTATGTCGGAGAAAATGAAAGATTGGTAATTTTCAGAGCGCAGACCAGGGCATCCTTGTACTGGTGGTAGTAGGGACCGATATTGATCTTTTCAATTTTACAGGAATCGTAATTCATACCGTCTATCATCTCACCGGTGGGAATAATCATGTTGATGAAATTGCCATCTCCGTCATATCGGCAGGCGGTATAGTATTCCATTTCGATCATTGTTTTTACAAACCGTTTCTGTGTAGTCGAAATATCTTCCAGCATTTTTCGAATATTTGTATCGATGTCAATCTCCCCGATCAATACCGCCATGGGAATGTGAGTTAATTTATGCAGCCTGTAAACCGTATGGGCCGTTATGGAGTTTAATTCTCCATTTATCATCTTAAAATAGCTGGATGTGGACATATCCAGAATACTTGCCATTTTCGCCTGACTCAGATTTCTCTCTGCCCGCATTCTTTCGCACATTACGATAAAATTATCCACAATCTGTTTTTTGGTTAACATGTATGATCATCTGCCTTTTCTTTTTAGAAATATTTTTCGCGTTAAAGTGATATTGGGTTAATAAAAAACGTAACTTTGTGAAATACATTTATGGTATTATGTATTTTACCACGCAGAAAACAGTTGTAAATACTTGCAGACAATCAGTAACAAAAATGTAATATTTACACGGAGAATTAAGGGAGGTAAAAAATTATGAGAGAGGTACGGATCAGTAAGGACAGTGAAGCAGGAAAAGCGATTGAAGTTTTGACGGGACTGTTTCATGAAAAGCTAGAATGCGGTATTATGATTAAAATTTCTGACGGCGAAACGGAAGAAGAAACTCTGGATGATCATGCGGAAGCTGATCTGGAAGCGGAGATTACGAACAGGCTGCGGGAAATCGGAATACCGGCGAGCATCAAAGGCTATTGGTATTTGAGAGAAGCGATTCAAATGGCAGTGAATAATTATGAACTGATCAGTTCTGTTACAAAAATGATTTATCCGGCTATCGCATGTAAGTACAATACCACGGCCAGCAGGACGGAGAGGGCAATCCGCCATGCGATCGAAGTTGCCTGGAACAGAGGCGGGCTGGAAAATGTATATCAGGTTTTGGGATATTCGGTAATCAGCAGACCTACGAATTCGGAACTGATTGCGCTTATGGCGGACGAACTGCGAACCAGCAGACGTTTTTCAATTGACATGGAAAGGCGCAGACATTAAAATCAGGTATATATTTATTTGCTGACCGCTAACCGGATACAGGCGAGGCGGGCATTTATCGAATATTAATTTAGCAGGAGAAAGATATGACGGAAAGAGAAAAAATGCTGGCAGGGGAACGATATGACTGCGGCGACAGCGAATTGCTGGACAGGTGGCATAAGGCAAAGAACCTGATTCGTGATTACAACCAGGCGGATTCTGAAAATTTATCGGAAAAAGACAGGATACTGGATGAACTGTTGGGAGGCCGCGGAGCGAATTTATGGATTACGGCCCCGTTTTTCGTGGATTACGGAAATAATATTTATTTTGGAAATAACTGCGAAGTAAATATGAACTGTACGTTCCTGGATGATAACAAGATAGTGATCGGTGATCATGCGCTAATTGCACCGAATGTGCAGATCTATACGGCATATCATCCGCTAAGCGCGAAAGAGCGGTTTGGAGAGGCAAAAGCGGACGGCTCCTTTGAATTCTGTAAAACACAGACAGCGCCTGTGAGGATTGGTGACTGTGTCTGGATCGGCGGAGGTGCCATCATCATGCCGGGTGTGACGATTGGGAACAACGTAGTGATCGGAGCAGGAAGCGTAGTTACAAAAGACATTCCTGACAATACGGTTGCGTATGGTAATCCATGCCGCGTGATAAGAAAAAATTTATAAAAATCGAGCGGTTCACGCAGTTATTCTGCAGGCGGTTCGTTCTTATATTCTGAAGTCGATACAATCATAAACTGCACTTCTTCATCCGTTCTGTTCTCCCATCGATGGCCGATTTCATTGGGGTAGTACAGCGTATCCTGGCTGTGAAGCTCATAGACGGGATGGCCTTCCAGTTCAAAAATCAGAGTTCCCTTTAAAATAAAGGCAAACTCTTCGCCCTCATGATAATAGAAAGCACCGGAATCCGTATGGGGAGGCATGGTAATGATTCCTCCCCACATCTCGCTGTTGCCCCTGGTAATCAGAGATTCTGTGATTTCCTTTCCGGCGCTTACGTTTCTTGTAAAGGATGGACGTTCATTTTTACGAATTAAATTGATGCGTTCATCGCTTTCTTCTACAAACAGGGCCGATATGGGGAATCCCAGGTTCTCACAGAGAGAATAGATGCTTACCAGATTGGGCGAAGTTTTCCCTGTTTCGATCTGGCTGATTGTTCCGGCGGCCACTCCGGAACGGGCGGAAAGATCGCGTATGGAAAGTCCCAGCATCATACGCTGGCTTTTCAAAAGCCGGCCGATTCTAACTAAATTAAGTTCTGCCATGAATTATCCTCCTGACAGCTGTACGCTGTATATAATTGCAATTTTGTCTGAATATGTGATTTTTAAAATGAACGTTTGCTTCTGCGGCCATTATACTCTCAGTAACAAAGGTTTGTCAAATATAAGAAGGGGTAATAATAAGATTGATATTTATTAAAATACACCATTGACAAAATACGACACGTTCACTATAATGAACGCATAGGAAATGACATGATTTACCATTGAGAGGAGATAATATTATGAGAAAGTTATTAGCATTGACTGCAGGACTGGCAATGACGGCATCATTACTGGCAGGCTGTTCTTCTAAGCCGGCCGATACTACGACGGCGGCTTCCGAGGCGGCTTCTACAGCGGCGGAGAGCGCAGCAGGTGAGGAAAGCAAAGCAGCAGAAGGCACGGACTCGTCTTCCAAAGACGGGCTGAAGGTTGCTCTTTGTGTGACAGGCGCTGTAAACGATATGGGATGGTGCCAGTCTGCTTATGACGGACTTCTTCTTGTTGAAAAAGATTTGGGATGTGAGATCGCATACACAGAGAATGTGGGAGCTGCTGATATGGTTGCAACTTTTACCGATTATGCGGCAAACGGCTATGACGTTGTAATCGGCCATGGCTTCCAGTTCGGTGATCCTGCATTAGAGGTTGGAGAGTTATATCCGGATACAAAGTTCATTTGTATTGAAGCAGAGGCGGCAGCAGATAACGTTGCTTCTTATGTAATGAAGTGTGAAGAGACAGGATACCTGGAAGGAATGCTGGCAGCGAGCATGTCAAAGTCGGGAAAGCTGGGATTCATCGGACCGGTACAGGGCGCTTCCCTCGTAAAGATCATGAACGGTTATGAGGATGGAGCTAAGGAAGTAAATCCTGACATCGAAGTACAGACAGCATGGACAGGCTCCTTTACAGATACGGCGCTTGCAAAAGAAGCTGCTACGGCTATGATTGAAAACGGTGCTGATGTGATCGGACACTGTGCAAATGAGAGCGGTACAGGCGCACTTAACGCAGCGCAGGATGCGGGCATTTATGCGACAGGAGATTCCTACGACCAGTTTGAACTGGCGCCAAAGGCAATTCTGACATCCGCAGTTTACAATGTTCCGGAACTGATCAAGACAGCTGTGTCCGATATTCAGGAAGGCAAATTTGAAGGAACGGTTAAGAAACTGGGTATGGCTGAGGGAATCGTGGAACTGGCTCCATATCACGATATGGAATCCGTAATTCCGGAAGATGTAAGAGCGCTGATTGAAGAAAAGGCAGAAGCAATCAAATCCGGTGAATTCGAAGTTCCGTGCGACACAGCTCCAAGAAACTAATTAGGAGATGATCGGATCATCCGTACAGAACGGATTACCCATGATACATAAGAAGGCTGTATAGAGATCATATATCATATATTAAGAAATCGAATAACAGAAACTTAAAGGAGAGGGTGCTGCAAAAGTAAAATCAGACACGTCTTCGATACCAGATATTGTTCCGCGGCGGCAGACAGGCGGAACAATCTGGTTCGGGACTGTGCTTTTTTTCCTTTTTGTATCACCCTTTTTATTGAAATTGTGTAGAAGGAGAAAACGTCAATGGGCATTTTGGAAATGAAGCATATCAGCAAGGCATTTTCAGGGGTATATGCCAATGAAGATATCAGCCTGTCCGTAGCGAAAGGCGAAATACACGCCCTGCTGGGAGAAAACGGAGCCGGAAAGACCACTTTGATGAACATTCTGTTCGGAATTTATTCTGCTGATCAGGGAGAAATCTTCTGGAAAGGGGAAGAAGTGCATTTTCCATCTCCAAAGGCTGCGATTGAAAGCGGTATCGGTATGGTACATCAGCATTTTTCCCTTGTACAGAAACTGTCGGTTCTGGATAATATTATACTTGGACTGGAAACCGGCGGGAAGGCCCTTAACAGAGGGCAGGCCAGAGAACAGATTCTGAGTTTGGCAGAGAAATACGGCCTGAAAGTGAATCCGTCGGCCCTGGTAAACCAGCTTTCCGTTGGGCAGCAGCAGAGGGTGGAAATCTTAAAGGCCCTTTACCGCAACGTGGACCTGCTGATTCTGGATGAGCCTACAGGCGTTCTCACACCTTCTGAAACGGAGCACTTTTTTGAAGTATTGAGAAAACTGAAGGAAGAGGGATATGCAGTTATCATCATCACCCATCGAATGAGTGAAATTATGAGTATCAGCGACAGGGTGACGATTTTAAGAGACGGAAAGAAGATTATAGACCTTGTGACGGCAGAAACAAACCCGGCGGAGCTTTCCAATTACATGATCGGAAGACAGCTGAACAGCGGATTTGTGACAGAAGGGAAGTCTTCAGAAGAGAAGGCGCTCGTATTAAACCATGTGAGCATCATCAAGCCGAAACAGCCGGAATTTCTCTCCGATATCTGTCTGGACATTAAAAAGGGAGAAGTCCTTGGGATTGCGGGAGTGGACGGCAACGGTCAGAAAGAACTGGCGGAGGTCATTGCAGGCGTCCGGAAAGCGACGGAAGGAAAAATCGAGTTCTGTGGAGAGGACATTGCCAAGGATACCGTGAAGCAGCGGTTTAAAAAGGGGATTTCCTACATCTCGGACGACCGTCATGCGGACGGCCTTGTACTTGCTATGAATGTGGAAGAAAATCTCATGCTCAGGGATTATGACAGGCAGCCGTATTCCCGCTTGTCGTTTATGAATAAGAAGTTGATGAAAAACAGGGCGGCGGCAGCGATTGAGGATTACAAAATCAAGACCTCCGGTACGTCAAAGGGCGATACGATTGTCCGCCTGATGTCCGGCGGAAACCAGCAGAAGGTCATTGTAGCCAGAGAGGTTTCCGAAAATGCAAAACTGGTAATTGCCAATCAGCCGACCCGCGGTCTGGATATCGGTGCGACAGAGTTTGTGCGTCAGGTTCTGATGAACCACAGGAATAAAGGAGGCAGCGTCCTTCTGATCTCTGCCGATCTGGAAGAGATCATGGCTCTGAGCGACAGAATCGCAGTGATGTTCGGAGGACGGATTATGGGCGTCCTCGACAGAGAACATGTTACAATGGAAAAAATCGGCCTGATGATGGGCGGTATCACAGAGGAGGAGATCAGGAAATGAGTCAGAAAAAATCATATCTTTCCATCGTATGGATAGCCCTTATTACCATAGCGGCCGGAACCCTGCTGATTATCCTGTCCAACGCAAGCCCTCTGGAAGCATACCAGATGTTCTTCAAGGGCATTTTTGGAAACATGAGTAATTTCTGTGAGATTTTTGTAAAGGCAACGCCTCTGATCCTCACAGGACTGGGATGTGCAGTCGCATTTAAAACAGGATTCTTCAACATCGGTGCGGAAGGACAGTTCTATATGGGAGCGGTAGCGGCGGCCTCCGTTGCCCTCGGGCTTACATCCGTACCGGGACCGGCCAGAATCATTCTTTCCATGCTGGCCGGTTTCCTTTGCGGCGGTTTGTGGGCCTTGATTGCGGCTGTATTTAAGGCAAAGTTCGGAATATCGGAGATTATTGTGACGATCATGCTGAACTACATATCCATCAATTTCATGGGGATCGCAGTCAGAACATTTCTGATGGATCCGGCGGGAAGCGTACCTCAGTCGGCCAGAATTGAAGCTTCTGCAGCATTTAAGCTGCTCATGCCTCCGACCCGCCTCAATATGGGATTTCTGATCGCTATAGCGGCGGTCGTTATCGTATGGATTCTCATGGAAAAGACCACGGTCGGGTATGAGTTGAAGGTGGTAGGTTCCAACAGGAGAGCGGCCAAGTGCAGCGGAATCTCTGTTATGAAAAATACGATTATTTCCGCATTTTTAAGCGGCGGGCTGGCTGGACTGGCCGGCGTTGTAGAGGTGCTGGGAATTCAGAAAAAACTGTTGGAAGGAATTTCCTCTGACTGTGGATATACGGCGGTTCTGGTGGCTCTTCTGGCCTCCAACCATCCGGTCGGCGTGTTCTTTTCCGCCGTGGGATTTGCCGCCATGCAGGTGGGAGCCAACTCCATGCAGCGCCAGATGGGAGTACCTTCTGCCATCGTGAATATTTTAGTAGGACTTGTCGTCCTTCTTGTACTTGGCAAGAAGATGTTCCAGTTGAAAAAGAAGAAATAGAGGAGGTACCGAAAAATGTTACAGCAGATTTTTACAATGACGTTTCTGACAGCATTTCTGACGGCAGCAGTGCGTATGGCCGTGCCTCTGATCTACGCGGGACTTGGAGAGACGTTCCTGGAAAAGGCGGGAATCCTGAATATCGGTATGGAAGGCGTCATGCTGGGCGGAGCCTTTTTCTCATTTGCAGGAGCCTTTTTCAGCGGAAATATTTTCATCGGTCTCCTCTGCGGCATGTTGGGGGGAATGGCAGTCAGCGCAATTCACGGGTACCTGTGCATCAAGCTGTCACAGAACCAGTCTGTCAGCGGAATTGCGCTGAACATCTTCATGCTTGGAGTGACCAGCTTTTTATACAAGCTGATGTCGGCCGGTCAGTCGTATCAGCAGGTAACTACTCTTTCCGCCATTGAAATCCCCCTTCTTTCAAAGATTCCACTGGTAGGCAATGCATTTTTTAACCAGGATATCCTGACGTATCTCGTATATGTGCTGGTCGTACTGGCCGTATTATTCTACAAAAAGACGGGAGCAGGGCTGGCATTTACGGCGATCGGGGAACATCCGAGAGCGGCGGACGCGGCCGGAATCCCAGTATACCGGTATCAGTGGGCGGCAATCGCTGTCAACGGCATGTTGGGCGGTATCGGCGGCGCCTGTCTGGTGCTGGTGCAGTTGGGGAAATTTACGGAAAACATGATATCAGGACGAGGATATATCGCACTGGCGGCAGTTATTCTGGGGCGCTATACGCCTCTCGGGATGTTTGGAGCGGCTCTCGTATTTGGAGGAGCCAACGCACTTCAGATCAGACTTCAGGCGATGGGCGTGCCCCTTCCTACCCAGGCTCTGGCGATGCTTCCGTACATCATTACGCTGGTAGCTCTTCTTGGTTCTATTGGAAAGAGCAGCGAACCGGAAGCATTGGGAATTCCATATGTGAGAGGCTCCAGATAATCGGCAGTCAAGTTCTGCACAGGCGGCCACAGAGGACAGGCACAGGCCTGTGATACAGGACAATGGATAAGGGAACAGATTGAAAGAGTAAAACGCGAATGCTTATAAGATAAAAGAGGAGGAGTTTATCATGACGAATAAAAAACTGATTAAAAATGCCAGAGCCATTGTGACATGTGATGAGAAAGATCAAGTATTCTGGGACTGCGATCTGCTGATTGACGGACCGAAGATCGTAAAAATAGGAAAAGATATTCAGGACGAGAGCGCAGAAGTGATCGATGCAGAGGATAAATTCGTTTATCCGGGCCTCATCAATACACACCATCACTTTTTCCAGACATTTGTGAGAAATCTGCTCACCATCGATTATCCGAATTTGATGGTTATGGACTGGATTGATAAGATTTACAGGATATTCAAGGAAATTGACGATGACGTGATCTATTATTCTTCCCTGACCGCGATGGGCGACCTGCTGAAACATGGCTGTACGTGTGCCTTTGACCATCAGTACTGTTATACGAAGAAAACGGGGAACCGCCCTGTTGACCGTCAGATGGAGGCGGCCGGCCTTCTGGGAATCCGCTACCATGCAGGGCGCGGAGCCAATACGCTGCCGAGAGAAAAAGGAAGCTCCATACCGGAAGAGATGGTGGAGAGCACCGATGAATTCCTCGCTGACTGTGAGAGAATCATTGCAAAATACCACGATCCGAAGCCATTTTCCATGAGCCAGATCGTAATATCTCCGTGCCAGCCGATCAACTGTTATGCCGAAACATTCGTGGAATCGGCGAAGCTGGCAAGGAAGCTGGGCGTTCATCTTCACACCCACCTGGGAGAAGGCGAATGTGCCGGAATCGAAGAACGGTATGGAAAGCGTACCCTGGCATGGTGTGAAGACATCGGCTTTGTAGGAGAAGATGTCTGGATCGCCCATGGATGGGAGCTGACGCCGGAAGAATTCAAGATTCTGGGCCGCACGGGAACAGGTGTGTCCCACTGTCCGGCGCCGGCTGTGCTGGGTGGTTTTCCAATCCTGGACATGAGAGCCATGATGAAGGAAAATGTCCTGATCAGCCTTGGCTGTGACGGTTCAGCCACAAACGACAGTTCCAACCTTCTGGATTCTTTGAGAATGGCTTACCTCATGCAGGCGTACCACAGCAAGGAAAGGGGAACATGTCTGTCTTCCTATGATATGCTGAAGATTGCTACGGTGAATGGGGCAAAGACCCTGGGGCGTATGGACCTGGGATCTCTGGAGGAAGGCAAAGGCGCCGACCTTTTCATGGTGGATTTAAACGGAATCGAGATGACGGGTATGCTTCATGATCCTAAGAACATGCTGGCCAGAGGCGGCGTAACCGGCCCTGTCTGGATGACTATGGTAAACGGTGAGGTTGTAGTCAAGGACGGACGCCTGACGAATGTGGATGAAGAAGAGCTGGTTAAGAAGGGCGAGGAAGTATGTGACAGAGTGCTTCGTAATGAGTTTACAAATATTTGGTAAAGAAATGGACTTATTCCAGCTGACCTGATGCCGGAACATAACAAAGGCGGCAAAGGAACTCTTTGTATCCCAGCCTTCCCTCAGCCAGTTCGCTGCGAAAACTAAAGATTAGTATTCCCTTATGGCTGGCATTGGTTTTTTCATATTGGACGTCCCTTATGGAACGCGGTATGATATATAGAAGAAATGAGGGATTTTTATGTGGGAAAAATGGAAAAAAATCGGAACCATCTTCTGTGTGATGTTTAAAATCGGATGTTTTACATTCGGCGGCGGCTGGGGAATCGTGGCCCAGATGCAGGAAGAATTTACGGAAAGGCGCCATTGGGTGACGGAAGAACAGATTCTGGACTTTATGTCGGTAGGAAGGTCTCTTCCCGGCCTGATGATCATGAATATATCAGTCATGTTCGGCTATACGGTGGCTGGTCCTGCCGGAGCATTTGCGGCGACTCTTGGGCTCTCCGCGCCGGCTCTGCTGGTGTTTGCTCTTGTTACATATTTTTATACGGCAATGAAGCAGATTCATACGATCAACAGGGTATTAAACGGGGTGCGGAGCGCAGTTATCCCAGTGATCATCGGCGCATCCTGGAAGATGAAGGGACAGGCTCTCGTATCTAAAATCAGCTATGTGATTATGGCTGCAGCATTTCTGGTCTGTGCATTTACAAAGGTCAGTAAACCGATGGTGGTAATATTGGGCGCCGTATTCGGCCTAATGCTGGGAATCATACAGGACAGGAAGATGAGAGACGGAAAGGAAGGTGGTCAGCCATGATCTATCTGCTGCTTTTCTGGTCTTTCATGAAGGTCGGGTTCTGCAGCTTCGGCGGTATGACGATGATCCCCGTAATCAGCGATATCGTGCTGAAGTATGGATGGATGACGCCGGAAGAGGTGCTGGACATCGTAGCCGTGGCAGAGATGACGCCGGGCTCCCTGGGGATTAACAGCGCATCCTCGTGGGATTCCGTACAGTCGGATGGCTGGGAGCTTTCTGTGCAAACCTGGGCACGATGATGCCGTCTTTGACGCTCTGTATGCTGGCTGCGCACTTTATTACGAAATTTAAGGGGAACAAGTATCTGGAATGGCTGTTTGTAGGTATCCGGCCCGTATGTATCGGAATGCTGGCGGCAGTCGTCGTATCCCAGGGACAGGAGACCTTTATAACAGGGACGGGTCCCTTTGGAATCGGATGGAATCTCGTGGCGATTGCCGCGATCGTGGGGGCGCTGATGTACAAGTTTAAGCTGTCCGTGCCAAAGACGATCCTGCTGGGAGCTTTGCTGGGACTGATTATGGGATAAACGGCCGAAATTGTATAAGCCATGGAGATATAAGTGTTATCGTATCAGAAATATTACAATTATCAAAAATGACAAGAGCATGCTGCAAAAAACGAAAAAGTACTGCCCTTGATGACGGATCAGGTTACCTGGCAAAAGCCTTGGAACAGAGTCTGGCATCGAGGGCATTTCTATTTCAATATTCCAGCAGGCTCTGATTATTTTTGAAAATATATATAACATAAACCTGGCATAAGTTTTGCTTTTAGATATGTAAAAGGCGGCAGATAAAAATCAATACCGCTGTACAGAAAGGAAGGTAATTCATTATGTTTCAGATGGAAGGAATTTATGCTCCGATTCCCATCCCCTTTGACGGAGGATTTGGCCCCATCGATATGGAGGCCATGAAGGAAAACATGGAGACGCTGTGGAATCCCAGCAGGCTGGCGGGGATTGTTGTTATGGGGTCAAACGGTGAGTTTGTATTTTTGACGGAACAGGAGAAGAGAGAAGTCATCAAGGCTGTCTGCAGTCTGACCGCGCCGGGAAAGCGTGTAATCGCAGGCTGCGGCTGTGAATCTACGGCTGCGACCATTGAACTGTGCAAATATGCGTCAGAGGCCGGGGCAGCCGCCGCCCTTGTTTTAAATCCCAATTATTACAAAGGGGCCATGAAGGAACCGGTTATGGAAGTGTTTTTCAATGATGTGGCGGATAAAAGTCCGATTCCCATTGTACTCTATAACATGCCGGGCAATTCCGGAGTGAATATTTCCTCGGCTCTGGTTAAGAAACTGTCTGCCCATCCCAATATAATCGGTATAAAGGACAGCGGCGGAAATATTGTTCAGATTATGGAAACGATACGGGATACACCGGATGATTTCGCCGTATTTGCCGGAAGCGCCAGCTTTCTTCTGCCAGTCACAGCAGCCGGTGGAAAGGGAGGCACGCTGGCCCTGGCCAATATATTCCCTGATGAATGCGTGGAACTGTACGAGCTCGCCAAGGCAGGCGATATGGAAAAGGCGGTAAAACTGCAGCTGGCTCTTATGGAAGCCAACAAGGCGGTAACCGGACGTTTCGGTATTCCAGGCTTGAAAGCAGCAGTGGATCTGGCCGGCGGAAGGGGCGGATTCCCGAGGCGTCCCCTGCTTCCTCTGGAGGAAGAGCATAAAATGATTCTGGAAGGTATTCTCAGAAAGACAAAAAATGAGGCAGCGTATGTGATTACAGACGGAAAAGGAGAGAGGTTATAAAATGATATTCGATTCGATTAAAAATGCAGATATTTACAGGAAAATTTCCCCTAACTTAAAGGCGGCCCTGGATTATATGAAGGCTCACGACTTAAATGAGATGGAACCGGGAAGATACCCGATTGCAGACGGCAAGGTTCTGATTATTATAAAAAAAAGGATTTGCCACGAAAAATGAAGAGGAAGCAAAGTGGGAAAGCCACAGGAAGGACATTGATATCCAGTATCTTTTAGAGGGCGAGGAAGTAATCGGCTACTGCCCGGTGAGTGAGATAAAGCCAAGTACGGAATATGACGAAAAGGCAGATAAAATCCTCTATGCCAACGACGGACATGGCTTTATGACCCACATGAAAAAGGGAGATTTCTTGATTTTATTTCCAGATGATGCCCATGCCACCTGTTTGAACCCGGGAAAATGCTCGGTCAACAATAAAGCGGTTATAAAAGTGGCAATTGAGCAGGAAACATAAGGTATTCGCTCAGGACTGCATTCCATATTTTTTCAGCCGTCTCCATAGAGTCGTATAACCGATTCCCAGCTCTTTGGCAGCCATTGTCTTATTCCCTTTGCACGCAGCCAGCACGGAAAATGTTTTTTCCCGCTCGGCCTCAGCCATAGACTGGTAAAAGGTGGGCGGCGTAGAAGACCGGGAAGAAAAATAAGCGGAAGAAGACGCCGGGAATTCGGCCTCAGCCGAAGAGACAAAGGAACCAGCTGTACCTGAACATGAGGGAACAGCCGGGGCTGAACGGGATTTCGTCATCATCTGACCGGAGATTTTCAGAACGGTTTCCATCAGCTGTCTTGTGATTTCCCCGTGCTGGCAGAGGGCGACGGCACATTCCACAATATTGCGCAGCTGCCGGATATTTCCCGGCCATGTAAAATTCTGGAGGGGCAGGAGGGCATCCGGAGCGAGAACAGGTTGAGGCCTGTCTGAGTTCTGACTGAAATAGGATAAAAAATATTCTACGAGAAGAGGAATATCTTCTTTCCGGCTGTTTAAAGGCGGAATATTTAAATTTAAGACGCTGAGGCGATAGTAAAGGTCTTCGCGAAAACTTTTATTTTCGATTTCATCCAGCAGATTCCGGTTGGTGGAGGCGATGATTCGTACATCTACAGGTATGATCTTATCGTCTCCGATCCGTGTAATCTCCCGTTCCTGAATGACGCGGAGAAGCCTGGCCTGAACGGCAGGGGAAATCTCGCTGATCTCATCCAAAAATATGGTCCCTGTATGGGCCTGCTCAAAAATACCGATCTTTCCCTCCGGTCTGGCGCCTGTAAAGGCGCCTTTTACATATCCGAAAAGTTCGCTCTCCAGAACGCTTTCAGGCAGAGCAGCACAGTTGATGGCCACAAAAGGCTTATGTTTTCTGGGACTGGCATTATGTATGCCCTGGGCAAAAAGTTCTTTGCCTGTACCGGTAGGACCGTAAATCAGTACGCTGCTTTCCGTAACGGCAAACAGCAGAGCCTGAGCCTTTGCTTCCATGAGAGCCGGGCTTTTCCCGATGATATGGTTAAACGTATTTTTGGCAATATGGCCCTTGGCACGGGCCTTTTTCTGCAGCTCATATTCTTTGCGCCGTATGTCGGAGGCCGGCTGGAAGGTCAGCACGGCTCCTGTTACCACGTCATCCAGCAGAGTGGCTATGCCGCTGAAAAGCACATTTTCACGATTGAGGGAAACGACTTCGTTGTATAGGGGCATACCGCTGAGAATCTGCTTGATCAGGCTGCGTGGGAAGTAATCGTATACTGAAGCATGGGGAATACGAACCCCCATGATTTCCTGGGAAATCCGGTTGGAGGAGAGAATCATGCCCTGCTTGTCGATGGAGAGGATTCCTTCCTGTGTGGAGTCAAGCAGAGCCGATATGCTTTCAAACTGCTTCTGCTTTTCTGTTTCCAGATTCCTTAAATACTGTGCATCCTGCAATGCGTCCAGAACGTTCTTTGTATTGACTCGGATGGTTACGGATTCCAGACCTATGCTCTTGGCGATTCTTCCAATCTTCTGGCCGCTGATAATCAGCTCAATTCCCATGTTTTTCAGTTCGGTAAGAACCTGTTTTGTTTGAATCGGGTCTTTGATAATGCGGACTTCCATCTGTTCCAGACGGAAAAACGAAGACAGCTCCGGCTGGTCAAATGCGGCATTATAGCCAACCAGGCCTATGCGCCGGCTGATTTTGACCGCCTTTTTCATAGCGACGGAAAACTCGTAAAAGGTGTAGCGGATTTCGACAATCGGAATTGTGAAAATTTCCTGCAGAAGATGGGCGGTACTTCCGCGGCTGATGATAACCTTTGCGCCCTGCTTGATCTGCTGGCCGGCAAAGGCGACAGCCTCTTCTCCAAAGGATTCATAAACAGGTATATTGATGTTCTGCTGCTGCAGAATCTGTTTGATATAATAGGTATTAGCCTCATTCGGCAGAAGCATAATAATATCGTTTATCATGCAGGTTCTTCCTCCCGTATATTTCATATCGTTTGATTGTTTCATGCTATTTCAATATATTTCTAATATACCATATCGTGAAATAAAATGAAATAACATAGGAACGTTATTTTGCCCTGAATTTTTCAGGATAAAAAAAATCGGCGAAAAAAAGAAATTATTTCGTCTGGTATTTTTCCTTTGAGGACTATATGATGGAAAATGGTGAAAAGACTTTGAGCTGGCACAAGATTTGCTCTTTTATATAGTAAAAGCATTGTACAGGCAAGAACCATAAAATGGGGTGCTTTAGAAGAGGAGGAAAGAGGATGTCCGTAGGATTTCGAGTTTTCACAGAGAGGGAAATGCCGGATCGGGATCTGGTAGAAAAATTTCGGGGGCTGCCGACTGCGAATGTCTGTGACTGCATGGAGCGGCTGGGAGTGATGCATTCGTCCATCCATTTGCTGTCAAAGCCGAATAAAAGTATGGCAGGCGTTGCTTTGACTGTAAAAACAAGGAGCGGCGACAATCTGATGATTCATGAGGCCATGAATCTGGCCGGACCGGGGGATGTAATCATTGTGGATAATGAAGGAGGCCGTGAGCGGAGCCTGGCCGGAGCAATCATGTTTGGATTCATGCAGTATAAAGGGGTGGAAGGCTTTGTCGTAGATGGACCGGTCAGGGATTACGATACAGTCAGAGATATGGACTGGCCCTTGTATGCCGCAGGAGTCACATCGAGAGGGCCGTACAAGCAGGGACCGGGAGAAGTAAATGTACCTGTAACCTGCGGGGGAGTGGTAGTAAATCCAGGTGATATCATTCTGGGCGATATGGACGGAGTTCTCGTAATACCAAGGCAGGAAGCAAAAGCCATACTGGAAAAAGCAGTTCCGTTTGCACGCAAGGATGAAGAAAAGACAGTAAATGCGCCTCTTGGAAAATTAAACCGGGAATGGGTGGAAAAGACGCTTCAGGAGAAAAATGTAGAAATCATTTATGGTATCTATGAAAAAAATAAGTAGGGGTATCTCTGCTGCACAAGAATGAACAGAAAAAGGAGAAAAGGTATGAAGAAAAGATTTACAGCTATTTTGTGTACAGTTGCAGCCAGCCTGCTTTTAGGAGCATGCGGAGGAAACACAGCATCGGAAAAAACAGAAACAACAGCAGGAAAAAGCCAGGCGGAAGGAACAGAAGCACAGGCTCAGGCCGACGGTGAAACAAATCCCATGGTCGTTACGGAACCGATTACGCTGCGTTTTGCAAGCTCCGGTTCCGGCGGTTCCGACTATACGGATATCGGTACGATTATCACCTTCCTCAGTGAAGACGGCATTCTTCCGTCCGGTTCTACTCTGACCCAGGAGACGATCTCCGGCGGAACGTCCACTTCCGGCTATCTGATTGAAGCAGGTCAGGCGGATATCTGCAGAGGGCAGAATGCATTTTCTGCAACGGTAGGCTTTAACGGCAGGGAGCCGTATTCTAAGGTACGTGCTCTTTTCGGAGCGGGAGGCAACTCTGTTTGTCTGCAGGTCGCCAGCGAGTCTTTCAAAAAGAAGAGCGGATGCGCAACGATTGAGGAAATTATCGAAAACAAGTATCCTGCCCGCATATGCAGTGAGGATGTTGGCTCTTCCGACTACGTACTGCTGAACTACATTTTCGAAATTTACGGTATCGACGCAGAAACATTCGAATCCTGGGGCGGCAGCATTACCTACACAGGCAACGATACGGCCAGCGAGATGATGCAGGACGGTTCCTGCGACATCATATGCATGGCGTCTACCCTTACAAGTGCAACGATTACAGAGCTTTCCATGAGTACAGACGTGAGCATCAGCGGCTTCAGCGATAAGATCGTTGACGGCCTTCTGGAACGGGGATTTGCGGAGCGCTACATTCCTGCAGGAACCTTTGACCAGTTTCCGGAAGATGCCCGTACGGCCTATTTGGGAACGAGCCTGATCGTCAGCGAGGACATGGATGAACGAGTAGCTTATACTCTGACAAAGGTTATGGTAGAGAACAGAGAGAAACTGGCAGAAACATGTCCGACATTTAAAGGAATGACATTGGAAGGCGCAATCGATGAAGAAATTACGGTGGTTCCCCTTCACAGCGGAGCGATTAAATATTTCCAGGATGCAGGCGTGCTGGACAGTGAAGGAAAACCGATCGGTTAATATGTCAATGGGAAGGAGAAGACTATGGAGAGTACACAGCGAATGAGTCTGAAAGATGTTTTTCTGCGCGATACGAAAAGAGAAACTCTGGCAGTATTCATCACATTGATTTATTTGGGATTCCAGTGTTACCGCACGTTTATATACCCGCTTCCGGCCATGATGCTCAGGCCGATCCATGTAGCCTCGGTTGGAGCTCTTTGTACCCTATACGTTCCGTTCAAGCTGAAAGACAACTCGCCTGCCCGGAAATTTGTGGCAGGAGCATTTGATCTGTTCTGCTGTTTTGCTTCAATCTGCATTCTGATATATCACGTCAGCCAGTATAAACGTCTGGTGACGCGCCTGGCCTACATGGATCCGCTGTACTGGTACGATAAGGTGATCTGTATTTTCGTGATCGTCCTTATTATCGGAGGAATATTCCGTACCGTAGGCATGCCGCTGGTAGTATTTATTCTCGTAGCAATCGCTTACGGATTTGTAGCGCCCAAGCTGCCTGGTATCCTTTATTATCAGGGACTGAATATGGGAAAATTTACAGAACTGATGATTATGGGCAACGGAGGTATCTATGGTTCCGCCTTGAGCGCGGCGGCGGGCTTCCTCTTCTGGATGATGTTATTCGGCGGGCTCTTTTCAGGAGGCGCCTGCGGACAGGTGTTAATTGATATGGGACTTCTGGCAGGCGCCAAGTCCAATGATGCTTCCGCTCCGGCGAAGGCTGCCGTATGCTCCAGCTGCCTGTTCGGAATGATCAGCGGCTCTGCAGCTGCCAATGTAGCGTCCACCGGCGTATTTACCATCCCTATGATGAAAAAATGCGGATATACGCCGGAAGAGTCCGGAGCCATAGAGGCAGTGGCCTCTACAGGAGGCCAGATCATGCCTCCGATCATGGGAACGTCAGCCTTTTTGATGGCGGATATGCTGGAAATTAACTATCTGACCATTGCAGGCGCCGCTTTGGGACCTGGACTGATCTATTATGCGGCTGTCTTTGTTATGGTGGATCTGCTGGCAAAGAAGAAAAGAGATTCTGATATCGGATTTGAAGTGGTAAAGCCGGAGCATGCTCCGATTCTTCCAAGGCTACATCTACTCAGCCCGATTGTCATTCTTATGGGAACCATGGGACTTGGATTTACGATCCAGCGTTCTGCTTTATATGCAATCCTGTCCGTTATTTTATTGAACTTTATCGATAAGAAAGAACGGCGCCGCAGCGTTACCCAGCTTCTTCAGGAACTGATGATAGCTACAAAACGTACGGCTACGGTCGGAATGCCTTTATGCGGCTGTGGAATTATTATCGGTATTATTACGATGACAGGTCTGGCGACCAGGCTTTCCATCGTGATCTGCTCTCTGGGAGCGACACACCTGTGGATCGGACTTCTCGTCGCCATGCTCGGCTGTATGATGCTGGGAATGGCTCTGCCTACCGTAGCTTCTTATCTGACCGCTTATGTACTGTTTATGCCTACGCTTCTGAAGATGGGAATTGACCTTCTGCCGGCCAATATGTTCCTGTTTTACTTTGGAATTTTTGCACAGATTACACCTCCTGTATGCGTGGCCAGCTATACGGCTGCCGGAATCGCCAATTCCAACCCGTGGAAAACAGGATGGAAGGCATTTACATATGCAATGTGTGCGTTCCTGGCTCCGTTTGTATTTGTATACCAGCCGGCGTCCTTTTGATCGGCAGTTTTACAGAAATTGTATATGCCATAGGAACACTGGCATTTGGAACGCTTGTGCTTACGATAGGACTGGCAGGTTATTTTGGAACAACTTTGAATAAGGCAGAACGGGTGATCTGCGTGATCTGCGGTATTTTCATCTGCCTCCCGGAATCGTTAACCGATATTGCAGGCTATGCAGGCGCCGTCATTATTCTGGCTGAAATTATTATCCGGGGACGTGTAGCAAAAAAGAGGGTACAGGCGGCATAAGGAGGTATCTTTATGGGAGACATCAGCAAAAAAGTGAAAAGGAAACCGGTGTATCAGGCAGAGTACTGTTATTCGCCGGAATTAATCAACAGTTTCAGCAGGATTCATCTATGGTACCACTGCCGACAGCATCCGCTGTTTATCAAGCTTCCGGGTCTGTTTCTGACAGGCTGTCTGTTGTGGAGGATCGTCCGGTATGTATTAGAGGGCGGTTCTGCCGGAATCGGTGAAATGATTACGATCCTGCTGATTGGCGGATTTTCCTTTATCATGCTGTGGCTTGGCTTTGTTCACCCCTATGTGTTCCGACGGACTCTGTGCAGAAACTTGGAAGGGCCTGCAGGAGGAGAACTCGTAGTTCAATTTTATCAGGAGCATATCAGGGCTGAAAACGGCTTGGCCTGTCAGGAATATGACTATAAAACGGCGCAGAGCTGTTATCTCACACCGGACTGTATTTATATTTATACATCAGGCAATCAGGCGGTTCTGGTTCCCTTTGAAAGCCTAAAGGGTCAGAATCCTCAGGAGTTTCAACGGTTTCTGCTGAAAAGGCTGTCCTGCAGAATCGAAAATAAGCGGCATATAATCAGGCGGAAGTGTCATGGATGATCAGAAATACAGGGAAATGACAGAAGCGCCGGTATACGGACTGATTTTAAAGTTGTGTGGTCCTACGATCGTCAGTATGTTGATAACAAATCTGTATAACCTGGTGGATACCTTTTTTGTGAGCCGGCTTGGAACGAGTGCAGGAGGAGCGGCTGGGGTAGTCTTCAACCTCATGGCAATTATCCAGGCAGTTGGATTTATGCTGGGGCAGGGGAGCGGGAGCAATGTGTCGCGTTTTTTGGGAAGCAGACAGACGGAAGAAGCTTCTCGCTTTGCTTCAACCGGTTTCTTTCTGGCATTGTGGGGCGGAGGCGCTTTGGGGATCGTGGGAATCTGCTTTTTGACGCCCTTTATGAGGCTGCTGGGAAGTACGGAAACCATTCTGCCATATGCGAGGACGTATGGATTTTATATCCTGCTGGCTGCCCCTTTTATGGCAAGCAGCTGTGTGCTGAATAACCTGCTGCGATATGAAGGCAGAGCGGCACTGGCTATGCGGGGCCTTAGCGCAGGGGCGGTACTGAATATGGCAGGTGATCCGCTGCTGATGTATGGCTTTCATATGGGAATGGCCGGAGCAGGAATTTCTACGGCTGTCTCTCAGGCCGTGAGTTTTACCATACTGATCAGCATGTTTCTAAAGGGTCGGACCCAGTGCTGCCTGTCTGTAAAGAAGGTCAGCAGAAGCCGGAAAGAGATTCTGCAGATATTAAAAAACGGCATGCCCAGCCTGACGAGACAGGGCCTTACCAGCATTTCCGGCATGGCAGTGAATCATCAGGCGGCTGTATTTGGAGATGCAGCCGTGGCTGCAATCAGCATAGTAAACAGGATATGTGGTCTGATTTCTTCGATTATGATTGGAATCGGACAGGGGATGCAGCCTGCAGCCGGGTTTAATTATGGGGCAAAAAAATACAGGCGTGTCAGAAACAGCTTCTATTTTACCGTGATTTTAGGGGAATGTGCTTTGAGCAGCTTTGCCATGGCCGGCTTCTGGGGAGCGGATATGATTCTCCATAAATTCAGCACGGACATTCGAGTGCTGGACATTGCCGGCGGCGCCTGAAGATCCAGAGCCTTTCGTTGATTTTTCAGCCTCTGCCGGCCTGTTCGAATATGCTGTTTCAGACAATTGGAGAGAGCGGCAGAGCCACATTTATTTCGGCGCTGCGCAGCGGCCTGCTGTTAATTCCTGCCGTATTTTTGGGAGTGAGGTTCTTTGGGCTGTCCGGCCTCAAGTCCGCTCAGGCGATTGCAGATGCAGGAACCTTTCTGCTTACCCTCCCGCTGATCACGGCTTTTATAAGAAAAATGTACAGGGAAGACGGGTGATATCCGAAGAAAGATGATAGGAATAGAAAGGAAAGGTGCCTGTAAAATACTTATTTGACGATATTCATTACGTTCCCGCAAATAGCTGGTCGATTCTGGCTTTGTCGTATGGAAGAATCCAATCTTTGTATTTCTGATACAAAGGCAGCAATAAGTGCTTATCATATGCAACAATATCAGCGCCTCGATCATCATACAGGTGGTAAAGGACAAAATTTTCAGTGTTCAGCAAATAAACATTGGAACATAAACAAGAGAAGCCGCCAATATCGCCTTTGATGATTTCGAAAAGCAGCCTGTTAATCTGACAACTACTTTTCGTCAAATCCCAATATAAATGCTCTTGAAGAAAGCAGGCTCCCTCATCAATATGTCTTTCCAGAATGGATTCATCTGGGGCAGGCAACCCCACATGCGAAAGCGTTTGCAGGGTAATCCCGCCTGCTTCTTCTGGATTATTATCTATCCTAAGAAGGTTGGGGCGGCATGGCAAATCATGAAACAATGTTTTTGCACGACAAAAGGCATTTTTAACATAAACGGGGTTCATTCCTTGATCATCCGGCAAATATACTTCCTCTTTACCTCCGATTTCAAATCGAATACCAATTGGGGTACTATAAAAGACGGCAGTTGGCAACTTTGTGTTAACAAAGCCAATCGTTCTTATCGCGTTTTCAAAATACTTGTGAAGTTTTCCCATCTTATAATACCTGTTCCTTACCAATAAAATCGATTCCACGAACAATCCTCATCACATGTTCCTCCCTTCAGACATTGGGAATGACTTTCATCTATTATTGATTTATCATCATAATACCATACTTTATCTACTCTTGTCCCTTTACTTTAAAAATAAATCATTTCATATTTAATGATTTCCTCTGCTCGGTTAAGAGAAGGAAAAACAGGAGTTGAGGCCGGCAGATTGGTGTTTACTTCAAGTTTTTTGGGTAGGTCTAAAACAGAAAAGCCACAGGATACCGAACTATCCTATGGCTTTTCTTAAAATTGGAAAAACAACCTTATTAGGTGAAGACGAAGGCGCAGGCGGAGAATCCCGCTCGCGGGATTCTTTCTTACTTGTTCTTTTCGGCTACAAATTCATCTACCAGATGCTGGATATCGTCCAGGCAGACGCCGCAGACAGTGCCGGCGCCTGTTATTTCCTGTACTTCTTCCAGAGTGGTGGCGCCGGAATCAACGGCGTCCTTGATCATTCCGTTCGTTACGCTCATGCAGCTGCATACAATTTTATCAAGATTCATGGTGTACACCTCCTTTTGCGGGGATAGTATGCGTAAAAGAACAGTCTTTATTCACTAAAACGAAGATGAACAGAAATTCTGTAAAAAAAAAGACGAAGTATAAGTATTTGCTTATATGAGTGCACCGATTAATGAATTGGACATAATGCCTGGTCCGTGATAAAATAAAATCAGCAAACAACAGGAACGTTTTACTCCTTAAAGGAGTAATTTTATGAAAAGTATAGTCTATGTAGGCTGCAGGACACCCGGGAACGCAATGCCCGGGGGAAGGGACTGAAGGTCTGCGAAATATCAGAAGACGGAGAAATGAAGGATATTCAGCTCATTGAGAATATGGAGAATCCGTCTTATCAATGTCTGGACAAAGACAGGAAATTCCTGTATACAGTCCATGGAGACGAAAATGAGATCAGTTCATTCCGAATTCTGGAAAATGGCGGTATACAGCATATCAACACGGTAGGAAATGTGGGAAGGAATCCTGTATTTCTTACAATTGACCAGTCAAACCATTTTCTTTATGCAGCCTCTCTTCAGGGAGGGTGTGTCAATGTTCTGAGACGGAATGCAGATGGAAGTGTGGATGAGCCGTTTTTTAAAGCAGCACTTCCGGGTAAAGCAGAGGGAGGAGTCTCCCATGCGCATCAGTGCCTGTGGGACCGGACAGGAGGATATCTGTTTGTACCGGCCCAGGGGAGAGGAATCGGTTATGGTGGCGTGAACGTCTTTCGAAAAATAGAGGACGGAACACTGAAACAGACGGATTTTCTTCGTGCCAGAGAACTGGATGAACCGCGCCACGCGGCCATCCACCCGAATAACCGCTTTTTTTACGTTGTAAATGAAAGGGGAAATTCCGTCACGTTCTGCCTGTTCGATGAGAAGAAAGGCAGGCTTCAGGCGAAGCAGATTGTTTCGGCGCTGCCGGAAACTTATGTGGGAGAGGGTCAGGCCAGCGCGCTTGTAATCCACCCGTCCGGCCGTTTCCTCTATGAGCCAACAGGATACATGACAGCATTACAATCTATTCTGTAGATGAAAACACGGGCTATCTGAAAGTGACAGGCAATGTCCCTTGCCTGGGAAAGACGCCGAGATTTATGGCATTAACTCCAGACGGAAGCAGACTGGCTGCAGCCAATGAGGACAGCGATGATATTCGCTTTTTCCGGATCAATCCGGAAAATGGAGATCTGACATATACGGATATGGTTTATCATACAGAAAGTCCGGTATGCATGGTCTGGCTGGATGAAAGGGGGGACTGAGATGGAAAAGAATTATCTGAAAGGTGTGATCGATACTCATGTACATTCTTCTCCTGATGTACGGGAGAGGAAAATGAGTGATATAGAGTTGATGGAAGAAGGCGTCCGCCGTGATGTGAGAGGAATCGTGATCAAGAGCACCATATGCCTACAGCTGCCAGAGCGGCAATCGTCAATAAAATGAAAGATGAAAAATATGCCGGTAGCAGATTCCAGATGTTCGGTGGAATAACACTGAATCAGGCGGCAGGCGGGCTGAACCCGTATGCGGTAGAAACAGCTCTGGAGATCGGCGGAAAAATTGTTTGGCTTCCAACGATTGATTCGGAATTTACGATGAAAAGAAAAGGGAAATCTGGAGGCGTTGCATGCGTCCGTAATGGGAAAATAGTGGATGAGATGGTGCCGGTGCTGAAGCTGGTGAAGGATTATGACGCGGCGCTCGCCACCTCCCATCTGTCTCCGGATGAAATTTTTGTCGTCACGGAGGCGGCCAGGAATATGGGAATTGACAAGATTATTATTTCCCATCCGGAATCCAACCTCGTAGGACTGACAATCCGGCAGCAAAAGAGGCTGGCCGAGGATTATGGCGCGTTTATGGAACACTGTTACGCCCAGCCCATGGGAGACGGTACATATAAGAAAAATATGGAAGATAATCTGGAAGCAGTTCATGAGATCGGGGCGAAAAATACAATTATCGCTACAGATGCGGGACAGACACAGAATCCATACTGGTATGAGTCCCTGTCGGAATCCATCCAGTATCTGGAAGAGCACGGGATCGCAGAAGACGATATCGATTTGATGACAAAGAGAAATCCGGCACATGTGCTGGGACTGGACCGGCAAAAATAAAGGTATGAAACAAAATGAAAAAGATTTTCTTGACTTTTAAAAGAAAAAAATGATATCATAATCAGGCTGGACAGCTAAGTGCGTAGAATTCCGAACGAATTCTACGCACTATTTTTTTGTCCTTCGCAGTTTTTAGGCAGCTTTTCTCTGATAAAGACTCCAAATCGTACATTCTGTATTAGGAGGAGAATCATGAAACAAACAAATCAAAATCAAATGCTGGGTGAAGAAAAAATATCGAAACTGCTGGTTAAGTTTTCGATTCCCTGTATCCTTTCACTGCTTATCAGCGCACTTTATAACATCGTTGACCAGATTTTTGTCGGAAACAGCGCGTTGGGGTATCTCGGTAACGCGGCTACGGGAATTGTATTTCCTATCCTGATTGTCGCACAAGCCTTTGCGTGGTGCATTGGAGATGGCTGCGCCGCCTATCTCAGCATTTGTCAGGGGAAAAAGGATACGCAAAATGCACATCGCTGTATTGGAACCGGCATTGCGATCACGCTGATCCTCAGTATGATCATGCTGGCCCTCTGCGCGGTATGGAGAGAGCCGCTGCTCCGATTGTTCGGTGCGTCGAACCAGACAATTGGAATGGCAGTAGAATACTTTACCATCGTACTCTGCTTCTTTCCGGCTTTTATGCTGATGAACATGATGAACGCTGTTGTTCGTGCAGATGGAAGCCCGGCGGTTTCTATGGCGTCCATGTCGCTTGGCGCAATTTTGAATATCATCCTTGACCCGGTATTTATCTTTGGTCTGGATTGGGGAATCGCCGGCGCGGCATGGGCAACGGTGATCGGACAGACGGTGTCGTTCCTCGTAAGTGTCTGGTACTTTTTTAGAACCAAGAGCTTTCGCCTGACGAAGAAGAGCTTTGTGCCGCATTTTAAAATTTTCAGTAATGCCTTGAAGCTGGGCGCTTCTTCCTTTATTACGCAGATGTCCATTGTCATCATTTCCCTGACTTGCAATATTATGCTCGCCAAATACGGCATTTTGTCCATCTATGGGCAGGATATTCCAATCTCAGTTATCAGCATCGAAACAAAGGTATTTACCATCGTAATTAACATCGTTGTTGGCATAGTCCTTGGCGGGCAGCCGATTTTAGGCTACAATTACGGCGCGAAAAAGTATGATCGCGTCAAAGAAACGTACCGTACGATTTTAATTGCAACACTCGCAGTTGGTGCTGTGTCTACTTTGATTTTTGAAATCTGTCCGCAGGTTGTTATCAATATTTTCGGCTCTGGAAATGATGTACTTTATCTGGAATACGCAACGCGCACGTTCCGCATTTTCCTGTCACTCGTCATCTTTACCTGTGTGATTAAAATGTCCTCTATCTTCTTTCAGGCTGTGGGGAAGCCAGTTATGGCAGTCATTGCGTCACTGACCCGCGATATTGTCTGCTTTGTGCCGCTTGTTATCCTGATCCCTGCAATTTTTGAGGAGAAACATGCCGGCAGCGGTATCAATGCGATCCTGTTTGCCGCGCCTGCTGCGGATATCATTGGTATGATTGTCGCAGTGTATTTAACAGTACGTTATTTCAAAACAATGGAATTCAGCGAAGGCCGAGAACCTGTACCGGAACGTGCAGTGATCCGTCCATCGCAGAAAGGAGTCATTTCATAATAATTACATGCAGGGCGGCTGTCTCCTTTGTTATTATCAGTAATGAAAGCTTTCCTGAATTTCTGCCTTAACGCAATCGAAGAAGAGTGACATGGCCCAGGAGATATATTTATCCTTATGGCAGCAGATTCCAAGGTCCCAGAAAATGCCGTCTTTTCCAAGGGAATAGTAGACGGGAGGCTGCTGCAGTGGATTCAGAACGGCGGCCAGCTGGGACGTGAAACAGACGCCGGTACCGCCTGCCACAATTTTACGGGCCAGGTCTACGTTTCCCGTCTCCATGAGGACATGAGGTTCAAAATTGTATTCCTCAAAGAGATGCTTTGCGAGGGCGTGAAGACGATGGCCTTTTTTCATTAAAATAAAATTCTCATCTTTGCAGTACATGAGGTCAATGTGGCCGTTCCCGCCGCCGAACCGTTTGTTCAGAGGCTGTTTTTCGGAACGGCCAGGAAAATTTCTTCCCTTAAAAGAGGGGTAAAAGAAATCATGGGCGATGTAGAGGGTGACACCATGATAGAAAAATCAATGTCGCCCTGCAGGATCATCTCATCCAGCTCGTATGACTTATATTCACGGAACACCAGCTCGATGTCAGGATATTGTGAGATGAATTTGGGAAGAAGTCCAGGAAGCAGCTGAACGCTTCTGTTAGGAGGAATGCCTACAACAAGACGGCCTTTTTTGGAGTTCTCCAAGTCCTGCAGCAGGCGGCTGGCTTCTTCATATTCAAATAAAATTTTCTGGACGTATGTCAGATACTGCTCTCCGAGATATGTAGGCCGTAAAGGCGTGATGCCGCGTTCAAAAATAGGTGCTCCGATCTCTTCTTCCAGCTTGATTAGCTGCTGGCTCAGGGCCGACTGAGAGATGAAAAGCTTCTTGGCTGCTCCGGATATGCTGCCTTCCCTCTGAATCATCTGGATGTATTCCAGCTGTCGGAAATTCATACGTATCCCTCCTTATCATATCGTATTATATTAGCTTTAGCTTATAGAAACTATCGAGAAATCGAAATAGACTAATGAATAGTTATATGTTACACTAAAAGTACGAAAAACACAATTACATTTGTGAAAAATGCAGTAACTGTTCCATGCGGATAGAATGCAGAAAGATGCGCCGCCCAGGACAGTTGCAAAATGATTATGTTAAGAGGAGAAGAAATGTTCCTGTTTGCTGGATACATAAAAAACACAATCATATTTGGAGGGCTATCATGAAAAAAGGAAGAGGTACAACATTATTTGCAGCAGCTTTGGCAGCAGCCATGACAATTACGGGATGTTCCGCTCCGCAAGGGGGTAACGGAAACAGCGCGGCAGCAGAAGGAGAGGCAAAAACGGAAGGAGAAACGAAGGCAGGGGGTTCGGGAGAGACGACATATATGACATTCGGCTCATCTCCGTCCAGTTCCCAGTTCTATACATACTGGACCGCAGTAGGCCAGACGATTATGAAAGTATATCCGGAATACCAGGTAGATATATCAGAAACACAGGGCGCTGTGGATTCCACAAACCGGGTTGTATCAGGAGAACTGGAGATGGGAATTTCCACCAGTGCGACTGACTATGAGAACTACTATGGAGAGGGAAGCTGGGAAGGCCAGCCTCATACACAGTCCAGGCTGCTCTGGTACTTTGATGAATCTCCGATTCAGATCGTAGTGGCAAAAGACGCGGAAATTAAAGGCATTTCGGACCTGTCAGGAAAGCGTTTCGGACCTGGCGGTACAGGTACATCATGCGCGACGATTGTAAAGAGGATCCTGGAAGTGCTGGATGTGGATGCGGACCTCTTTGAAGCAGGCCAGGGAGACATTAAGGACGCCGTCATTGACAGACAGATCGTAGGCGGTTCCAAAGCGGGAATTGCAGGAGACAGTTTTGTTATGGAAATCGGAGCAAGCCTGGACATCGACCTGATCAGCTTTACAGATGAAGAAATCGATAAAATCTGCGAAGCAATCCCTTATGTTGTACCGGCCACGATTCCGGCAGGAACCTATGACGGGGTCGATTATGACGTACATACGGTACAGATTCTCCAGGGCTCCCAGAGTACGAGCAATCTTTCCCAGGATCTTGGATACCAGTTTGTGAAGGCTATATTTGAAGACGGCCGTGACGTGTGGAGCGTCGCATATCCTCAGGGTGCTGAGAAGGATATGACAGAGCTTACGCTCCAGTCCCCGATCCCGCTTCATGCAGGAACGGTTCAGTATTTGAAAGAGAAAGGCGTAGAAATACCAGAGACACTGATCCCGGAAGAGTACAAAGACGTACAGTAGGAAGGTGAAGAGATGAGAAAACTGAAAAGTCCATGGGATAAAATCGTCATGGTGCTCTGTATTGCACTCGTCGTATTCCAGATTTATACGGTATTCGGAATGCTGCCTGATCTGATTAAGAGAAGCATCCATCTGGGATTCGTACTGACTCTCAGCTTTATCCTGATACCGTTTTCCAAGAAGCAGAAGGGTTCAGACAAAGTCCCTGTATATGATATCATACTGGCTGTTATTTCAGCAGTAACCGTAATTTTCCTCGTTGCCAATTATAACACGCTGATCTGGAATCCGTTGCAGTGGCTGGGGCCGATCGACAAGGCGCTGGCGGTCATTCTGGTTATACTGGTGCTTGAAGCCAGCAGACGGTCTGTAGGACTGATTTTCCCGGCACTGGCGCTCGTGTTTTTCGCTTATGCGCTTTACGGCCCTTATTTTCCAGGCGTATGGGGACATAAACCGTATTCGGTAGACCTGATTTTCCAGACCTTATATCACAGTACAAATGGAATCTGGGGAACCATGATCAGTATTTCCGCAGGAATGCTGGCTATGTTCGGAATCTTCGGAGCCATGCTCAGCGAGACGGGAGGCGCTGGAACCTTCGTCAAGCTGGGACAGAAATTGACGGGTAAGACCATCGGCGGCCAGGGAAAAGTGGCTCTGATTGCCAGCGGACTCTTTGGCATGATATCAGGAAGCGCTATGGCGAATGTAGTCGGTACAGGCACGTTTACCATTCCCTTAATGAAGAAATCAGGATATAACAATGAGTGGGCGGCGGCAATTTCAGCTGTTGGTTCCACAGGCGGAACGATTATGCCTCCGATGATGGGGGCGGGAGCATTTATTATGGCGCAGCTCTTGGGCGTTTCCTATCTGGAAATTGCCAAGGCGGCCCTGATTCCGGCGCTGCTGTATTATGTGGGCGCATACATAGCGGTTCACTATATCTCCAAAAAGGACAATATCCGGGGAGAAGCAGTAACGGAATCGATCGATAAGGCAGAATATCTTGTTATTTTTACTCCGATCGCATTTTTCCTGTATTATCTGCTCCGGGGATATACCGCTACGATGGCCGCGTTCTATGCCACCGTTGCAGGATTCATCGTAGCTCTGCTCTTTAAGGTATTTAAGGCGGAGAAAAAGTCGGATACTCCTAAAATATGTATAAACCTGTTTACGGACGTATCCGTATCGGCAGGCAAAAGCATTGTCAATATGGCAACTCTGATGGCCGGATCACAGATTACCATCTGCCTGATCTCCCTTACCGGATTCGGAGTAAAGCTGTCTTCCGTAATCGTACAGATCGGACAGGATAACTTGTTCCTCTGCCTGGTGCTTACCATGCTTGTCTGTATCGTACTCGGTATGGGGCTTCCTGCTACGGCAGCTTACGTTCTTTCCGCCGCTATCCTGGCGCCGGTGCTGACCACCCTTGGCGTACCGATCCTGGTAGCCCACCTGTTCATATTCTACTTTGCAGGATTTTCAACGATTACGCCTCCCGTATGCGCTGCCGTATACCTGGCCTCGGGGCTGGCGAAGTCAAACTGGTTTAAGACGGGAATCCTGTCCTGTATGATCGCCCTGCCTGCTTTCGTAGTGCCGTATACCTTTATCTATGACACTTCTCTTCTGCTGATGGGAAGCATAGGCGCTGTAGCGATTGCCGTTATCACTGCATTCCTTGGCGTGTGGGCAATCGGAGCCGGCGTAGCAGGATATATAAGGGCAAAGATCAGCCTTCCGTTCCGCATTCTGGCCGTAGTGGCAGGAATCCTGCTGGTAATTCCGAACCTGACGGTCAGCATCTTAGGGCTTGTCCTGTTCGCAGTTGTATACGTGTGGAACTTTATGGCTGGGAAAAAAGTGAAAGAAGCTGTGAATGCTTAGACCATAAATCGATATAAATGAGGATAAAAACGTTCTGATAAAGATAGGCCGGCGGTGGAAAAACTGCCGGTCTTTTCTTCTTTCGGTGGAGGAGGAAGTATGAAAGATACAGACTGGCAGATTTTAAATGCCCTTTATCTGTATAAAAATATAACAAAAGCAGCAAATTCGCTTTTTATAACCCAGCCTGCGATTACAAAGAGGCTGCAGGTGATCGAAGAAGAATATCATGTGAAAATTGTAAACAGGAGCATAAAAGGGGTGGAATTTACACCGGAAGGGACATATCTGGCCGCCCAGGCAGAGCGGTATCTCCTGTTTTTTGAAGAGACGAAAAAAGGCCTGGAACAGATTAAAAATGAGGAGTATGGAAAGCTTAGGATCGGGGTTGTCTATTCCTACAGCAAATACTGCTTTTCAGAGATTCTGGCAGAATATATGAAATGTCATAATAAGGTGCAGGTAGAAGTCGTAAACGATCACAGTGACAAGCTGATCCACATGGTATGTGAAGGGAAAATTGACGTGGCGCTCCTGAAGGGAGACTACGGCGGAAATGTAGAACGGATCCTGATTATGCAGGAGCAGGGCTATATCATGTCGAAAACGCCGTGTACCATGAACGAACTGCCGCAGCTTCCCAGGGTTGATTATGATATGAATGCCAGTACAAAAAAGCTTGTCAGACGGTGGTGGGAAGAATATTTTAAGGAACCTTACCGGGTGGGGATCCGGGCTGAATTTATAGACCACGTGTGGCAGCTTGCGGAAAAGGGATTGGGGTACTGTCTCTGTTTCTGGCCTGGGGATGATCTGGACAGGATACCGCTTTATAAGCTGCCTATGGTAAACAGGGACGGTACGCTTGTCACGAGAAATCTCTGGATGGTTTATCCGAAAGAGGCTCTGGAACGAACGTGTGCAAATGGTTTTATCCATTTTATGAATGAGTATTATGAACGAAAAAAGAAAAGGATCATTACATGAATGCCATTCCCAAACGGAATGGCATTCATGATTTTATATGATTTTACAGCTGTGTTCTTCATAGTTTACAATCATTTTAACAAAAAGGGCCGGCACTTTTTTTGAACAAGTGAATGATTAGAAAAAATGAGGGGGATACCTGATGAAGGAAAAAATGAAAGATTTCAGAATTATGGGAATACCGGCTGTACCGTATGCAATTATTCTGGCGATTGTTCTCGTTGCCATGTATACCGGAAATTTGGGAGGAGATCTTCTTTCAACGATTGTACTTTTAATTGCCATAGGCAGTATTTTGTTTGAGATCGGCGACAGAATCCCCATATTTAACAAATGGGTGGGCGGAGGAAGTATGATGGCCATGATGTTTACATCGTGGATGGTCTATATGAACTGGATACCTGAAAAATATGTGGAATCCGTTTCTAATTTTTATGATACTTTCGGATTTCAGACACTGTTTATCTGTTTTTTAATGGCAGGTTCACTCTTAGTAATTGAGAGGGATTCTCTGATTAAAAGTATTGTGAGATACATACCAACAATTCTGGCAGGCGTCGCGGGAGCCGCTGCTCTGGGACTCGTGGTCGGCATGCTGCTGGGACATAAGCCGTCGGAACTGGTCTGCTACTATATTCTTCCGATTATGGGGGGAGGAAACGGGGCCGGCGCGATTCCAATGAGCCAGATTTTCAATGAAGTGACAGGACTGGATAAGGATACATATTATGCGAAAGCCATAGCAATCCTTACATTTGCCAATATCTTATGCGTATTCGCGGCAGCATTTTTAAATGGAGCCGGAAGGCAGTTTCCCAAATTGACCGGCGATGGTACGAACCTCATGCGCAATAAGGGAAAGGAAGCGGTAACGGATAAAAAAATGAAGCTCCTGCTCCGACGGCCCGGGAATGCGGATGCTGTTTTGCCTGGGTAGGAGGCGTTTATGCACTGGCCTGCGTGCTGAAACAGATTATGCCGAAAGTAATGGGTGCCAGCATTCATCAATATGCATGGTTCATTCTGATCCTCGTGTTCTGCAACATATTCAATCTGATTCCGGAGGATATCCGGTCTGCCTGTAAAGCAATTGTGGGTGTAGTTAATAAATACTGGCAGGGGCTTACCATGGCGGCAATCGGAATTTCCATGACGGACTTTGCGGATTTTATCAGCGTAATCAACCTGGATACGCTTGCGATCAGCGTGGCAGTAGTTGTGGGAGCGATTCTGGCGACGGCAGTGGTAGGCTGGATATTCGGATTCTTCCCGGTGGACTCTGCCGTAACTGCCGGCCTGTGTATGGCAAACAGAGGCGGAGGCGGCGATATCGTCGTACTGGGCGCTGCAAACCGTATGGAGTTGATGAGTTATGCAGCAATTTCGTCCAGGATCGGAGGCTCCATTGTTCTGGTAATTGCCAGCGTGGTATTCGGTATTTTATATTAATTCATCATTACAGCAGTCGGTAAAACAGTCGGCAATGCGATTGAGAAGGAGGAGATATTATGGATGAGGCACTGGCCAGAATAAGGGCGGCAGCGTAGGGCTTACAGTATCGGAGGAAGCGCTTGCAATGTTTGAAACAGGAAAGGAATATGAGTGGAACCTTTCTGTTGGAGGAAGGGATATTCATCTCTATGTATATTATCCAAAGGAGTTAAAAAGCGCATATCCTGTATTTATCAATCTTCACGGAGGTGGATTTGTAAAAGGCCACAGGCAGCAGGACGTTGTGTTCTGCAGAAATATCTGCCAAAATGCATGCTGCGCCGTGTTTGACATTGACTATCATACGGCTCCGGAATACAGGTATCCTTATGCACTGAATGAGGTTTATGATACGGCTTCTTACCTGTGGCAACATGCAGAGGAGCTTCAACTTGACAAGACAAAGCTTGTAATCGGAGGTCACAGTGCAGGAGGGAACCTGACTCTGGCCGCAGCTTTTATGGCACAGGAGAAGGGCGGATTTGTGCCGGCCGGGCTTTTGGTAGATTATCCTGCTGTAGATCTGGAACAGGACCCGGCAGAAAAACGGGGAGCAAACGGGCCGGATGTAAAGCCTCCCATTGAGGACTGCAGGAAGTACAATGACTGGTATGTCGATGCGGATAAACGCAGGGACCGACGGTGAGCCCCTGCTTCGCCAGTGAAGAGCAGCTTCAGGCGCTGCCGCCGGTGCTTATGATTATGGCAGGCCATGATGTGCTGGGAGAGGAAGCGGAAAGGCTGGCGGCCAGGATGATCCGCTCAGGAACAACGTTGACAGTGAAACGGGTCCTGGAGGCTTCTCATGGTTTCGTCGTACGCAGAGCGGAAGGATATCAGGAGGCGGAACAACTGATATTCCCGTTTCTTTCAAAAATATTTCAGAACAGATTATAAAAAAGGAGCAGTATTATGGAAAAACAAGTTCTTTCATCTCATGGCATTTCGTTCCGGTGGCTGAATGCCCAGTGCATTGAATTCAGGCTGCCGGGAGGCCGACATCTCCTGACCGATCCCTACTATTGGGTGGATGCAGGAGAGCGCGGGGAAGAGATCGCTGATTATCAGCTTACGGGATTTTGTACGGACGATCTGGAAGGTGCAGATTATATCATTTTAAATCATACCCATGGTGACCATATCGGCAATTTAAAAGAAGCTGCAAAACGGTTCGGATCTAAGATCATCTGCCATTCATCGACAGCAGCCGGAATTGCAAGGTATATGGAGGTTCCTTTAACCTCTGTATATCCGGTGGACTTCGGGGATACCTATTATTTTCCTGAATTTACGCTGATGACATTTCATGGGGAACACCACGGGCAGCCATGGACATGGGAAGAGAGTATGAAGGAAGGGAATCCATTTGACAGAACGGAAGAGACGAATATTCTTCATACAATAGGTGGAATTTTCAATATGAATTTTCTTCTGCAGCTTCCGGGCGGACTGAGGATTGCATTTGTGGGAGGAAATGATGACGGGATGGCAAAACGGTTTGAAACGCTGCGTCCGAACATCATTTTCAGAAATAAAGTGAACAGCAGCCGGCATATGGAACATGTGGCAGACGACTGGTTCCAGTTCATGAAAACAGCAGACTGCCAGATCATCGTTCCCATGCACCATGAAACATGGCTGAAACGTTTGCCGGGATTTTCAGAAAAAGCCTTTGCCGATGCCAATCAGATGGCAGAGGAGGCGGGGATTCCGGGAAGGATTCTGACTCCTGAGCAAAACCGCTGGTACTCCATTCAGATGACGGTATGCGAATAACGAAACGTCTGTAATTTTGAACAGGAGAGGAACGGTTGACATTGCACTCCCCAGAGAATAAAATAAAATCATATATTTTTTCGATGGAGGGGAATATGGATTTTAAACAGCTGTTTTATATTGTAAAGGTTGCAGAATGCCAGAATATAACGAAAGCGGCAAAGGCGCTGTTTGTTTCTCAGCCATCTTTGAGCCAGTTCATCTCCAAGGCCGAAGAGGAGCTGGGGGTTAAGATCTTTGACAGGAGCACCAATCCGCTGACGCTTACATACGCAGGCAGAAAGTATATAGAAGCGGCCAGAAAAATTCTGGATATCAACGATAACGTGAAGAAAGAACTTCAGGATATAGCGGGATACCAGAAGGGGCTGATTAACCTGGGAATACCAAAGGAACGGGGAAGTTATATGCTTCCCGGTCTGATGAAGGAATTTAAAAAAGGCGTTTCCGGGGATTGAGGTACAGACGGCTGAACAAAATACGCAGCAGCTTCTGGACGAGCTGAGACATGGACGCCTGGATGTGATATTCATACCGGAACGGGCGCTGGGACCGGAACTTGGGTATGAGGAAATTTATGAAGAGGAGTTCCTGCTCGTAGCAGGGGACGGAATGATCGGCAAAGACAGGTGTCTGGACGGTTACTCCAGCGTCATTGACTGGAAACGGGTAAAGGATCTGCCGTTTGCAGTTCTGAAGAAAGGGCATGGAAGCAGGGAAAAATGTGAGGAGATTTTCAGGCGTTACGCGGTCAACCCCGTCATCGCTTTCGAGACCAGCAGCAATCTGACGGCACTGCGTATGGCAGAGGCGGGTTTTGCAGTGGCTATGGTGCCGGAGATGACGGTACGGCTGTTTCAGGGTGCGCGCAGATTCAACACATATTCCCTGGATAAGGTTCCGATTACATGGAAGGTGCTGGCTGTATACAGAAAAGAAGCATATCAGAATCTGGCTCAGAAGGAATTCATAAAGATCGCGCAAAGGGTTTTTAACAATAAGGGCGTAATTTGAAGGAGAGGGGAAATGGCCAAATCGGCTCTGCCACAGATACCAGATTCCGTTCCAGGCGGTGGCCAAGTCACTGCATCTGGTATCTGTGACAGAGCTTTGTACGTTCCCCCTCTTTTTCAAATCAGGAGGAGGATATCATGCCGACGGGTGTTATAATTAATTGCTTATCTATTGTAATGGGAGGCGGTATCGGTGCTGCTGCAGGTCATAAATTAAATTCGGATTTCAAAGAAAAGTTGAACATGATTTTTGGTGTTTGTTCCATGGCTATGGGGATTGGAAGCATTGTACTGATGAAAAACATGCCTGCCGTAATTTTTTCGGTTGTAATAGGAAGCGCAATTGGCCTGACTATTCATTTTGAACATGCGATTACAACGATCGGCCAAGGGATGCAGAAATTGCTTTCTAAAATAATTCCGCAGAGAAAAAACGTATGTGAAGAAGAATTTAATCAGACCCTGCTAACGATTATAGTACTATTTTGCGCCAGCGGAACGGGAATATACGGATCAATCGTGTCGGGAATGTATGGGGATCACAGTATACTGATTGCAAAATCTATTTTGGATTTTTTTACTGCGCTGATTTTTGCATGTACCTTAGGCGGCGTAGTGACATTTATTGCAGTGCCTCAATTTCTAATATGCTTGCTGTTATTTTTCGGCGGCAGTTTGATCTACCCGTTGACGACTCCGGATATCATTGATGATTTCAAGGCGACAGGAGGAATTCTCTTGGTTGCAACTGGTTTTAGAATAATACGTCTTAAAATGTTCCCAACGGCAGATATGATACCGGCAATGATTATCATCATGCCGGTCAGCTGGCTATGGGCCTCATATATATTTCCGATCTTAAATTAGGGTATTGCTGGCAATTCGTGGAGAAGAACAGCGGTTATTCATGTTTTGCCGTAATACTCGGACAGCATCTCATAAATTCTGGCCTGCATTTCTTCCACAGTATGAGTTCTGGAGCGGGCACAGTCCTGGGCCTGCTTACCGCAGATAAGACATTTGCGGTAAGCAGGCCTGGATAATTTTTTCCCATCTCTATCTATGATATCGATATCAAACAGGCGGCCAAGGGGGTGGGATTCTTCAATCGCAACCATTGTTTCCTTTAAGACGGCCGCTTTCTGATCTACACTCAGCATATACTCATCGCCAGTAATTTCATGAACTTCCAATTCTTCTAACACAGGGCAGCAGTTCATACGGAGCACAAGCAGGATCTCTTTTTTGCCGTCCTGGAATAACCGGAGAATTTCGGGTGTGGTTTTTACGGGACCAGGAATATTCATACAGAATGAAATGACGGCTGCATGATATTTTTCAATGAGCATTTGCTGCTCTGCTGCCCGCTTTTCACGTCTTTTCATCATATCTTCCATCGTTACATGGCTTCCGGACATCATGTATTTATCCTCTTTTCACTTGAATTTTCAGTAGTGGAGCACATCGGCGCACGTTTTTATTCTGTCAATAACAGGAGCGGCTTCGCTGCTGATAAAATATTCGTAGGTGGATAAGGGAACGAGCTCTTTCAAATATGCGAAATTATGGTCCTGGATCGCCTTTCTGACCGTTGACGCGCTGATAACAGCTCCGTTTAATTCTTTTCGCGGTACAATGATGCATTCAATTCCGTTTTCAGGCAGTTTCTGTTTCATGATATCATTGTATATCCCGGTGACAACGCTGGCAGGCTCTTCCCCCACGTATCGGCGTGTGATGCCCAGCGCCTCTGCAATCCGGCAGAATATGGTCAGATCGAGCATGGCATGGCTTTCGATTACGGCATGTTCGTCTCTTTGGAAGTAACTGGGAAATGTTGCATTGCTGATCATGTAAGGACCGCTGTCATGATAAATGATATTGTGCAGGTGGGAGGTCCCTTTCAGAATCAGTTCTTTTCTGACATGGAAAGGTATCAGGCTCGCCTCTTCGCTCACCATAAACAGATGGACAATATCATTTTCCCTGCTTGCCGTCTCTGCCAGATACTGGTGGCCTGTCGTAAAAGGATTGGCATTCATTACGAGAGCAGCAACCCTCTTTCCACCTTTCTTCGTTTTTTCCAAGTCTGATAAATAATCAGAAAATCCGGTCTTTTTATTTTCCATAAATACAATCTGGTTTTCAATTTCTACAATTTCATAAAAGCCTAAATCCCTGAAGAATTTGGCAGAGCTGCATTTTGTGCAGAGAAAGAGATGGCTGTTTCCTCTGGAAAACTGTTCCTCGATCAGATGGGTGACAACCTGATTCATCAGCCCTTCTCCCTGATGAGCGCTGCTGACCGCCAGACAGCGAAGGGTGTTGCTAAAACAGCTTCCCGTAGCAATGATATTCATATTATCGTCAAAAACGCCGCATGTATAGTCGAGATTTTCATCCCGCCGGATTCCCTCATCGGCCAGAAGCTGATCGATCATCCGATGGCTTCTTTCATCAGAAGGGTATATAGGGGAAATGTGATAGATCGCCATTTGAATTTTCCTCCTTAAGCTTTTGAAAATGGTCAGGCTGTATAAGCTTTATTATATAGTCCAAAAAGAAAAAGTAAATAAGATATGATTTTTTTATACTGCCCATAGGCTGTTTCGTATGGTTTTGGAAGAAGTGACTAATCGAGTGAAAAGAATTTGGAGTTTTTTCACATGAGTTCGGGCGTTTTTCTTCAAAGTATATAGATTTTTATATGGCATTTATGTAATTATACGTATTTTACTGATGATAAAAATGCTTTTATACTGGAGACAGCTGAAAGATCCGTGTGCGCGCAGAAAAGGGCTGAAAGTCAGTATATAAGATTTAAGGAGGGTAATGGGTATTATGGAAGAAAAGAAAGATGGTCTGCTGTCACGTCAATTCTATGGTCTGCCTATGTGGCAGGTAGGAATTATACTGCTTGTAATTTATGCGGCGATTGGATTACAGGTAATTCCAAGCGATGATATGCTGGCAACAATAACGGTTCTCATGTCGATTGGTCTGGTGCTCTATGAGATCGGTGAAAAAATACCGATCTGGAATGCATATATCGGCGGCGGTTCCATGCTTGCGTTTTTAGGAGCGGCTGCGCTGAACTACTATCATATTCTGCCGGAAAAATATGCAGAAGGAATTACGTTTTTCTATGATGAATACGGATTTCAGACGGTATTTATTTCCCTGCTGATCGTATCGGCTGTGCTGGCGGTAAACAGAAAACAGCTGATCAAGGCATTTGCAGGATACGTTCCGGCCATCCTGGGAGGAATTGCAGCGGCGGCGTTATTTGGAGTTATAGGAGGCCTGATCTGCGGTGTGGACGTGATTCATATCATTTCCCTGTATGTTCTCCCTGTCATGGGCGGTGGAAACGGCGCGGGAGCAGTACCCTTAAGTGAAATGTGGGAAGCCACTACAGGGCAGAGCAAGGACGCATTTTATTCACAGGCATTTGCAATTCTGAACATCGCCAATAACTTTGCGATCTTAGGAGCAGTAGCTTTGAATTCCATGGGAAATAAGTGGCCGAAACTGACTGGCAACGGCGAGCTTCTGAGAAATATGGACAAGACGGTGCTGGTGGGAGATAAAAAAGAGAAGGTGAAGGCCACGGCGTATGATATGGCCGGAGGGCTGCTCCTTACGGGGGGAATCTATGCCCTGTGCCGTGCATTTTCCGGTAAAATTCTTCCTAATATCGGCCCCGTGACGTTACATATGTATGCCTATATGGTCGTATTTGCAGCGCTGCTGAATGTATCAAATATCGTTCCGGACAATGTGAAGGAAGGCGCGAAAAAGCTGTCGGCATTTTTTACAAAACCATTGATGGGCATGTGCATGGCAGGGATTGGTATTGCGTTTACCGATCTGGGTGAACTGATTGCAGTCCTGAATGTCAAGACGCTTTTTATATGCGCAATGGTAGTAATCGGAGCGATTATCGGTTCCGGTCTGGTAGGTATGATGGTAGGATTCAATTTTGTGGAATCTGCGATGACGGCGGGCCTCTGCATGGCAAACAGAGGCGGTTCCGGAGACCTGCAGGTTCTTGGAGCAGGTCATCGTCTGGAACTCATGAGCTATGCGGCGATCTCTTCCCGAATCGGAGGTGCGATTGTACTTCTGATTGCCAGTATCGCATTCAGCTTTATGGTTTAGCACAGGATAAAAGACACAGAAAAATATAAAAATATAAAATAAATTTCATCTTATGGAGGTAGTGAAAATGGCAGAAGCAAAAATTGGATACAGAATGTATCAGGAGATTGAACGTCCGTCAAAGGAGCTCATTGAGAAATTAAGAAAGTTTTCCGCACCGGAGCTTTGTGACGGCTCTATTGTGTATAACGCAATGGATTATCACATCAAACCGATGGTGACAAAGAAGAAAATCTGCGGGCCGGCAGTTACGGTAAAACTGTCCATGGGCGACAGCCTGATGGTGACGAAGGCCGTGGATATGGCCCAGCCGGGGGATGTCATTGTGATTGACGGCAGAGGCAGCGGCAATAATGCGCTCTGGGGCGACCATCGCAGCCTTTCCTGCGCGGTAAAGGGGATTGAGGGCGTAGTCATGGATGGAGCGTTCCGCGATCTGGAAGAGTGTGAGGAGATCGGATTCCCCATGTACGCAAAAGCGGTTACATGTGGTTCCAGCAGCAAGAACACCAACGGTGAAATCAACGTAACGATTTCCTGCGGCGGAGTGACTGTTAATCCTGGAGATATCATTGTGGGCGACGTAAACGGCGTCTGTGTAATTCCACCGGAATTTGCTGAGGAAATTATGGCAAATGCCAGAAGAAGATTGATAATCTGGAAAAAGTCACGGCGGAAATCAAAGAAAAGAAGAAAGTGCTGCCGGATAACTATGCGGCACAGCTGGAAAAGCTGGGATATAAAGAGTTTACGGACAAATAAATCTGGCTTTGGTGCAATTTAAGTTTAACAGGAGGATTTGAAAAAATGGGACAGAATATGATCCAGAAACTCATTGCCAGCCATCTGGTATCCGGTACGATGAATCCAGGCGATGAGATTTACATAAAAATTGACCACACGCTGACGCATGATATTACGGCTGTTATGGCTTATCTGGCTTTTGAGGCGCTGGAGCTCCCGAAGGTGAGAACAGAGTGCTCTGTCAGCTACCTGGACCACAACCTGCTGCAGGTAGACAGCAAAACGCCGGATGACCATATTTTCCTTCAGAGCATCGCGAAAAAATACGGCCTCTATCTTTCACGGCCCGGCAACGGAATCTGCCATATGATCCACTATTTCCGGTTCGGAAAACCGGGCAAGAGCCTGATGGGAACAGACAGCCATACGACGACAGGAGGCGCTCTTGGAATGCTGGCGATTGGTGCCGGCGGCATGGACGTGGCTACGGCGATGGCCGGACTTCCAATGAGATTAAAGATGCCTGAAGTAGTGAAGGTGGAATTAACGGGAGCGTTAAATCCACAGTGCTCGGCAAAGGATGTCATTCTGGAAATGCTCCGCAGGCTTACGGTAAAGGGCGGAGTCGGCAAAGCATATGAATATGTGGGAGAAGGCGTGAAAAGCCTGACTGTGGCCCAGAGAGGAACGATCGCCAACATGGGCGCAGAACTGGGCGCAACAACTTCCGTATTTCCGGCAGACGATGAAGTGAGAAAATTCCTGAAAGCTCAGGGAAGAGAAGCGGACTACTCTCCCCTGCTTCCGGATGAAGACTGTACGTATGATGAATATATGGAAATCAATCTGAGTGATCTGGAACCGCTGGTTGCATGTCCGTCCATGCCGGATAAAGTGGCAAAAGTAAAGGATATGAAACAGGTAAAGGTGGATCAGGTATTTATCGGCAGCTGTACGAACGGGTCCCACAGTGACATCAAAAAAGCGGCAGAAGTGCTGGACGGCCATGTGGTCAGTGACCATGTGTCCCTGACTGTAGCTGTGGGAACGAAACAGATCCTGCAGATGCTGATGGAGGACGGAACCATCTCCAAACTTCTCTGTGCAGGAGCCAGGCTGTTGGAATGTGCCTGCGGGCCGTGTACGGGAATCGGGCAGGCAGCACCTACTAATGGAGTTTCCGTGCGCACGTCTAACCGGAATTTTCCAGGCCGAGGCGGTACGCCGGACGCACAGCTTTACCTCGTAAGCCCGGAAGTAGCGGCAGCTACGGCGATTACAGGATATATTACAGAACCGTCAGAAGTGTGTGATATCGAAAAACTGGCTTCTATTACAGAACCGGATTCTTATCTGGTGGATGACAAAATGCTGATTCCGCCTGTGGATGGGGATACATCGGACGTGGAAATTATCCGTGGGCCGAATATCAAGCCTCTGCCTATTCCTGAAATGATTACGGAGACGATCAGTGTTCCTGTTTCCCTGAAGGCAGGAGACAACATTTCCACAGATGATATTATTCCTGCCAGCGCGACGTTCTCAGCCATGCGGTCCAATATTCCGATGGTGGCGGAAATCGTGTTTTCCCGATATGACAAGGACTTTGTTCAGAGGGCCAAAGACGCGGGTAACAGTATTATCGTCGGCGGAGAGAACTACGGACAGGGCTCCAGCCGGGAACATGCGGCTATTGCCCCCATGTATCTGGGCGTAAAAGCGTCATGGCGAAATCCATGGCGAGAATCCATAAGAACAACCTGATCAATCACGGCGTACTCCCACTGATTTTCGCAGATAAAGAGGATTATGACAGGATCGATCTGGGAGATGAACTGGTGCTTTCCGAATGTCTGGAAGGAATCCGAAGAAAAGAGATTATGGTGGAAGACAGGACAAAGGGAGTTTCTTTTAAAACAATACTGGATATTTCAGATGATGAGGCAGATGTTCTGCTGGCCGGCGGACAGCTGAGGTATATTAAGAAACAGATCAATTAACAAAAGAGAAGAGGACGAATGGCAGGACAATTGACAGTGCCATTCATCCTCTTTTCTGCAATTTGAATAACCTTTTTTTAGAAGAAAAGGCAGTCTCCGCAGCCCATATGGAAGCCGTTGATTTCACTGTCTTTTTCCAGATATTCCCGGACTCTGTCTCCGGAACAGTGGTTCAGTGCCAGAAGACGGATATCCATTTTCTTAAGTTCCGCAATCGTCAATTCGATCCGGTCGTCGTCTGCTTTCATGAGATGAGTTCCGCCGATCACAGCCTGAATCTTTTTGCCGAACCGTTTGGAAACGGCAGAAAGGATATTCAGTACGCCGGGATGGCTGCAGCCCAGAATTACGATCAGTCCGTCCGGGTGATCCAGAACCAGGGAGATTTCATCGTCGAACGGATCAGGGATCATCCCGGACTCGGTCCGTTTGACAAAGCGGGCCGGAACTGTTTCAAATGCATATGTGCGGGGGAAATTTCCGACGGCATAGCAGCCGGGAGAGAATTCCAGGATATCCCTGCACACGAAATGGGGGATACCGTGGGTGGAAAGGTCTGCTTCTGTGAAACCGCAGCCCAGGAAGGTATATTTTTCCGTCCGGTGATTGGTATATTTTTCTTCAAAAAAGTGTTCTCCGGTGATCAGGGGACAGGAAATGCCCCGGTCCAGCAGTTCTGCATAGCCGGCGGCGTGGTCGTAATGGCTGTGGCTGCATACGGCATAGGAAGCGGAGAGTGGGGAAACGCCCAGCTTTTTTGCATTGGACAGAAATTCCGGGCCGGATCCGAAGTCAAAGAGAATGGGCACGCCGTCCGCCTCTATAAAGTAGGACAGGCTGTGCATATGAATGAGCGACTGATGTTCCGTCGCCATGTTGTCGATTAACGTTGTGATTTTTATCATGGTTCTCCCCCTTTATCTAGCGGATTCTGGACAGGGCCTCTTCCGACAGCATTCGCTTTCGGCAGAAGAAAAAGATGAGGCCGGAGGTGGTTGCTGAAACAATGTCGGAGATCGGTTCTGCGTAGTAGATTGACATTACATTTTGAGTAATCATAGGCAGTATGATGGCGAGCGGAATCAGTAAAATGACCTTGCGCAGCAGGGCGGCAAACAGGGAAAGCTTTGCCTGGCCCAGGCCGATAAATGTGGTCTGACAGCCCATCTGAACGCCGAATATCCATACGCCGGCCATGAAAATAGGCATAACCTGCCCAACGAGAGCGATCAGTTCCGGCTTATCCGTAAAGAGTCTGGCAAATACGGTCGGGAACTGAGTGGTCAGCAGGCAGTCGATCAGCGTAACAGTGAAGGAAAATCCGATGGCGATGCGGTAAGTTTTCCTGACGCGGTCGAAATTTTTAGCACCGAAATTATAGCTGATAATCGGCTGTACTCCCTGTGTAAAGCCCTGGATCGGAACGAATACAAGCTGCATGACGCTCTGTAGGATTGTCATGGAACCTACATAGAGGTCGCCGCCGTACTGGGATAGGCCCCTGTTTAAAACGATGCTGATGGCGCTCTCCGTAAACTGCATGATGAACGGTGACACGCCGAGTGCGGCAATTGCGGCGATCAGTGAAAAATCGGGCCTCAGACACTTTTTCCTGATGATGATAACGGATTTTTCAGATATCAGGAAGCGGAGAACCCAAATGGCGCTGATGGCCTGAGAAATAATGGTTGCCAGAGCAGCTCCGCGGACATCCAGATTGAACACGAAGATAAAAATGGGGTCCAGGATGATATTTGTCACGGCTCCGATCAGTACGGAAGTCATGGCCGTCTTGGCTCTGCCCTGAGAAGAGATAAACATGTTGAGGCCGAGCGCCAGCTGTACGAAAACGGTACCGATCAGATAAATGCTCAGATAATTATCAGCGTATACGATGGTGCTGTCGCTGGCTCCGAACATGTACAGCAGAGGCCGCTTGAAAATAAAGAAAAAAGCGGTGAGGACGACGGAGAAAAACAGGAGGACGGTTACGCCGTTGCCGAGTATCTTTTCCGCCTGGGCCTTATCGCCCTTTCCCAGCTGAATAGAGGCCAGAGGAGCTCCGCCGGCCCCTACAAAGGCGCTGAAAGCCGAGATCAGCATGATAATCGGGAATGTGAGACCGACGCCTGTCAGGGCGACGCTGCCGATTTCCGATATATGGCCGATATAAATGCGGTCTACAATGTTGTAGAGGACGTTGATGAGCTGGGCGACAACGGCTGGAACCGCCAACCGGAACATGAGTTTCGGAATTGGTTCCGTTCCCATGCGCTTGTCAGAATTAGGTGATTCATTGCGATGTTCCATAATGATTTGATTCCTTTCTAAATTCGTCCATAATAATGGTCTTACATAATTTTTAGAGGTTATAGCCGGACAGATTGGCGTACAGCTTATCCAGGCCGGACAGGAGAGATTCCCTCTCTGTGTCAGTGAAACCGTTGAAATTTATTTTAGACATTTCATTAAAAGCCTTCAGACAGCCGGCTTTCAGAGAACCGGCCCTTTCCGTAAGGCATATTCTGGTTTCGCGGCGGTTAGCCGGATTTGGCAGGCGCGTAAGGAGTCCGGAAGATTCCAGGCGGTCCAGCATGCTTGTTAAAGTCGTCTTTGCCAGATTGGTTTTCTGGCTCAGCTCGCTTATGGTAATATCATCCTCCTGCCAGAGTACAAATATAATATTTGTCTGGGCACTGTTTAAATCCGTATCCGTATATTTTTTCAGAAGCTGCTGGAAAATCCTGCTCTGAAGAAACTTAATCTGGGCAATCCGTATGCCGATCGGAAGATTTTTCATCAATTTAGTCGCCCCCTTTCCATTAATTTTACATGAGATGCCGTGGCCAAAAGGCGATTTTGCCTGTGACGTCATAATATTACTATATAGAATAATACCATATAGTATTATAATGCTGCGAGAGATACAGGTCAATCCTTTTTTAGAGATGATTTTTTTCGGAAAATCTTCAACGGCTTTGACATTTTTTCTGTTTTCCGGTAGAATAGGAAGCCGTTCGAGAATGGAAGTCAGGAGACGAGGATTATGAAATATTTAAAAGAATGGTCATGCATATGCAGGAGGGAAGTCTCTGCTTTGAGGGCGGCGAAACTTCTGATGCTGATTTTGACGCCTGTAACGGCCTTTTATCTTATGCAGTTTATATACGGAGGCTACCCATGGATGTATTCCCTCCCTGTAGTAGCTGGTAATGCGGCCTGTATTGCGGCTGTCTATTATATTTTTGGAGCTTTGACGGGAGGCATCGCGTGGACCAGTGTTCTGATTCACGTGCTGGCCGGCCTTTTAGGTGCTGCAAATTATTATGTAAAGGTATTTCGCGGAACTCCGATTCTGCCCTGGGATATGACGGCTTTCCGAACGGCTGCGGCCGTATCCGGAAGCTACCGCCTCTTTCTGACATGGCAGATGGCTGCCGGAATTTTTTTGACGGCCGCTGCGGCTGTTCTGCTGTATCGATGGTCGAAGGACAGGAAGCTTTCCATAAAGAAAAAACGGTATCGTCTGATTCTTCTGGCCGCCGGTATCCTTTGTCTGGAGCCGGTAATGAATCCGGGCATTTTGGAGAAGATGGGAATTTCCACAGACGTGTGGAATCAGGCGGAAGCGTACCGGAAAATGGGCGTTCTGGCAGAATTTTTATGTAATACGAGATTCATGGAAGTAGAAAAGCCGGAGGGATATTCTGCGGAGGCATATGAAACGCTCATGTCCCCTCTTGGAGAAAACGGAATACGGCAGTTGACGGGGGAGTACGGAAGCGTTCCGGCTTCTTCGGATGACCTGATTACAGATCATACCCAGAAGGCGATTGATAAAAATGCGGACTTCCGGCCCCATATCATAGCAATCATGAATGAATCATGGGCAGACTTCGAAGAGTTTGGAAACCTCTCTCTGAACCGCAGTCCTATGGATAAGATTAATTCCCTAAAGGGAATTCATGGAACTGCATATACGTCTGTATTCGGATCGGGAACGAGCGCCAGCGAATTCGAATTTCTGACAGGCAATACGATGGCATTTCTTCCGTCAGGAAGTATTCCATATCAGCAGTACATATTGAGACCATCGCCTTCCCTGGCCTCTTTTCTGAAAGAAAAGGGGTACAGCACTACGGCGATCCATCCCGGAGAGCGGACGTCCTGGCAGAGGGACAAGGCGTATCCGCTTCTGGGATTCGATACCTTTAAGTGTGCAGAGGATATGGACGTGAAAAAGACAGAGGAACACGGATATATCAGCGACCAGTCTTCCTTTGACCAGATCATATACGAATATGAGCATCGAAAACAGGGAGAAAAAATGTTCCTGTTCAATGTGACGATCCAGAATCATGGAAGCTATACGGCCGATTATCCGACAGAGGTTTATCTGACCGACATGCCTGGCGCGTATCCGATGGCAGAACAGTATCTGACGCTGGAAGATAAGACGGATGAAGCGTTTGCAAAGCTGGCTGCTTATTTTGAAAAACAGGAAGAGCCTGTTCTGATTGTGATGTTCGGAGATCATCAGCCTTCTCTGGAACAGGGATTTTTCGATATGGCTTATGGAGTGGAACAGAAGGATATGACCATGGAGCAGTATATGGGGAAATTCCGCGTCCCATATGTGATCTGGGCGAATTACGAGCTGCCGGAACAGGGAGCGGATGAACTTATGAGCCTGAATTTTCTCTCCCAGTTCCTCTTGAAATGCGCCGGAATGGAAGAGGGATGGTATGGGAATTTTATCGAGGAATTTAGAAAAGAGATACCGGCGCTCACCTTCTCCGGTTATTTCGGAAGTGACGGAAAAGCATACAGCCACATGGAAACAAACGGCTATGGAAAGATTATGGAAAAATACAAAATCGCCCAGTACGGAACCCTTTTCTCACAGTAAATATCAAAAAAAGCAATAAGGCGGCGGAGTTTTGAGCGGCCCCATTACATGCTCTAAGCAACTTCTCAATCATGGTTTCTTCCGTGATTTGTGAAGCTGCTTAGGGCATTTTTTACTTTCCGGGAAGGATTTTGTTCTTACACTGGAACGCCGTTTGAATTTTCGTTTACAAAAGAGGACATGGAAAGCGAGGAATAAATTTTTTAACTCCTGTATGATGAACGCAGGGAGGAAAACGATGGATTGGCCTCGTGTGGTCATTCCTAAATATGGACTGCCGTTTAAAGAGAAAAAGAAAAGGAGATTGAATGATGAAGTATGAGAATGAAATACGTGAAATGGAACCTGCCCTTAAGGGGCAGGGTATGGCTTGGAAGGGAAATCCTGCCAAATACAGTGAAAAAATCCAGGTTCTGATTAAGGAGGGCGAACATGGCGGCGATTATTGTTGAAGATCTTGTGAAACAATTTCAAAACGGCGTACGGGCATTAAACGGCCTTTCCCTGACGGTTCGGACCGGAGAAATTTTTTCCCTGCTGGGTCAGAATGGGGCGGGGAAATCAACGCTGATTAATACATTAACTACGTATCTTCGTCCAACTTCCGGAAACGTTAAGATGTTCGGAATGGATATTTGCAGGGAAGCGGCAGCCATTCGGCCCCAAATCGCCTGTGTGTCGCAAAAAATATCAATAGACACTTATTTATCTCTAATTGAAAACATGATGTTTCAAAGCAGGATTTATAAAATTCCTAAAGAGGAAGCAAAAAAGCGCTTGGAAATCCTGATCGGCTGTTTCGGTCTGGAGCAGTATTTGAAATATCCTGTCGCGTCTTATTCCGGAGGCGTAAAGAGGCGCCTTGACATTGCACTCAATATGATGTCAAATCCAAAGATATTATTTCTGGATGAACCGACTGTTGGAATGGATATTCAATCACGCCGGGCCATGTGGAACATGATGGAAAAAATCCGTGGGGATTTTGGGACGACAATATTTTTAACTACGCATTATCTGGAGGAAGCAGACCGTTTGAGCGATACAATCTGCATTATGAAAGATGGAAAAGCAGCAATACAGGGGACACCGAACGCTCTGCGTAAATATTTACGCCAGGATTTGCTGAAAATCTGTTTTTCCGATAAGGAATCAGCCAGGCAGAATCAGCGGCAGATTGGTGAGATCTTCGCGGACAGGAACATGGAGCTGAGGGGAGAGCATTTTATGATTCCGGTTGTTAACGGACAGGAGGATTTATCGCGGGCAGGGAATTTTTTACTCAGCCGGCAGATTCCGTTTACCGGATTGGAACTCATACAGCCTGAGATAGAGGACGTTTTTCTCCGTTTAACGAGTGACAGGGAGGGATGTGCATGAGCGTAATACCATTTCTTTGGAGGAACATGAAATGGCGTTTTCATAACGCCTTTACAATCGTTATTACAATTCTGCAGCCAATGCTGTGGCTGGTTTTATACAGCGCCGTAGCCGGTCAGTCCATGAAAGGCGCGGGGATTCCCAACTACACAGCTTTTATTCTTCCCGGCCTTGTCGTTCTCGTATCATTCGGCTGCTGCAGCAGCAGTGGTATTATGAACTATCTGATGAAAAAGGACGGAAGCTTTTACCGGGTCCTGATCGCACCGGTAAAAAGAAGTTCGATAATCATTGGACAGCTTTTCGAGGCGGTATTATGTACGTTTCTTGAGGTGGGAATTATGTTTGCAGTAAGCAGTTTCTTCTCTGTTCATATCGCCTCTGGATTTGCAGGGGGATTGATGATCGCACTGATTGTATTTTTATCAGCCTTTTTTACAGCAGGGCTGGCCTATGCAATCAGCTTAACCCTGCCTAATGAAGTCGTATATGAGACGGTGATGAATGCAGTCGTCCTTCCTATTTTCTTTCTCAGTACGGCGCTGTTTCCGGCAGACTCATTGTCAGGAGCGTTAAAAACAGCAGTCTGCCTGAATCCGTTTACTTATGTGATCAACACGCTGCGGTCGCTGGTTTTATATGGGAATATTGAGCCTGCCGCATTGTACCGTGTATTTGCTTTGCTGATCGTCATGTGTGCCGTCAGCTTTAGCTGGGCATACTGCAGATTGAGAAAAGAAACAGGTTTGTAATTCTGCCGTTATGTTATTCATGAACGGATGGACGGCTGCGGTGGAATAACAGCAGCAGGCCGCCGTAGGAAGAGGAAAGCACGGCAGCGTGCAGGCAGATTGTCAGGAATACGGGCAGTGAGGCCATGAGGGCGGGCACCGGACCGGCAGAAAAGACAAATCGCGTAATACCTGCCGATAGGATCAGAAAAGCCGACGGCTTAACGATCATATTCCAGGCGTTCCAGGAAAAAGGAACACACTTTTTCAGGGAGTACAGGTGGAGCAGGGAAAGAAAAAGCTCACTGGCCAGCATGCCCCAAAGAAGCGCGCGTATGCCGTACTTTGGGATTCCAAACAGTACAAAGCTCAGCCGCATGACGAGAGCCGCCACGTTTTGGACGAAAGTGGTCGCCGTTCTGCCGAGGCCGTTCAGGATACTGCCCGTGGTGGTGGAAAGGTAGAGGAACGGGCAGAGCCAGGCCAGCGTTACGATGTAGTCGCCGGCGTTCGCATCGTGGAAAACACTGCTTCCAAGTCCGGAGCCGTAAAAGGTGAAGATACCGATACACAGGATACCCATATACAGGCTGTAACGGATCGACATGGAGATGGTGGAGGAAATACTTCTTTTATTTCCCTCGGCCTGAGCCTTTGCCACAGTAGGCAGGAGAAGGACGGCGATGGAGTTGGTAATCGCCGACGGAAACAGGATAAACGGAAGGGCCATTCCTGTCAGAACGCCGTATACATTCAGGGCATCTGAGGAAGAGAGGCCAAATACACGAAGTCTGTTCGGGATCCAGATGGCCTCGGCGCTAGCCAGGATATTCAGGATCAGACGGTTGCCCATGAGCGGTACGGCAAGGGTCATAAGAGGGGCCGCCGCTTCAAAAAAGAAGGATGAAAAGGCGGATCGGACCGAACTGCCGTCATGGCCGGCAGCCTGCAGCGCTTGGGGCTGAACAGGCAGATGGACAGGATGGTGTAGAGAGAGGAAGCCGCTTCGCCGATGAGATGGCCCATAACGGCCAGCTGTACGGTGATAACGATTCCTTTTTCCGTCATGATGTCTGCGAGCAGGAAGACGGCGCCGATACGGACGATCTGTTCGGCCAGCTGGGAGAATGCAGGAACTTTCGTTTTCTGCATACCATAATAGTAGCCGTTAATACATGCATGGACGGCGGAACATGGAACGGATACGGCGATAAAAGGAAGCAGCGGGGCACACCGCTCTTCCAGAAGGACTCTGGCAGCGAGAAAATCAGACAGATGCCAGATGAGCGCAGCCAGGACAGCGGACATGGAAAGGGAGATGACCAGTCCGGCCAGGAAAATGGATTTCCCCTTCTTCATGTGTGCGGCTACGGACTGGGATATGGCTGTCTGAATGGAGCCGGCGCAGAGAGCAAAGCAGATTCCGAACACAGGATGTACCATGTTGTAAAGTCCCAGGCCTTCCGCCCCGATGGTGCGGGACAGGAAAATCCTGTAGAAGAAGCCCAGGATGCGGCAGAGAAAGCCGGTGGATGTCAGCAGAAGTGTGCCTGCTAAAAATGCTCGTTTCTGTGGAGAAAGGTTCATAGGCATTCCTGAAAATGAAAATTATTATATTATATTTGGGACAAAATTTGATTATTCCTATTGAATTTCTAGGAATATACTATATAATGGAAATGTAGATGAAGCTTTGAACTTCTTTTCTACAGGAAAGAAAGGCCCGCGGCACGGGGAAAGGTGCAAAACAGCGGGAAGAAAGGCGGAAAATATTATGAAACAAATGATTTATCTGGACAATGCGGCGACGACCAAAACAAGGCCGGAAGTGGTGGAAGCCATGCTGCCGTATTTTACCGAATACTATGGAAATCCATCATCAGTATACGGATTTTCAGACGAAAGCAAGAAAGCCATTTCCCATGCCAGGGAAGTGATAGCAGATTCTCTTGGCGTTAAGGCCAACGAGATATATTTTACAGCGGGAGGCAGTGAGTCCGACAACTGGGCGATCAAGCAACAGCCGAAGCTTACCAGCTAAAGGGAAATCACATTATTACCAGCAAAATTGAACACCATGCGGTTCTTCATACGTGTGAATACCTGGAATCCAGAGGATTTGAAGTGACATACCTGGATGTAGATGAAAACGGACTGGTGAATCTGGAAGAACTGAAGAAAGCCATTCGTCCGACCACGATCCTGATTTCCATTATGTTTGCCAACAATGAGATCGGAACTGTGGAACCGGTGAAAGAAATTGGAAAAATCGCGAAAGAACACGGTATTCTGTTTCATACGGATGCGGTGCAGGCATTTGGCCATCTTCCGATCAATGCAGACGAATACGGAATCGATATGCTGAGTGCCAGCGGCCATAAGATCAACGGGCCAAAGGGCATCGGATTCCTTTATATAAGAACGGGATTGAAGACGCGCTCCTTCGTACACGGCGGAGCACAGGAACGCAAGCGCCGCGCAGGGACGGAAAACGTGCCCGGCATCGTCGGATTCGGCAAAGCGGTAGAGATCGCCATGGCGACCATGGATGAAAGAATGAAGAAGGAAACCCAGCTCAGGGACCGCCTGATGGAAAAGGTGATGGCTACCGTACCATATACGAGAATTAACGGCGACAGAGCAAAGCGCCTTCCGAACAATATAAATTTCGCCTTCCAGTTCATAGAGGGAGAATCCCTTCTGATTATGCTGGATATGGAAGGAATCTGCGGTTCCAGCGGTTCCGCATGCACGTCAGGTTCTCTGGACCCGTCCCATGTGTTGCTGTCCATCGGACTTCCTCATGAGATTGCCCATGGTTCCCTGCGCCTTACGCTGAACGAGGAAAATACGGCAGAGGAAATGGACTACGTAGCAGAAAAAATTGAAAAGATCGTGGAACGGCTGAGAAGCATGTCTCCGCTTTACGAGGACTTTATGAAGAAACAAAATCTTGCCAGAAAGTAAGAAACGGCAAACATTTCAGAGAAAGGAGACGGGGACATGGAGCGAAGTGTCCCCGAGTTGAACATATATGTATACAGAAAAGGTAATGGATCATTTTGAACATCCCAGAAATGTGGGAGAGATAGAAAACCCAAGCGGCATGGGAACCGTAGGCAACGCAAAGTGCGGAGATATTATGAGAATTTATCTGGATATCGATGAAAACCAGGTGATCCGCGACGTAAAGTTTAAGACCTTCGGGTGTGGAGCTGCCGTTGCTACGAGCAGTATGGCAACGGAAATGGTTAAGGGTAAATCCGTACAGGAAGCCATGGAGGTTACAAACAAGGCGGTATGTGAGGCGCTGGACGGCCTGCCTCCTGTAAAGGTGCACTGTTCCCTTCTTGCAGAAGAGGCAATTCACGCGGCTCTCTGGGATTATGCTGAGAAGAACGGTATTGAGATCAAAGGCTTGAAAAAGCCGAAATCCGATATCGGCGAAGAGGAAACGGAAGAAGAGTATTAGAATGACCGGAATCGGCATGTAAAAAGGGGGATAAGAACATGTTCAGGGATATGTATTATGCGGTGAAAAGTCCGGCCGAATATAAAGAGTTTCTGACGAGGAAGAAATGGAAGATCTTCTTGTACGGCGTCCTTTTGATTACAATTTATTTTCTTTTGGTAAATGTTTTTCCCTTTGCCAGATTCCAGATTATACACGGTGGATTTCAGACGCTGGCAGAGCGGTACATCCCCGAATTTGAGCTGAGGGACGGAAGGCTGTATATGGATGATACATTCCATGTGGACCAGGCCGGTATGTATATGGATGTGGATACAAGCTCCGTATGGGTGGAAAACCAGCAGCAGGAAGTCATGGAAATAATGAGAAGCCGTTACTACAGTACGGTCCTGATCGTGGACAGCAAAACCTTGGCCATGAAAAACGATGGAAAAATCCAGATGATCGATTTCAAGGATCTGAGCGGAATGAATCTGACAAAGTCCGATATATATGGATATATTCCCATGCTCAATATCATCCTTGCAGTTATTATGGTGGTCTGGTATTTCTTTGATATCGCGCTGTTTTTCTTCGGAGTGCTCATACTCAGCCTGCTGGGGCTGATTGTCAGAGCAGTGATGAAGACAGAGCTCACCTTTGGCCAGATATTTATCATGGGCGTTTATGCGAGGACATTGTCCATCGCCATTAAGGCAGTGCTTAACATGTTCCATGTAGGAGTGCCGTTTTTCTGGATGATGTCGATGATCATTTCCGTGGTTTATCTCAGCCTGGCATTTAAGCATATCAGGGAAGAGAGAGAAGAGCAGGAACGGAAAGCTGCTTTGGAGGCAGACAGCATTGCCAACCCAGAGAGTGAAACGTACGGCGGAACAAGATCAGATTATGAGCAGTAAATGAGGATAGGAATGGAAAAGAAAAAAGTTGTGGTAGGTATGTCAGGCGGCGTGGATTCTTCTGTAGCCGCCTGGCTTTTGAAAGAAAAAGGATATGATGTGATCGGTGTTACGATGCAGATCTGGCAGGAAGAAGACAATCTCGTTCAGGAAGAGAACGGTGGCTGCTGCGGTCTGAGCGCCGTTGAGGACGCCAGGCAGGTGGCCTGGAAACTGGGAATTCCATATTACGTTATGAATTTTCGCAAGGAATTCAAGGAAAACGTTATGGACTACTTTGTAGAGGAATATCTGCAGGGAAGAACGCCCAACCCCTGCATCGCGTGCAACCGTTTTGTTAAATGGGAATCACTTTTAAAGAGGAGCATGGATATCGGAGCCGATTATATAGCGACCGGTCACTATGCCAGAATCGAACTGCTGCCAAACGGCAGATATGCCCTTCGCAAATCGGCTACGGCGGCCAAGGATCAGACGTATGCGCTCTATAATCTGACCCAGGATCAGCTGGCAAAGACGCTGATGCCTGTGGAGAGTTTACGAAGGATGAAATCAGGAAAATGGCGGCAGATTTAGATTTGACGGTTGCCCATAAAAGGGACAGCCAGGAAATCTGTTTTATCCCGGATCACGATTATGCGAAATTCATCGAGGAAAGCACGGACAGCGTGCCTCCGGAAGGGAATTTTGTGGACGTGGAAGGAAATGTAATCGGACGCCACAAGGGAATTACCCACTATACCGTAGGTCAGAGAAAAGGGTTGAACCTGTCTATGGGGCATCCCGTTTTTGTCAAGGAAATCCGGCAGGAAACAAATGAAGTCGTGATCGGAGATTCCCAGGATGTATTTACAAACCGCCTCTGTTGTAGTAATCTAAACTGGATGACTGTGGACGGACTTCATGGGAAAACCATGGAAGTGACGGCAAAGATCCGTTACAGCCACAAAGGAGCAAAATGCCTGATCAGAGAGCTGGAAGACGGCACGGTAGAGTGCAGCTTCGAAGAGCCGCAGAGAGCCGTGACTCCAGGACAGGCAGTTGTATTTTACGACGGAGATTACGTCGCAGGAGGAGGAACAATTATATGAGAAAAGAGTGGAAAAAGCTGGCTATGGCAGCCATGGTGCTGACACTCGGCATAGCAGCTTTAAACGGCTGCGGAAAGAATGAAAATGCAGATGCATCTGCCGCCGTTTCCAGCGAAGGCGAGGCGGAGACAGAAGAGGTTTTGCAGGTTCATGCAGAGAGCAGCAGCGTTGAGGCTGAAGTGATAAAGGAGACGGCTCCGGCTATGAAAGACGTGGAGGAGACGGTCTATGTAACAGGGGATACTGTAAATCTGAGAAAAGACGGATATGCATCGGCAGAGGTTGTAGAAACGGTAGCAAAAGGAACACAGCTAAAACGGATCGGCTACAGCGACACATGGAGCAGAGTCATCTATAAGGATCAGATTCTCTGTATTTCTACCCAGTTCGTGTCCACGACACCGCCCGAAACAGAGGCTCCGACGGAAGCGGCCGTTCAGACGTCCGACGGAAGCAGTATTTCCCTGAACCCATCATGGAAATATGCAGATTTCTCCAAGATCAATTCCGGGGCGGCCACTCTTTACAAGTCACAGGCAGCTGACCGAAAAGGAATTACTGTATGCGTGAATGCAGGCCATGGCACGACAGGCGGCACAAAGGTCAAGACTTTATGCCATCCGGATGGTACGCCAAAGGTTACGAGCGGTTCCACAAAGGCTGGCGCTACATCGGCAGCAGCGGTGTCAACTGGAATGGAATTTGCCGACGGAACGGCGGAAGCGAAAGTGACGCTGGCTATGGCAAAGACATTTAAGGACAAGCTTCTGGCAGCAGGCTATGACGTGGTGATGATCCGTGAGACAGACGACGTTCAGCTGGATAATATCGCCAGAACGGTGATCGCCAACAATACGGCGGACTGTCATATCGCCATTCACTGGGATTCCTCTACCAATGACAAGGGCGCTTTTTATATGAGCGTTCCAGATATCGCCTCCTATAAAAATATGGAGCCGGTGAAATCCCACTGGCAGCAGCACAACGCCCTTGGAGAGAGCGTAATCGGCGGACTCAGAGCGGCAGGAATCAAGATATTCTCCAATGGAGCGATGGCTATGGACCTGACACAGACGTCCTATTCCACAGTCCCGTCCATCGATATTGAGCTGGGCGACAAAGTTTCCGACCATTCCCAGGCCATGCTGGATAAGCTGGCAGCCGGTATGGTTGCAGGCGTCAACACCTATTTCGGAAAATAAAAAAAAGTTCCGCGCCCGAAAAGCGCGGAACTTTTTGCTACGGATTGACCGTCAGGTCAAGCCCGTTTCCCGTAGTTTTTATGGAGCGAGGCGGCCTGTGCGCGGGGCATGCAGGTTATCACTGGTATGAAAGCCAGATTACGCCTCGCCCATCGTACGGATCAGGTTCACCATTTCTATGGCGCTTAATGCGCAGTCAAAGCCTTATTTCCTGCCTTCGTACCGGCCCGTTCGATGGCCTGCTCGATGTTTTCCGTAGTGAGAATGCCGAACATGACGGGAACGCCGTTTGTCAGGGAAACCTGGGCAATTCCCTTGGATACCTCATTGCAGACGTAATCATAATGGCTGGTACTTCCTCGGATTACGGCGCCCAGGCAGATTATGGCGTCGTATTTCCGGCTTTCTGCCATCTTGGAGGCGATCAGTGGAATTTCGTACGCTCCCGGCACCCAGGCAATATCGATGGAATCATCTTCCACATCGTGCCGTTTCAGCCCGTCCAAAGCTCCAGAAACAAGCTTAGAAGTGATGAATTCGTTGAAGCGGGCGGCAACGATGCCGATTTTAATTTGTTTTGCAGTTAATTTTCCTTCTAAAATGTTCATAATTGAATCCTCCTTTTGGTTAGCGGTAGTTTAATAGGTGACCCATCTTTGCCTGTTTTGTTTTCAAATAAAACAGATCGTGAGCCGTCGCATCCATCTGAATCGGCACCCGCTCTGTGATGTCCATGCCGTAGTCAGACAGCTGATAAACCTTGTCGGGATTGTTGGTCAGCAGCCTCATGGTCTTAACGCCGAGGTCCTTCAGTATCTGTGCGCCGATGAAATATTCTCTCAGGTCTCCGGCAAAGCCAAGAGCCAGATTTGCTTCCAGAGTATCCATACCGCCGTCCTGAAGCGCATATGCGCGAAGCTTGTTGATCAGGCCGATTCCTCGGCCTTCCTGACGCATATACAGAAGGATTCCACGCCCCTCTTTTTCGATCTGGGTCATGGCGGCGGCGAACTGCTGCCCGCAGTCACACCGGAGGGAACCAAACGCATCCCCTGTCAGGCATTCCGAATGGACACGGCACAGAATATCACGACCGTCTCCGATCTCTCCCTTCACGAGGGCAACATGGTGTTCCCCGTTCAGCAGGTTAATATATCCATAGGCCTGGAAATCTCCGTATTTTGTAGGAAGCTTTGTAACGGCGGCAGGTGTTACCAGTTTATCGTGTTTCCTGCGGTAATCCTGAAGAGATTGAATCGTAACGATTTTCAGATTCCACTGTTTGGCCAGAGCCATCAACTCCGGCGTGCGCATCATGGTACCGTCATCCCGCATAATTTCACAGCACAGGCCGCATTCCTTCAGACCGGCAAGACGCATGAGATCAACAGTAGCTTCCGTATGACCTGCCCGCTCCAGAACGCCGTTTTTCCTGGCAAGAAGGGGGAACATATGGCCGGGACGGCGAAAGTCCTCCGGCTTTGCATCCGGATTGACGCAGGACCTGGCAGTGATGCCGCGTTCTGCCGCGGAAATACCGGTCGATGTGCTGATATGGTCTACGGATACGGTAAATGCCGTTTCATGATTGTCGGAATTGTCCGTTACCATCTGCGGAAACTGAAGCTTTCGGCAGAGCTCTGCCCCCATTGGCATACAGATCAGCCCCTTGCCGTGGACAGCCATGAAGTTTACGTTTTCTGTCGTGGCATGTTCAGCAGCGCAGATGAAGTCTCCTTCATTCTCCCTGTCTTCATCATCCGTAACAAGAATGATCCGTCCATTTTTCAGGTCTTTTAATGCTTCTTCGATCGTATTGAATTCAAACATATTGCGTACCTCCTAATATCCATATTGATAAAGAAATTCCTTCGAGATGCCCTGCTGAGAAGACTGGCTTCGGGTTCCCAGCAGTTTTTCCACATACTTTCCGATTACGTCATTTTCCAGATTGACAATGTCACCAGTTCTCTTTTCTGTAAGCGCCGTGTGCTGTGAAGTATGTGGAATTACGGAAACGGAAAAATTGTTGTCATCCACCTTTGCTACAGTAAGGCTGATTCCATCGATGGTTATGGAGCCCTTTTCTACGATATACCGCAGGACGTCAGGAGAGGTGCGGACTGTGTACCACACGGCATTGCCGTCTTTTCTGACGGATGAGATGATGCCTGTCCCGTCCACATGGCCGGAAACGATGTGGCCGCCGAACCGTCCGTCTGCAGCCATGGCACGTTCCAGATTTACAAGGCTGCCGGGACGTAGAAATCCGAGAGAGGAACGGTTCATCGTTTCGTGCATGACGTCGGCGCAGAATGACGAGGACCCGATGGATGTGGCCGTCAGGCAAACACCGTTTACTGCAATACTGTCCCCTTCCTTTATGCCGCCGATCACGACAGAGCACTGTACGGTGAGGATGGCAGAAAAGCTGCCTTTTTTAATTGATAATACCTTGCCGGTTTCCTCTATGATTCCTGTGAACATGGGATCACCTCGCTTTCCAGAAGGATGTCATTACCGAGAACTGTGACGGAAGGGGGGAGAAGGCGGAAGGCCTGGGAAGGAAACTGGACTCCGTCCCCGCCTACAGGTGTCTTCGCCGTCTGTCCGCCAAACAGTTTCGGGGCGATATAAGCCTGAACTTTATTGACGATGCCGCTCTCCAGAGCCGACCAGTTCAGAATGGAGCCCCCTTCCAACAGAACGCTGTCGATCTTCTGTTCTCCGAGGAGCTTCATGCAGGCGTTCAGATCGACATGACCGTTTTTGGACGGAACGGTAAAAATTTCGCATCCTGCCTCCAGATATGGCATATGAAGCATTTGATTCGTACAGCAAGTGAAGATAATTGTACGTGCAAGCGATATTGTAGTCACGACCTGGGCGCTGAGGGGAGTTCTCAGGCTGGTATCACAGATGATACGGACCGGGTTGCGTCCGCCTTCAATACGGCAAGTAAGCAGCGGATCATCGGCCAGGACGGTGCCGACTCCCGTCATGATGGCGGCGTACCTGTTTCTGTCCTTATGGACGTGACGGCGTGCTTCCTCTCCTGTAATCCATTTCGATTCACCGCTGACGGCCGCCGTTTTGCCATCCATGGTCATGGCATATTTCATTGCTGTGTAAGGGGTATTATGACGTATGAAATGAAAAAATACCTCATTTATCCTGTCACATTCCTCCTTCATGACTCCTTCGTCTACCATTATGCCGTGGCCACGCAGGATCGGAATGCCTTTTCCGGAAACAACAGGATTTGGATCTGATGAACCGATTACCACCCGGCTGATTCCGCTCTCGATGATGGCCTCCGTACAGGGAGGCGTTTTTCCCTGATGGCAGCACGGCTCCAGCGTAACGTACATGACGGAACCATTAGGGGATTCACTGCAGGAGGCAAGAGCCTGCCTTTCCGCGTGAGGTCCGCCGTATTTCTCATGGTAACCCATTCCGATAATTCGGCCGTCTTTGACAATTACGGCGCCTACCATCGGATTGGGATTGACCCGTCCGCAGCCTTTCTGCGCCAGGGATAGAGCGAGTTTCATATAATTCTGATCTGACATATGGAAATGCCCCCTTTCAAAAAACATGTGACTTCAGCAGCCGGATTTCCCATAAAATGAAAAATACCCCGAACATTTCTGCTCAGGGTATTGAACACAGTCTTTCGTATCTTCTCATCTGTGATAGGAAACGTAAAATCCATACGGATACCAGTCCCCTTCAGACAAGAAAAAATTCCGTCAACGGAGCATTTTTTATTTCAAAGGACGAACTTCCTATGAAACAAAAAACTCTGAAATGATAAAATCATTCCAGAGCAAATATGCACGTTGGACATACGAAAAAATCCTGTACAATCTTCTTTCATCCAGACTATACTGTCGGCTTCGGAATCACACCGAATCATGCCTTGCGGCTCGTGGGCTTTACCACCGGTAGGGAATCACACCCTGCCCTGAAGATATATTTATTAATTGCTCTCAGTATAGTAAAAATGGGGAGTAAAGTCAAGAAGAAATTAAAACCATAGAAGACGTTGCAAAAAATGAAAATATCGTGTATAATTCTATAGAACTTTCGTTTTGAATGAGGAGACGTATCGAAGCGGCCATAACGAGCTTGACTCGAAATCAAGTTGCCGGGCAACTGGCACGTGGGTTCGAATCCCACCGTCTCCGCTCCAAAGCCCCAGTATTTGCTGGGGCTTTTCTTTTTCGTGTTGCACCATTTGGACATCCGACAATATAATGGTAATAAAGAGCAGAACTGAGGAAAAGCTGATGTGATTATGAGAGCTGGGACATTTTGCTTTATGATTTTGGCATTTGCCAGTATGATGTTTTACCATTTACATGCGTATAGATTCTCCATGTCTATATTTGAAAATAAATATAAGTTCCAGTTTGGAGTGGGGCTGTCTTTATGTGCAAATTTTTTACTGTTGCTGGCGGCTTTGTATCTTATGTTTCCGATGACATTATTGTTTTTGTTTGTCTATCTGTTTATCCTGCTGGAATATATGGCTTTTTTCCGCGGCAGACTGGTTGCATTCGTCTTTACCAGCGGAACCTTCCTCTTCCATATCATGAATGTGTATATGATGTTTTATGGCTTGTTTTCTTTGATTTACGGCAGTTTCAGCATGAACAAATCCATAAACAGCAGTTTAAATGCCAGCCTTATTTTTATTGTTCTGCTGGTCCTCAATATTTTCCTGGAAGTATTTCAGAAAATAGTTGATAAACAGGTTATTCAGCTGCTGATTAAAAATATCAGCCAGCTGTACTTTGTTACTACCTCTTTAATGATTATCAATGTTTACCTCTTTATCCTCAGTATATCTTATACTTTAGAATCAGTGCTCAACAGTGTGCTTCCGCTGTTTTTGCTAATTACTTCGGTTTTGCTGTTCGGAGCATTTTATACGGCGTTTAATCATGCAGTCAGAATGAGCATTTTGGCGGAATATGAAATAAAATCAAAAACATTGGAGAGCCAGCTGATGAAGAGCAATCAAAATATCGACAGGCTGGAGTCTTTTGCCAATTCGGATCCTCTGACAGGTGCTCCTAACCGCCGGTACGGTTTACAGGTACTGAATTATCTGCTGCATGAAAAACAGAGATTTTGTATCTGTTTTATCGATTTGGATCATCTGAAATATGTCAACGATGCATTCGGGCACAGTGAAGGGGACAAATATATCCTTTGCGTAATCCGTGCACTGATCCAGGTCTTCGGAGAGAAAAAAATCTGCCGGATGGGCGGTGATGAATTCATGATTCTATGGAAGTCCAATGAGAGAGAAGCAGAGGAACTGTTAAAAAGAGCTGTAAAGCAGATGGAAGAAACTGCAAAACGGTCAGGATTTAACTTTAAGCCGTCAGTCAGCTACGGAATACTGGAAGTGGACGAAGAGAATTTTATGGGAGCATCAGAGATTCTTGATATTGTGGATCAGAGAATGTATGCGCAAAAACAGGCAAAAAAACATCAGAGACAATGACCCCTTTATTCAGATGGGGATATGAAAACTGCTTTTACAGGTACGCTCAAATAAGTAGACAAATGGATGAGAGGACGCTGCGAAAGTAAAATCAGAATGCTGTTTTTCCACTTTTGCAACGCTCTTATGTTTGCTCCCAACCTGATGAAATTGATAAAATAGATCGGAATGAAGGAAGTACTCATATTAAAAAAGGAGAGTACTTATGAAGGTTAAAACAGATCCCAATCGCTTACGCCAGATTTATTATGCCGGCGGTTGTTTTTAGGGAGTACAGGAATAGTTCTCCAAAATCCCAGGTATTCACAGGGTGGTTTCCGGATATGCGAACGGCCGGATTGATCATCCGTTGTATGAACAGGTATGCACTCAGAATACAGGATTTGCTGAAGCAGTACAGGCCGGAAATTTATTATACGGATGACAAAGATAGGGCTATATGAAAGGTAGTGTTCAATAGCGTCCAGAAATATTACGATGGAAAATGAGCGGTTTTAGAAGAGCTGAAGAACATTTCCCCGGCTGAGGATTATCACCAGGATTATCTGCATAAAAATGAAAATGGATACATATGGAGCGTATATCTCCCTGGTGGTCTGAAAAGAAGGCGGATAGAGTCAGCGGCGGTGCATTGCACCGTCATGTTTCATCTTGTGATTGAGATGATAAATAATGCGGCTGCCGACTGGGCGATTCATACGACAGAGACAAAAACAGTTTGACAAGCAAGTACGGCATATGATAATATATATCAATAAAATGAATGAAATTGATCGAAAACAGTTGTTTTTTGTAAGGGGATATAGCTCAGATGGGAGAGCGCTTGAATGGCATTCAAGAGGCCGTGGGTTCGAGTCCCATTATCTCCACTATAAAAAGCCCTTGAGTTTGCTGGGAAATCAGCAGATTCAGGGGCTTTTTTGTGTTCCCAAGAGTTTATGTGCCGGGGGCTTGGGGAGTACAAACAGCCTGATGAGCGGCAATTGTCGCCAAAGTGTCCCCGAGCTGCATAAAAATGGAACTGATTAGAGCAATTTCTTCAGGACTTTTTCCTTCCGCAAGACAGCATGCCAGAGACGATATAGAAAGAGCTAATTCACAGGATTGCATATCATTCACCTCAGGTCATGATATGCAGTGAGCAAAATGGATAGAAGCAGGAATTATAATTTTCTATGGGAAAAAGTCGAGCAGGGTATAAGAATCTGTAAACACAGGATTGCTGGTGATATCTTTACCGGACCAGAAAATGGAGCAGTCGCTGGTGAACACGAAGGAATAATAAATGAAGAAAATTGTCTCACCATATGATCTGGACAGAGGATCAGTAAAAGAAATTAATTTCTGGACAGAGCTGTTGGATTTAAACGGAACCTCCGACAACTTTAGCCTGAAACTGCAAACTTGCGGTACCAAGGGAAGCAATACTGGGTATGGTATACGTCAACGTATTGTTTGTAACGGTTGGGGTGGCAGCCGTTCCATTTGCAGTAAAAGAGCCGGCTACAAAGGTAGCGCCTGCCGGAATCGTGTCGGTGAAAGGAAGATTCGTCAACGGATTTAAACCTACATTTGTTATGGTAATTGTATAGGTCAGAGTATCCCCAATACTTGCCGTTAATTTGTCTACTGCTTTAACAAGTGTGGGAGCAAGGAGCAGAACCGTCGATACGCTGTTGCTGTTTATGGGATTTCCGCCATAAGTCACGCTGGCAGTATTGTCCAGTTTATTTATAAGAGCCATAGAGTTTACCTCGTAAAATATTGTTTGATTTATCATATGCAGCAATTGGACAAAGTGATTTTTATAAAACGGCATGCCATAAAATAAAGGAACATATGTGTAATTGCAGGATACATTGACATATGTTCCGTTGTGTCAAACTTATATGGAACCGGTTGACAAGGATATTTTTTAAGCCTATACTTTACCATAAAGGCATACACATATCAAATATATGACAAGTGTATGATTTTGGAGCGAGGGTAAGGGGGGAAACGTTTTGGATAAAAAAGAAATGCTGGAGCTTCTTCATCAGGACATTGTTCCGGCTTTGGGGTGCACGGAGCCGGTATGTATAGCGCTGGCAGCAGCAGATGCGGCAAAGGCTGTCGGAGGAAGAGTGAAACGGCTGCATGCAGAGCTCAGTAAAAATATATATAAAAACGCAATGTCTGTGGGAATTCCAGGCTTTAACCAGGTTGGAATTCCATATGCCGCCGCTTTAGGCGCATGTATTGCAGATCCGTCGACCGGTTTGGAAATATTCAAACAGATAGATGAAAAAGTTGCCGGGGAAGCACGGAAACTGGCTGATAGCGGAGGAATTATCCTGTCTGTTTCAGAAAATGAACGCGGCATCTATGTACGCTGTGAAGCAGAGACTGAGAATGGAACGGGAATCAGTGTGATACGTGGTGGGCATACGAATATAGTTCTCACCCAGGCCAATGATACTGTCCTGGTGAAACGTGAAATGGATTTACCGGCTTCCGGATCGGTGCTGCTAGATCGGCTGAAAATGATGACGGTTAGCGAGATACGGGCGCTGGTGGCATCGGCAGATGAAGAAGAGCTGGATTTTCTCATGGCGGGCGCCGAGATGAATCAGATACTGGCTGACTATGGATTGCAGGAAGGACAGGGAATCGGTATAGCGGAGGTCCTGAACAGGAACTGTGGTGGAGCAATCATCGGTAATGGCCTGATGGAACGGATTATGGTTCAGGTGGCCGCGGCGACGGAAGCACGTCTGGAAGGCTGCCCTTACGCTACTATGAGCAGCGCGGGAAGCGGAAGCAAAGGGATCGCTGTGATCCTTCCCGTTATGGAAACGGTACGAACCATAGGCGCTGACCGCCGGACAGCCCTTAAGGGACTGGCGTTCGCTCATCTTTTAAATGAGTACATAAATGCACACATTGGAAAACTATCCGCAGTATGCAGTTGCGCAATGGCTTCCGCCACAGCAGCTTCCGCTGCCGTTACATGGCTTCTGGGCGGTACGGATGAACAGATCGGTTGGGCAATCCGTAATATGACAGGCAGCATAGCCGGAATGATCTGTGACGGCGGAAAGACAGGGTGTGCACTCAAACTGTCTGCAGCTACAATGACAGGAATCATCAGCGCATTGCTTGCTGTGAACGGTGTAGGTCTCCGGCCTACGGACGGGATTTGTGCGGAGACGCCGGAAGCGTGCATCCGCAGTATGAGCCGCATCAGCAGCCCGGGCATGGTGGAAACGGATGGAGAAATTCTCAGGATCATGGTGGAAAAAGGGATACAGGCAGCAACATAAGCAGTAACTGTATGGAAATATAAGAAGAGATAGAAACAAAGATAGAAACAAAGATAGAAACAGAACTATAAACAGAACTATAAACAGAGGTAGAAACAGAACTATAAACAGGAGGAGAGAAACGATGAAAGTTGGAATTATACGTTGTATGCAGACAGAGGACTTTTGCCCAGGATCGGCTGATTTTAAGGCGATTCGTGAGAAAACAGGGGCATTTGAAGGGGTAGAAGAAGAGATTGAAATTGTCGGTTTCATTAACTGCGGCGGATGTCCCGGAAAAAAGGCCGTTCTTCGTGCCAAGGAACTGGTTCGGCGCGGGGCCGATACGATTGTCTTTGCATCCTGTATTCAGAAAGGGACGCCGATTGGTTATCCATGTCCGTTCGCTAAGCGTATGAAGGAAATCGTTGCAGCAGCAGTCGGAGATGAGATGAAACTGATCGATTATACTCATTAATAAGCAGACGAAAGCTGCGCTCCGACAATGGGTGAGCTGCGTTAAAAAAGCAATGAGCGTGTGGCAGAAAAGCAAAAAGCAATGCCCTCGGTTTCAGATGGAAGGCTCTGGCAGCGCCTTGGAACAAGATCTGGTATCGAGGGCATGTCTGATTTCACTTATACAGTATCCTATTTACATTAGTGCTCTTCCTTATACACGTCCACATCCTTTTTAAACTGTTTCCAGGCATCTTCGTGTTCAACAAAATAAAGGGGACATGGCTTGCCTTTTACATCATAGTGGCGAATGATGTCATTTTTTTTCAAGTGAAATTCCGATTTCAGCCAGGCGGTAAGCCTCACAAGAGACTGATAAGTTTCGGCGGTGAACTTACCGCTTTCGTCAGGATGACAGCATTCGATGCTTATGGTATCGATATTCCTGTTATTGGAGGCATAGGCAATTTCAGTCAGCGGAACGCACTGAATAATTTCGCCGTCAAGTCCGATAACGAAGTGGCTGCTTACGGACGTTGTCTTTCCATTTGGATCCTGTTTGGCCAAATTGTTGAAAAAATTGCGGTTTTTCTGTGCGGAGGTACCGGGATTGGCCGTATAATGAACGACGATCCCCTTTACTTCTTCAAGGGGTGTCTGAGGCCTGGAAAATGGATTTGGATCGATAAGCTGTACGTCAATCCATGCCGGTATTTCTATGGATGAGCCGTCGATATGAGGCCTCCACAGAATGAGCCGGACAGCTAAAACACCGGCAGCCAGAATAAGCAGGAGCAAAGTATATATGCAAAAACGCAGGAAAGCCCTTTGGCGCCTGCGCTTTTTTTTCATGGCGGCATGACGGGCACGGATCTGCCTCAGCCTTCTCTCTTTTTCACGTTCTTCTCTTGTCATATGTATCTCCCCAGGTCATAGCTTGTGAAAAACAGGTTTCCTCTGTGAGTAAGTCGTATAGTAGCGGTAACCGCAGAATTTTAAAAGTTCCTCCGCGCGTCTGAAATCATATCCGACATATTTGGAATCGTGGGCATCGGAACCGACCGTTACAATCTCGCCTCCCAATTCCCGGAATCTACGAAGAATATCGGGGTGGGGGTTAGGCTGTCCCAGGCCATAGCGCAACCCGCAGGTATTGCATTCAATCCCCTTTCCATTCTCTGCAAGAATGGAAAGCAGAGGCTCCAGATACCGGCAGTAGGACTTATATGTGTAAAACTGCCCTTTGTGAGGGCCATAACGGATAATATAGTCAATGTGGCCGCAGACGTCAAAGCTGCTGCAGCTTTTCACATTTTCCAGCAGATTATAAAAATACTGTTCGTATGCGGCGCGTTCATCCCGCCCTTCAAAATACGAAGGATAATAGGGGTCCATGCCATCGACAAAATGGGTGGAACCTATGATGAAATCAAACGGATAGCGTGCAGCAATATCACTGCAGTATGAACCAAGGCTTGGAAGCAACCCCATTTCAATGCCGATACGAAGACGGATTTTATTGCGGTATTCTTCTTTTAAGGCGGGCAGCGTTTCCCAATATGCGTCAAAATCCAGATTGAAATCAATCTCACCAGAATCAACGCCATAATCATTGTGATCGGTGATACATAGCTCGTCCATACCGAGTAAAATAGCTGTTTCGATCATGTCGCGTACGGGCGCATCGCTGTCTCCGGAGAACTGCGTATGTATGTGAAAATCGGATAACATGGGAAAACTCCTTTCCTCATTCATGCTGTAGAAAAAATACTGTATGTATTATAACTAAAATATACAGGAAAAGCAATGCAGGTTCGGGGATTTTGTAGAAAAATAAGGCAGGCAGATGGAAAGTGATTGAAATAAATTATCATTATATGATATGATTAGATTGTCTGCGAAAAAATACGAAAGATTTTCTAAGGAGGATATTATGTCGATAAGTGACATTTCCAGCTTGTTTGGATTCCTGGGCGGTCTAGGCATGTTTCTGTATGGTATGAATATCATGGCAGATGGTATGCAGAGAACCGCCGGGGGAAAGATGAAGCAGTTCCTGGGTATGCTGACCAATAACCGCGTGATGGCTGTCGCGCTTGGTGCCCTGATTACTGCGATTATTCAAAGTAGTGGTGCTACCACGGTAATGGTAGTGGGTTTTGTAAGTGCGGGTGTACTGAATCTGGCCCAGGCAGTAGGAGTCATAATGGGTGCCAATATCGGTACGACAATTACTGCATGGATCGTATCCATGAGCCAGCTGGGAGATGCGTTTGAAGTCATGAAACCGGCGTTTTATGCTCCTCTTATTATAGGGATAGGAGCTCTCTTAATGGTTTTCTCCAAAAAGCAGAAGCGTAAGCAGGTAGGAGAGATTTTCGTGGGTCTGGGTCTCCTGTTTGTTGGCCTCGACTTTATGTCAGGCTCTATTTCCCCATATACGGATGCTCCGATTTTTGCGAAGGCATTTGCTCTTTTGGGAGGCAACCCGATTCTTGGAATGCTGATCGGCCTTGCGGTAACAGCACTGTTGCAGAGTTCTTCTGCTTCCGTTGGTATCCTGCAGACTCTTGCCATGAATGGAATTGTTACAACGAATGCAGCGATTTATATCACTCTAGGACAAAATATCGGTTCCTGTGTAACGGCACTGATTTCCAGTATGGGAGGTTCCAGAACGGCGAAGCGGGCGGCAGCCATCCATCTCTGCTTCAATATTATCGGTTCCATTTTGTTCGGCGTGATCGGTCTGGTTGTGTTTACTGTAAGCCCGGCGATTGCGTCCAGCAATATCAATGCAGTGCAGATTTCCATATTCCATACGGTGTTCAACCTGACCAACACGGTGCTGCTGTTCCCATTTGCAAACCAGCTGGTTAAACTTTCCGGAATAATCGTAAAGGAGAAGCCGGGCGAAGAGGAGATCGAGCAGACAGAAGAGGATGTAGCGTTAAAACATCTGGACGAAAGAATTTTCGAGTCTCCGGCATTTGCCCTTGAAACGGCATCTCTGGAGGTAATCCATATGGGACAGATTACCATGGGCAATCTGGACCGCGCCATTAAAGCGCTGGAGAGCGGAAGCTGGGACGATATTAATGAAGTGTATAAAACAGAGAAAACGATCAATAATATGGAAAAGATGCTTACGGAATACCTGATAAAGGTAGATAATCTTTCGCTGACCGAGCATCAGAAGCTGGTCGTTGCAAACCTGTTTTACAGCGTAAGTGATATCGAACGCGTCGGAGACCATTCAGATAACCTGGCGGAGCTGGCTCAGTCCATGGCTGAAAAGAATTACCGTTTTTCAGATACGGCCCTGTCTGACCTGAAATCCATCAGTGATGTGGTACAGGCGGCATTTGAACATGCAGTTCTGGCAAGACAGTACGGCAATATGGACGATGTAAGAAAAGTAAGCCAGCTGGAGGATGAAGTTGATAATTTAGAAGAAGAACTTCGTGAAAAACATATCGAGCGCCTTTCTTCCGGTAAATGTACGGCCTCGGCAGGCATTGTTTTTCTTGATATTATCAGTAATCTTGAGCGTATTTCCGACCATGCATATAACCTGGCAGGATACGTAAAAGACGAAATGTAAAGGAAATTGTAGGAAAAATAAAGATAAAATTATAGGAAAAAGCGCTTGCTATTTCCGAAATTATTATGTACAATAAAAGGTAGTTGATTATTATTTAACAATCATATTAATATTCTTAGGAGGAATACAATTATGGCAGTAAGAGTAGCGATCAATGGTTTTGGACGTATCGGCCGTCTGGCTTTCAGACAGATGTTTCAGGCAGAGGGATACGAAGTAGTAGCAATTAACGATTTGACCAATCCGGCAATGTTAGCTCACTTATTAAAGTATGACTCTTCTCAGGGCAGATACGCTTTAGGCGATAAAGTTGTAGCTGGTGAGGACTCTATTACTGTAGATGGTCATACAATTAAGATTTATGCAGAGAAAGACGCAGCAAACCTTCCATGGAAAGAAGTTGGAGTAGACGTAGTTCTGGAGTGTACAGGCTTCTATACATCCAAGGCAAAAGCTCAGGCTCATATCGATGCAGGCGCTAAGAAAGTTGTTATTTCTGCTCCGGCAGGCAACGACCTTCCAACTATCGTTTTCAGCGTAAATGAAAAAGTTCTGACAAAAGACGATACAATCATTTCCGCAGCTTCCTGTACAACAAACTGCCTCGCTCCAATGGCAAAGGCATTACATGACTACGCTCCGATCCAGTCCGGTATCATGGCTACAATCCATGCATACACAGGTGATCAGATGGTACTTGACGGACCACACAGAAAAGGCGATTTCAGACGTGCCCGTGCAGCAGCTGTTAATATCGTTCCGAACTCTACAGGCGCAGCGAAAGCAATCGGCCTTGTTATTCCGGAATTAAACGGCAAGTTAATCGGTTCTGCACAGCGTGTTCCGGTTCCGACAGGCTCTACAACACTTTTAACAGCAGTTGTTAAAGGTGCTGAAGTAACAAAAGAAGGCATCAATGCAGCTATGAAAGCAGCTTCTTCCGCTTCTTTCGGATATACAGAGGAAGAATTAGTATCTTCTGATATTGTTGGTATCACTTATGGTTCCCTGTTCGATGCAACACAGACCATGGTTAACCACATCTGCGATGACTTATATGAAGTACAGGTAGTTTCATGGTATGACAATGAGAACTCCTATACAAGCCAGATGGTAAGAACCATCAAGTACTTCGCTGAATTAAACTAATTGAACACATCTGAAGGTTTCAGTGTGACAGCAGAGTAGATCCATCAGGGTCCGGTCGTCAGGACCGGGCCCTTTATTATATCATGGGAAAGAGCGCCTATGATATATGATATAAGAAACGCTTTGCAGGGATCGCACTGCGGCGATAAGGAATCATGCCGCTAAAGCGATTCGCCGCAGGCGAAGAGGATGTTGCAAAAAGGAATAGAGCATTGCCGCCGATGCCAGATGTAGTGACTTGGCCACTGCCTGGAACGAAATCTGGTATCGGCGGCAATGCGGATTCGACTTTTGCAACACCCCCTTTCTTCTATTATGGACCGTGCTCGTATATCGTTATGAGAGGAGATCATTTCAATGTTAAATAAGAAAACAGTTGATGATTTAAAAGATTTAAAAGGTAAAAAAGTACTTGTACGCTGCGATTTTAACGTACCGTTAAAAGAAGGCGTTATACAGAACTACAACCGTATTGACGGAGCGATCCCAACAATTAAGAAGCTCCTTGATCAGGGCGCCAGAGTAATTCTCTGCTCCCATTTGGGAAAACCGAAGGGAGAGCCTGTTCCGGAAATGTCTCTCGCTCCAGTTGCACCGGCGTTAAGCGAAAGACTTGGCGTAGAAGTTAAATTTGTGAATGATCCAAAGGTAACGGGAGAGGAAACACAGAAAATCGCTTCTGAGTTAAAGGACGGAGAAGTTCTCCTTCTTCAGAATACACGTTACAGAGCAGAGGAGACAAAATACGGCAAAGATGAAAATGCAGAAGGATATGCAAAAGAACTGGCTGCACTCTGTGACAACGGCGTATTCGTAAACGATGCATTCGGCACTGCACATAGAGCACACTGCTCAAACGTTGGAGTTACAAAGTATACACAGGAAAATGTTGTGGGATACCTGATGGAAAAGGAAATCAAGTTCCTGGGACAGGCTGTTGAGAATCCGGTACGTCCGTTTGTAGCGATCCTTGGTGGCGCTAAAGTTTCCGATAAGATCAATGTAATCAACAACCTGCTGGATAAGGTTGATACGCTGATCATCGGTGGCGGTATGGCCTATACATTCTTAAAGGCACAGGGACAGGAAATCGGAAATTCTCTTTGTGAAGAGGATAAGCTGGATTACGCTTTAGAGATGGTCAAGAAAGCAAAGGACAAAGGCGTTAACCTTCTGCTTCCTGTTGACCATGTTGAGGGAAAAGAATTTTCCAACGACACAGAGAAAAAGATCGTTGATGTAATCGACGCAGGCTGGTCTGGATTTGATATCGGACCGAAGACGATTGAAATGTACAAAAAGGCTCTGGACGGGGCGAAGACAGTCGTATGGAACGGACCGATGGGCGTCTTCGAGTTTGCTAACTTTGCTGAAGGAACACTGGAAGTATGCCGCGCAGTTGCAGAACTGGCTGACGCTACTACAGTAATCGGCGGCGGAGATTCCGTAAACGCTGTAAAGCGTCTTGGATTCGCAGATAAGATGACACACATTTCCACAGGCGGCGGCGCTTCCCTGGAATTCCTGGAAGGCAAAGAACTCCCAGGCGTAGCCGCAGCCGACAACAGGCATTGAGCACTTAGCGAGGTCAAATCGAGCTTAGTGCGAAAGTCGTTCCCGCCCCTAGGCGAGGTCTTGTCGAGCCGTAGTGAAGGGAACACCCCCGCGCCACTTAGCGAGGTTATATCGAGCTTAGTGCGAAAGCCGTTCCCGCCCCTAGGCGAGGCGAGGTGAAATTTAAATACCGGCCGTTTTTTGAACCGGCCTGAAGAGAGAGGTAAGTTAATTATGGCAAGAAGAAAAATTATTGCTGGAAACTGGAAAATGAACATGACTCCTACGGAGGCCGTTGAACTTGTCAACACATTAAAGCCGCTTGTAGTAAATGATGAAGCAGATGTAGTCTTCTGTGTTCCGGCTATCGATATTATCCCGGCCATGGAAGCTGCAAAGGGAACAAATATCTGCATCGGTGCAGAAAATATGTACTATGAAGAGAGCGGAGCTTATACAGGGGAAATTTCTCCGGCAATGCTTGTAGATGCAGGCGTTAAATATGTTGTTCTCGGCCATTCTGAGAGAAGAGAATATTTTGCTGAGACAAATGAGTCTGTCAATAAAAAGATGTTAAAAGCATTCGAGCATGGAATTACACCGATCATGTGTTGTGGTGAAACACTGGAGCAGAGAGAACAGGGCGTAACTATGGATTTCATCCGTCAGCAGGTTAAGGTTGGATTCATGGGCGTAACAGCTGATCAGGCAAAGACAGCTGTTATTGCATACGAGCCGATCTGGGCAATCGGAACAGGAAAGACCGCTACGACAGAACAGGCAGAAGAGGTTTGCGCAGGAATCCGTCAGTGTATAAAAGAAATCTATGACGAAGCCACAGCAGAAGCAGTTCGTATTCAGTACGGCGGATCGGTCAATGCAGGTAACGCAGCTGAATTATTTGCACAGGCTGATATCGACGGAGGTCTTGTTGGAGGCGCTTCCCTGAAGCCAGACTTTGGAAAGATTGTCAATTACAAATAATAGAAATTAAAATCGTCTGATCTTCCGTTTTTTAAGTAAGCGTAATCAGATATCAAATATGAAAGGCCGCATAAATATGAGATTTATGCGGCCTTTCATATTACAGTCTTTCATATTACATGTTATGTGATGCAATTTCCACAGCCTGCTGTTTTGAAAAACTCCTGTGGAGATGAGCTGCCATCAATGCGGCAATAACTGCAGATACAACGTCAGAAACGGGTTGGGCATAGAGAATGCCACCGATACCTGCAATGTACGGCAGAATCAGGATGGCAGGGACAAAACAGAGTCCCTGACGGCAGGCGCCGAGAATAAAACCTTCTTTTGCTTTTCCAAGAGCTAAAAAGAGTGAAGAATATACGGTATAGAAACCAAAAAGCAGGAAAGAAAAACCATTGGCCCGTAAGGCTCTTTGTCCTGCATCTATCATTTCAATATCGTTTATGGTGAATTGGGAGATAATTGCCGAAGGAAAGAAGGCTAAAGCCAGTCCGAATATGGCGCAGAATGCGGTGGACCATACGACAGAAGTTTTAATTGCAGCATGCAGGCGGCTGAAATTTTTTGCACCGTAGTTATATCCGGCAATTGGCTGAAAGCCTTTCATAAATCCGAATACCATCAGACTTCCCATAGCGATGATTCTCGTTACGGCTCCCATTCCGGCAATTACAGAATCGCCGTATTCTTTTGCCTGCAGATTGATCAGGGTTACAGATAAGCTGGTAAGCAACTGAAAAATGAGTGTCGGAATTCCAATTTTCATAATTTCAGATATGATCTCCCTGGAGAAACAGCACTCCCGAATACGAAAGCTGAACACGCTTTTTTTCCTGAATATGTACCACAAATATACGAAAGTAGAGACGAACTGAGAGATTGCCGTGGCGATCGCAGCGCCGGCTACGCCCAGATTCAGGCGGTAAATAAAGATCGGATCCAGGAGGATATTGAGCAGAGCTCCTGCCATTAATGCGGACATCGTAGTTTTTGCGGCGCCTTCACTCGTCACGATGTTATTCATGGTGACATTAAATACGCTGAAAATAGAAGAAATAATATAGATTTTTGCATATATCGCTGCATAAGGCAGTATACTTTCCGTCGCACCTAATAGTTTCAGAATTGGTATCAGAAAAATCACTGCGCACACGATGATGACAGTACCGACTAAAACGCTGCTGTACAGAGCAGAGCTGGCTGCTTTATTCGCCGTCTCTGTTTTCCCTTGTCCTAATAGCCTGGATATATAAGATGCGGCGCCGTTACCGAACAATAGGCCTAATCCAACGACCACCTGACCAAGGGGAAAAGCGACGGAGATCGCTCCCATCTGGCTTGTTCCCAGCCCCCCTACAAAGTAGGCATCTGCCAGATATATACTGCATTGATCATCATGCCGATCATAGCAGGGAGCCCCATAGCTAAGAGCGCCTTGTGCATTGGTGCCTTTCCCAGCAGGTACATTTTTTTATCGCATTCATTCATGATAAATCCTCCTTTTCATTGACATAAAGTGTAAAATACAGTACTATAAATTATAGTATTTTGGCCGTGAGTCATATACTACTATAATTTATAGTATTTGTCAAGTGAAAAAGGAGGACGTTATGGCAACAATCGACTTGATTGTATTGGGGATCTTAAAAAAGGAATCTTTAAGTGCTTACGATATTCAAAAATTAGTGGAGTATCGGAATATATCGAAGTGGGTGAAAATCAGTACGCCGTCCATATATAAAAAAGTCATACAGCTGGAAGAAAAGGGCTATATCAGGAGCAGTATTGTGAAAGAAGGAAAAATGGCAGAGAAAGCAGTCTATTCTTTAACGGATTCAGGAGAAGAAGCGTTTGAAAGTCTGATGATGGAAATTGCTGCTAAACCGATCCATATTTTACTGGATTTTAATGCCGTAATTGTAAATTTATCAAGCCTTTCACCGGATTATCAGAAGGCGTGTCTGTCAAATATAGAAAAAAATGTTAATGCTTTGAAGTCCTATATAGAGGAAAATATCTGTATGAAAGAAAAAAGAACGGATATTCCGGAAACAGGAATGGCGGTTTTAAAGCAGCAGTTTATCTTAGCAGAAGCGATTGAAACATGGATCAACTCTCTTAAGGATACCTTTGAACGATGAGGAGCGTCCAGTGATGTATAAACATTATGATATGAATTTTTAAATGCAGAGGCTAAAACAAAGAAATAAAACATATAGGACATATAGCACTAAAAACTGGTGTAATATAGGATGTAAGAATTAGAAATTTAAAAAAATATGTAATATAGGATGTAAGAATTAGAAATTTAAAAAAATATATAATATTTAAACTTTATTCCTAGAAT